>JANXUF010000001.1 GCA_025356335.1 Actinomycetes bacterium
AGGTTCGTTTGTCATGACTTCTATTGCTTCGCCGGTGCCGTCACCCGTCGGTCCGTCTGCTGCCCCGAGCGTTCCCGCGTCGCTGGCACCGGTGGTGCTCACACCGCCTGCGCTGACCCCGCCATCATCTCCTGACAGTCCGTGGTGGCGATCCGCCGTCATCTATCAGATCTATCCGCGTAGTTTTGCCGATGCCAATGGGGACGGCATCGGCGACATCGCCGGTATCGCCTCTCGGCTCGACTACCTTCGCGACCTCGGCGTCGATGCCATCTGGATCACGCCGTGGTACCGCTCGCCGATGGATGACCACGGCTACGACGTTGCTGATTTCCGGGCGATCGACCCCTTGTTCGGCACGCTGGGCGATGCCGAGGCGCTGATCGCCGATGCTCATTCTCTCGGGCTCCGTGTATTGCTCGACATCGTCCCGAACCACGTCTCGGACGAGCATCTGTGGTTTCGGGCGGCGCTGACCGCAGCCCCGGGTTCTGCGGAACGCGATCGCTTCTTCTTCCGGTCGGGCAAGGGTGCCACTGGTGAACTGCCTCCGAACAACTGGCAGTCGATGTTCGGGGGCCGGGCGTGGACTCGCGTCGACGGCCCGGACGGCACGCCAGGCGACTGGTACCTGCACCTGTTCGCCCCAGGGCAGCCAGATCTGAACTGGAACAACCCGGAGGTGCGGGACGAGTACGACGACATCCTGAGGTTCTGGTTCGAGCGCGGCGTCGACGGATTCCGCATCGACGTCGCCCATGGGATGGTCAAGCATGCCGGTCTGCCAGACCTCGACAACACCAACATCGGAACGGGTAATGGCGTCAGTGCGACCATGGACCCAGCGGTGCTCGGGCGTGGGGGTCGCAACGATCACCCGCACTGGAACCAGCCGGGCATCCACGAGATCTACCGACGTTGGCGGGCCGTCGCCGACTCCTATGAGCCACCGCGGATCTTCGTCGCCGAGGCCTGGGTCGACCAACTCGAATGGCTCGCCGACTACCTGCGCGCGGACGAGTTGCACTCCGCCTTCAACTTCGACTTCCTCGTGTCACCGTGGCGCGCCGGCTATCTACGAGAGACGATCAAGAACTCGATCGCCGCTCTCGGTGCCGTTGACGCCGTGCCGACATGGGTCCTCGCCAACCACGACGTGATTCGCCAGGTGACTCGCTACGGCAGACCACAGCCTCACGGACGGGCGCGCCGGCACGTCGGCGACGATCCGACGCCACTCGATCTCGTACTCGGCACGCGACGAGCACGTGCAGCGGCGCTGCTGATGTTGGCGCTACCCGGAGGCGCCTACGTCTACGAAGGAGAGGAACTCGGTTTGTGGGAGGTCGAGGACATCCCGGACGACCGACGCCAGGATCCGACGTTCGCCCAGTCAGGAGGAACGAATCCCGGACGTGACGGCTGCCGCGTCCCGATCCCGTGGACTGCTGACGGGTCGTCGTTCGGGTTCGGACCCGACGGCGGCACCAGACCGTGGCTCCCACAGCCGCCGACGTTTGCCGGCGTCTCGGTCGCCGTCGAAACCGGAAATCCCGACTCGATGCTCGAGCTGTACCGCTCGGCGCTACACCTGCGCACCCATCATCCCGATCTCGGCGACGGTCCGATGGCGTGGGACGAATCGCACCCCGACGTGCTCTCGTTCACGCGCGGCGACTCCTTCCGTTGCGTGGTCAACATCTCGCCGGCGGCCGTCCCGCTGGCTGCCTATCAGGACATCCTGTTGGCCAGTGCGCCGGCCGATGACGGTCTGCTGGCTCCGGACACCGCCATCTGGCTGAGCATCTGAGCAGAGGGTTTCAGCTGGCGCCGGCGAGGCGCGAGCTGATGCGGTCCGCAGCGGCGGCGACGAGGGCTCCGACACGTTCGGCATCGGCCGGATCGGCGGGAAAGCGATACGAAGGGCCGTGTGTGTGGACCGCGGCGATGACCGCCCCGAGGCGGTCGCGGATCGGGGCCGCCACGGAATTGACCTCGTCGTCGAATTCTCCGTAGACCCACGCCGTGCCCGATTGTGCAACAGAGATCAGGCGGGCCCGTAAGGCGGTTGGTTGGATCATCGTCCTGGCGGTGAAGCGTTCGAGTTTGCGGGCCACGAATCGCTCACGGATCGGCTTCGGAGCGAAAGCCAGCAGCACGAAGCCAGACGATGTGACATGGGCGGCGACACGCTCTCCTGTCCAGTCGCGCATCTGGACCTGCGTGTCGGCAGTGACCTGATCGAGGTAGAGGACGTCGTTACCTTCGAGAATCGACAGTCCAGCGGCCTCCCCCGTTGCCTCGACGAGTTCCACGAGATGCGGGCGGGCGATCGATTCGAGGCTCGCGCCCGGCTGCACGCCGGCGGCGATCTCGCTGACGAGATAGCCGACACGGTATTCGCCTCCGACACCGGCCTGCTCCACAGCGCCCAGTTCCTGCAGCGTCGAGAGCAGCCGGGACACGGTGCTCTTCGGGAGATGGACACGCTCGGCGAGATCGGACACGCCTGCTGGACCGCCACCGAGGCAACGCAGTATGGCAAAGGCCCGTTCCACCGATTGCACGTTCGACAACTCGTCACCTCCCAGAGCCCAGTGTTTCACAATGCGGAACAGGTCCACAACACGGAACGCTCGTTGAGGCGGGGCGGCACCACTACCACGTTCTCATCTGTGCTATCGGGACGACCATCGAACGGATTCTCGGCAATTGCTACGATAGTTGCGTGACGGTGTTGGATCGGGGTGATGCAGCGTCGAAGAAGTCGGTGAGCGCGCCGCTTCCCGACGTCCAGGACACCTCCACCGTGTCAGCTTCGCTCGCTGCGCTCGTCTCCAATTCGCCTGACGAACCCGTGGCGATTGCGCTCACGAACACCGTCTTCACCGCGACCGGATCGGTCGGCTTCGTCACCCCCACCGGCTCGGTCCGCAGGATCGAGAGTTCGGCGGAACTGCTGCTCGACGACGCAGCACCCGTCACCGACTCGATCGCCTGGGCGATCTGGGGACTGTTCGTCGGCCTCGCCTTCCTGCTCGTCGGCGTCGGACTGTTCTCGACGCTCGTCGGCGTGCAGTCACAGCTCGCCGGTTTCCCCAACTGGGCGATCGGCGTCATCAGCGCGGCGTACTACGGCGGATTCCTGGTCGGTTCGAAGGTGGCGGCGTTGGCGCTCGGCAGGGTCGGCCACATTCGCGTCTTCGCAGCACTCGCGTCGTTGTTGGCAGTGGCGATGCTGCTCGTCGGGCTGACGAGCAGCCCCGGAGCGTGGATCGCCCTCCGGTTCGCCAGCGGCCTGTGTATCGCCGGTCAATACGTCGTCGCCGAGTCGTGGCTCAACCAGTTGGCTTCCAACAGCAACCGCGGCCGCCTACTGGCCATCTATCTGGTGATCACCAGTGCTGCGTACGGCGTCGGCCAACTGCTCATCGGAACCGTCAATCCCCGTTTGCTCACCGGATTCGCTGTCGCCGCAGTCCTGACATCGCTGGCCGTCGCACCCGTCACGCTGTCGGAAGATGCCAAGCCGCCGCCCATCGAACACACCGAGAAGCTGTCGCTGCGGGCGCTGGCCGAAATCGTGCCGACCGGTGTCGGGGCATGTTTCCTCGTCGGCCTGGCTCACGGTGCGTTCGTCGGAATGGGTGCTGTCTATGCCGCCCAAGCCGGCCTGTCCGCCGGCCAGATCGGACCGTTCGTCGCCATCACGGCGGTCGGCGGGGTGCTGCTGCAATATCCGATCTCGTCGGCGTCCGATCAGGTCGACCGCCGGTTCGTCGGAGTCGTGATTGCTCTCAGCGCCATCGCCGCTCTCGCCGTGATGGTCGTCATCGGCCCGTTCGGCTGGCACGGGCTGTTGTTGATGGCACTGATCGGCGGACTCAGTTTTCCGCTCTACTCGATCGCCGCGGCATACACCAACGACTGGGTCGAGCCGGCCAGGCAGACGGGCGCGGCGTCGCAGCTCATCCTGCTCTACGGTGCAGGCGCACTGTGCGGACCGCTCGTGACATCACAACTGATGACGCACATGGGTCCACGAGGATTCCTGTGGTCGATCATCATCTTCCACGTGCTGATCGTGCTGTTCCTCGTCTACCGGCTGATGGCCTGGCGTGCACCGATCGTCGATCGTCCGTGGCGCGAGACCTCGGTGATGGCCAAGACCTTTTTCATCCCGGCAACTGCGGTCTCGATGAGCCGTCGCCTCGGTCGCCAGACGATGCATCTCATACGCCAGGAGGACACCGAAGAAGTCGATGTCCAGACGATCACGCCGGATCGCACGTGATGCGATCGAACCGGAGCCCGATCGAGTAGGAACCCGCCCCCCGTCGCGACGCAAATACTCGACTGCGACGCAAATACTCGATTGAGGCCGGTGGTGACGGTCAAGCTGGGAAGGCGCCGAGCATCCTTGCAGCGCCGAGGGTGTTCTCGAGCAGACAGGCGATGGTCATCGGGCCCGTGCCGCCGGGCATCGGGGTGATCGCCCCGGCGATCGCTTGAACGGCGTCGAAGTCGACATCGCCGACGATGCCTGCCTCGGTACGTGACACCCCGACGTCGACGACAGCGGCACCTGGCTTGACGTGGGCTGCCGTGATCATCCGTGCGGATCCGGCGGCGGCGACGATGATGTCACATTCACGACAGACCTCGATCATGTCCGTGGTTCGCGAATGCGCCAGCGTGACGGTCGCATCGACGCCCTTGCGGCCGAAGAGCAGCAACAGCGGTAGGCCGACGAGCGTCGAGCGGCCGATCACCACGGCTCGCTTGCCAGACGTCGTGACCCCGTAGCGTTCGAGTAGCCGCATCACGCCGAGCGGTGTGCACGAGACGTGGCCGGGCAGCCCGCGCACGAGCCGGCCCAACGACCGCTCGGTCAAACCGTCCACGTCCTTCTCCGGCGGGATCAGCGACAGCACCGGCTCCGGATCGAGCCCGTTCGGTAACGGCAGCTGGCAGAGGATTCCGTGCACGCTCGGGTCTGTGACGAGCGCTCCGACAGCGTCCTCGACCTGCGCTTGTGACGCTTCGGCCGGCAAACCGACATGTCGCGATGTCATGCCTGCCTCTGCGGCTTTCTTGTGCTTGCTGTTCACGTAGATCTGACTCGGCCTGTCGTCGCCGACGAGCACCGTCGCCAGGCAGACGGGCGGAGAACCCGCCGCCTCGATCTCGGCGCGTAGCGCAGCAACGGTCTCGTCGCGCAGCCGGTTGCCATTCATCAGGATCGCGCCACCTGGCGTGCGGTCTGCAACTACTTCGGTCATCGCTCTTCCTTCGTCCATGGGATTCGTCTCGACAGGGATCAGCTCAGGCCGACGATGTTTCCGTCTTCGTCGAAGTCGATGATGCCGGCGGCGGGGGCCGAGCCGAGGCCTGGCATCGTCGTCATGTCGCCGCAGATCGGGTAGACGAAGCCGGCACCGACCGAGGCTCGTGCCTCGCGGACCGTCAGCGTATGGCCCGTCGGCGCGCCCTTCAGCGTCGGGTCGCCGGAGATCGACAGGTGCGTCTTGGCGATACACACCGGCAGCTTGCCGAAACCGTTGGCCTCGTAGTTCGCCAGCTGCTTGTTGGCCGCTGCGCTGTACTCGACCTTCGCAGCGCCGTAGATCTTCGTGGCGACAGTCTCGATCTTCGTCTTCAACGAGTCATCGGCGGAGTAGAGGAAGTGGAAGTTGCTCGGCTCCTCGCACGCCTCGATCACCGCCTGGGCGAGGTCGGTCGCGCCGGCGCCGCCGTCGGAGAAGTGCGTGCACAGCGCGACGCGGGCCCCGGCATCGGCGGCGATCTTACGGATCGCATCGTGTTCGGACGCGTGGTCCGTCGGGAAGGCATTGATCGCCACGACCGGGGAGACGCCGTGCGCCTTGACGTTCTCGATCTGTTTGCGCAGATTCGCCCCACCTGCGAACACGTCGTCCGGATTCTCGGCGAGGAGGTCCGCCGGCAGCGGCTTGCCGGCGACGATCTTGAACTTGCCGGAGTGCGCCTTCAATGCACGAACCGTCGCCACCAGTACCGCAGCGTCTGGGACGAGGCCGGAGTTGCGGCATTTGATGTTGAAGAACCGCTCTGCGCCCATATCGGCGCCGAATCCGGCCTCGGTGATCAGGTAGTCGCCACCGTGTATGCCGATGAGGTCGCCGACGACGGACGAGTTGCCGTGGGCGATGTTGCCGAACGGGCCGGCGTGGACGATGACCGGCGTGTTCTCGAGCGTCTGCAGCAGGTTCGGCTTCATCGCCTGGGCCATGATGACGGCCATCGAGCCTGCGCCCTTGATCTGCTCGGCGGTGACCGGCGTGCCGGACTTCGTGTAGCCGACGACGATACGGCCAAGGCGGGCGCGCATGTCCTCGACGGAGCTGGCCAAGGCGAAGATCGCCATCACCTCGGACGCGGCGGTGATGTCGAAACCGGTCTGGCGGACGACGCCGTCGGCTTTGCCGCCGAGGCCGATGATGATGTTGCGCAGCGCTCGGTCGTTGACGTCCATCACCCGCCGCCATGTGATGTTGTCGAGGTCGAGGCCGAGTTCATTGCCCTGATGGAGGTGGTTGTCGACCATCGCCGACAGCAGGTTGTGCGCGGCGGTGACGGCGTGGAAGTCGCCGGTCAGGTGGAGGTTGAGCAGCTCCATCGGGATCACCTGGCTGTAGCCACCGCCGGCGGCACCACCCTTGATGCCGAACGTCGGGCCCATCGACGGCTGGCGCAGGCTGATGACGGCATGCTTGCCGACGTGCTTCATCGCCTGGCCGAGGCCGACCGTGGTGGTCGTCTTGCCCTCGCCCAGCGGCGTCGGCGTGATCGCCGTGACGACGACATATTTGGCCTTCGGCCGGTCCTTGAGTTCGTCGATGGCCTCCAACTTGATCTTGGCGAGGCTGTCGCCATACGCCTCGAGCAGGTGCGGCCCGATGCCCATCTGCGCAGCGATGTCCGTGAGCGGCTTCAAGGTACCGGCGCGAGCGATCGCCAGGTCGGACGGAAATGCCATCTTCGATTCCCCCAGGAAATTCGGATAATTCGTGGTGCGAGTGTCCCACATACGAGCGCGTTCCGCAATGCGGTCTTGTTCCACACAGCGGATTCTTATCCCGCGCGGTGACGCCGTCAGAACCTACGGCCGTTCGACGGACGGCCGACCGTCACCGCCGGATCCGCCCTGAACGGGCGAACTGCCACGCTTTCACGAGCAACCGCCGATCAGCTAGTGTTCCACGATGTAGAACCATTCCGCATTGCGGGACGCCGCAAGGATCTGCCGGCACCCGCAGCATCTCACATCGAAGAGGTATCCGTGAGCGAAGTCACGAGTAGCGCCAGCGATTTTCCGACCACCGCTTTCCCTACGACGGCGAAGGTCGTCATCGTCGGCGCTGGCATCGTCGGCAACTGTCTGGTCGGGCATCTCGCCCGCCTCGGCTGGACCGACATGGTCCTCATCGACAAGGGGCCGCTGCCGAACCCAGGCGGCTCGACCGGTCACGCCTCGAACTTCATCTTCCCGACGGACCACAACAAGGAAATGGCGGCGATCACGCTCGAGAGCCAGCGCCAATACGTCGAACTCGGCATGAACAACACGTGCGGCGGCATCGAAGTCGCCCGTACCCCGGAGCGCATGGAGGAATTCAACCGTCGCATGACCTCGGCCAAGGCGTGGGGCATCGAAGCCTCGCTGCTGACGCCCACCGAGATCAAGGAGATGGTCCCGTTCATCAACGAGAAGATCCTCCTCGGCGGCTACTACACCGCCTCGGTCTCCGTCGTCGATTCGCTGCAGACCGGCACGCTGCTGCGCCAGGAAGCGATCGACAAGGGCGTGCTGCAGGTGTTCGCCACCACCGAGGTCATGGACCTCGAGACGACCGACGGGGCGATCAGCGCCGTCGTCACCAACAAGGGCCGCATCGAAGCGGAGTACGTCGTGATCGCCTGCGGCGTCTGGAGCCCGCGAATCGCGGCGATGGCGGGTGCGACGATCCCGTTGACTCCTGCGGTTCATCAGATGGCGGACGTCGGCCCGATCGACATCCTCCAGCAGTCCGGCAAGGAGCTCGCCTACCCGATCATCCGCGACATGGACACGTTCTGCTACGAGCGCCAGTCCGCCGGTTCGATGGAGGTCGGCAGCTACGCCCACCGACCGATCTTTATGCACCCGGACGACATCCCCTCGATCGAGGCGTCGGCGCTGACCCCGACAGAACTGCCGTTCACGCCCGACGACTTCGATCAACAGTTCGAGGAGGCGATCGACCTGATGGAGATGCTCGGCGACGCCGAGATCAAATACGCCATCAACGGCCTGCTGTCGCTCACGCCTGACGCCAACCCGGTACTCGGCGAGACGATCGAGGTCAAGAACCTGTGGTCAGCCGCTGCCGTATGGATCAAGGAAGGGCCCGGCTGCGCACAGCTCGTCGCCGAGTGGATGACGTACGGCTACCCGCAGATGTGCGATCCGCACGGTTCCGACATCGCCCGCTTCTACCCGCACGAGCGCACCGAGGAACACATCCTCGCCCGTTGCGCCGAGCACTTCAACAAGACCTACGGCATCGTCCACCCGCGTGAGCAGTGGGCGTCACGACGTGGCATGCGCCGCAGCCCGTTCTTCGCCCGTGAGGAAGCCCTCGGCGCGGTGTTCTTCGACGCCCGCGGCTGGGAGCGCCCGCAGTGGTTCACCAGTAACGAGGTGCTGTTCGAGAAATATCCGCAGGCCGACACGCCGCGGCCGGCCGAGTGGGACGGCCGCTGGTGGTCTCCGATCACCAACGCCGAGCATCTGGCGATGCGTGACAGCGTCGGCGTCGTCGACCTGACCGCCTTCAACGAGTTCGACTTCACCGGACCAGGGGCGATGGCCCACCTGCAGCACATCTGTGTCAACAACGTCGACGTCGCCCCCGGCAAATCGATCTACACGCCGCTGCTCACACCGGCCGGCGGCTTCCGCGGCGACCTGACGATCCAGCGCCTGGCGCCCGACCACTATCGCGTCATCACCGGCGCCTTCGACGGCGGCCGGGACAACTACTGGTTCACCCGCGACCTGCCGGCGGACGGTTCGGTGACCTTCACCGACATGTCGCAGAGCCTGTGTACGATCGGCGTCTGGGGTCCGAATGCCGTCGCCACACTCGCCAAGATCACGACCGTCAACGGCAAGCCTGCCGACCTGTCACAGGTCGGTTCGCCGTACGGCAGCGTCATCGACGCGCTCATCGACGGCGTCCCGGTCACGATGTTCCGCATCAGCTACGTCGGCGAGAACGGCTGGGAGATCTACACCCGCGTCGAGCACGGCCTGCACCTGTGGGATTCGGTCTTCGAGGCCGGCGCCGAGTTCGGGATCATCCCGGTCGGGATCGGCGTCTACGCCGTCACCGGCCGCATCGAGAAGGGCTACCGCCTGATGGGCGCAGAGTTGGAGAGCGAATACAACCCGGTCGAGGCCGGCCTCGCCCGCCCGAAGGTCAAGTCCGCCGACTTCATCGGCAAGGCCGCTTACCTCGCCGCCCGTGACGAGCCGCTCGCCGCCACGATGTGCACGCTGTCGATCACCGACCACACCTCTGCTGCCGGCATCCCGCGCTACCCCGTCGGCGGCAACGAGCCGATCGTCACCCTCGACGGCGAGCGCATCGTCGACCGCAAGGGTCGCGTCTCACGCGTCACGACAGCCGGCGCCGGCCCGTCGCTCGGCAAGTTCCTGCTGCTCGCCTACCTGCCGCCGGAGCACGCCGTCGAGGCCAACAAACTCGCCATCATGTACATGAACGAACTGTTCCCGGTGACCGTCGAGCGCGTCGGTTCGAAGGCGCTGTTCGATCCAGAAGATGCCAGGATGAAGAGCTAGTCGTGCGCATCCTCGTCTGCGTCAAGCGCGTCCCGGCGCCCGGCTCGCGCATCAGCATCACCGCCGACGGCCTCGCCGTCGACACGGCGTTCCTCGGCTTCACGACGTCCCCGCACGAAGAGTGCGCTGTCGAAGCGGCGGTGCAACTCGTCGAGGCACACGGCGGGTCAGCGACCGTGCTGACACTCGGACCTGCCGAGGCCGAGGAGCAGTTGCGGTATGCGGCAAGCGTCGGGGTCTCCAACGCCGTGCTGCTGGCGACGGACGGCGCCGACTGGGACCCACAGCGAACCGCTGCGGCGATCACCGCGGCGATCACCGCGATCGAGGACCGGGACGGTGTGTTCGACCTCATCCTCTTCGGCAACGAATCAGCGGATTCCGGTGGATTCCAGGTCGGCGTCCGCGTCGCCAGGCACCTCGACCGTCCGATCGTCAATGGCATCAAAGGCATCAGCATCGCCGATGGCATTGCCACGCTGGAACGTCCGACGGACGCCGGCCAAGAGGTCTACGAGTTGACGATGCCGGCCGTCGCCGGCGTCAAGGAGGGAATCAACCTGCCCCGCTATCCGACGCTCAAGGGCCGCCTGGCATCGAAGAAGGTGCAGATCGCCATCATCGAACCGTCGGCGAAACCCGGCGGTCAGGTACTGGTACGGCTGGAGCCGCCGGCCGAGCTGACGACGAGCACAACCATGCTCGGAAACGGTCCAGATGCGGCGGCAGCCGTCGTCGATCTGCTCGAAGAACTGGGAGTGCTCAGATGAGCGGGGCTGTTCTCGTCGTCCTCGAACATGACCGCGGCACGATTGCGCCGGCAGCACTCGAAGCGCTGACCGCCGGTCGAGCCCTCGCCGCGCAGCTCGGTACCACGCTCGAAGCGTTGACGGTCGGCAGTAACGGCGACTCGCTCGTCGCCGATGCCGAGAGCTTCGGCGCCGACGTGATCCATCAAGCACATCACGCGCTGCTGACCGACTACAACCCGGAGGCGTGGGGCGAAGTCGTCGCCCAGATGATCACCGCCACGCAGCCCGCTGTCGTACTGGCGACCGGAACCGATCGAGGCAACGAAGTCCTCGCCCAAGCGGCAGCCCGTTGCGATTCGGCGTTCGTCGCCAATTGCCTGACATTCGAACCCGGACAGCCCGGCGGGACCTTCGGCGTGACCCGCGTGCGCTGGGGCGGATCGCTCATCGAACGAGCGACGGTCGCTGGCACTGGCACTGGCACTGGCACTGGCACTGCCACTGGCACTGGCACTGGCACTGGCACTGGCACTGGCACTGGCACGAAACTGCTGACGATTGCCCACCACGCGGTCGATGCTTCGCCGGCTGCGAATCCGGGTGCGGGAACGGCCACGGTTTTCGAGGCGCGGCTCGATCCATCTGTTGCCCGGACGATGATCGTCGCTCGGGTCGAGCGGCCGGCCGGAGTCACGTTGGCGACGGCACCTGTCGTCGTCGGTGGTGGCCGCGGAGTCGGTTCCGCAGACGGCTTCGCGCCGCTGCAATCGCTCGCCGATCTGCTCGGCGGCGTCGTCGGCTGCTCTCGTGCGGTGACGAATCTCGGTTGGCGCAACCACACCGACCAGGTCGGCCAGACCGGCACCCGAATCGCCCCGGACATCTACATCGCCTGCGGCATCTCCGGGGCCATTCAGCACTGGGTCGGGGCGATGGCCAGCAAGAAGATCCTCGCCATCAACACCGATCCACAGGCCAACATGGTCACCAAGTCGGACTACGCCGTGATCGGCGACCTGCATCAGGTCATCCCGGCGATCACTGCGGAGATCGAGCGCCGCCGGGCTACCTGACCAGCCGGCGGGCAGCAGTCAGCCAACGATCCCCACTCGGCCATCCCACACGGCCATCCCACACGGCCATCCCAAGAAACCCCGACCACACCCACTTCGCGCCGGCCGGAGTTCTCGGTGATCTCTCAGCAAACGTCGAACGCCTTCCGAGGTTGACGGCGCACACTGCTCTTCGTCGGATCCACCGCCCTCCCGGATCTGACACCGAGTCTCTGACCGGCCGGAGTGGCCCTTCCCACGCTCCGGCTGGTCACTGGCCGCTTTGAGGCGATGGCGTTCCCGTGTCACCGAATGTGCACACGATCAGCGACATTCGGTGACACGGGAGGCGATGGCGTTCGGTGAGTCGTCAGATCGTTCTGACGTTGAGGGCTTCTTCGCCCTTACGGCCCGGTCCGACTTCGAACTCGACGGCCTGTCCCTCGTTGAGCGTCTTGAAGCCGCCTGCCGATTGGATCTTGGAGTAATGGACGAACACATCCGGTCCGTCCTCGCGGGAAATGAAGCCGTAGCCCTTCTCCGTATTGAAGAACTTGACGATTCCTGTAGCCACTGTATTTTCTCTTCTCTATATGAACATGAGCGGACGAACCGAGTCTGCCAGTTCTGACGATAACGCTGAGACAGGTACCTACGCCAGATGGGCGGCGGTCAACCCGCGAGCGATGTAGCCGATGAGGTCGTCGGTTTCCGATGGCCTCGAGCCGCTGACGAGGATCGCCACCGTGTACCCGTCCTGGCGGTGCAGGACGATCGAGTGGGTGCTCTCGATCGTGCCGGTGTGGCCCCACGAGCCGTCACGCCACAGGCGCATCGCCAGCCCCAATGAACCGCCACCCTCTGGCCATTGATGCATCAGGTCGGCGAGGTCGTCTGGCAGCGGATGCCAACCCGGTTTGGCGGGATCGAGGGAGTCGAGGATGCGTACGAGATCGGGCGCGCTGGCCACCCACGCCCCTGCACCGTCGAGGACATCGAGGAAATCCCTGCCAGCACCTTCTGCATGCACCACCATGCCAGGGTCGAACACCCCGTTGCCGGCGAGGTGCATGTCGGTGATGCCGAGCGGTGCCAGCAGCCGTTGATCGACGACGGTGCTGTAGCCGTCGCCGGCGATCTGCTCGATCAGCAGGCCGAGGATGCAGAAGTTCATGTTGCTGTAGGTCTCGCCTCCGCCAGGTGTGCCACGGAGATGACCGGTCAAGGCGGTGATCGCTGCATCCTCACAACTGACCGACTGGTTGTCGAAGAATTGAGGCTCGAAGGCGCCGAACCCCGAGCGATGGCCGAGCAGCTCCCGAACGGTGACCTTCGACATCTGCGGATCTCCGAGCGTCACGTGGAAGGCATCGGCGACGATCGGCAGGACGGCCTCGTCGAGGGCGAGCCTGCCATCGGCCACCAGCTCCAACACCACCGTTCCGGTGATCACCTTGGAGATACTGGCGATCCGGAACTGATCCGTCGGGATGACGGCGATTCCATGGAACGGGTCAGCAAGACCTCTCGCCGCGGCGTGCACGGGATGACCGTCCTTGGACACGGCGACGGACACCGCCAGGTTGCCGGAACCGTTCAAGGCATCGACGGTGGCACTGTCGAACGCAGCCCAATCCGCATTCGGGACGACCTCGGACTCGGGCGGCGCCACGATTGTCGTCGTCGACGCGATCGCGCTGCCCGAATCGGCAGGCGAGCCGGTGCCAGCACCGACCGAACTGACCGAACTGACCGAACTGACCGTCGCCGCCGTCTGCGTGCGGTCTCCCTGGTCGACGGCTGTGGCCGGCCCGTCGGCGACGGGGGGCACGGCGGAAGGGGTGGCAGCGATTGTCGGCGGAGTCAGCAGTTCGTATCCGGCGCCGGACCGCACCGGCGCGGCGGACGAGTCGAAAACACCACCGGCCAGCGAGGCGCCGAGAATGGCAACCCAGACGACCATCGGTCCGGCAAGAGAGGAGCGGCGTTTTCGGGCGATTGATCCATTGTCTCGCGCCGCGGCTGATGAACGGGGTGCAGCCGTGTTGCTATCGGGTTGAGGAACGGCAACGAACGTCACGATTTGGTCACCTCCTCGCAACGGCGGACGCCGCCGCCCGATGAGCTCCGTCAGTGGAACTCGGCGACCAGCGGAGCGTACTGATCCATCGTCCGCATGGCAGCGTCGCGGTCCAATGGCGGCAGGCTGAGGCCGACGAAGGTGGCACCGATTGCCTGCAGATGGGCGAGATGTCCAGCCTCCGCCTTTGCTCCGAAGACGCCGAGTTCCAGTGTTGCCGGGTCGCGCCCGGCGTCAGTCGCCGTCCGCTGCAAATCGGCCCACTTCTCGTCGATCTCGTAGCGTCCTTCGATCGGCATCCAGGCGTCAGCCCATTCGACGATATGGCGAAAATGCGCCGGCGTCGGCGATGCCCCGACGACGATCGGCGGATGCGGCCGCTGCAGCGGTTTCGGCCAGGCCCACGAACTCTCGAAATGGACGTAATCGCCGTGGAATTCTGCCTCGTCGTTCGACCACAGTTCCTTGCAGGCGAGGATCTTCTCCCGTACGACCGCTCGGCGGTGGGCGATGTCGACGTCGTGCGTCGCCATTTCCTCGTGGTTCCAGCCGAAGCCGACGCCGAAGAGGAACCGCCCATTGGAGATGACGTCGAGCGAGGCGACCTCCTTGGCGAGCCAGACGGCGTCGCGCTGGGCGACGAGGCAGATCCCGGTGGCGACCTGCAGCGTGGTCGTGACGGCGGCTGCGGCGGCGAGAGCGACGAACTGATCGTGCGTGTGCCAGTACTCTGGCGGCAACGGAGGAGCTCCTGGCACACCTCCCCACGGACTCGAGCGACTGACGGGGATGTGGGAGTGCTCCGGAAACCACAGCGAAGCGAAACCCCGCGCCTCCGCCTCTTTGGCCAATTCGATCGGCTGCATGCCGAGATCCGTCGGAAACATCATCACACCTACGCGCATCGGTGGATTGTGTCACGTCGAGGGGCGAGGTCCCGTGCTGGAATCAGGTGTTGGCAGGCGTTCTCGACAGCGCATCGAGGCCGGCGAGGACGATGTCGAGCAGTTGTGCCACGACGGTGCTGTCGGTCGGCCCGTCGGAGATGAACGAGCGGTAGAAGAACGGGGCAACCAGCAGATCCTGGACGAGTGCGAGATCGATCGTCCTCTGCAGTTCGCCGCGATCGATGGCCCGCTCGAGGACCATCCGCATCGGCAGGCGACGCTGTTCGACGAACGCCTTGTACGTGTCGCCGACGTCGGGATTGACTTTTGCAGCGGCGATCAACTGCGGGAAGATGCGCTTCATCGTTTCGGCCGGCATCTTCAGATCCTTGGCGGCGAACAACGCTTCCATGTCACCGCGAAGCGACCCGGTGTCCGGGACATCGGAGATCGTCAGACAGGTGTTCCATGCATCGAGCAGCAGTGCTTCTTTCGAGTTCCAGCGACGATAGATCGTCGCCTTGCCGACACCTGCCAGGTGGGCGACCGCATCCACCGTGAGGCCGGCGATCCCCACCTGGGCAACCAGTTCGAGGGTGGCATCGAGGATCGCCTCGTCGTGAGCTTCGTTGCGCGGTCGGCCGCGATGGCGATCGGTGTTCATCTCGCGCTCAGTATTGCTCATCATCTCCCCGGCCCCGGCCATCACGCCCCGGCGACGGGCACCCGATCGTCAGAGACTGCCTCTGCGGCCCGCTCCTCGGCGTGTTCGTGCTGCAGATCCAGCGAGAGCGGATCGACCGCCCGCGCCGGCAGGAAGACGAAGGCGACGACGCCGGCGAGGGCGACGATGACGGCGCCGATCACCATCCCGTGGATCAACCCGTCGGTGTAACCGTTGCGCACCGCCAGCACGAACGCCTTGGTCTTGTCACCGAGTTGCGGTGCCAACGCCAGCGCATCGCCGAGCGAGGCACGTGACTTGGCGACGATGTCTCCGGTGATCCCCAGCCGCTGGGCGGCGGTATCGACGTTGCCGGCGTAGACGCTGGCCACGAGGCTGCCGATCACGGCCACGCCGAGGGCACCACCGGTCTGACGGGTCGTGTCGTTGACCGCTGACCCGACGCCGGCCTTCTCACGTGGCAACGAGCCCATCACACTCTCCGTCGCCGGCCCGAAGATCAGGCCCATGCCGGACGACATCACGCACATGCAGATGATGACTCGGAGATAGCTGGTATCCGCCTTGATCGTCGCAAGTGAGAGCAGTGCAAGTGCAACGATGAACATGCCGCCGCTGACCACGAGTTTGGTACCGAAACGCTCGACGACTCTCGCCGAGAGCGGGGCGACGATCATCATCATCAAGGCAAATGGCACCAATCGGACACCGGCCTGCAACGGCGTGTAGCCGTGGACGAACTGCCAGTACTGCGTCATCAGGAACATCGATCCGAACATCGCGAAGAACGTCAGCGTGATTGCCGAGTTGGCAGCCGAGAAGCGCGGGTTCTTGAAGAACGAGACGTCGAGCATCGGGTGATCGGAATGCGCTTCCCAGAGGATGAATCCGACGATGGCGACGATGCCGACCCCGAAGCCGAAGACCACGGACGTGCTCGTCCATCCGGTGGTCGGACCCTGGATGATGGCGAACAGCAACGACCCGAGACCGACGATCGACAGCAGTGCACCGATCGGGTCGAGTCTCGGCGCAGCAGGATCCTTGGACTCCGGGATGAACAGATAGCCGGCAACGAGTGCGGCGATACCGATCGGGACGTTGACCCAGAAGACCGAACTCCACGAGAAATGGTTGAGCAGGAATCCACCGATGACCGGGCCGGCCGCGACGCCGACACCGGAGAAGCCCGCCCAGATGGCGATCGCCCGACCGCGTTCTTTCGGGTCACGGAAGACGTTCGTGAGGATCGACAGCGTCGACGGCATGATCAGCGCGCCACCGATACCCATGAACGAACGCGCACTGATCAGCTGTGCCGGCGTCGTGGACAACGCCGACAACGCCGAGCCGAGGACGAACACGCAGATCCCGACACGCAGCGCGAGCTTGCGTCCGAAGCGGTCACCGAGCGCGCCTGCGGTGAGCAGCAGGCCGGCGAACACGAGCGTGTAGCCGTCGACGATCCACTGCAACTGGCTGTTGGTCGCGTGCAGATCGTCGACGAGCTTGGGGATGGCGACGTTGAGGATCGTGTTGTCCATGACGATCATCAACAGGCTCACGCACAGCGTGGCGAGGATCAGCCAGCGTTTGGCGTGGATTCCGGGGTCGAGGGTGTCGGTCGGCGGTGGTCCGGCGTGGCTACTCATGTGATGTGCTCTCCATACGATACGAGACTGTCTCGTATCGTATCAAACGGTCCTCAGGCCGGCCACAGGCCGCCCTGTCACGCTTGTCACAGCTCAGCGCGCCTCAGCCGTCGAGACGGAGGATGGTCAGCCCGGTACGCCTCGCAGAAATCGTCTTTGGTACGTTCGGGCGATCGGAGGGAGTGCGTGACTGCTGCGTCAACGGCAACGGGAACAGAAACCGAGTTCGCCGCGGCGCTTTCGGCGCTCACCGTGCGGCTCGGCTTCGGCGAGGTCCGCAACCTCCGGCATCTCTCCGGTGGTGCGAGCAAGCAGACCTGGGCATTCGATGCCGGCACAGCATCGCTGGTGCTGCGTCGCGACAGCGGCACCGCGATCATCGTTCCCGAACTCGCCGAGATATCGACGTCGATCCCGCTGGAGACCGAGGCCCGGCTGATGATCCTTGCCGGCAGAGCCGATGTGCCGTCGCCGGAGGTCATCCGCGTCCTCGAACCGCAGGACGGGCTCGGTGTCGGATTCGTCATGCGGCATGTCGGCGGAGAGGCGCTCGGGGGCCGCATCGTTCGCAACTCGGCGTTTGCGTCAGCGCGCGAGCAACTGGCATTCCAGTGCGGCGAAATCCTCGCACGCATCCACGCCATCTCGTTGCCGGATACGGCGATGTTGACGCTCAGGTCACCCAAGGAGATCATCGACACGTGGCGGGCGGTGCACGAGGTCGAGCACTGGCCGCGGCCGGTCTTCGATCTCGCTTTCCAGTGGCTCGGCGAGCGCACGCCCGACGTCGGTGTGCCGATGCTCGTCCACGGGGATTTCCGCAACGGCAACCTGCTCGTCGGACCGGACGGCGTGACCGCTGTACTCGACTGGGAACTGGCGTACATCGGCGACCCGATGCAGGATCTCGGCTGGCTGTGTACGAACTCGTGGCGGTTCGGTGCCGTCGACAAACCGGTCGGCGGGTTCGGCACTCGTGAGCAACTGTTCGCCGGGTACGAATCGGGGGGCGGCGCGCCGGTCGATCCTGAACGTGTCCGCTTCTGGGAGATCTTCGGATCGCTGCGGTGGGGCGTGATGTGCACGATGTCGACCGTCAAGTTCCGCGAGCTACGCGCTGACGGGAACGTCGAGATCAACGTCGATCTCCCGATGATCGCCAGGCGTGCCTCGGAGACGGAACTCGATCTCGTCAACCTGCTTCGGGAGACGGTGTAGATGCAGGACACTCCGGCGGCGATCGACGTCCTCGACACGGTCATCGGTCATCTGCGCAATCGGCTGCTGCCGACGCTCGAAGGACGGGCGGTCTTCGAGATGCGTGTGACGCTGAGCGCACTCGAACTCGTCAGACGCGAGTTCACCCTGAAACCGGCGAGCGATGCCGCCGAACTCGGGCGTCTCGGTGCCCTACTCGGTTCGTCCGGTGACCTCGAGTCGCTCAACAGCGCGCTCTGTCTGGGCATCACCTCCGGCGAGATGGACGTCTCGACGCCGGGCCTGCTCGACCACCTCTATCGAACGGCGCTCGAGAAGCTGGCCGTCGACCAACCGAACTACGGCGCCTACAAGCTCGCCACCGGCAACCCCGCCATTCACAACAAGGATTGAACCATGGACTTCGACATCCCCTCCGACCTGCAGGCCTACCTCGACGAGCTCGACCAGTTCATCGAGGACGAGATCAAGCCGCTCGAGAACGAGAACGACAACATCAAGTACTTCGACCATCGACGCGAATACGAACGCACCGACTGGGAGGCGGGTGGGTTGCCGAAGAAGGAGTGGGAGGAACTACTCGGTGTCGCCCGCGACAAGGCCGACAAGGCGGGCCATCTGCGCTTTGCCTGGCCGAAGGAGCTCGGCGGCAAGGACGGCTCACAACTGTGGCTGGCGGTCATCCGTGAGCACCTCGCGTCGAAAGGGCTCGGCCTGCACAACGACCTGCAGAACGAGCACTCGATCGTCGGCAACAACCCGTTCATCGTGTTGTTCAAGGAGTTCGCCACGCCAGATCAGTACGAGCGCTATGCCCCGGCGCTGATGGCCGGGGAGCTGCGCACCGGGTTCGGTCTGACCGAACCGAACCACGGCTCCGATGCCACATTCATGGAGACGAGAGCCGTCCGCCAGGACCGCGACGGCAAGCCCGGCTGGCTGATCAACGGCGAGAAGATGTGGACGACCGGCATGCACGTCGCAACGCATTGCATGGTGTTCGCCCGCACCAGCGGCAAAGACGGTGACGCCAGGGGCATCACGACGTTTATCGTCCCTGCCGACACGCCGGGGTTCAAGGTCGAGGAATACCTGTGGACGTTCAACATGCCGACCGACCACCCCCGCGTGTCGATCACCGACGTGTGGATCCCAGAAGACTTCTACTGGGGCGAGATCGACAACGGCCTCAGCCTCGGTCAGAGCTTCGTCCACCAGAACCGCATCCGCCAGGCGGCGTCGTCGTTGGGCGCTGCGGTCTACTGCATCGACGAGAGCGTCAAATACGCACGTACCCGCAAGCCATTCGGCAAGCCGCTCGCCGCCAACCAGGCGATCCAGTGGCCGCTGATCGAGCTGCACACGCAAGCCGAAGCGTTGCGGCTGTTGATCCGCAAGACGGCGTGGGAGATGGACCGCATGCCGCACAAACAGATCGAGTGGGAGCTGTCCGACAAAGTGTCGATGTGCAACTTCTGGGCCAACCGGCTGTGCTGTGAAGCCGCAGACCAGGCGATGCAGACCCACGGTGGCATCGGCTACTCACGCCACAAGCCGTTCGAACACATCTACCGCCACCACCGCCGCTACCGCATCACCGAAGGCTCCGAGGAGATCCAGATGCGCAAGGTCGGCGCCTTCCTCTTCGGCTACCTCGGCCCGAAACGCGCCGAGTTCGAGGGCCTCTAGGTCGGCCGCCTCCACCTCTGCCGCTCGCTGGAACCCGGTGGCGCTGACGATCGGAGCAAGCGACTTTTGTCGTTCCGCGCACGCGACTGCTGCGGTATGTTGCGGCGATGACCGATTCGACCGCCATCGCCGTTCGCGCGAGCACCATCGAGACGCTCGACCAGACGTGGGCGCAGGTGACGCACAGTCTCGCCGGTCTGACACAGGCGGAGTATCTGTGGGAGCCTGCGCTGAACTGTTGGACGGTCTTCTCGGGCGACGACGGGTTGATCGAAGTCGACTGGTCGGCCGGCGATCCTGATCCTGCGCCGGTGACGACGATCGCCTGGCGCATGTGGCACATCGCCGTGGACTGCCTCGACGGCTACGCCAGCCGTCTCGGCAACGCGACGACAGGTGTCACGCTCACTGGGAAGTCGTGGGTCGCCGACTCGGCCGAGGCCACAGAGCTGCTCACGAAGGCATGGACGAACTTCTACGATCTCGTCGTCAGCCGGACACCGGAGCAGTTCTTCGAGTTGCTCGGCGAGTCATGGGGCCAGTTCGCCACGAGCACGTTCTTCGATCTCGTGCTGCACGCACAACGCGAGGTCGTCCACCACGGTGCCGAGATCTCGCTGCTTCGCGACCTCCATCGCTCGGGCGCACTGCCCGGCTGATTCCGGCCGATCCTGGCTTCGCTGCATACGCTCGTAGGCGTTCAGCCCGACGTCGCCGGTAGTTCCAGGGCGAGATCTTCGAGGACGATTGCCCCGGAGATCGCTGTGAGGATCTGCGGTGCAGCGACGATCTTGCAGTCGCGGGTACCCCCGCCGAGCACGATCATGGTGCGAGTCATCACCCTGGCATCGATCCAGACAGGAACTTCGGCCGGGAGACCGAACGGTGTGACACCGCCGATCGCCATACCGGTCAGCTCGGCAGTCTCCGCTGCAGGAGCAAACGAGGCCTTCTTCGTGCCGAGCATCCGTCTGACGGTGCCGTTGACGTCGAGTCGCGTCGTTGCCAACACCACGCAGCACACGTAGCGGCGAGGGTCGGACTTGCCGACGACGACGATCGCGTTCGCCGAATCGGTCATCTCGTAGCCGTACGCCGCGCAGAACTCTGCGGTGTCGGCGAGCGCCGGATCGCACTCGACGACGTTGAAAGGAACGCCCAGTTCGGCAGCGATTCGCAGTACCGCATTCTCCTCGGCCATCCACGCAGTATTCCCCCGAACGCTGCATCGACACAACGTCGTACCGTCCACGGCATCACGGCCGAATCGCCCAGTCCCGCCACCCCGCATTCCTCGAACTCCATCAGCTCGGGGTCTTCGTGATGCCGAATCCCTCGGACACCGGGTCTGCAAAGACCGCCGAGCGGGGTCGCTGTCGGTGGAAAGAGCACGCACGACGACGTCTCCCGACAGCGACTGCATGAGTGCTCGATCAGCCGGCCGCGAGGAGGCAGGCGGCGTCGACATCGTCCGGGGAATTGGTCATCGTCTTCAGCGCAACGCAACCGGGATCGACGACGGGAACGGTGGCGGCTTGGCCCGCCGGGGCGGGCGCGCCGGGCCAGGCGTGGCCGAGCCCGCTGACGGCGACGAGTGACACGGTCTGACCGCGTGCACAACCGCTCCACGTCGAGACGTTGCTGGCCTCGCCAACGAGAGCGACGACTGCGCTGACCGCGCATCCCGCCCTCGCCGCCCATGCCGCCGCTGAGATCGGGACCGGGTCGAGGTGGACCGTCGAATTGCCGACGAGCTGGTCGCCCCCGTTGAACGGGGCAACCTGGTCGGCGACGCCATGGCTGATCTGGATGATCGGGCTGTTGTCGGGGCACATCGCCGGGGGCAGGCCGGACACCATCACCAGGCCTGCAAACTGTGCGGCGTGCGCACAGCCGTAGACGCCGGTGAAGGCCGCTCCAGCGCTGAAACCGGCGAGCCAGACGTTCGCCCGATCGATGCAGGACGCCGAAGTCAGTTGACGGAGCAGCGCATCGATGAAGTCGTCGTCGCCGAAGGAACCGTCGACGTGCCAGCTGGTCGGTGAATCGACACCCTGCGGTACGGCCAACACGACTCCGGCGTTGACGGCCTGCAGGTCGAGGCGGGTGTCGGTGGCGATCTCCTTGGCGGTGCCGTTGTACCCGTGGAAGAGCACCATCAGCGGGAGTGGTCGCCTCATGAAGCTGAGTGCCGCCGGGACGTACAGCTCGAACTGCCTGGCGACGCCGGCGATCTCGATGGTGTGTGTACCGTTCGTCAGCTGCTCGCACCCGGTCGTCGCTGCCGGGACGGTGGTCGGCACCGACGTAGTGGCCGAGGAGCCGGCAGATCCCGCCACAGTGGTTGGCGCGCCGAGACTGATCGCAGGCGCCGTCCCGAGCGCCGACGACGCCGGACCAACAGAGGTGCCGCCCGATTCCGTACCGGCCGACGTCGACGCGGCGAGCGTCGCCGGTGCAGCTGATGAGCCGGGTGTGCTCGACGTGCTCGACGTGCTCGACGAGCACGCCACCAACACGACGCTGACGGCGAGCAGTGCGGTCATCCGGGCAAGGCGCATGGCCCTCATGGTAAAGGAACTGCGCTGTGTGGCGACCGCACCGATGTCCGTGCCCGCACCCGTGCCCGCGCCCGTGCCCCGGCGATTGCGGCGCCGAAGACCGCCGAACGGAACCGGAGCAAGGCTGCGAGACTCGACCTGACGCGAACAGGCCACCCGGTCGAGCGTCAGGAGTGCACGCGGGATGTTCGGAACCAAGCGACGGCGACTGCAGCGGGAGGCGTTCGAGCAGCCATTCCCCGAGCACTGGCGGCCGATTCTTTCGAGCAACTGGCCGCTGTGGAACTCGCTCACCGACGAAGCGCGCGAGCGGTTGGAAGAGCTGACCAAAGTGTTCGTTGCCGAACGGCGTTGGGAATCTGCCCGTGGTTTCGAACTGACCGAGCCGATGAAGGTGCTGATCGCAGCTCAGGCGTGCCTGCTGATCCTCGAACTCGACGAGGACTACTTTCGCCATGTCAGCGTCATCATCGTCCATCCGACAACGGTGGTGTTACAGGGCCCACGAGCATCCGACATTTCCGGCATGGTGTCCGATGGCCCGCAGCCGATCCTCGGCCAGGCGACGGATCGAGGGCCAGTCGTCCTGGCGTGGGATGCGGTGGCCTTCGACGCACGCCACCCTGCCAGGGGCCAGAACGTGGTGTTCCACGAGTTCGCCCACAAGCTCGACATGCTCGACGGCACGGTCGACGGCACCCCGCCGATGCCGGACGAAGCAACTCGGCAACGCTGGGTCAAGGTGTGCACCCGCGAATTCAAATCGGTCGGCGACGACGGATGGGATCCGGTGCTGCGCGACTATGCGGCAACCAACCCCGGCGAGTTCTTCGCCGTGGCGACGGAGGTCTTCTTCACCCGTCCGGAGGCATTGCGAGACGCCAAGGTCGACCTCTACGAGGTACTCGCCAACTTCTACCGCCAGGATCCATCGTCAACTGCCACGCCTGGCTGACGCTGCACTCGGCGGGCGTCGGGTTGGATGCGGCGACCTCCGATCCCGTCGACGTCTCGATGCACGCCGACGCGGGTAAGCGACAGGTCATGACGATCGACGACGAACCCCCGGACATCGCCGTTGCTACTGATCTCGTCGACGCTGCGTCGCATGCCCGCGGGTTCGCCTACGTGCCATATTCGCGATTTGCGATGGGGGCCGCAGTGAGAACGGCAGGTGGACGGACGTTTCCGGGAGCGCTCGTCGAGAACGTTTCCCTCGGCCTGGCAATGTGCGCCGAACGTATCGCTCTCTTTTCTGCAGCGGTGGCGGGCGAGCGCCCCACCGAGTTGGCGCTGGTCTCCAGGCGAACGGCGGGCGAGTTGACATGGCCGTGCGGCGCTTGTCTGCAAGTGGCGCTCGAACTCGCAGGGAGCGAGTTGATCGTTCACGTCGGGGATCTCGATGGCGCGCGGTCGAGTCGTCTCAGCGAACTCCTCCCGTTCGGACCGAAGACCGTCCTGTCAGGCGGCTGACCTCGGGAATTCGGCACTCGACCGCCCGGGAGGTGCATGGGTCGGGATCGACGCGCCCTGATGGACACAGCCGGTGCGATTGGACCTACCGCAGCACCACTGGATGGTGTCGTATTGCTTGAATGGAGCCTTCCGTCGAGCCTGCACGTTACGAGGCGACGGCGGACACAGCCGGGTCGGCGACGATGGCCGGCAGTACGAACGGTCGCACAACGCGCCGAGCGGACGACGCGAGCAGTTCGCCGCCAGGCCATCGATGGGTGGTGGTCGCGGTGGCTCTCGTCATCGCACTGGTGGGTTTGGTCGGGGCTTCGGTCGCCGGCGTGGCGCTGGCGAGCGAGAACACCGCACGTGCTCGGCAGAGTTTCGAGCGATCATCCGCCGACGTGGCGTCGACGCTGCAGTTGACGATCCGCGAGGAGGAGTCGCTGATCATCAGCGCAAGCGCTTTCGTGCTCGCCAGCCCGAAGGCCTCCAATGCCGAGTTCGTCAAGTGGTTGGGCACAGTGCGCGGGTTCGATCGTCATCCCGAGGTCGACGGAATGCTGTTCATCGTGTTCGTGCAATCATCGGATCTGGCGCCGTTCATGGCCAGCATCGCCGCAGATCCGGCGGCGGTATTCGGCCCGAAGGGACCCGATGAGATCGTGCCTCCCGGTGAGAGACCGTTCTACTGCTTCGCAGCATCGGGCGCGCAGGCTGTCGCATCGGCGGTTCCGTTGGCTCGTGGAACGGACCTGTGCGCAGATCCGACGGGGGGTTCCGCATTGATCTCGGCGCGTGATTCTGGCAAGGGTTCCTACGAGCCGGTGGTGGGCGGGCAGGGGACCGTGCAGCTGGGTTTGCAGACACCGGTGTACCGCAACGGGGTGGTGCCGCCGACGGTCGAAGCGCGACGGGCCGCATTCATCGGATGGACGGGTGTCACCCTGAACCAGACGTCGGTGCTCGAGCGCGCCCTACAGAGCCATCCGGGAATGACGGCGTCGATCCACTACCTCCTGAACTCGTCCGACGTTGCATTCGCCAGTGGCCCCGTGCCGGCGGGCGCCCACAGTACGTCGATCGATTTGCACAACGGGTGGACCGTGCAGACATTCAGTGTGATCGATCAAGGTGGTGTTTTCGACAATTGGAGCGCGACGATGCTGTTGTTGTCGATCGCAGCGATGAGCCTCGTCATTGCCGTGTTGGTGTTGGTCTTGGGAACGGGGCGACTGCGGGCGTTGCGCCTGGTGGCAGAGCGGACCGGCCAACTCCGAAATCAGGCGTTGCACGATGCGTTGACGGATCTGCCGAATCGGGCGTTGATCATGGACCGCATCGATCAGTTACTCGCCCGCAACCGTCGCCAAGGCACGTCCGGCGCGGCGTTGTTCGTCGATCTCGATGACTTCAAGAATGTCAACGACACACTCGGTCACCTCGCTGGCGATGGTCTGCTGATCGCCGTTGCGGCCCGGCTGACGACGACGCTGCGCGATGCCGACACGATCGGGCGAATGGGTGGTGACGAGTTCGTCGTACTGATCGACGGAGGGCCGCAGCACGCAGCTCCTGCGCTCGTTGCCCAACGGCTGCTCGACGTGATGCGCCAGCCGTTCGACATCGATGGCGCGCCGCTCCCGATCATCGTGAACACCAGCATCGGTATCGCCATCGGTGATCGGCCAACGGCCGGGGATCTGCTCCGAGACGCCGACGTCGCCCTGTACCAGGCGAAGGGCGCCGGCAAGAATCAGTTCGCGCTCTTCGATGCCGCAATGCAGACCGTCTTCAACCGGCAAGTGGAACTCGAATTCGAGCTCCGCGCTGCACTCGACGCCGACCAGTTCCGACTCGCCTACCAGCCGATCTACAACCTCGACGACCTCACCGTCATCGGTGTCGAGGCACTCCTTCGTTGGGACCACCCGACGATGGGGTTGATCGAACCCGACGAGTTCATCCCCCTCCTCGAACAGTCCGGCCAGATCGATCAGATCGGGAGGTGGGTGCTGCAACAGGCGTGCAGGCAGATGTCCGCGTGGCACGCAGCCGGCGACACACTCGACGTGTCGGTCAACGTGTCCGGCCGACAACTCGACCATGACGCCATCGTCGAAGACATTCGACAGGCGCTGGTCGACAGCGGGCTCCCGCCGGCTTTTCTGATCATCGAAATCACCGAGACCGCGCTGATGGTCGACGCCGCAGCCACGGCCGTCCGGTTGCGGGCGATCCGAGAGCTCGGTGTCAGGATCGCCGTCGACGATTTCGGCACCGGCTATTCCTCGTTGGCCTATCTGCAACAGTTCCCGGTCGACTCGATCAAGATCGACCGCAGATTCACGCACGCGATCAGCACGTCACCCGAATCGAGAGCGCTCATCCGGACCCTCGTGCAACTCGGTAAGGACCTCGGGCTGAAGATCCTTGCCGAAGGCGTCGAATCCACCACCGAGATCGATCACCTCCGGAGCGAACGGGTCAACGAGGCCCAGGGGTTTCTGTTGTCGAGACCGCTCGACCCGGCGACTCTCGAAGCGCAACTCCTCGCGCCGACTCGGGCGACCTCGGACCCGGTGCAGGACACAGCCTCGAACTCCGGCGGTCAGGGCGATCGCACGCCTTGAGCGTTGACGCCGGGCCGCCGGCGTCGATCCGTCAGCGCTGACCGGCCCGATCGCTGGCACGATCGCTGGCCCGATCAATCGTCGTCGTCGTCTGCTCCACGGTCGGGCTTGGCGGCTCCACGTCTGGCGGCGCCGCGTCCTTCCGGTCGGACTCGTTTGAACATCGCCCGCAACACCAGCGGATCAACCAACGATTCCAACGCTGCACTGATGATCGCCGACTGCGGCAGGTTGTGGGCGACCGCCAACTTGGCGACCGTTGCCGCTGCGTCAGAGGTGATGAAGGTATTCAGACTGCGCTTGTCGGCGGGCATCGGTCGGCGAACACCGCTTCCTGTTTGTAGAGCTGCGAGGACAGCATAGGTGCGCGGCTGCCTGTGTTATTTTCGGGCGATGCCAGAGCCGCCTGGTGTGAGTGACTTCGTCCGGGTGCTCGGTCCGGTACAACTGGTCACCGCCCTGGGAACAATCGTCGATCTCCCGAGCGCAAGCCAACGACGCCTGATGGCCGTACTGGGGCTCCACGGGCGCCGATCCGTGCGTGCGTCGTGGTTGGCCGACGTCCTGGGGGTGTCGCCTGGCGGATTGCGCAATTCGATATCCCGGCTGCGGCGAGTGCTCGGTGATGACCTGCTGGTGACGACTGCGGTCGGCTACCGGCTCGACATCGACGTGGACGCTGACCGCTTCTGCCACGACGTGGCAGCAGCACTCGCACGCGACGATGATCGACTGCCGGCACTGGAGCGGGCGTTGGCGATGTGGACCGGGCCGGCGTTCGGCGAATTCGAGTGCGAAGCATGGGCAGTGGCCGAGGTCGCCAAACTGAACGAGATCCATGCCTCGGCGTCCGAGGAGCGCTGCGCCGACCTCATCACCGCCTGTCGATGGGCAGAAGCGGTGGCCTCGCTGAGCGGGCTGGTGGCCAGACATCCGTTCCGCGATCGGCCCAGAGGCCTGTTGATATCGGCGTTGGCCGGTGCCGGCCGACAAGCCGATGCACTGCGCGCCTACCAGCTGTATCGGGCATTCCTCGCCGAGGAGGTCGGCACCGAACCGTCGGCGGAGGTGCGCGAGATCGAACGGCGTGTGGCAGCTGGTTGGAACGTGGTCGATGCGGGTGCCAACCGGGCCACGGTGGTCACGCCGCTTCGCAGACAGTTGGAACAGCTGCCAGGGACGACCACCGTCCCGCTGCACGGCGAACTCGCCCGGAATACTCCGTTGGTCGGTCGGTCCCGAGAGCTGGACCTGCTGGCAGCCGATCTGGCGCAGGCGCGAGTGACCGGGATGCGGTCGGCGATCGTCGCCGGGGAAGCGGGGATCGGCAAGACGACGCTCATCGCCGCGTTCGCTCGCCAGCTGCACGACTCGCTGGCTGCAACTGTCCTCTACGGACGATGCGACGAAGGTTCCGCCATCGCCATGCAGCCGTTCGTCGGGCTGGTCCGCTGGCTGGTCGAACATGCGCCGATCGACCTGCTCGGCGCCCATGTTGCGCGTTGCGGCGGAGATCTGCTCCGCATCGCTCCGCATCTCGCCGACCGTCTCCCGGTCGCTGCTTCTGCAAACGTCGACGAGGACACCGAGCGCTACCTGTTGTTCGAGGCGGTCGCCGACCTCCTTCGACGAATGGCACGACGACAGCCCGTGGTCGTCATCCTCGATGACCTCCATTGGGCGGAGCCGACGGCGATTCAGCTGCTCCGCTCGCTGAGCCACGCGCTCGTCGACGCACCGCTGTTGCTGATCGTCACATTCCGGGAACCTGGCGAGCCACGATCCGACGAACTGCGCACGGCGATCGCCGGCCTCGAACGGGGGCACTCCCGTCGTCTGGGACTCGTCGGCTTCGATGCGGGCGAACTCGCCGATCTCGTGGCTTCGGTGACGACTGCGAGCCCACGCCAGGCTCGAGTCGTGGCGGAACGACTTCGCCACGAAACCGGCGGGAACCCTCTGTATGCGTCCCATCTGCTGCAGCACTGGGTCGAAGCGGAGCTGCTCGACCAGAACGCCGACGCGCCCGGTTTCGCCGGTCGAGCGATCACCGCTCCGGTTCCACCGAGTCTGCGCAACGTGTTGTGGAGTCGAGTGCGAGCACTCGGCCCCAGTGGCCCGGCCACGCTTTCGGCGGCTGCCGTCCTCGGCCTCGAGTTCAGCAGCGAGGTGTTGGTCGACATCCTCGACCTCGATGAAGCCGCGGTGATGACCGTGCTCGACGACGCAATCGCAGCGGGGTTGCTCGTCGAGGTCAGATCGGCGACGGGCACCCTCCGTTTCACACACAGCCTCGTCGGCGGCGCAGCGTACGACGAACTGCATGCGCTCCAGCGCACGCGACTCCATCAGCGAGCAGCCCGTGCCTTGCGCAAGTGCGAGGATGCGCCGTCACCGGCGATGGTCGGCCAACTTGCCAGACACTGTGAACTCGGTGGTCTGGTCGCGGACGCTCTGCGATGGGCGTCGGACGCCGGCGACCTCGCCGCCGCCGATCTGGCACCGCGAGAGGCCGCCGACTGGTACCGCAGGGCAATCGACCAGGCGAGGACGCTCGGCCGGCCCGATCCCGAGCGGGCAGATCTGCTCGTTCGGCTCGGCGAGGCACTCCACCGTGCAGGCGATCCGCTCGGCCTGCAGACGCTCTATGAAGGCGCAGACCTCGCCAAGCGATGCGATGCGCGGGCGACCCTCGTCAGGGCGGCGCTGGCGAGCGACCGCGGGTTCGTCAGGCTCGGAGCCTTCGCTCCGGAGCAGTTGAAGATAGTCGAGGCAGCGGTCGAGGTCGCCGATCAGAGTGACATCGTTTCGTACACCCGTCTGCTTGCGCTGTTCGGGCAAAGCCTCGTCCACACGCCGCGCAGCGCGTTGCGCCAACAGGTCGCCGAACGGGCAGTCGAGCTGGCGACGGCGAGCACCGATCCGATGCTGCTGCCCCGAGTCGCCAGAGCGGTCGTCTTTGCCCTCTGGGGTACAGGTTCGAGCGAGGTACGTACCGAGGTGGTGGCCCGTGCATTGGCGGCCGCCGAACTGTCGAGCGATCCATTCCTGCAGTTCGGTGTCCACCACAGTGCGTACCTCCTGGCGATCGAGTCGGCGGATGCGGATGCCGCCGCCAGGAGCCTTTCGCAGTTGCGGGCGATCACCGAAGCAGTCGGCGAGCCGCGAATGCGCTGGCTCGTCGGCATCTTGGAGACGTTCGACGCGACGATGGCCGCTCGCCTCGACGACGCCGAACGGATCGCGTCGGAGATGTTCGAACTCGGGAGTCAGATCGGCGAAGCCGACGCCTTCTCGGTGTTCGCCGGTCAGTTCTTCGTCATCGGGACCTTCGCCGGCCGCCATGGCGACCTCTTTCCGTTGGTGCAACGGGCGGCGACGGACAACCCGGAGATGCTGCCCTTCCGCCTGGCGTACGCAGTCATCTGTTCCGCCGTCGGCCGGCTGGAGACGGCGCAGGAGATCCTCGCGGAGGGCATGACGCACGCCTTCGCGAACGTCGCCTCCGATATGTGGTGGATGACGTCCGTCATCGGCTACACCGTGCTCGCCATCGAGCTCGAGGACCGCAACGCTGCCGAACTGCTGCTGGCGATCATCGAGCCGTTCTCCGCCGAAGTCGCCTTCAACGGCGCAACGAGCCACGGGCCCATCTCCGCGTATGTCGGCAAGCTCGCTTCGCTGCTCGGACGCCACGAGTGCGCAGAGTCCCATCTGCGGGCGGCGCTGGCGACCGACATTTCGTTCGGGTGGGAGTACCACCGAGCGACCACGCTGTTCGATCTCGCTCGCACGAGATTCCGACGAGACCGCCACCTCGATGCCGAATCCGTCGACTGGTTGAACGAGGCAGCTGCAATCTGTGGCGACCGCGGCATACGCAGTTGGGCGGCGCGGATCGACACGCTCCGACGGGACGCGGGCGTGACGCCCGGATAGCGCGTCGAGAACGCCCAGAGAACGCCCGGATGACGCGCAGATGACGCGCAGATGAGACACGACGATGAGACGATTCCAGCGCCTTGCGGGCACCGTGCCTGCGTTGCACATGGGAGCATGTCATGACTGGGAACAAGCGGACTTGGGCGATCGGAACGAGCGTGCTGGCGCTGGCGATATTGGCGCTTGCGCTGATCGTGCAGAACCAGGCGAACTTCGCCAAGGACTACCTGCACGATCAACTTGCCGAACACGGCATCATCTTCACCCCGACGGCTGGACTGTCGCCGGCGCAGCAGAAGATTCCGTGCCTCGTCGCCAATGCCGGCAAGCCGTTGCTGACCGGCGCGCAGGCGGAGTGCTACGCCAAGTACCAGATCGGGATCGACCTGACGTTGGTCGACGGCGGGCAGACCTACTTCCAGGCGCACTACAACGGATATCTCATGCGCCAGAAAGCTCTGGCTGCGGCGAAAACCGCTCCGAACGATCCGGCGACGTTGGCACTGCAGACGCAGGCGCAGCAGGCGGAACAGACCTCCAACGATCTGCTGGCCGGCGAGGCGACCAAGGGCCTGCTGCTCACCGGCTATGCGTTCAGCGTGATGGGTGAGCGGCTGGCGCAGGCGGCGATTGCCCTGTTCATCCTCGCAGGGCTGTTGTTGATCGCCGGCCTGGCGCTGTTGATCAGATCGTTCCGCAGGCTGGCACCCGAGCAGCGGGCCGCCACGCGCAAGAGCGAGTTGCTTGCGGTCTGACGGCGGGTTCGGCACTCGATGTCGCCTGACTCTCGTTGAACGCGGTCATGGCGTAAAGCTGCAACGCATGACCGCCGTCTTTCCGCTCCCGAACGCATCCAACGATCTCACCGGCCACGTCGCTCTTGTCACCGGAGCGAGTTCCGGCCTCGGTCGACGCTTCGCGCTCACGCTCGCTGCTGCGGGTGCGCAGGTTGCTGCGTGTGCGCGTCGCGCCGACAAACTCGAGGACCTCGCCGTCGAGATCCGCGCCAACGGGGGCGTCTGCGAGGCGATCTCACTCGACGTCACCGACGCCGACCAGATCGTCAGGGCGGTCGGCGAGGCGGAAGCAGCGTTCGGTACCGTCGACATCCTCGTCAACAACGCCGGCGTGCCGGACGCCCAGCGCGCCCACAAGATGTCGGTCGAGTTCGGCGACATGGTGTTCGCCACCAACGTGCGCGCTCCGTGGCTGCTGTCCAACGAGGTCGCTCGGCGGCTCATCGCCGCCAAGATCCCCGGACGGATCATCAACATCTCGTCGATGGGTGCGTTTCACTACGCAGGGCAGGGCGCTGCGCTGTACTCGATCACCAAAGCGGCGGTGAACCGCATGACCGAGGCGCTGTCCGTCGAATGGTCGCGCTTCAACATCAACGTCAACGCCATCGCCCCTGGCGCGTTCTCGTCGGAGATGATGGATGGCATGTTGCAGCGGATGGGTGATTTCACCGGATCCTTCCCGCGTCAACGACTCGGCGAGCCGGCGCAGATGGACAGCACCCTGCTGTTCCTCGCCTCCCCCGCCTCTGAGTGCGTCACCGGCACGGTCATCAAGATCGACGACGGCCAGTCGTCGCGCTGACCGCTTCGGCAGTTCCGCTGTATAGTGAATGATCATTCAGTCATTGCCACAGCGACCGGGAGCCCACCATGCCGTACACCGTTACCAACATTCCTGATCTCGCCGGGCGCGTCGCCGTCATCACCGGCGCCAACGGAGGGCTCGGGCTCTCCAGCGCCAAGGCCCTTGCCGGGGCTGGTGCACATGTCGTGATCGCAGCCCGCGACCAGGCCAAAGCCACGAGGGCGCAGGCCGAGATCCTCGCGGTACATCCGCAGGCATCGTTGGAGATCGTCGAACTCGACCTCGGCTCGCTCGCCTCCGTCGCCGACGCAGCGGGGCAGATACTCGGCGCCCATTCGACGATCGACATCCTGATGAACAACGCCGGCCTGATGGCGATGCCAGAACGCACGACCGCCGACGGGTTCGAGATGCAATTCGGCGTCAACCACCTCGGCCATTGGGCCCTCACCGCTCACTTGATGCCGGCGATCCTGGCCGCGAAGGCCGCCAGGGTCGTCACCGTGACGAGCACCGCGCACCACATGGGACGTGCCGTGAACCCTGCCAATCCGCACCTGCTCGGGCGCTACAAGCCGTGGCGCGCCTACGGCCAGTCGAAACTCGCCAACTTCCATTTCGCCATCGGGCTGCAACGCCAGTTCGAGGCGGCGGGCCAGCGAGCGACGAGTCTGCTCGCCCATCCAGGTCTGTCCGATACAGAACTGCAGGCGACCACCGTCGCCGAGGGCGGCGGCGGATGGATGGCCGGTGCCTCGCACATGCTGTCGATGAAGACCGGCATGACCCCACACCAGGGAGCGATGCCACAGCTCCGGGCGGCGACCGATCCTGCAGCCAAGGGTGGCGAGTTCTACGCGCCGCGGTTCATCAACAACGGTGCAGCGGTACGGCGGCCGATCATCCGTCGGTTCCGCCTGCAGCATGCGATCGACAGCCTGTGGGCGATCTCGCTCGCCGAGACGAAGATCCCGCTCGTCGTTCCGCCAGCGGTCGCCCAATCAGCGCTCGCCCCATCAGCGGTCGCTCCGTCAGCGGTCACTCCGTCAGCGGTCGCTCCGTCAGCAGCTGCCAAAGTGGGTACATGACTTCGACCGAACCGTATCGTCCGGTGGCCACACCCACTGGCGCCGAGAAGGTCGATCGGGCTGGCGCTGTTCGCCGGGCGTTGCGTTCGCTCGTCGCCGAGCACGGTTTCCACGGCGCCTCGATGAGCGCCGTCGCCAAGCGCGCCGGCGTCGCCACCGGCACGGCGTATGTGCACTATGAATCGAAGGAGGCGCTCGTCTTCGCAACGTACCTGGAAGTGAAACGCGAGCTCGGGACAGCGGCGATGAGCGCTGTCGATCCGTCGGCGTCTTTCCACGAACGCTTCCTCACGATGTGGTTCGGGATCTACCGCCATCTGCAGCTCGAACCCGAGCGCGCCCGTTTCCTCGTCCAAGTGGACAGTTCGCCGTTCGCCAGACCGGCTCACCAACTGGCGATGAGCGCATACGACGACCCGATCATGGCAGAAGCCACCCCGGAGACATTGGCCCTCCTCGCTCCGCTTCCGCTCGACATCATCTACGAGCTCGGGCTGGCACCGGCGATACGTCTCGCTGCGAGCGGCATCGAACTCGACGAAACCGCACTCGGGTTGATCGCCAACGCGTGCTGGCGGGCGATGACGACCGCCTGAGCCCAGGGTGCCTACTTGACGAGGTAGATGATGGCAACGATGACACCGAAGATGATCACGAAGGCACGCAGCCTCTTCGGCGGTAGTTTGCCGGCGACCCGGCCACCGATGTTGCCGCCGATCAGCGCTGCGGGTGCCATCACGGCGACGATCGTCCACTCGATCTTTCCGGAGAACATCAGGAACGAGGCTGCGAAGAGGTTGATGACGAACGCCAGCAACAGCTTGACGGCATTGAGTTTCGTCAGTGCGAGGTCCGAGAAGAGCCCGAGCACGGCAATCAGCATGATGCCGAGACCTGCCCCGAAATAGCCGCCATAGACCGCAGCGATGCCGACCGAGGCGACCTGCATCGGGATGCGCGATTTGTGTGTCGCGCCAGGTTTGAAGATCCACGCCCGCAACCTGTCCTGCACCGCCAACAGCAGGCAGGCGGAGAGAATCAGGAACGGCACGATCTGACGGAACACCGACTCGCTCGTGACGATCAGGAGGATCGAACCGGCGAGGCCGCCGATCGCCGAGGCGACGAGCTGCGGCTTGATGGTTCCGGTCAGACCGGCGAGATCCTTGCGTTGCGCATAGGTGCCGCCCAGATAGCCCGGCAGCAGCGAAACCGTGTTCGTGGCGTTGGCACGTACGGAGGGGATGCCGATCGCCGTCATCACCGGAAAGGTGATGAGCGTTCCACCCCCGGCGATCGCGTTGACCATTCCGCCGGCGACGGCGGCGAACCCAGCGCCGACATATGCAAGCGCGGAAATGTCAGTCACAGCAGGGCCTGACCGGGCAGTCGAGGAGGAGATCTCTGGTGCCGGATGGCGCGCAGAAGCGACGGGTCGGCGTCAGCACGAGCGGTCAGCCTGCGTCGTACGGATTGATGTTGCGACCGGACGGGACGAGCGCATCGATCGCCGCGACGACGTCGTCGCTCACGTCGACGTGGCCGGCGGCGAGCAGGTCGTCGAGTTGCGCCAACGTGCGAGGCCCGATGATCGCTGCGGTCACCGCCGGGTTGTGCAGCACGAAGCCGAGCGCCAACTGCTTCAACGAGATGCCGGCGTCGGCGGCGATGTCGATCAGCGCGGCGACGATCGAGCGTTTCGTTTCGCGCATTTCAGCGTCGCGGTGGTCGAAGTGCTCCGGTTTGCGAGCGGCGCGCGAGAACTCGTCAGCTTCGTCCGCTTGATACTTTCCGGTCAACCAGCCCCCGTTCAGCGGCGCCCACACGAGCACGCCGATGTCGAATCGCCGACACGTCGCCAGCACATCACCGTCGACGCCGCGGGCGAGGATCGAATACGGCGGCTGCTCGCTGATCGGGCCGGCCGTGCCGATCGAGGCGGCGACATCCTGCATCGCCTCGATCTGTGCGGCCGAGAACGTCGACGTCCCGAACCCGCGGATCTTGCCGGCGTCGATCAGCTCGTCGAACGCCTGCAGTGTCTCCTCGAACGGAGTATCCGGATCGGGACGGTGCATCTGATAGAGATCGATGCAGTCGACGCCCAACCGGCGCAGGCTGTCCTCGCACGCCTGCGTGATCCAGCGTCGAGACAGCCCGCGTTGCGACGGATCGTCGCTCATCGGGTTCCCGCATTTGGTGGCGATGACGAGTCCGTCGCGCCTGCCGCGGATCGCCTGGCCGAGGATCTCCTCGGAGCGGCCTGCATCGTAGATGTCGGCCGTGTCGAACGTCGTGATCCCGGCGTCGATCGAGCGATCGACCATCCGCACACACTCGTCGACGTCCTCGTTCCCCCAACTGCCGAACATCATCGTTCCGAGGGTCAGCGTGCTGACCTCGATGCCGCTGCGCCCGAGGGTTCGGTACTGGATCGGCGGCGTTGCGGGGCCGGTCATGCCATACCCGTCTGGCGCTGGAAGACGAGGCTGTCCCAGTAGTCGGTGCGCTTGGCGACGAGTTCACCCTCGACAAGGAAATGCATCACACCGCGGACGGCGATATCGCGGTCGTTGACGTGGGCGTGCAGCGTGTACGCCGCGTAGACAGACGGGCCGTCGGCGGTGATGTCTTCGACGTCGTACCGCAGTCCCGGCATCGAGGCAAGGAAGCCAGGGACGCGACGTTCGTACTCGTCCTTGCCGGTGCACCCCGAACCCAAGGCGGCGGTGTGCTCATTGACGAAACCGTCGGTGACCATCGCCGTGACGTCGTCGGGAATGCCCGTCGCAAAGGCTGCGAGGTAAGCAGCGCACACCTCCGACGGCGTCAGTGGCCGCAACGCCATCTAGCCCCAGACCTCTTGCGCCTTGGCGTAGACCCCCTGGTCGTAGGAGAACTCGATCATGTTGCCGTCGGGATCCTCGAGCGCGCAGATGTACCCGATCGGGTCGGGCATCTGCGTGGGCGCCCACTTGAGGCAACCCTCCTCCGCACCGCGACGGGCGATGTCGTCGACCTCGTCTTTGCTGGCGACCTCGAGACCGATGTGGGCGAACGGCGCCATGACCGGCTGGCGGCCCTTGTCCTGGTCGCGAAAGAAGCTGACCAGCACGAGGATGAACGGCTTGTCACCCTGGTCGGGATGGCCGAGCCACGCTCCGTATCCGTCTTCGTCCTCGCGGCGGTCGAGGAGTTGCAACGGTGTGAACCGCGTGTACCAATCGATCGTCTTCTGCATATCGGTGCACGGCAGGGCGATGTGCGTCCAACGCATCGACTTCGGGCCTGGCTTGTGGGCCGCGGGGTCGGCCGTTGCGATGTCGGACGTCTCCGTGCCAGATGTCTCGGTTGTGCTCACATCATTCACCGGTGTAACCCTCCGGAAGCTCTGGGTCGTCTCCGCCCTTTGACCACAGAATAAAGGTGTTGCCCCACGGATCCTCGAACGCCCCGTTGAAGCCGTTGAACTCGGCCCAGTAGTGATGGCGCCAGAGCACCGTCGCTCCGAGACGTTCCGCCGTGTCGAGGATGCGATCCTCGGAATCGTCGTCGTCGACGAGAATCCATGTTCGGGCAGTGCGGCCGCCCCGAGCGAGCTCACGCGGATCGACGCCGGCGGCGTCGGGGTGAGGTCGAGCGTTCGCCGCGTCGTACAGGCCCATGTGGAGATTGCCGATCGGCGACGGCTCACCGTTGTCCAGCGGGAAGTGGCCCCCGGGGACGATGCGGTAGAACACATTCGCCGGGCGAGGCTCGACGACCCATCCGAAGACCTCCTCGTAGAACGCAGCGCTGGCGGTGATGTCGTCAGAAGGGAAGTCGACGAAGATCAAGGTGTTGGGCATAGGTTCACGATCCTAGTCGAATGGACTGATGGTCAGACCAGTGTAGTTGTCATAGACTTGGGCGATGAACATGATCCTGTCCGACAATCCGGCGCTGCTGTCGAGCTGGTTCGCCGTAGCCCGCAGCATCGAAGTCGGCTCGGCACCGGTCCAGATCACGCTACTGAACCGCAAGGTCGTGCTGTGGAGAGGCCCTTCCGGCGAGGTCATCGGAGCACCCGACCGGTGCCCACACCGTGAGGCGCCACTGTCGAAGGGAACGGTGTCCGACGGCTGCCTCGTCTGTCCGTACCACGGCTGGACGTTCGGCGACGAGGGCCGCCTCGTGCGCGTCCCCTCTTCCACCGAAGGCGTGCCCGTCCCGCCGCGCGGCCACCTGACAACGGTCATGGTCGAGGAGCGTTACGGACTCGTGTGGGTGTGCCTCGGCACGCCGACCTCGCCGATTCCGACGATCCTCGAGGAGACCGACCCGGCATTCCGCCGGATCAACACCGAGGTCGACACCTGGCATACATCGGCGACCCGTATGGTCGACAACTTCCTCGACATCACCCACTTCCCGTTCGTCCACACCGGCACGTTCGGGAGGGCACAGGACACCCACGTGCCGAAGATCGAACTCGACATGCTCGACAACGACTGGTACGGCTACCGCTACGAGATCCGGGCGAACAACAGCGACCTCGGCACGCTCGCCAGCGGCCAGACCGACGGCGTCGTCGAACGGGCGATGACGACCGGGTTCAACCTGCCGTTCAACGTGCGCAGCGAGATCCACTACGGCACCGGCCTCTCGCACATCATCCTGTTGCTGTCGGCGCCGATCGACGACGTCACGACCTATTTCACGTTCGTGGTCTGGCGAAACGATGACTTCGCCGTGTCGGCCGAGGAGATCATCCGCTTCGACCTGGCGATCGGCGCCGAGGACAAGCGCATGCTCGAGCTGCTCGACGGTGTGCTGACGCTCGACCAGACGACGCTCGTCAGTGTCCAGGCCGACAAGTGCAGCGTCGAATGGCGCCGCAAGCTGATCGAGATGATGGGCATCGCCACACCGCCCGCCGTCGCCGTCAGCAGCCCGTCCGCCGCCGGATAGTGAGTGCATCGGCGCGCGGAACAACTGCTCCCTCGTCGATACGCCCGAGTATGTGCGGTCCGCCCGAGTATGTGCGGTCCGCCCGAGTATGTGCGGTCCGCCCAGCGGACCGTGGGTACTCGCCCGGACCGTGGGTACTCGCCCGGTTTGACTCGGCGGACTGTCCAATGTTCTAATGGTCAGACCAAGATGCGCCCGACGTTCGTCGAACGCAGCGGACAGGGAGTCGACGCCATGACTGCGACCGCCACCACGACCACCACTCCCCCTTCGACCGTTCCTACGTCGCTGCTGACGCACATCGCCCTGCCGGTCCGTGACATCGACGTCACGCTCGCGTTCTACCGGCGCTACACGACGTTGGAGGTCATCCACGAGCGGGTTGACGAGACGACCGGACTGCGGACCGCGTGGCTCGCCAATCCCGGTGACACGACGAGCGCCGGCGACGAACTCGGCATCCAGGGCGCGACGTTCGTCATCGTGCTGATCTGCGGTTCGCTGCCGACGGCGATCACCGGAGACATCAAGGAGGAGTACGGGTTCCTCCGCTCGATCAGCCACCTCGGCCTGTCGTGCAATTCCCGCGACGACGTCGATCGCATCGCAGCCTTGGCCAAGGCGGAGGGGTGCCTGCTGCTCGGCCCGCTCTACCGCAACGTCGTGGTCGGCTACATCTGCATCGTCACCGACCCGGACGGCAACAACATCGAGTTCTCCGTCGAGCAGATCCTCGGATGACGGCGGCGTCGGAGAATCCCGCCGCAGCGACCGTCCCGTCGGTGGTCGACCTGCTCGTCACCGGTGGCGACGTGCTGACGATGGACGACACCCGGCGGATCATCCTCGACGGGGCGATCGCCATCCGGGACGGCATCGTCGTCGCCGTCGACACGACGTCAGCTTTGCGCGCCCGTTTCCCCGGCGCTGCCGAACTCGATGCCACCGACTGTGTCGTCACGCCGGGCTTCGTCAACACACACCAGCACATCACCGGCGACCCGCTGGCGCGCAGCTGCGCGCCGGATGACCTGCCGCCCGGCGCGTCGATCTTCCAGTGGGCCGTCCCGCTGAACGACGCCCACGGGCCCGATGACGACGGCCTCGCGGCGACGCTCACACTCGTCGACAGCCTGCTCAATGGTGTCACGACCGTCATCGAAGCCGGGACGATCGGCCATCTCGCTCCGGCTGCAGCAGCTGCACAGACGGTCGGCATTCGCGCCGGACTCGGCGTGTGGGGCTGGGACATCGAGTTCGGCCCGTTCACCGCACCGACGGCCGAGACGCTCGCACGTCAGGCGGCGACGCTCGACATGCTGCCAACCTGCGGCCTCGTCGAGGGCTGGGTCAGCCTCGTCGGCCACGACCTGGCGTCCGACGAACTGCTCGTCGGTGCCGCGGAACTGGCCAGACAGCGCGGCGCGCAGATGACGATGCACATCTCGCCGACGAGCAACGATGCCGAGGCGTACGTGAAGCGGTCCGGCGTTCGTCCGCTCGTCCATTTCGACAGACTGGGCATCCTCGGGCCGCACCTGCTGCTGGCGCATGCAGTGTGGCTCGACGACACCGAGGTCGACCTCGTCACGACCTCCGGAACGTCCATCGCCTACTGCCCATGGGCGTATCTGCATCACGGCCAGGGCGTCTCGAAGATGAGCAGCCACATGCGCATGCACCGGTCCGGCGTCCACATCGGACTCGGGTGCGATGCGCCGAACGCCAATGACGGCGTCGACATCCTCGATGCCGCCCGGCTCGCCGTCGGCATCGGCAAGGACGCGCCGATCGACCCGACGTGCTGCAGCGCCTACGACGGGCTCGAGATGGCGACGATCGGCGGAGCAGCGGCAGCGGGCATGTCCGACCGCATCGGCGCCCTCGCCGTCGGCATGTCGGCGGACCTCGTCGTGCACGACGCGACGGCACCCCAGTGGCGTCCGCGAGGCAATCCCGTTCAGCAGCTCATCTGGGCGGCGCAGGGACGCACGGTCCGCGACGTCCTGGTGGCCGGGCGACAGGTCGTGCGCAACGGCAGATGCACGACGGTCGACGAGGTCGATCTGCGCCGTCGGGCGATGGACCATCAGTCCGGCGTACTCTCCCGCGCCGGGCTGACGATCCCCCAGCGCTGGCCGGTGATCGACGGGCGGGCGGCCTCCCTCGGCGACGGCGTCCTCCTGGCCTCCGCCCCGGCGCAGGCGTCGGCACACGCATGATCATCACCTCGGTCACTCCTTTGACGGCGACGTTCGACTTCGAGCGCGACCCGCTGTCGTACTGTTTCGTGCGCATCGAAACCGATGTCGGCCGCGTCGGGTTCGGCGAGTCGTGCGACAGCTACGGGTGCACGTTCGCCAATGTATTGGCGACCGTCGTCGACGACGCGCTCGCTCCGCTGCTCGTCGGGCAGGAACTCGACTCCGTCGAACGGCTGTCCGAGCGGATGCGGCTGTTCACCCGCCGACGGCTCGGCGACGCCTGCCTCGGGCCGGAGGCGCGCAGCGCCTGCGAGATCGCCCTCTGGGATCTCGCCGGCCAGGAGGCCGGCCGTTCTGTGAGCAGTCTGATCGGCCGGGTGCGCGACCGCGCGCCCATCTATGCATCGAGCGTCTTCCTCGAAGAGGGACCGGCGTCGTGGCACCTCGGCCTGCTGCAGCCCTTGCTCGACCGTGGCGTGACGATGGTGAAGGTCCGCGTCGGGCCAGAGTGGGAGGCCGATCTGGCGACGCTGTCCGAGCTGCGCAGCATCTTGAACCACACGGTTCACCTGATGGTCGACGGTAGCGAGATCTTCACGTTGCCGACCGCACTGGAGGTCGCCAAGCGGCTCGCCGACCTCGGGATCATGTGGTTCGAGGAGCCGCTGCCGCAGAACGAACGCGCCGGCATCGAGCAGCTCGTGCAACGGTCCCCCGTGGCGATCGCCTACGGGGAGCATCTCTACGGAGCACTCGATGCCACCGAAGTCATGACCCGCCGTCAGGCGACCGTCCTGCAACCGGACGCTTCGACCTGCGGAGGCATCGGCGAGGCGCGACGCATGGCATCGGCCGCTGCATACTTCGGCGCCAGGGTCGTTCCGCACGTCTGCGCCGGACCGATCTCGCTGCTCGCCAACCTCCACGTCGTGGCCTCGACCCCGGTCATCCGGGCGATCGAATATCCCTACACCCTCGCGCCGGCGTGGGCAGCGTTCGCGCCGGGCCTCGACCTCGGCCCCGAGTCGATCGTCGACGGCTCGATCGCCGTACCGGACACACCGGGGCTCGGCGCCGTGCTCGACCTCGCTGCCGTCGCCGCCCGTCCGTACCGCATCCCCGGAACGCGGGTCGCCGGCTCCAGGGGCGGGCTCCCCGACCGCTTCGTCGGGGACCGTTGATTCCCGCTGTCCCGCACCGCCCACCCCTCACCTGCAACTCGCCCCATATCGCCCGAACCACCGCCAGGAGCACCGCCATGACCACGACCGAGACGGGTCCCCACGTCCGTTCACCGACCTTCGACGGGCCGATCGCCACACGGATGTCGGAGTTCAGCGCCGCCTACATGACCCATATCGAGGAGCACCTCGACGAGGACTACACGCACGTCCCCGACCGCATCATGGGGCTGCTGCGTTCGACGGACGAACTGGTGCAGGGGTTCCAGGTGTCACAGCTCGTTCACGGTCTCCAGACGGCGACACGGGCCGAAGCCGCGGGTGCCGATATCGATATGATCGTCGGCGCGCTGTGCCACGACATCGGCAAGATCATCTCGAACGCCAACCACCCGGCGATCGCCGCCGAGATGATCCGCCCATTCGTGTCCGACGAGGTCTACTGGGTCGTCAAGGTCCACCAGGATTTCGAGGGCATGCACTACTACGCACGCATGGGCCTCGATCCGATGGCCCGCCTCAAGCATTGCGGGCATCCGTTCTACGCCAGCGCCGAACGGTTCGCCGACGAGTGGGACGAGCAGGCCTTCGATCCCGACTTCGCGACGTTGCCGCTCGAGCACTTCGAGCCGATGGTGCGTGAAGTCTTCTCCCGGCCGCCGCGTCGCTGCCCGGCGGCCTGATCGTCAGATCGCACGACGTGACGCTCACCTCGTTCTCACCGACCGCAGTTGCATCGCCGACCCTTCCGACCCTTCCGACCCTTCCGATGCTTTCGACCCTTCCGATGCTTTCGACGGTCCCGTCTCCGTTCGCCCCGATCCCGAGACGAGCGCTGGCCGATGACGTGGTCGAGCAGTTGGCTTCGCTCATCCGCTCTGGCACGATCGCCGCAGGAACACGGCTCGCCAGTGAGGAGACGATGAGTCGCGAGTTCGGCGTGTCACGCACGTCGGTTCGCGAGGCCATCCGCGAACTCGTCGTGCTCGGACTCGTCGAGCGCCGGTCGAACCGCCCGCACGTCGTCGAGCGCCTGCCGGACGTGCCGTTCGAGGCCGCGGCGCGCAGTGCGCGGATCCGCGAGCTGTTCGAGACCCGTCGGGTGATCGAGGTTCCGTTGACCGAGTACGCAGCGCTGCGAGCGACCGCCGACCAGCGTGCGCGGATCGCCGAGCTCGCCGACCGCATCGCCGAGGCGCGGACGATCGAAGCGCTCCGCCCGCTCGACAACGACTTCCACGCGGTGATCGCCTCAGCGGCAGGCAACGCCTTGCTCGCTGAACTGCACGCCAAGGTTCTCGAGGCGGTCTTCAATGCGTCGACGACCGACACGCTCGGGTCCTCCGACACGTCGGAGCGCTCCGCCAAGCGCATCCTCTCGACGACCAGAGCGGCCCATGCGGCGATTGCCGAGGCGATCGTCGCCGGCGACGACATCGCTGCAGGCGACGCAGCACGGGCCCACCTCGACGACGTCCAGAAACGCCTCATCCCCTCGTAAGCGTTCCGAGCGTCTCGTCGGGCCGCTCCGCGCGCTGATGTCTCCGGGTGCCTGACCGAACGGAGATCGCTACAGGAAGATGCTCCTGGCGATGCCGGAGTGACAGCCGATCGTGCCGTCGACGACCTGGGTGACGCCGAGATCCATCGCCACCGACGACAGCGAGTAGGCGTCGTCGGCGGTCAGTTGCAGATGGGTCTGCATGAACCACAGCATCTGCTCGGCGGCCATGACCATCGCCTCGTCGAGGTCCGCGCCGAAGCCGTGCGTGTACCAGTGCGAATCCGTTTCGAGGAGCGGACTGGTGTTGCCGACGCCCTTCAGAACCGAGATCTGGATCGTCGCGTTGAGGGACGCCTCGATCGCCGTGCCGCAGATCTCGCCGTCGCCCTGGGCGAAGTGCGGGTCCCCGACGTACAGCAGTCCGCCCGGCGCAAAGACCGGGTAGCACATCGTCGCGCCGGGTCCCACCCGCCAGTTGTCGACGTTGCCGCCGTAGACGCTCGGGGGGATGGACGACAGCCTGCCGCTGTCGGCGGGAGCGACGCCCATCACGCCGAAGTGCGGACGGACCGGGACGCTGACGGCGCGGCTGAACGGCTGGCGGGCGGCAGGATCCGGCTCGCTGATGACGCCCGGCTGCGCGTACACGGGCAGCGCAGTGAAGTCGAATCCGAACTCCGGATGCGCCGTCGCCGAGAACGCGTCGATGCCAGCAGCGTGATCGTCGAGGCCGTAGATCGTGATCCGCTCCTTGTTGAACGTCTTGTAGAGCAGGCCCCAGTTCGCTGCGCAGTTCGATCCGTAGGCCAGGCGCGGCATCATCCCGAGGATCCGGACCACCAGCGTGTGGCCCGGCTCAGCACCGCGAACGGCGATGGGGCCGGTGAGGATGTGCACTCCTGGGCCCCGATCGGCCGGAGCGATCGCCGACCAGATCGCCCTGATCCCGTCGTCCATCAGCAGATCGGGTGCATCACCCGCATGGTGGGTGATCGCTTCGACCTGCACGACGTCGCCGCTGTCGATCGTCAGGCACGGCGGCTGGTCCCGGTCGATGTATCCCCAGTAGCAGGTGTCGGGAGTCGCCGCGAGAACGTGTGTGTTCCCGGGAGCGGGAAGGGAGGCGGTGAGGTCGTAGGCCATGAGCGGCAACGTAACGAGGGCCTGTTAACGGAACATTTCGATCAAGTTTTCATCTCGGTACACCGCACCTCGAGACGTCGTTCACGTCGCCAGAGCGGCGGTTGACGCGAGCAGCCGATCATGCGCTATGGTCTGACCATCAGTCCGAAACTCTTGCGACAGCGTGTGGCGCTAGACGGATCCATGGAGGCAGTGTGGCAATCACGGGGATCAAGATAGACGGCTCCAACAATGCGAACGGGTCGACGTTCGATCCCGTGTTGCGGCACACCGTCTCCGGGGAGATCCGCCAACGCCTGGCGGACGCAATCCACTCCGGTCTACTCGCGCCTGGCAGTCCGATCCCGGCAGAGCGTGTGCTCTGTCAGGAGTTCGGCGTCGCCCGTACCTCGGTGCGCGAGGCGATCCAAGGGCTCGTCATCGCCGGCTATCTCGAGCGACGCGGTAACCGTTCCGTCGTCGCCGAACGTCTTCCCGAGGTCAATTTCACCGGCGACGATCGCAAGGCGCTCGTCGGCCAATTGTTCGAGGTACGTCAGGTGATCGAGCCGGCGATCGTCGAACTGGCCACCAAGCGGGCGACTGACGAACAGCGAACGGAGATCGCCATGTTCGCCGCGCGGACGACGACGGAACTCGACGAGTTCCGTGAGATCGATCGGCAGTTCCACTCGGCACTCGCACGGGCCTGTGGCAACCCGCTGCTCAACGAAGTACACGCCAAGGCGCTCGCCAGCCTCTTCGGGTCCGGCGAGTTCGCCAGCCTGTTGTATGCCGAAGTCAACAAGTCCGAAGTCGACGACATCATCTGCTCGTCGACGACGGCCCATCAGGCGATCGCCGATGCCGTCGTCAAGGGCTACACGCGCAAGGCCGTCGCCGCTGTCGTCGCCCACCTCGACGATGTCGAGCGACGCATGGTGGAGCGCCTGCTGTGAGCGATCTTCCGACGAACGGTTTCAGTACGGCGAGCGGCATTGCGACGGCCGCCGGCATCGCCAGCAAGTACAACTACTTCTTCGACGAGGATGCCTTCACCGACGAGGGCCGACCGGGATTCCGCAAACGGGTGATCCTCGGCGAACACCTCGAACTGTGGTTCTGGCGGATCACCGGCGGGGCCTCGGGATCCGTGCTGCATCATCACGTCGCCAACGAGCAGATCGGGATCATCATGCGTGGGTCGCTCGACTTCCGTATCGGAGACCCCGACGACCCGCAGCGCCACGTCCTGAATGCCGGCGACGTCTACCTGGCGCCGACAAACGTGTGGCACGGCGACAGCATCTTCATCGGTGACGACGAGCTCAACGAAGTGTGGATCGCTGATGTCTTCTCACCTCCACGGAGCGTGCCGAACGAGGATGCCGGCAATGAGTGACGTCACTGCGGACTGGCGTCTCGCCGTCGACATCGGCGGCACGTTCACCGACCTCGTACTGCTCGATGCAGCATCCGGCAGGGTCGTGGTCGAAAAGACGCTGACCACACCGCGAGCCCCGCTCGACGGCGTCAGGACCGGCGTTCGGCAGTTACTGGCGAAGGCAGGTATCGAGCCGTCGGCGATCACGGCGCCGATCGTCCACGCGACGACGCTGATCACCAACGCCTTGATCGAGGGCAAGATCGGCAGAGCCGGCATCGTCACGACATCCGGTTTCGGCGACACGCTGCTGATCCGTAACGAACATCGATACGACATGTACGACCTGCAGATCGAGTTCCCGGCACCGCCCGTACCACGTGAGCGTGTCGTCGAGATCAGCGAACGCACCAACGCGACCGGCTCCGTCATCGCCGAGCCGTCCCAAGCCGATCTTGCGAGGATCACAGAGGAACTGCGGGCGCAGAACGTCGAGTCGATCGGGATCTGTCTGATCAATTCCTATGCGAACCCGGCGAACGAGCGGCTCATCGCCGAATACCTTCGTCGCGAACTTGGCGTGCCGGTGTGCATCTCGGCGGAGATCTCACCGCAGATCCGCGAATACCCGCGCATGATCACCACCGCCTGCAACGCCGCGACGATGCCGGTCATCGGGCCGTATCTCGACGAACTGCAGAAGTGGCTGGCGAGCGAGGGCTTCGGCGGGTCAGTACTGATGATGCTGTCGAACGGCGGCGTCGTGTCAGCAGACGACGCAGCGCAGACGCCGATCCGCCTCGTCGAATCCGGGCCGGCCGCCGGCGCACTCGCCGGCAGCTGGTTCGCCAGACGGCTGGGCGAAGACCGACTGCTGTGTTTCGACATGGGTGGCACGACGGCGAAGTCGTGCCTCATCACGCACGGCGAGCCAGAGTTGACGAACACCTTCGAGGTCGCCCGCATCTACCGCTTCAAGAAGGGTTCCGGTTTCCCGGTGTCGGTTCCGTCCGTCGATCTCGTCGAGATCGGTGCGGGCGGCGGCAGCCTGGCGCGGCTCGACGAGCTCGGCCTGTTGAAGGTCGGCCCGGAATCCTCTGGTGCCGACCCCGGCCCGGCCTGCTACGGGCGGGGCGGCGAACGGCCAGCCGTCACCGACGCCGATCTCGAGCTCGGCCTGCTCGACGCCGGTTACTTCCTCGGTGGTGACATGCCCCTCGACTCAGCGGCGAACCAACGCGCGCTGCAGTCCGTCGCCAGCCAACTCGGGCTGCCGATCAGCGAGACTGCGGCCGGCATCCACGAACTCGTCAACCAGAACATGGCAGCAGCGTCACGTATGCACGCCGTCGAACAGGGCGAGGATCTACGAGGCGTGACGGTCCTGGCCTTCGGTGGTGCCGGCCCGATACACGCGTGTGGTGTTGCCGAACTGCTCGAATCGACGAGAGTCGTCTTCCCGACGAACGCCAGTGTGCTGTCGGCCTTCGGCACGCTCGTGACGCCCGTACGTATCGACCTCGCTCGCAGCATGGTCCGTCCGTTGGCGACGCTCAGCGAAATCGAGCGTGACAGCCTGCTCGACGAGCTTCGGGCAGAGGGCATGCGCGTGCTTGGTGCGGCCGGCGTCGATCGGGACAAGATCCGCTTCCGCTACGGCCTCGACGCCCGTTACCTCGGTCAGGGCAACGAGATCACACTGTGGTTCGGTGAGGGTCCTGCGTGGCCGGTCACGCACGGCGATGTCGTCGAGCGCTTCGAGACGGACTACCGCCGCATCTACGGACTGACGATTCCCGACGTCGGGATCGAAGCAGTGACGTGGCGCCTCAGCGCCTACGCAGATGCACAAGCTGTCGAACCGACCGCGGTCGTCGGGACGACCCAGGGCACGCCGAAGGGGACACGGGCGGTCCGCTTCAGCCGCTCGTCGGACGCCGTCGAAACGCCCGTCTATCCACGGTCGGCGCTCGGTGTCGGACAGACCATCGTCGGACCGGCGATCGTCGAAGAGCGCGAGACGACCACCGTCATCCGCCCGAACTGGACCGTGATCGTCGCCTTCGACGGATCACTCATCGCCGAATGGAGCGCGCCATGACAGCCCTCGAAGAGTCTGCTGTTCCCGGAGGGACCACCGCCAGCCAACAACTCCAGCGATTCGATCCCATCGAACTCGAGGTCCTGTGGCAGAGCCTCATCGCCACGGTCAACGAGCAGGCTCGTGCGCTGCAGCGTGCCGCGTTTTCGCCGATCGTCCGCGAAGCCGGAGACCTCGCCAACGCCGTGTTCGACCGGCGGGGTCGGATGGTTGCCCAAGCGGTCACCGGAACCCCCGGTCACATCAACTCGCTCGCCCGTGCGGCGACGGCGATCCTCGACGAATACCCGACGGATTCGCTCGTCGAGGGCGACGTACTGATCACCAACGACCCATACAAGACCGCCGGACAGTTGCTCGATGTCACCGTTCTCTATCCCGTGTTCCGCAACGGCAGGGTCATCGCCTTCTTCGGCTCGACGATCCATCACACGGACGTCGGCGGCTACGGCATCGGTGCAGGTGGCCGCGATGTCTTCGAGGAAGGTCTGTGGATCCCGATCACGAAGCTGATGGCGGCGGGTCATCGAGCGTCGGACGTTTGGAAGTTCATCCTCTGCAATGTCCGCCAGCCCGACCACATGGCAGGCGATCTCCATGCGCAGATGGCCTCCGGCGAGGTCGGTGCCCAGCGGCTGCGATCGCTCTGCACACGTCACGGTCTCGACGACATCGAAGCGTTGGCTGACGAGATCATCGAACGGTCTGAGGCTGCGACACGTGCGAGCATCCGCGAACTGCCTGCCGGCACCTATCACGCCCAGGCGGAACTCGATCTCGCGGACGGCAGCCGTATCCAGATCGTCTGTGCGATCACGATCGACAACGTCGCCGGCGAGATCCTCGTCGACTACGAGGGATCGTCAGGTGCCAGTACCTCCGGTATCAACGTCGTCCTCAACTACACCCACGCCTACACGACGTTCACCGTGCGGTCCGTACTGAACCCGGAACTACCGAACAACCACGGCAGCCTCGCGCCGATCAAGGTCAACGCACCGGTTGGTTCGATCGTCAATGCGGTATCGCCGCAGCCATGCACGGCGCGCCACGTCGTTGGGATGTTCCTGCCGAACGCATTGTTGAAAGCGCTCGCCCAGATCCGGCCCCAGCAGGCGATGGCAGAAGGTTCCGGTGCGGTTTGGACGATGCAGGTGAACGGCAACTATCCGGACGGTGCACCGTTCATCACGGCGATGTTCACCTATGCAGGCGGAGTCGGGGCCCGAGCGACCAAGGCCGGGCTGTCGGCGTGTTCGTTCCCCACGGGTGTCGCCGCTGTGCCGATCGAGGTCGTCGAGGCATCGGCCCCCATTCACTTCCTGCGCAAAGAACTGCGCGCCGACAGCGGCGGCCACGGACATCAAACGGGTGGCCTCGGCCAGACGATCGAGTTCACCGTCGACACCGAGAGGGCCTGGCAGTTGAATGCTGTGACATCTCGCCTGGCCGTTGCTCCCGAAGGCATCTTCGGCGGCGAGGCCGGTGCCGCCGGTTCGTTCACCGTCAATGGTGAACCGGTGCGCACACAGGCACGCGTCGCCCTCAAGCCCGGGGATGTCGTCCGTCTCGATCTGCCAGGCGGCGGTGGGTACGGAGCCGAGCAGACGTGAATCACGCCGAGGACTGTGAACGCCATATGAATGACTCGTGGTCAGACCATCAGTCCAAACGACAGGAACTAGGCTCGCCGTTCACAGACACCCGCCTGGACGCATGGGCGTTCTCGACCTGGAGGACATCTGAATGAAGCAGATCTACGAGTTCGCTGCGCATGGCGCCGGCACGAACCAGGGACTGCTCTCGCAACTCGTCGTCCCGCGGCCGATTGCGATGGTGTCCACCCGTGACGCCAACGGCATCGGCAACCTCTCACCGTTCAGCTACTATCTGCCGATCACCGGGGACCCGCCGCTCGTCGGGATCTCTTTCGGTATGCGTGAATCGGACCACGGCACCAAACACTCCTACGACAATCTGATGGCCTGCGGCGACTTTGTCATCAATGTCTGTTCCGCCGTCTTCGCCGACCACATCGAGAGCATCGCCAAGGAGTACCCGGCCCACATCGACGAAGCGTCGTTGCACGGCTACACGCTCGTCGACTCCCACCGCGTCTCGTCCCCCTCCGTTGCCGAGGCCCCCGCACGGCTCGAATGCATCGTCCACACAACCGTTCCGCTCGGCAGCGACCTCGCCCCGGTCGTCATGGTCGTCGGTGAGGTCCTGTGCGCGGTCATCGACGACTCCGTCCTCGAATCCCCCGATCTCGACCACCCGCGGATCGACCTGCAGGCGCTCGGCCCGATCGGACGGTCCGGTGCGCGCACCTTCATCCGCACGACACCCGACGGCGTCTACCACCAGGAGCGCGTGCCATACCGAGCAAACGAAAAGGAGGACCTGACCGTATGAGCATTCTGAACACGAGCATTCTCAACGCCGAACTGCTCGAACAGTTCGACGCTTCCATCGCCGATGTCTCGGACGCGTTGACGATGCCGCCGGCGATCTACACATCTGCGGATTTCCTCGCCTTCGAACGGCGGGCGCTGTTCGCCGCCGAGTGGCTGTGCGTCGGGCGCAGCAGCCGCATTCCGGCAGTCGGCGACTATTTCACGACCACCGTCAACGACGAGCAGATCATCGTCAGCCGTGCAAAGGATGCAACCGTCCGCGCCTTCTCGGCGATCTGCCAGCACCGCGGTATGCAGGTTGCCGACGATGCCGGCAATTGCAGCAAGTTCACCTGTCCGTATCACCTCTGGAGTTACGACCTCACCGGCCGCCTGCTCGGTGCACCGGCGATGGAACGCACCACGGACTTCGACAAAGGCGATTTTCCTCTCCCCCCGTTGAAGGTCGAGCTCTGGCAGGGGTTCATCTTCGTGCACTTCGACCTCGACGCCGCACCACTCGCACCGACGCTGGCCGACTACCTGCCGTACATCGCCAACTACGAACTCGAAGATGCCTTCTGTCCCGGCACGTTCACGCTCCACGATCTGCCGTGGAACTGGAAGGTGATGTTCGAGAACTTCAACGACGGCTATCACGCCAACAAACTGCACCACACGATCCAGGACTTCTGCCCGAGCGAACTCGCCGCATTCCCGGTCACGTGGGAGCCGACCTCGAACGTCATCTTCCGGACGAACGGCTACACGCACATCGATGGCGGATTCAATGCCACCACCAAGGCGCTACTGCCGATCTTCCCGCAGTTGACCGAGGAGGAACGGTGGCGCTCGACGTTCGCGTTGATGCCGCCGACGCTCTGCTTCGGCACCGCCCCTGATCAAGCGTTCTTCTTCATCGTCAGGCCGAAGACGGCGGACACCATCGATCTCGAAATCGGTTACCTCCTCCATCCAGACGCTCCGAAGCACCCGATGTTCGATCACCTCTATGCGATGAGTGATGCCGGTGTGCAGGTGTTCGTCGTCCAGGATCAGGACGCGACGACCAAGGTGCAGCGCGGCATGCACAGCAGATTCGCGGCGCGTGGGCGCTACTCGTGGCAGGAGCAAAGCCACGTCTTCTTCAACAGATGGCTCGTGCAGCGTTACCGCCGGCACTGGCCTGACAGTCCGTCCGACGATGTCACCCACGACGTCTGACGGCGAATGAGCGACGAGCACTCGCCGCCATTGCGATGAAGACACATGAAACCGCAACGAATGACTACCGCATCACCACTATTCCGGGGAGACCGATGAACAGACGTACCACCACCACCCTTGCGGCATTCGCCGCACTCGGACTGATCGCCGCGGCGTGCGGTTCGAGCAAATCGACGACTGCCGCGACCACCACGGCGGCCGCGACCACCACGGCGACAGCGACCACCGCCGCCTCAGCCGGAACCGTCGCTGCCGGTGCAACCACCGCCCCGACCGCTGCTGACACCGCTGCCGCTGCATCGACGATCGCCGCGACGGTCGCAGCTGCGACGACCACCGCCGGCTCCGCCACAACTGCCGGCGGCACCGCTGCTGCTGGTGGCTTCAACCTCGACACGAACGGAGACGGCAAGGTCGTCATCGGTGTCGCCACACCGGGCCCGCGCAACGACGGCGGCTACTACCAGGCGCTCGTCACCGGTGTCACCGCCTTCTCGAAGGCACACGGATTCGCCGATCCGATCATCGTCGACAACATCAAGGCGGAAGAGGCGGCCACGCAGCTCGACAGTCTCGCCAGGCAGAACGTCGACATGATCGCCGTCGGTGCCGGCGAGATCGCCGATCCGCTCAAGGACCTCACGGCCAAGTACGCCAAGATCGTCTGGTACTGCAACTGCGGTGCCGGCTATCCGTCGCAGCCGAACCTCATCCAACAGGGTGACGACGGCAACGAGATCGGCTACTCCGCCGGTGTTGCCACCGGCCTGCTGATGAAGGCCAAGGGCGCCACCAAGGCAGCGATGATCGGTAACAACAACTTGAACTTCGAGAAGCAGGCCTTCATGGCCTTCCAGCTCGGGCTCAAGTCGGTGGATCCGTCGTTTGCGTGGACATATGTAGCGACTGGTTCATTCAACGACGTGGCCGCCGCCACCGAAGCGTTCAACAACCTCAAGGCGCAGGGTGTCGGAGCGATCTGGCCGTATCTCGGTGGGTCCGGAGAGGCAGTCGCCAAGCTGGCGAACGCCAACAACATCATCGTCATGGATGCCGGCGCCTCGAACGCCTGCACCCGGACCGACCTGCACTACGACCTCGCCGTCAAGTTCGACGCCGGCGACTACGCCACGGCGATCTTCAACGAACTGCTCGCAGGAAAGATCCAGCGAGGTGAGACCCGCGTCTTCCATGTCGGCGTCGACCCGCAGGTCGGTGCGCAGATCTGCAGCCCGACCGCCGATGAGACGACGGCGATGACCGCGGCCTTCAAACAGATCGCCTCCGGATCCTTGAAGGACCAGTTCGACGCCATCTCGAAAGCGGCCTACGGCGGATGACCAGTGCGTCGGAGGGGGTGGCAGCTTCGGCTGCCGCCCCCTCGGATCCCATGGCTTGGAAACTCCACGGTCGCAACTCCGCACCTTCGGTACGTCTGCAACGGATCACCAAGCGGTACGGGCAGGTCGTCGCCTGTGACGATGTCGATCTGGAGCTGCATCCCGGCCGGATCCACGGTGTGCTCGGCGAGAACGGTGCCGGCAAATCGACGCTGATGAAGATCCTCATCGGACTGATCCAGCCCGACGAGGGAACGATCGACGTGCACGGCAGCCCCGTTCGGATCACCGACCCGATCACTGCCTCGGACCTCGGCATCGCCATGGTGCACCAGCACTACAGCCTCGTCGAGCAGCTGACCGTGTGGGAGAACGTGGTGCTCGGCGAGCCGACGAAACTCAACCGGGCCGACGCCTGCGCCCGCGTCGCGGCGTTGAGCGAACGGTACGGCCTGGGTGTCGACCCGCTCGCTTCCGTCACCCGGTTGACCGCTGGACAGCGCCAGCGTGTCGAGATCATCAAATGCCTGCGGCGCGAGCCGCGCATCATCGTCTTCGACGAGCCGACCAGCGTGCTCACCCCTGCCGAGAGCGAGCAGTTGTTCTCTGTCCTGCGCCGAGTCGTCGTCGACGAGGGCCGCACGGTCGCGCTCGTGTCCCACAAGCTCGACGAGATCCTGCACGCCACCGACGAAGTCACGATCATGCGTCGGGGCCGCGTCGTCGACCGCCTGTCGACGTCGAAAGCCACTGCCTCCGGACTGGCGCAGTTGATGGTCGGCCGCCCGGTCTCGCTGCGCTCGGAAGCCGCAGCCCTCGGCTCGATCGAGACGATCACCGCCAACGTGCTGTCATCGGCGCTCGACGATGCCGCCGACACCGCAGATGCCGCCGACACCGCCGCCGCGCTCACGACGACGGTCCCGTCGAGGCCTGTCGTGCTCGATGTCCGCAACATCACCGTGATCGCCAAAGACGGCCACCGACTGCTCGACGACCTGTCGATCACCGTGCACGCCGGCGAGATCGTCGGGCTCGCCGGAGTCGAAGGCAACGGTCAACGAACGCTCGGTGATCTCCTCGCCAGCCTCGTGCATGCCGACTCCGGCACCGTCATCGTCGACGGGTCGGAGGTCGACATCCACAGGCCGGGTGCGCTGTCCGCTGCCGGCGTCGGCATCATCCCGGAGGATCGCCACGATTCGGGCTGTGTACTCGACCTGTCCGTCGCCGAGAACCTCGTCCTCGCCGACCTCGCCAAGGTGGCCAAACGCGGCGTGCTCAACCGCAAGGCGCTCGAAGTACGCGCCGTCGAACTGATGCGGGCCTTCGACATCCAAGCCCGTTCGCCGCACGCTTCGATGCGTTCACTGTCTGGAGGCAACCAGCAGCGCGTCGTGCTCGCACGAGAACTGTCGGCCAACCCGAAGGTCCTCATCGCCGCGCAGCCGACACGCGGACTCGACGTCGGCGCAATCGAATACATGAGCGAGCGCCTTCGTCAGGCGGCAACCGACGGCGTGGGCGTCCTGCTGATCTCGACCGAACTCGAGGAGGTGCTGACGTTGGCAGACCGGGTATGCGTCATTCACGCCGGAAAGATCGTCGGTGAGATGAGCCGTTCCGCTATCGACCTCGAACGCCTCGGACTGCTACTCGGGGGTATGGCTGCATGAGTGCAGTATCCGTCGACGCCGCTGCCGGCGCACGCAAACCGTCCGCTGTCGGAAACGCAAGCGGTCGAAACGCCAGGATGGCCAGGACCGGCTGGATGGTCGGTGCCTATGCGGGGTGCATCGCCGTCTCGCTCTCGCTCTGCGCACTCCTCGTTTCGACGACCGGCGGATCTGCCGCCAAGGTGTTCTCCGCGCTCCTCGACGGCAGCCTCCGCTCACCCGGCGCATGGGGACTGACGATCACGACGGCGACGCCCCTGCTGGTCGTTGCGATGGGCACGATCGTCGCCGCCAAGGCAGGCATCACCAACATCGGCCAGGAAGGTCAGTTGCTACTCGGGGCGGCGGCAACGGCATACGTCGCCACACGGGTCGACCTCCCGGGCCCGTTGCTGTTGACCCTCTCGCTGTTGGCGGCATGCGTCGTCGGCGGACTCTGGGCGGCGCTCGCAGCTGTGATGCGATTCACGCGTCAGGTGCCGGAGGTCATCTCGACGCTGCTGCTCGTCTACATCGCCTCGCAGATCACGACATTCGGCCTGACGAAGAAATGGCTGCTGCTCGCACGAGTCAACAAGACAAGGACGAACAACGGCGAACCGCTTCCGGCAAGCGGCCATCTGCCGGTCATCCACGTCTTCGGGAACACGATCACCTGGGGTGTGGTCATCGCCTTGGCGATCACCGCCATCGTCGGGTTCACGCTCAGCCGAACGACCATCGGCTTTCGGCTGAGGATGCTCGGCCTCAACGCACGAACCGCACGGCGCGCCGGGGTGTCCGTCGTTGCATTCGGAGGCGCAGCGCTCGTCATCTCCGGCATCACCGCCGGGCTCGCCGGTGGGCTGTGGCTGACCGGTGGGATCGCCGGCGACCGCTTCACCGGCGCGATCTCCTCGAACATCGGCTGGCAGGGCCTGCTCGTCGCCCTGCTCGCCCGTGAACGGGCACGACTTGCCATCGTCATGGCGTTCGTCTTCGCCGCGCTGCGGACCGGTTCCGGATTTCTTGCAGCGACAGGCGTCGACCGTCGGATCGCCGATGTCGTGCAGGCGATGCTCGTGCTCTCGCTCTTGGTCCCGCCGGCCCTCGAGGCGCTGCGCGATCACCGACGTGGAACCGGAGTCGCAGCGTGATCGCCTTCGGGGGAGCGATCGGTGACGTGCTGACATCGTCGACGATGTATGGCTCGACGGTCCGATTCGCTGCACTGCTGGTCTTTGCCGCCACCGGCGAATGGATCGCCGAGAAGGCCGGCACGATGAACATCTCGGTCGAGGGAATGATCCTCACCGGCTCGTTCACCGCCGCCCTCGGTTCCTATCTCAGCCACAACGTCTGGATCGGCCTGCTGTTGGGTCTGCTCGGTGGTCTCCTGGTCTCGATCGTGCAGGCCAACATGTCGCACCGTCTGAGTTCCAATCAGTTCGTCGTCGGGCTGACGCTCAATGTTCTGGCGGTCGGGCTCACCGCCTATCTCAACGCCCAGATCAACCCCACTGTCGAACGGGCAGGAATCATCCGGGTCCCTGTGCTCTCACGCATCCCGCTCATCGGAGGCGCGCTGTTCGGACAGACCTGGCTGCTGTACCTGATCTATCCGCTCGTTCCCGCAGCCTGGTGGCTGGTCTATCGCACCCGCTGGGGGCTGGAGATCCGCAGCGTCGGCGAGAACCCGCAGGCCGCTGACGTCTCCGGAATCGACGTCAACAAGCGGCGCCGTCAATCCGTCTACCTCTGCGGTGTGTGCGCCGGCATTGCCGGCGCCTACCTGACGATCGGCCAAGTCGGTTCGTTCGGAGCTGACGGGGTTTCCGGGCGTGGGATCATCGCCCTCGCCGCAGTCATACTCGGAGGCTGGACGCTCAAGGGCACGGTCGGAGCTGCGATCGTCTTCGGCTTCTTCGACGCACTGCGGTTCGCACTCCCTGCGCTCGGCCACACCGTGAATCCGCAACTACTGGCGACGCTGCCGTACGCCATGGCGATCGCCACGATGCTGATTTTCGCCCATCGCGGCCGCCGGCCGAACGCCCTCACCCGCCCATTCGTCCGCGGCCTCACATGACCACCAGTTCGTGACCTCTGCCGCCGAGTACGAACTGCAGGCGATGCTCCCGAGGGTGCGGGCAGCCTGCGACGCGGTCGGGCAATTGATGCGCATTCCGCCGACTCCTGCTGCTCGACCGATCTCGTTCCCCCCGCCGCCCCACGTCGTTGCCGGGTCTGGGGAGTTGTGCGAGTTCGATGCTCGCCAATTGATCGACGCCTACGGTGCGGGGCGCGTCAACCCATGTACCGTCATCGATGCACTGCTGGCACGCGTCGGCGACATCGACGGCGGCGTCGGGGCGATGTGGGCGATGGACGAGGTCGGAGCGCGCCGGGCGGCGATGGAGTCGACCCACCGATGGCAGTCCGGGACGGCTCGTCCACTCGACGGCGTACCCATTGTCGTCAAGGACCTGTTGGACACGGCCGGGCTGGCGACGACGGGCGGATCAGGGTGGCTCGCCGACAGGGTCCCGACAGAGAGTGCCGCGGTCGTCGCAGCGGCGCAACGCGCAGGAGCGATCGTCATCGGCAAGACGGCGACCTTCGAACTCGGTTGCGGTGACGAGTCGACACCGTTCGGTACCGTGAGAAACCCGTGGAATCGTGCACATACGACGGGCGGTTCGTCCGCAGGGTCTGCCGCAGCGCTGGCGATGCGATTCGCTCCGCTGGCGATTGGTACCGACACTGGCGGATCGATCAGGATCCCGTCGAGTTACTGCGGAGTCACCGGTCTCAAGCCGACGCTCGGACGGCTGTCGACCGTCGGGTTGCTCGGCCTTGCACCGAGCCTCGATGCGCCAGGACCGATGGCCAGATCCGCGGCCGACGTGAGTCTGCTCTTCGCCGCCATGACGGCGGCGGAATCAAGCCACGCACCGCCCGTCGGAATTGAACCATTTGACTCATATTTGCACGGTGTTCGAATCGGGCTGCCCGCCGGATGGCTGACGGCGGTGTTGACCGACGAGGTCGCTGAGGCTTTCGAACTCGCCGTCGGCTGCCTCGCACGCCTCGGCGCAACGATCGTGCCCGTCGAGCTCACTGTCGCCGAACATGGTGCTCCGCTGAGTTGGTTGATCACGATGTACGAGGCCGCCGAGCTCTACGCCGACGCGCCGCGTGATCTGCTGACGCCCGCCTTTCGTGGGCGTCTCGAGGTCGGAGATCGGATCGCTGCTTCGGACTACCGCGCGGCGATGGACGCCAGGCAACGGCTGACGTGGCGCGTCGTGTCGGCCTTCGACGGCCTCGATGCTCTGGTCGTCCCCGGCAGTGTGTCGACGGCCCCGCGCTTCGACGACCTGTACGGTGATGTGGCTGGAGTTGCCGCCACGTGGCCGGACGTGCACGCCAGGACGATGGCACTGTGGAACGTCACCGGCCTCCCGTCGGTCAATGTGCCGATCGGCCACGGTGCCGGAAGGTTGCCGATCGGCATGCAGATCGTCGCCAGGCACGGGGCCGACGAGACGTGCCTGGCCCTCGCCGTCGCCTTCCAGACTGCGACCGGCCACCACCTGCGATCCCCGGACTGCATCCCCCGGCTCGTGGAAGGCGGAGCAGTGAACGGCGGAGAACTGGTAGGCGGAGCAGAGGGACGGAGACGATGAAAGCACTGCTGTATCGACAATCCGGCGGACCGGAGGTGCTCGAATATGTCGACGTGGCCGATCCCGTTCCCGACCGTCGCGATGTCGTGATCGAGGTCGCGGCGACGGCGCTGAACCACCTCGACATCGTGCAGCGCAACGGCTGGTACCACCTGCCCGGATTCACGTTCCCGCACATCGCCGGCATGGACGTCGTCGGCACGGTTGTCGAGATCGGTACCGAGGTCACCCGCGTCGGAGTCGGCGATCGGGTGGTGATCGACCCGTCACTCGCAGGGGTGAGCGAGGGTTCGAGCCTCGCCGGCATGGGCGATATCTACGGTGTTCTCGGGGTGATCGGCGGGACCGTTGCCGGCGGTTACGCCGAACGCTGCCTTGCTCCCGAGACCCACGTGCAGCGCATCCCGGACAGCGTCGGTTGGCACCAGGCCGTCGCCTTTCCGTCAGCGTGGATGACGGCGCACCATGCGCTGTTCGCAACCGGCGGCCTGCAGCGTGGAGAGGCGGTGATGATCCATGCGGCGGGCAGCGGCGTGTCGACGGCGGCGATCCAGCTCGCCAGATATGCCGGGGCGACGGTGCTGGCAACGGCCGGCACCGAGGCCAAGTGCAAGCAGGCGTTGGCCATCGGCGCCGATCACGCCGCCGTGAATCGCGATGCCGACATTGCCGGTTGGGCGAGAGAGGTGACGGGAGGCGAAGGGGTCGACATGGTGTTCGATCACGTCGGGCCGGCGCTGTGGGAGCAATCACTGCTCTCTCTCAAGCACCGCGGCCGGCTGGTCAACTGTGGCAACACGACCGGCGATTCCGTCACCATCTCCTCCCTCGGGATGCTGTTCCACATGGGCCTGCAGATCCGTGGTTCCGACGCCTACCGGCCGGAGGAGTTCGCTCCGGTCTGGGAGCTGTATTGCGGCGGAGGATTTCACGTCCCGATCGACAGCGTCTTCGCCCTGCAGGACGGCGCTGCGGCCCAGGCGAAGATGCTGAAGTCGGACTTCTTCGGCAAGATCGTCCTCGAACCGTGAGTGCCGACTCACCCTTTCCGGAATTGAAGAAAACGCATTCGATGGCCCGCAACGGCAGGCCATGGCGCGACTACAAACCACCACCCTCTGCCCCGGTATGGGGGCTCATCCAGGGGTTCGGTTCCTATTGGGCGCTGGTCGCCGGTGTCGATCTCGGTGTATTCGACGGGACCGCGCATCTCGGGCGATGCACCGCTGAGCAACTCGCCGTCGAACTGCATGTGTCCGCCGTCCACCTCAGGCATCTCCTCGACGCGCTCGTCACCTTCGGCCTCCTCGACCAGATCGACGACGACTACGCGTTGACCGAAACCGCCGAGCGCTACCTGTGCTCCGATGGAGCGGCGACGATGGCCGGCCTCGTCCGCGTCGCCCCTGGACCGTTGGAGAATTGGGAGCACCTGGCGCAGACCATCCGCAACGGGAGCGTACAGACGCCGATCGAGCGCGATCCGGTCGCGTTCTACGGGCCACTGGTGACCGCCACCTTCCCGACCCAACGTCGAGCGGCCACACGCCTCGGCGCCAGTATCGGCTGGTCACGTCGACCCGGCCTGCGAGTGTTGGACCTCGGGGCCGGGCGGGCGCCGTGGGCGAGCGCCGTGCTCGAACAGTCCGCTGGTTCGACGGCAGTCGTCAACGATCTGGACGGCATCATCGAACTGGCAGCCGAAACACTCGGCCAGGAGGGCTTCTCAGAACGGGTCGAGTTGCGACCGGGCGACTTCCACGCGATCGATATCGAGGCGGCTCGCTACGACATCGTCGTCCTCGGACACGTCTGCAGGACAGAGGGCGAGGAACGGTCGAAATGCCTGATCCGGCGCGCCGTCGACGCCCTCGTCCCGGGCGGTCGACTGATCGTCGCCGACTACTTTGCCGACAACACCCGCAAACTCAATCCGTTCGGCGTGCAGATGGGTTTGACGATGCTGGCGAACACCGCACGCGGCGGTCTGCTGACCCATCAGCAGGTACACGGTTGGCTCACCGACTCCGGCCTCGAAGCGATCCGCCTGCTCGAACCGATTGGTTTCAACCAGGTCTACGTCGCCCACAAGCCTGTCGACCTCGAGCCCGTCGACCACCGGCCCGTCGACCACTGGCTCACTGAAGATTCACCCGCCCCCACGACCAAGGATGCTCCACGATGACCGACGCTCACATTCCGACAGCGGTCGACCTGATCATCAAGGGGTGGTACGTCGTGACGATGAACCGCGATCGCGACATCATCCGCAATGGCGCCGTCGCCATCAGCGGCAACACGATCGTCGCCGTCGGCAAGACCGTCGACATCGAACGCAACTACACGGCTTCGCGCACCGTCGGCGGCGATCGCTTCGTCGTGACGCCAGGCATGGTCAACACGCACATCCACATCACCGGCGAGCCACTGACTCGTGGCTATGTCCCGGACGACACGCCGTTCGTCGCCAACGTCTTCGAATGGCTCTGCCCGCTGTACTCGGTCTTCAATGCGCCGGAGGAACGTGTGTCTGGGCAACTTGCCGCTGTCGAGATGCTCCGATCCGGAACAACGACGTTTCTGGAGGCCGGAACGATTCGCTTCCTCGACGAGGTGATCGACGGCCTTGTCGAGGTCGGCATACGTGGCCGGGTCGGGCAATGGGTGTGGGACCTGCCGCCGGAACCGTCCGTCTATCGCCAGACGACAGACGTGGCGATCGCCCACCTGGAAGATCAACTGATGAGGCACAGGAACCATGCCGGCGGGCGGATCTCGGCGTGGAGCACGCTCGTCGGCCACACGACCTGTTCCGATCCGCTGTGGAAGGCGGCGAAACAACTTGCGGATGCCCATTGCGTCGGGCTGAGCTTCCACATGTCGCCCGCGACGCTCGACCCCGATGGTTTCATCGCCGAATTCGGGCAGCGTCCGATGGTTCATCTGGCCGAGATCGGGGTGCTCGGCAGCAACGTGGCGATCACCCACTGCGTACGCGTGGACGACACCGAGATCGCCTTGATGGCCGAAACCGGCGTCAGTGTGGCACACTGCCCGACGACCGCACTGAAGGTCAGCTACGGCATCACCCAGGTCGGCAAGTTCCCGGAGATGGTCGAACAGGGCATCAACGTCTCGATCGGGACCGACGGCAACAACGCCTCGAACTATTCCGACCTCATGCGGGCGACGTATCTCGTTGCCGGGCTGTTCAAGGACGCTCGCACCGATCCGCAGATGTTCCCTGCGGAGATGGCCTACGAGATGGCGACGCTCGGTGGCGCGAGGACGATGATGCTCGACGACCAGATCGGGTCGTTGGAGGTCGACAAGCGTGCCGATGTCGTCCTGCACGACACCGACCGGCCAGAGTGGCGGCCGCTACTGAATGTCATCAACCAGTTGGTCTGGTCGGCAGACGGCCGGGGCGTGCACACCGTCGTGGTCGACGGTGTGATCGTCGTCGAGGACGGTCACTGCATCACGATCGACGAGGAACGTCTGTGGGCGGACGCTCAGCGCATGGGCGAATCGATCACCGCCCGCTCCGGGCTGCCGGACAAGGCCAAATTCCCGATGCTGTAGCTCGAGGCGATCGGAGTGTCGAGGCGATCGGAGTGTCGAGGCCGCACCGGAGTGTGGTGGCGACGGCCTTGGGTGTCAGGACACTCGGATGCTGCGATGACACTCGGGTGCTGCAATGACACTCGGATGCTGCGATGACACTCGGGGGCTGCAATGACACTCGGGGGGCTCGCGACGGCAGCATCGCGATCAGGCCTGCGAGGCTCGGAGCGCCAGGAAGAAGTCCCGTCTGGCGTGAGCTTCGGCGCGTAGCGATTCCATGTCGACGGTGATGCACTTGCCGCCGGAGACGACATGGCGGCCGGCAACGAAGACCTCACTCACGGACCGTCCGTCGCTCGCCCACACGAGTTGGCGGACCACGTCGGTGCTGCGAGTCATCCATTCCGGACCGCTCGTGTCATGCAGAACGATGTCGGCCTGCTTGGCGACTTCCAGCGACCCGATCGTCGCCGATTTGTTGATCGCCTCCGCACCGCCGATCGTCAGCATCGACAGACCATCGTGGGCATCCATACTGAACGGGTCCATCATCTTGTCGCGTGCCAGGCCGACGAAGAGGGCCGCCGCACGCAGTACGTCGACAGCGTCTCCGGCATTCTCGGCATCACAGCCGATCGCCATCCGCGCCCCGCGAGCGAACAGTTCGCCATGGCGGCCTGCCGTCGTGAAACCCTGTGCGAGGCGGATGTAGGCCCACGGGCACGAGGCAATCGCCGTTTCTGTCTGCAGCACGATATCGACTTCCTCGTCGTCGAGGTGGACGGCGTGGGCGACGAGCACATGACGGCCGAACACGCCGAGGTCGCGCAGGTGGACGAACGGTCGTTTCCCGGTCCGGGCCAGATAGCTGACCGGATCACCGGCATGCGGCGACAGGTGGAATGTCATCCCGACACCGCTCGTGCGCGCCAGTTCGCTCGCCCGCACGACGAGGTCGTCGCTCATCAGGTCGTGCCCGACGAGCGTGATCCACGCCTCGACCAACCCGCCATGGGGAAGCTTGGACAGCATCTCGGTCTGGCGAGCGAGCACCTCGTCAGCAGGAGCGGCGAACGGCGCATCGGCGACATCCCATCCCCACTGCCCGAGCGTGGCCCGCATCCCGACCCGCTGCAGACCGGCGGCGATCCGTTCGGGGTGGGCAACAGTGCCGGCTTCGACCGTGCAGGTCACTCCATTGCAAACTGCTTCGATCGCCCCGAGCATCGCCGACAACTCGTCGTCGTCTCCAGTGTGCGCACCGTGCACCGGCACCGCCCATTTGAAGATGGCGTCCTGCGAATCGATGCGCTCCGGGATGCACGAACGAATTAAACGATCACCAGTGAGGTGTTGATGAGCGTTGATGTAGCCCGGAGTGACCACCGAATCGGCGGTGCCGACAACCGCCGCCGATGGATAGTCAGCGCGTAACTGCTGGTACGGGCCGACCCTGGCGATACGGTCGCCGGCGATGGCGACAGCACCGTCTGCGAGTTCTCGTCGATCGCCGTCCATCGTGACCACGTGGCCCCGCACGAGCACGGTCACCATCGCTTCGTTCACAGCGGAAGGCATGTCGACCATCGATTGATCCATCGTTCAAGGGTGCCATCGGCGTCGGCCGCGCACCACCTTCGTCGGGAGAATTGCCGTTCGACTCGACGGCACACGGGTTGCAGGCGAGGCGTCAGACCTAGCCCGAACGCTCTACCCAGCGCCCGGAAGCGATCGGTTGGAGTTCGAGACCGCGGCCGTATTCATACGTCCAGACGGCGTGTCCCGATGCGGTGGTGATCTCGATGCGTCGATAGAGGCCGGCGACGGCACCCTCCACCTCGTCGAGTCGTTCCAGTGCATGCCACAGCAGATCCGGTCGTAGTGCGAAACGTCGGCCGTGGATCGTCCCTGAACCACCGAACAGCGCGGCCGGGTAGCCCTCGCCGGTATCGAACAGGGTTCCAGTGGCACGATCCTGCTGCCCGTCGTCGATCACGAACGGTTCGAGGTATTGCCAGCGAACCTCACCGGGGAGCAGCGTGCCATAGACGAAAAGATGCTCGATCACGGAGATCGAGTATGGCTGGGAAAAGTTGCGTGCACATCGCTTACCAGTCGACGGAGGTGTTGTTCGCCACGACGAGCGTCAGTGCAGCACCGGTTCGACCTGCTGGGCACGCAGGAGTTCGAGTGCGTCGTCCAGGCTGAGCGGTCTGGAATACAGATAGCCCTGCCCGATCCGGCAACCGAGCCTGCGGAGTTCGTCCTCCTGCATCTGCGACTCGACGCCCTCGGCAATGACGCCGATCCCCAACTCCTGCGACAGCCCGACGATCATACGAACGAGTTGTGTGTCCCCGGCCTCGATACCGAGCCTGGCGATGAAACTCTGATCGATCTTCAAATAGTCCACCGGCAGCCGGCGCAGGAGATCGAGGTTCGAATAACCGGTGCCGAAGTCATCGACGGCAATCGACACACCGAGGACACGCAGTTGCTCCAGCACCGTTCGCGTCTGTTCGACGTCGTCCATCATTGCGTGCTCGGTGATCTCGATCGTCAGCGCCGAACCTGGCACACCGGCTGCGTCCATCGCCGCGATCAACGCGTCGACGAAGCCCGGCTGGCGAATCTGATCTGGATCGACATTGACACCGACACATGTTTCGGGTTCGATCAGCCGCATCACGCTGACAGCAGCTGACGCCGTTCGGAACACCCAGCCGCCGACCGTCCCGGTCAAGCCGACCTTGTCGACCAGCGGCAGGAAGTCGACGGGTGACAGCAATCCGTATCGGGGGTGATTCCAGCGGATCAAGGCCTCGAAATTCTGCACGATGTCGCGGCCAAAGTAGCTCAGCGGCTGGAAGTACAGCTCGAACTCGTCGCGTTCGAGGGCCAGACGGACTTCCTGCTCGAGTTCCAACCGATCGACTGCCTCGACGCGCATCGAGTCGTCGAACAGGACCGATTGACGCCGACCGGCCCGTTTGGCGCGATACATGGCGATGTCCGCTTCCTGGATCAGCGACACCGCCGACGCATTCTGCGAACCCGACAGCGCAATGCCGATACTGCCGGTCACCGTATGGTGGCGCATGCCGATCTTCATCGGCAGGCGCACGCTCGCAAGCACGCGATTGGCAATCTCCGTGGCTTCACGTGGGTCCGAAACATCCCGGCAGAGCACGAGGAACTCATCACCGCCGAGCCGTCCGACGACGTCGGTCTCACGTGCTGCGGTGGCGATTCGATGGGCGAGTTGCGTCAGCACCTCGTCACCGACCGAGTGTCCGAGGCTGTCGTTGACAAGCTTGAAATCGTCGAGGTCGAAGAACAGCACTGCGGTCGACTCGCCGGCACCGAGGCTCATTTCGAGGACCCGGAACAGTTCTTGGCGACTGGCGAGGCCGGTGAGCGTATCGTGCGCAGCGGCATGGGCGAGTTCCGCCTGCAGCTTGTGGCGCTCGGTCAGATCCCGGTAGGTCACCGCCAGCGCAACGAGTTCGTTCTGATCGTCGTGCACCCCGATCACCACGGCCGACATCGGGTGGCGTTCGAGATCCCCACCACGGAGCAGCGCGACGTCTCCCTGCCAGACGTTGCCGCGAAGCACCGCTGCATAGGCGTCGGTCAACAACGTGTCATGGAATTCGACGGGAATATGCTTGAAAACTGTGTGCAGCTTGCGAGGAACTGCAGAGTCCTCGAGGCCGAAAAACGCCAGTCCGGCAGGATTGATGTACAGAATGCTGCCGTCCGGCGAGGCGATGCCGACGATGTCGGTCGTCAGATCGGCAATCGCCTTGAACCACAGCAACCGTTCGTCACGTTCGACCTCCCCGGTGACATCGCGATAGAGCGCAATCGCACCATTCGGCACACCATCGTCGACGATCGGCTCGAGGTTCGCCTCGACATGCATGCGCTTGCCGGCCGTGTCCGATGCGCGAATGCGAAACTGCGCCGCTTCGCCGAGCCGGGCGGCGGTCACCGCCCGCGCGTACGTTGCCAGGTCCGACGGATGCACAAACGCTGACGAGGCAACCTCGAACGATCGCGCCCCGGAGGTGCCCGTTGCCTCGAGCACCCGCTCGTTGGCGTATTCGACCGCTCCGGTGTCTGCGTACAGCACCACACCGACCGGCGCTGCGTCGAGGAGTTGTCGGAGACGTCGAATCGTCTTCCTCGCCTCGGCCAACTCGGCCGTGAGGGCGGTGACCGCTGCGGATTGATCAGCAGCGTTCGCCAGGACCCGCTCCGGGTCTACATCCTCACCCAGACGCATCGCCTCATTCTACTGGCGCTCCTGTCGCTGCTCGTGGTCGTGATCCGCTGTGGCGGCCGTCAGCCTGTCGGTCGAGGTTGAAAGAATGAACGATCTGCGCCCATTCAACGCTGTCAGTGATGCTCCGAGCACTATTCGTCATCGGTTCGTAACACAACCGACGTCAGCGCAGCGTGGGCTGCTGCTTATGGAGAGTAGTCGTCTACGAAGGAGCCAGCAATGCAAACCCCATCCTCATCCACGGTCCCATCCGCCCCTCTGTCAGCCGCTCCGCTGTCAGCCGCTCGCAGGTCTCCATCGAAATCAGTGGCTTCGAAGCTCGGTCGCTTTGTGGGTGCCGGTGCTGCTGCTGCTGCGTTGTTCTCTGCCGTGCCGACCGCTGCACACGCCGACTCCTCGGTGAACGTCGGGGTCTGCGTCACCATCCTCACCGTCACGACCTGCCCACCAAACACCCCGCCCGCACCCGCCCCGGCAGCCGCGGTCGCCGCCACCGTCGCGGCGA
>JANXUF010000007.1 GCA_025356335.1 Actinomycetes bacterium
TTTTGCCTGACGATTTTGCCTGACGATTTTGCCTGACGATTTTGCCTGACGATTTTGCCTGACGATTTTGCCTGACGATTTTGCCTGACGATTTTGCCTGACGATTTTGCCTGACGATTATCTCATAGGTGGCCCTTGTGACACTGCTGTAACTACGTTAGTGTTACTCCGTTTTCTCAGTTGACGATGACGGCAGGTAGCAATGAGCGACGACGGCTATAGCGGAACAAGAGCAGCCCAACTGGTAGGCATCACCTACCGACAGCTGGACTACTGGGCGCGTACCGAACTGATCCGACCCTCGCTGACGGACGCAGCGGGCAGCGGCAGCCGGCGTCTTTATTCGTACCGTGACCTGCTCGAACTGAAGGTCGTCAAGAGCCTGCTCGACGCGGGTATCAAACTCGAATCCGTTCGGGACGTCTTCGAGTTCATGCGCACGCACGTGAATTCCGACATCGCAGCTGCGCACATCGTCATCAGCGGCAAGCAGGTCCTGTTCTGCGATGGGGATCAGTTGATCGATGTCCTGCAGCAGGGCCAAGGGGTGCTGAACGTCCTCCCGCTTGCCGGCGTCAAGGCGGAGATCGACTCGAACATCATCCGCCTCCGCCGCAACTCGCCAGCAGAGGCCGTCGCCGCTGCCGTCAACGCCTGACCCGCTCGGCATCCGATCATGGCGCAGCCATCATGACCGAGCTGTCGCCGCTCGACGCGGTGCACCGCAGCCTCGGGGCGAAGATGGCACTGTTCGGCGGTTGGGACATGCCGATCGCCTATCCGTCCGGCACGATTGCCGAGCATCTGGCATGTCGCCATGACGCCGCCGTCTTCGATGTCAGCCACCTCGGGACGGTCAGGGTCTCGGGTCCAGGGGCTTTCGAGCGCCTGCAGACGACGTTGACGAACGATCTCGGCAAGATCGCACCAGGATCCGCGCAATACACCCATCTGCTCGACGAACATGACGCATCGGTCACCGACGACATCATCGTCTGGTGGATCGACGAGCAGATCTTCGACGTGATGCCGAACGCGACCAACACCGAACGTGTCATCGCGGCGATCGGCGGTAGCAAGACAACGGCGGAGCGCGCCATTCTCGCCGTCCAGGGCCCTCGCGCCCGAGCACGCCTCGACGGTGTCGTTCCAGACGCTGCGGCTGTCGGGCGATTCCGCGTCGCCAGCGTCGAGTGGAACGGTGTTCCGCTGACCGTGGCCGGCACCGGCTACACCGGCGAGGACGGCGTGGAAATCGCCGTGCCTGCCAAGGCCGCACCCAGCCTCTGGGCAGCGATCGTCGATGCCGGCGTGACCCCGGCGGGGCTCGGAGCACGTGACACCTTGCGGCTCGAGGCCGGTCTGCCGCTCCACGGTCACGAGCTCGGTGCGGGGATCACGCCGCTGCAGGCCGGTCTCGGGTGGGTCGTGTCGTGGACGAAGGGCCCGTTCCGTGGACGGGAGGCGCTCGACGCCGAGCGTCAGCGCGGTATCAAAAGACGGTTGCGCGGCATCTCCACCGAAGGCCGCCGCCCAGCACGAGACGGTTGCACCGTGTTCGCCTCGGACGCCACGCCGATCGGCATCGTCACCAGCGGCAACTATTCTCCGGTCCTCAACCATGGTATCGCCCTGGCGTTCGTCGATCCGGCTTCCGCTCTCGGTGATGCCGTGAGCATCGAGGTTCGCGGCACCGCGCTTGCCGGCACGATCGTCAAGACACCGTTCGTCAGTAAACGCTGACGACTGAGCAGTCGACGGACCGTCCGAATCGTTCGTCAGCGGAGCTCGCGCGGGTAAGTCAGGCCTTACAGCGATGTCGTCTTCGGTGCCGCCTTTGATGCTGGCGCCTTCTTTGCAGGGGCCTGCTTGCCCGCAGGCTGCTTTGCAGCAGAGGCCTTCTTTGCGGGGGCCTTCTTTGCAGGGGCTTTCTTTGCAGGGCCCTGCTCGGGTGCCGGCCTGCTGCCGGTTGCCCGCTCGACCGGGGAGGCCGCCGGTGCGGCCGGTGCCGCCGAGGGGGTCGCAGGCGCGCTCGGTGCGGCCGCCGGCGTGCCGCCGAGCGGGCGGGTCAGACGTGAGAGGTTACGGTTGAAGAGGTTGCCGGCGCCCTCGGCCAGCTGACCGAGTTGGCTCAGTTGGCCGAATTGACTGAGCGGGCGCAGCCCATCGCCGAGGTCTCCGAGAATTTCGAGGAAATCGTTGACTCGTCGCGCCATGTCCGAGAACGACGGCGCCGACAGCGTCTCCGTCAGCGTGTTGAGCGCCGGTGCGAACCGTTCGACCGGATCGTTCAGCGCTTTGATGATGCTTTCACCGTTCTCGATGGCTCTGGTCAACTGCGGCATCATCGCCCGGATCGGCGGTTCGATGTCGTCGAACAATCGGTTGGCCCGGTTGGCGATCTCGTTGAGCGTCCCCATCGTCTGATTGAGGGTGCTGACGGAGCTGAGGAACTCGTTGACGCCCTTGCGGAACTGTTCGATCGATTTGGAAATCCCGGCGATCGGATTGTTCGCCCCGAGAAAGGTGATGATGTCAGCAATGTTCGGACCGTCAGTCATGACGTAACCGTAGTCACGTCTGTCGTCTGCATACGGCACCTCGCAGAGATACCCACGGCGATTGATGCAGGCGACGCGCCACCGGCAGGTCGAGACCGGATCAGACCGACAGCGCGTCGGCGTAGGCCTCGATCGGTTCGCACGAACAGACGAGATTGCGGTCACCGTACGCGGAGTCGATGCGCGAGACCGGTGGGAAGTATTTTGCGTGCTGCAAGGACGCCAGCGGATAGGCGGCCGACAGTCGATCATACGGCCTGCGCCACTCACCGAGCAGATCGACGGCTGTATGCGGTGCGTTCCGCAACGGGCTGTCCTCGACCGACCACAGCCCGTCTGCGACCTGATCGATCTCGCTGCGGATTGCCACCATCGCCTCGACGAAGCGGTCGAGTTCGTGTTTCGCCTCCGACTCTGTCGGCTCGATCATCAACGTCCCGGCAACGGGGAAACTCATCGTCGGCGCGTGGAATCCGTAGTCGATGAGTCGTTTGGCGACATCGTCGACGGTAACGCCGGTCGCCTTGGTGATCGCCCGTAGGTCGAGAATGCACTCGTGGCCGACCCGACCGCGTGCACCGGTGTACAGCACGGGAAAATAGGCATCGAGGCGTGTCGCCAGATAGTTGGCGCTGAGGATGGCGTTTTCCGTCGCCCGGCGCAGGCCGCTCGCGCCCATCAGCGCGATGTAGGTCCAGCTGATCGGCAGGATCAGTGCCGAGCCGAACGGTGCAGCACTGACCGGCCCGACGGGATGGGCAGCTCCGTCGAGCTGTGGCGTGCCGGGCAGGAACGCTGCCAGATGGGATCGCACCGCAATCGGTCCGACCCCGGGGCCGCCACCGCCGTGGGGGATACAGAACGTCTTGTGGAGGTTGAGGTGGCTGACGTCGGCTCCGAACCTGCCGGGCTTGGCGAGGCCGACAAGTGCGTTGAGGTTGGCACCGTCGACGTAGACCTGGCCGCCGTGGCGATGCACGAGTTCACAGATGTCGACGATGCCTTCTTCGAACACTCCGTGCGTCGATGGATAGGTGATCATCAACGCCGCCAATCGATCGCCGGCAGCTGTTGCCTTGTTTTCGAGATCGACGAGGTCGACGTTGCCGCTGTCATCACAGGCGACGACCACGACCTTGAGACCGGCCATCACGGCGCTGGCCGCATTCGTGCCGTGTGCTGACGACGGGATGAGGCAGAGTGTCCGCTGGTCGTCGCCCCTGCTGCGGTGGTAGGCGGCGACCGCCAGCAGGCCGGCGAGTTCCCCCTGACTTCCGGCGTTCGGCTGCAGGCTGACGGCGTCATAGCCGGTGATCTCGACCAGCATCTGCTCCAATGACCCGATCAGCTGTCGATATCCGCTTGTCTGCTCGGCGGGAGCGAACGGGTGCATGTCGGCGAATTCCGGCCAGGAGATCGGCATCATCTCACTCGTCGCGTTGAGTTTCATGGTGCATGATCCGAGCGGGATCATCGTTCGGTCGAGGGCCAGATCCTTGTCGGACAGCTGACGTAGGTAGCGCAGCATTTCGTGTTCCGAGTGGAACCTGTTGAAGACCGCCTGTTGCAGCACCGGCGTCGTACGCCTGAGCTCGGCTGGGATGCCGAGCTCACGCTCATGTATCGGTCGAGCGCTGTCGTTCGGCGATGGCAGCGTGGCACCGAATGCCTGACAGATCAGCTCGACGGTTGCAAGCATCGATGTCTCGTCGAGACTGAGACCGATATGGTCCGCATCTCTCAACCTCAAGTTGAGGCCGAGAGTGTTGGCCCGGTGGACGATTGCCGACGCGCAATCCGGTACACGCACGGTCAGCGTGTCGAACCACGAATCGTTGACGAGTTCGATACCAGCAGCGCCGAGCGCGTCTGCGACCAGGGAGGTCAGCGCGTGGACCCGCTCGGCGATCCGGCGAAGGCCGTCCGGGCCGTGCCATGCGGCGTAGAACCCGGCGATATTCGCCAGCAGCACCTGCGCAGTGCAGATGTTCGAGGTCGCCTTTTCTCGTCTGATGTGTTGCTCGCGGGTCTGCAGCGCCAGCCGCATTGCCGGCCGGCCGGCGGTGTCCGTACTGACGCCGACGAGGCGGCCCGGCAGCGACCTGGCGAACGCCTCGCGTGTCGCCATGAAGCCGGCGTGCGGCCCGCCGAAGCCCATCGGCACGCCGAACCGCTGGGCCGAACCGACGACGATGTCGGCCGCGGCGAGTGCCGACGGTTCGATGAGTACGAGCGCCAGTAGATCCGAGGCGACGACGACGAGAGCGCCGCTCGCATGGATCGCCTCGATCTGCCCGTTGAAGTCGGTCAGCGCACCACTGGACGTCGGTATCGAGAACAGCGCCCCGAAGATTCCTGAGGGATCCAGGTCATCGACGTCACCGACGACGAGATGGATGCCGGCAGGAGCCGCACGTGTCCGCATGACGGCGATCGTCTGTGGATGTGTGTCGTGGTGCACGAAGAACTTTTCCTGCTTGCCCTTGTGCAGCCGATGGGCCATCGCCATCGCCTCTGCTGCTGCTGTCGCCTCGTCGAGCAGCGAAGCGTTGGCGATATCCATGCCGGTGAGATCGGTCACCATCGTCTGGAAGTTCAGCAGCGCCTCGAGCCGACCCTGGCTGATCTCCGGCTGATACGGCGTGTATGCCGTGTACCAGGCCGGGCTTTCGAGGACGTTGCGTTGGATGACGGGGGGAGTGATCGAGCCGTAGTAACCGGTGCCGATGAGACTCGTGAAGACCTGGTTCCGCCCGCCGATCGATCGAAGTTCCGCCAGCACATCGACCTCCGTCCGCGGCGCCGGCAGATCGAGGTCCTGATGCATACGGATGCTGTCGGGAACGACTTCGTCGATCAACGTGGCCATCGAGGTCAGGCCGATCGTCGCAAGCATGGCGGCACGGTCGTCTTCGTCCGGCCCGATGTGGCGTTGGACGAATTCGTTCGTGCCGGCAGTTGCAGCGGCAAAGACGTCATACAGCTCGGTCATGGGAATCTCCGTGTTCGTGAAAAACTTCGTTGATTCCCCCGCTGTCATCGGGCCTGAGAGCTTTAACTGCGTCGTTGCAGCGTTTCCCCTTCGGCGAGCCGCGCAGAGGCGGCTGCTTTCCAGCGTGCCTCATTCATACGGTCCTGGGGCCTGAGAGGTTCCGGGGACATTGCTCCTTCGGCGCCCGACCGGCTGGCTGCCGGCAAGGACTCTCCCGTGTGAAATACGGCAAAAAGCAGGCTAGCAGGCTCTCCGGACCGGCCCGTGGACTCTGGCCCTGACTCCGGCTGTGTCGATGCAGGGACGGCTACACAGCGGGAGCGCGCGCCTCCGCGTGTCGGGTGTGCGACAGCACGGCGTCAACGATGATCGCCAGCAGTGGCAGTGGCAAATCGTGTCCCATGTCGGACATCAGCAGCAGGTTCGCTCCGGGGATCAGTTCCGCTGTCCGCAGGCCGCCGCTTTTGTCGATCAGCGTGTCGTCACGACCGTGGATCACCAGCGTCGGCACATTCAATTCGACGAGTTGTGCGGAACGGTCTCCGCTCGCCAGCATGGCGACGAGTTGGCGGCCGGCGCCCTCAGGGTAGAACGAGCGGTCATAGGCCAGTGCCGCCCGCGCCTTGGCCTCGTCGGCATCTCGGTACTTCTTCGAAGCGAAAACCATGAAGTTCGGGGCCGCATCGATGTAGCCCTGGCGATCGCTCGGCGGGGGAGTGAGTAGTGCGCTCATCGCCTCCGGAGCAGCCTGCCCGACCGAGATGTCACCGGTCGTGCTCATCACCGAGATCATGCTGAGGCAACGCCGTGGGTACTCGATCGCTGCGGTCTGGGCGATCATCCCGCCCATCGAAGCGCCCATGATGTGTGCAGCGGCGATGCCGAGATGGTCGAGCAGTCCGATGGCGTCGGCGGCCATGTCGCTGAGATTGTACGGCGCACCGGTGACCGGCTGTCCCGAATAGCCCGCTGCCATCGCCGCGCCGAGATCGACTGCGACACCGTCGAGCTTCGACGACAGCCCGCAGTCGCGATTGTCGAAGCGGATGACGTACCGGCCCCCGGCGGCGAGACCCTCACACAGTTCGATCGGCCACAGCGTCATCTGTGCGGTGAAGCCCATGATCAGCAGCAATGCCGGGTCGTCCGGCGAGCCGAAGGTGTCGTATTCGAGGGTCATTCCAGTGGCAACGGTTGCATTCGGCATCGGCGGATCATAGGTGACCATGCTGCTATTCGACGGTGCCGTAGGCCCCCTGGTCCCCGGTCTTCGCAGACTGCAGTCCCTCGTCCACCGCCGAACGGAGTACACCGAGGAACTCGTCGATCTTGTCCTCGTGAACGGCGTTGACCGTGAGGTGCAGAGACGGCGGTGGGCCCTGACGATCGACATACCAGCCACGCCGCCACAGTGCGTCGGCAACGGCGAAGACGTCGAGTTGTGCGGGATCGACCGCACCGACCGAGAAGATCGTCGCTTCCGGCACAGCTCGCAGCGTCAATTCCGCCATGCCTACGATACCGGCGACGAGGCGTTCAGTGGCCCGGCGGGCTGCCGCCGTGAGCCGCAGATACCCGTCATCGCCGAGATGGTTCATGACCGCCCACGCAGCTGCCATCGGGCCGCCGGACTTGGTCCCCATGATGCCGGACGAGCCGTACATGCCGCCGAGCCAGTTCGTCGTCACGTATGTCTGATACTGGCGGAGCCGCTTGTTGCGGTGCACGAGAACCGACGCCCCTTTGGCGGTGTAGCCGTACTTGTGGAGGTCGACGGAAATCGATGTCACGCCCGGCACGCTGAAGTTCCACGGGGGGATCCGATAGCCGAGCATGGCGAGATAGGTCAGTGTGACGCCACCCATACACGCATCGACATGGACGTTGATGTCGTGTGCTGCGCCCACTCCGGCGATCGCCTCGATCGGGTCGATCACACCCTGCGGATATTGCGGTGCAGAGCCGACGATCAGCACCGTGTCGGCGTCGATCGCTGCCCGCATGGCGACGACGTCGGCTCGCCAGTCTGCAGCGACCGGAATCCGGCGGCTCTGCAGTCCGAAGTAGTAGCAGGCCTTTTCGAAGGCTGCATGCGCCGAAGCCGGCAATACGACGTTCGGGTGTTCGATGGAACGCTCCGTACGGCCGCGCTCTCTGGCAGCCTTGACGGCCAGCAGGATCGATTCTGTGCCACCGCTTGTCATGAACCCGGCAGCATCCTCGCCGCCGTTCAGCCAACCGGAGACGATGCCGACGACGTCGTTCTGGATCGTCTTGAGGCTCGGGAAGGCATCAGTGTTCAGCCCGTTGTCCGACGAGAACCGGCGGTACGCCTCGTCGGCGAGCGCACCGACTTCGGCTCCGGCGGAGTAGGCGAGGGTGAATGCCCGACCGTCACGCCAGCGCACATCGTGTTCCTTGAGGGCCGACAACTGAGCGAGCACCTGCGCAGCCGGGAGGCCGTGAGCCGGGATGCCGCCGTTCGTGAGCGCCATCAGGCGGCCCACTTCCAGGTGATCCAGCGTTCGACGAGCATCAGCGCGAAGACCGAACTCACGGCGCTGAGCCCGTAGATGATGGCTTTACGGTTGCGGGCGAGATCGGCGATGGCGACGTAGATCGGCAGAACGAGCATCAGATAGCGGGTGCTCGACAGCCACGAGAAGCCGGGCACGGGTGAGCCTGAGGATGCAATCGTGAACCACTGCACGAGGCCCCACGCCAACAGTACCCAGCGGGTGCGTTCGAATCGCTCGCGGTAGAAGACGGCCCAGGCGATCAGCACCAGTGGAGTCGCCAGTACGAGGTACTGGTCGGCGATCTCCGGCCAGCCGTACCTCCACGTGGGATGCTGCAGGTAGCGAACGGCTTCGGGGATCGACCGTGTCAGCGAAACGACCTTCTTGTGCCAGTGGACCTCGAGTTCGTGGCTGAATGCGAACCAGTCGTGGTAGATCACTTTGTTGATGATCAGGAAGATCGCGTAGCCGGACGCAGCCACTGCGCCCCACCCGAGACGCATGATCCGTTGACGCCATGGCCGGGCGGTGTCCATCACGATCCACAGCCCGAGCGGCGCAAGGCAGAGAAATCCAGGTTGGCGTGTCAGCGCGGCGAGCGCCGCAGCGACGGCTGCCCAGCCGAGACGATCCTGGAGGAGAAAGTACAGAAAGAGCGCCGTGAGCATCAGATACAGGCTCTCGGTGTAGAGCAGCGAGAAGTAGATCGCCGTCGGCCACGCTGCCAGCAGGATCAGCGAGTTCGCAGCACTGTCCGCCAATTCCGGCCGGCTCTTCAGCGCCCGGTAGAAGGCGACGTGTCCGATCACCGATGTCACGGCGCTGACGATGAAGGCGGCGATCACATCCTTGTGCACGACGACCATCACGAGGCGGACGAGGGCCGGGTACAGCGGGAAAAAGGCGATCGCTGCGCGACGCGGGCCACTGGTCTGGTACCCGTGGTGGACGATCGACAGGTACCACGAAGGGTCCCATTGGCGGAACTGGAACGACAGGCGGCTGAGGCTGGTGTCGTAGAAGTGGTAGCTGAAGACGGCGATGACGAGCAGTAAGGCGAACTGGTACCCGATGAAAATCTTGGTGTCGCGCTGTGGCCTCCAGCCCGTCGCCAGAATCGGCGCGTCGTCCAGACGGCGCTCGGTTTGCTGCATGGCCCCTGATCGTATTGCGTAGCCGACCAGGCCCAACCTCAGGCGCGGTCCGGCGGGAGGTTCTCTGCCCTGGCGACCGGGAAGTAGCGGTGGTGGTGTGCGCCGGTGAGTTCGTAGATCGCCGTCCCGGCGATGCCGTCGTCGGTGCGGACGGTGACCTCGTTGAGCCCGCCGCCGAGATCGCCGTAGCGCTGTGCCCAACGACCGGACGCTTCGAGACCGATCACCCTGCCTCCTTCGAGCGTGACCTCGACACGCCCGGCGACGCCGGTCACCGTTTCGCCGTTGCGCCCGTAGGACACCTCGTTGCCGCCGGCATCGATCCAGTGGAGTTCGTGGCGGAAGTCGACGACGGGGATCGGATCGCTGCCGTCGGTCGGCGCAGAGCAGCCATCCGTATAGACCCGTGCTCCATTGGGATACTCCCAGTGCCATACGGCGATCATCGCCTCCGGCAGTTGGATCGCCAGCCACATCCACAGCGGACAGCGTGCATGATTGCGAATTCCCCACGAATGGTCTCGCTGACCCCACCACTCGTCAACCCGATGCGTCGTGCCCTGGTGCGTGAACGTCCCCGAGAACGAGCCGGACTGCACCATATGGCTCTGGTCCCAGATCAGTTCGTGACCGGCGCGCATCGTGCCGCGCCGCATTCCGTACGGCGCAGTGCGTGCGGTGAAGGTCAGATCGAGGGCGACCGGCGCGGCCGGGACGTCGTCGACGTGCAGGTGCACTTTCTTGAAGGGCTCGGCAATGTCGATTTGCACGGGGCCGACGTTCATCGTGTGCGGGTCACCATCGAAGTGGCGCACATGCTGCATCATCGTCGCGGTGTCGCCGATCCTGCCGAGTTGCAGGCTGTCCATCTCCTGACGGGCCGGGAAACTGGCGAGCGTCAGGATGACGACATCGCCCATGCCATCCCGCCGGTGCATGATGAAGAACAGGCTCTCTCGCCAGAACTCGTGATACGTGACGACATTCGGCAACGGTTCTGGGATCTGGTGGACGAAGAATTCGTCCATGTTCGTCAGTCGGGGCATGATCAGCCTTTCGGGCAGCCGATGAGCGTGTCGGATTCGAGGTCCAGCAACTGCCGGCCATGGCGGTTGACCATTGCCATGAACATCTCGTCGCCACGATCGGTCTGGCCGACGAACATCGATGCGAGAATGCCCATCAGCAGGCCGTCGAAGCCGTAGCGGCGGTATCCGAGCCAGCAGTCGTCCCATGACAGCGGTACGCCGGTCGCCGTGAGCGCCTGGTGGTACTGCCGGACGAGATCCGTCTCCGCCGAGCGGCGTTGCTCGGGTTGCAGCGCGGAGCCGATGAAGTAGGCGACGTCGCTGAGGCCGGGTCCGAGCTTGACGGTCTGCCAGTCGAGGACGGCGACGCGCGGGCCACCGAACAGCAGGTTGTCGAGGCGGAAGTCGCCATGGGCGACCGTCCACGGTTCAGGGCGGTCGAGGAGGTAGGACTCGATCGAGGGGATGAACCGTTCGGTCAATTCCATCACTTCCGGATCGACACGGTCGCCGTACCGATCGACGAATCCGCGGAAGAACATCGCCATCAACTGCGCCACGCCCGTCGCCGACTGCTGGTTCGGGCGGTCGAGCCACGACAGGTCGTGCAACGTCGGATCGTTCCACCGTGGTCCGTGCAAGGATGCCAGTTCCGGGATGACGCTCGCCGCCTCGTCGACGCTGCATCCGGCGATCTGATCGCCTGCCTGCGCCGGTGCGAGGTCTTCGAGCAGCACGACGTAGTCGTTCGTCTGCTCGTTGTGGAGCGACAGGTAACAGCGCGGTCGATGCACCGTCAGCGAATCGGCGAGTTCGTTGTAGAACGCTGCTTCGAGCAGATACGTGCGCGTCGCTGCGGCCCCGAGACGGCTTGTTTCCGAGGCCGAAGGGACCTTGGCGACGAGCGAAGATGGTGCCGGTGTGGGGCGATCCCAGGCGATCGACAAACGGACGCTGTCGGCGACCATCCCATTACCGATCGGCCGGCGCTGTACAGCGGTCACCTGGGCGCCGTCAGCGAACGGAGCCATCGCCGCCGTCAGCCACGCAGCGTCGACATCATCAGCGCCTGTGGGTGCCTGCAGTTCACTCAACGAATCCCCCTCGTCTGTCCCGGGCGACCCTAGCCCGAGTGTTTCGGTGACTGAGGACGTAGCGCACCAATTTCGCCTGGCCCGTGAACTCGGTCACCGGAGGCCCGCTCGTCGGGTGCTGCGACCTGCGGCCTATTCGTCGGCGGTGTCAGCCGGGGTCTGTTCGGACGCAGCACCGAGCAGACCGATATCACTGCCGGCTGCGAGCGTGCCGGCGGAACGGTACACAGCGAGCTTTGCCCGGGAGTCGTCGATGTCGAGGTTGCGCATCGTCAGCTGGCCAATGCGGTCGAGCGGGCCGAACGCGGCATCCTCCGCGCGCTCCATCGACAGACGTTCCGGTTGGTAGGTGAGATTCGGGCCCGTCGTGTCGAGCAGCGTGTAGTCGTCACCCCGGCGCAGGCGGACGGTGACCTCGCCGGTCACGGCAGACCCGATCCAGCGCTGCAGTGCCTCGCGGAGCATCAGCGACTGCGGATCGAACCAGCGGCCCTCGTACAGCAGACGCCCGAGGCGGCGGCCGAGCGTGCGGTAGTTCTCGATCGAGCCTTCGTTGTGGATTCCTGTCACGAGGCGCTCGTAGGCGATGTGCAGCAGCGCCAATCCGGGGCCCTCGTAAATACCGCGGCTCTTGGCCTCGATGATGCGGTTCTCGATCTGATCGCTCATGCCGAGTCCATGGCGTCCGCCGATTGCGTTGGCGGCGACGACGAGAGCGACGCGGTCCGGGAACGTCTCACCGTTCAGCGAAACCGGCCAGCCTTCCTCGAAGCCGATGGTCACTGTCTCCGGATCGACATCGACCGAAGCGTCCCAGTACTTGACTCCCATGATCGGCTCGACGATGTCCATGCTCGTCGACAGGTATTCGAGCTGCTTGGCTTCGTGCGTAGCCCCCCAGATGTTGGCATCGGTGGAATAGGCCTTTTCCGTCGAGTCCCGATACGGCAGATCGTGGAAGAGGAGCCACTCGCTCATCTCCTTACGCCCCCCGAGTTCGTTCACGAACACTTCGTCGAGCCACGGCTTGTAGATCCGCAGATTCGGGTTGACCATCAACCCGTATCGGTAGAACCGCTCGATGTCATTGCCCTTGTACGTCGAGCCGTCGCCCCACACATCGACGCCGTCATCGTGCATCGCCCTGACGAGCAGCGTGCCAGTGACTGCACGGCCCAGCGGAGTGGTGTTGAAGTAGGTCTTACCGGCTGTCGTGATGTGGAACGCACCGCACTGCAGGGCGACGAGCCCCTCGTTGACGAGTTCCTCCTTGCAGTCGACGATCCGTGCCAGTTCGGCGCCGTACTGCTTGGCGCGTTGCTGTACGTCGTCGAGATCGGGCTCGTCAGGTTGGCCGAGGTCAGCGGTGTAGGCGCAGGGGATCGCGCCGTGGTGGCGCATCCAGGCGACCGCAACCGATGTGTCGAGACCGCCGGAAAAGGCGATGCCGACTCGTTCGTCAACGGGCAGTGAGGTGAGCACTTTCGACATATTGACGCAACGCTAATGCGTGAGGTCGCGAACCAGCAGCTGTGGCTGTCTTCAGCTTCTTCGAGTACTCCAAGCGCGCACGCAGTCAACGCTCAGGTTGGCGGCGTTAGATCCGAGTCATGCGAAACAACGTCATGCTGTCCGTCGCCACAGCCGGCGCACTCGTACTGCTCGGTGCCTGTGGGAGTAGCTCGACGAAAGCGTCGACTGCGGTGACCGCTCCGATCAGTGCCACCGCCAACGCATCGTCGAGCGATAGCTCCGCAGCGGTCTCTGGCGCACCGACGAATTCGACCCCGACATCCGGTGGGGGTGGGGGCGGCGGAGCCAACGTGCGCGCTGCGATGGTGACGTGGGAAGCCTGTCTCACCTCGAAAGGAGTGACACTCCCGAGCACCGCCCTTGGTGGCGGATTCCCCGGCAACGGCACCGGAAGCCGGCCAGCGGGCAGCGTGCCGAACGACAGCACACCGAATTCCGGCGGACGTCGTAACGGAGGCGTGCTGCAATCGCTCAATTCGTTCCTCGCTGAGCCGGCGAATGCCACCGCAGTCGCGGCATGCAAGTCGCTGCAACCGACGTTCGGGGGCGGAGGCGGCAACGGTGCCAATCGGGCCGCGTATCAGGCCTATCTCTCCTGCCTCGCGAGCAACGGCGTGACCGTGGCGACGGCTGACACGACGCAGACGAGTCAGCAGCGCCAGACCGTCAACACGGGTGATCCGGGCTTCGCCACGGCGAACGCAAAGTGCTCCGTGTTGTTGCCGCAGAACACTGGTTCCGGCGCACCGGCGGCCGGAGCCGGTACATCCTCCACTGCGACGACTGGAGCTTGAGGGCACGTGAACAAGCGCCGCTTGGTGGTTCAGATCGTGCTGCTTGCAGCTGTTGCCAGTGCCGCCTTTGTCGGCTGGTCGACGTTGCACAGCAAGGCCAGTTCCGCCAACGCTTCGACCACTGTCGTCACTGTCGGCACTGGAAACGTGCAGTCGACCGTCTCCGGCACGGGCAATGTGCAGGCTTCCAACTCCATCAGCCTCAGCTTCGATGCTGCCGTCAGTTCCAACAAGGTGACGCAGATCCTCGTCAAACTCGGCGACACCGTCACCGCCGGCGAGCCGCTCGCCAAGGTCGATGACACGACATTGCAGGCAGCGCTGACCGCAGCCAATGCGCAGCTGGCGTCGGCGCAGGCCAGCCTCGCCAGTACGCAGGCCGGCGCGACCGCCGACGTCAAGGCGCAGGATGCGGCCGCAGCAACACAGTCGGCGCTGAGCGTGCAGTCCGCACAGAATGCAGTCACCAACGCACGGGCCAACCTGGCGACCGACACGATGCTGCAGAACACCGCCGTCAGCCAGTCCCAGACCAGCCGGGATGCTGCGCAGACGAAGTACAACAACGACCAGAATGCTCTGAGCTCGGCAGTCGACACCGCACAGAATCAACTCAACATCGACACTGCGGCCTTGAGCAGTGCAACCGACGCGCTCACCGCCGCCCAGTCCAAGGGCGGCGACACGCAGGCTGCACAGAGTCAGGTCACGACGCTGACCCAGACAGTCGCCAAGGACCAGTCGACGGTCGACAGCGCGAGGACGCAGTACACATCAGGGATGCTCCAGGACCAGACCTCCTTGACGCAGGCGCAGAACGGCGTGACGAATGCAGGAAACTCGCGGACGGCGAAGTTGCAGGCCGACAACCAGCAGATCACGACGGCGCAGATACAGCTGCAGAACGCACAGGCGCAGCAGGCTTCGACGCTGGCCGGTAACGCCATCAAGGAAGCCGCACCGACTCAGGCGCAGCTCGCCCCACTGCAGTCGGCAGTGATCAACGCGCAGAATGCTGTCACCACTGCGCAGAAGAACGAGGCCAACACCACGTTGATCGCCCCGATCGCCGGAACCATCGGCACCCTCACCGGTGCGGTCGGCTCTGCAGCGTCGACATCAGCCGCTTCGTCGTCCTCGTCGTCTTCGTCTTCTTCGTCGTCTGCTTCATCGAGCGCCTTCCTGACGATCGAGGACCTCAGCACCGTCCAGATCAAAGTCGGCTTCAGCGAAGCGGATGCGATCAAGGTGAAAGTCGGCCAGCCGGCGACGGTGACGTTCGACTCGTTGACCGGCGTCTCGCTGACCGGCTCGGTCGTCTCCCTGGATCTCAACTCGACGACCGTGTCGAACGTCGTCACGTACTACGCAACGATCAACGTCACGGGTTCCGGCATCCAGAAGGTCAAGCCCGGTATGACTGCGAGTGTCGTCGTGGTCACCGCTTCGGTGCAGAACGTCGTCACGCTTGCCACCAGTGCGGTGACGGCACGCGGTACATCAGCAACGGTCAACATCGAAGTCGGCAATGATCCGACCAAGACCGAATCGCGCCAGATCACGCTCGGTCTGAAAGGCGACAGCACCTACGAGGTGCAGAGCGGTCTGCAGCCCGGCGACAAAGTCGTGGTGGTCCGGCAGGCCACGGCGACGACCGGCGGAACAGGCACCCGTGTCGGTGGTGCCGGCGCCGGCGGTGGAGGCTTCGGAGGAGCGCCAACGGGTGGCGGGCTCGGCGGAGCCGGCAGGTGAGCGCTCCGCTGTCGAGCGTTGCCGACCCAACCACCGCCAACCCGACCACCGCTAACCCCGCAGCCGCCAACCCGGCAGCCGCCGAGGCACCGAGGAGACGCCCTGCGGTGATCGAGTTGCGACGCATCAGCAAGATCTACGGCGTCGGTGATATCGAGGTCCACGCCCTGAAAGACATCTCTCTCGACATCGAGCGTGGCGACTTCGTCGCCATCATGGGTGCCTCCGGTAGCGGCAAGAGCACATTGATGAATGTCATTGGTTGCCTCGACGTTGCGACCAAGGGTCGTTACCGGTTGGCCGGTACCGACGTCGGGAATCTCACCGACGATGAGCAGGCAACGATCCGCAACCGGCGTATCGGCTTCATCTTCCAGAGCTTCAACCTGATCCCTCGGACGACGGCGCTCGTCAATGTCGAGCTGCCCCTCGTCTACGCCGGCGTCAAGCGCGGCGAACGACGTGATCGCGCCATCGCTGCGCTCGAGCGCGTCGGGCTCGGAGCACGCATCGACCACATGCCGAACCAATTGTCCGGCGGTCAGCAGCAGCGTGTGGCGATCGCCAGAGCGATTGTCACCAACCCTGCCATCATCCTCGCCGACGAACCAACCGGCGCATTGGACAGCACTTCGACAGCGGAGGTGTTGAGCATCTTCGAGGAACTGAACATGGAACGTCGCACCGTCGTCGTCATCACTCATGAGGACGAAGTTGCGGTACATGCCAAGCGAGTCGTTCGCTTTCGTGACGGCGAGATCGTCTCCGACGTCCGACAGGCGACGATCCGCGGCCTGCCGCCGAACGTCTCGTCGCCCGCTCATGCGGTGCGGAGCATCGCATGAATCTCGAAAGTATCCGTATGGCGGTCCGCGGGATGCTCGCCAACCGCATGCGTTCGGCGCTGACGATGCTCGGTGTGCTCATCGGTGTTGGCGCTGTCATCATTCTCGTGGCCGTCGGATCAGGCTCGGCAGCGGCTGCCGCCAAGAGCCTCGAGGCCCTCGGCTCGAACACGCTGACGGTCTCGGCAGGCGGCTTCGGTGCCGGCGCCCGTGGCGGTACGCAATCACGTGGCATCACAATCACCGACAACGATGTCACGGCTCTGAGCGACAAGACACAGCTTCCCGATGTCTCCGCCGTCATCCCGATCGTCAACGGCTCGACGAGTTCGGCCGCGAGCTTCAATGGCGCATCGACGACACCCGGCAGTTTCATCGGGACGATTGCGGCATATTCGCCGGTACGCAATGCGCCGGTGACGGCCGGCCGATTTCTCACCGACGACGACATCGCCAATCACAACGAAGTGATGGTGGTCGGCACGACATTCGCCAAGAATCTGCTCGGTGCAACTGCCAATCCGAATGCGTTGCTCAACGAGCAGGTCCAGCTCGGGTCACAGTCGTTGACCGTCATCGGCATCCTCAAGTCGAAGGGGTCGAATGGTTTTCAGGATCAGGACGACATCGTCATCCTGCCGGAATCGGTTGTACGCGATTTCTACACCGGCAACACCGGAACGGTCAGCCAGGTCATCGTGCAGGCGGAAACGGCTGCCGCAACAACGAACGTTCAGGCAGAGATCACGTCACTGCTGCAGTCGCGTCACACCGGCTCGACGGCGACGAGTTTCCGAGTGCTCAACCAGGCCTCGCTGCTCTCGACACAGGCAGACTCGAACCGTACGTTCACGGTGTTGCTCGGGTCCGTTGCGGCGATCTCGCTCCTCGTCGGTGGCATCGGCGTGATGAACATCATGCTGGTAACGGTCACGGAGCGGACGAGGGAAATCGGCATCCGCAAGGCGATCGGTGCCCGAACGTCGAACATCGTCAGCCAATTCCTGACCGAGGCGGTGCTGCTGTCACTGCTCGGCGGGTTGCTCGGCGTTGCCTGCGGCTTCATCGGCAGTCATTTCACGATCGTCGGAGTCAAGCCGGTGATCGAGACGTATTCCGTCGTGCTGGCGATCGGCGTGTCGCTCGCCGTCGGCCTGTTCTTCGGGATCTATCCGGCAAGTCGAGCTGCCAAGCTGCGACCGATCGATGCGTTGCGCCATGAATGATCGGTCGCCCGAGCGTGATCGGTTGCGCCATGAGTGAGGAACGACGATGACGACCACCGAATTCATCCCTGACGACGACGCCGCCGCTGACGACGACGAGATCGGAACGGCCGGCGTCACGGCACCGAAAGCCGTGATGCAGGACGGAGCTGGCGACGTGGCATCCGGGACGACCGGTGTCGACCAGGGGACCGAGGATGTCGACGACGATGGTTGGGAGGAAGACGAGGCACTCCCTCCGCCTCGAGGCACATTGATGTCCCCGTTGACGTGGATCCTGGTGATGGCGCTGTTCGCCGGCGGCGGGTTCGCTTTCGGCGTGACGATGGAGAAATCCCACGCAACCCAAGTCGCCCAGGCAGCGGTGACGTCGCAGATCGCAGCGCTGCGGAATAGAGCCGGAGGTGGCGGTGGATTCGGTGCGGCCGGGGGAGGAACCGGGGCCGGTACAGCGACGGGAACCGGTGGCTTCGGAGGCGGGACGGGCACGGGAACCGGAGGGACCGGCGGAGGTGCGGGAACAGCGTCAGGATCGGATGCCGGCAGCGGCTCGCCGGCCGTTGCCGCCGCAACAGGCACGATCAAACTCGTCGACGGGGACAAGGTCTACGTGCAGGACGCCGCTGGAAACGTGATCATCGTGACCGCCGGTACCGGTGTAGCGGTGACCCGGTCAGCGTCCGGAACGCTCGCCGATCTCCAGGCCGGCCAGAGCGTCGTCGTGCAGGGAACCACCAACGCCGATGGCACCGTCACGGCGACAGCGATCGCCTCGTCGCCGACAGCATCCGGAGCTACGACAGCAACAACAGTCGCGGCCGGTGCGAGTTCATCAACGCCTACAACGCCACACTCGGTGCCAGACTCTGCGCCATCGAAATCTCCCTAGTGCTCCGACCTCCATCGTTCGCTCGTACCTGGGATCGGCCCGGGATCAGCGCGACTACGGCGTGCCGCTGACGGTCAGGATCTGTCCGGTGATCCACGAGGAGGCGACAGACGCCAGAAAGACAGCGGCGGCGGCAAAGTCATCCGGCTGGCCGAGACGGCCGAGCGGCTGCTTGGCGCCGAGCTTTTCGAACTGTCGATCGGTGAAGCCCGATGCCTCTTCGTAGTCTTCGGTCTGCGTGTGTCCCGGCGCGATGGCGTTGACCCGAATACGGCGTGGCGCGCACTCGAGAGCGAGGGTCTGCGTGAGGTGGTTGACTGCCACCTTGGCGGCGCTGTAGACGCCGTGGCCTGGTGCGCCGCGCGTCGATCCGGCAGTTGACGAGACGTTGATGATGACGCCACCGTCGGCGAGCGCTCCTTGGGCGACGACGCTCGCAGCCCACACTGCGGTCAGGTTCCGGGCAAAAATGTTGTGCCATGACTCCTCGGTCACCGCGGTGAGGACGCCCATCGGCTCGCCCTGGAGTCCACCAGCGTTGTTGACCCAGATCGTGACTGGTCCGAAGGCGGCGACGGTCTGCTCGGCGAGCCGCTCCAGATCGGCACGCACGGTGACATCGGTCGGGATGGTGATCACGCGGCGGCCCAGCAGGCCGATCTCACCGGCCACCTTCGCCAGTGGCTCAGGGCGGCGACCCGCAAGGGCGATGTCTGCTCCCGCGCTGGCGAGCCCGCGAGCGATCGCCCGACCGATTCCCGTGCCGCCGCCGGTGACGACAGCTACTCCACCGTCGAGGCGGAACAGGTCGAGAACGTCTCGGGTCTGTTGCGTCGTCACGGATCGTTCCCTTCTGCCGCTGTCCACGGGACGGGCCCGGCGAGAATATCGCTGATCAACCGGCGCGTACTTGTTGGGCTGCGTCCTCCGGCGGCTGCCGTTATGCGAACGATCGCGGTTAGAAAGTACCGATGGCTCACGCTCGACGATTTCGCTTTGCTGCCGACATGCAACACCCACTCGATGGTATGTCGTGGGCTGATTCAGTACGTGAGGTCGAAGCGCTCGGCTATTCGACGCTGTTCGTCCCGGACCACTTCGACGAAGGCCTCGGACCGATCGCTGCGCTGGCAACGGCAGCGGCCGTCACCACGACGCTCAATATCGGGTCGCTCGTTCTCGACTGCGATTTTCGTCATCCGGCCGTCCTCGCCCGCGAGTTGGCGACAATCGATCTGCTGTCGGGTGGGCGCCTCGAAGTCGGGCTCGGTGCTGGCTGGAAGACGCTCGACTACGAGCGGTCCGGCATCAGGATGGAATCGCCGAAGGTACGGGTGGATCGGATGATCGAGCACGTCGCGGTGATCAAGGCGCTGTTCGCCGACGAACCGGTGACGTTTCACGGCGAGCACTACCGGATCACGGACCTCGATGGGACGCCGAAGCCGCACCGCGCAGGTGGCCCGCCGTTCATTCTCGCCGGCGGGGGCAAGCGGGTGCTGCGTTTCGCAGCGACGACGGCCGACATCGTCGGGGTCAACGCGTCGATCCATTCCGGCGAGATCGACACGGCTGCAGCGCGTGACGCCATGCCGTCGAGCATCGACCAGAAAGTTGCCTGGGTCCGCGAGGCCGCCGGTGATCGCTTCGACGATCTGGAACTCAACGCCTGGCTCTCGGTCGCCGAGGTCGTCGAAGACAGCATCGGTTTCGCCGACATGTTGGCTGGACTTTTCGAATCGCCGGCGCAGGACGTGCTCGACTGTCCGCTGACGTTGATCGGTTCCGTTCCCGAGATCATCGAGCGCCTGCATGCCCGACGCGAACGGTGGGGCTATTCGTACACGGTGATTCCGGGCGACAAGGTTCGTGACTTCGCCCCCGTCGTCGCCAGTGCGACCGGAGGCTGAGATGGTCGAGGTGCCCATCGAGACAGCGACCGCTGATCGCATTGCTGTGCGCGGCGCGACACCTGCAGCGTCGATGTCCAGAGTGGCACTGCCGTGCGCCGACCTCGTCGCCACCATCGACTTCTTCTGCAACGAACTGGGCTTCCAATTGGACAACATCTGGCCGGCAGACAGTCCTGCACGGGCGATCGTGTCCTCGCCAGGCCTCCATCTCGAACTACGCCTCGATCCAGTCGCCGATCCGCTGCTGGCGGGACGTATCATCATCATCGTCTCCGACGATTCGTTCGATCGTGGAATCCGTTCGATGAGCGCCCCGAACGGCACCTTCGTCGAGATCATCCGTTCGGCCCCCGTGTTGGATGTGCCGCCGCTGCAGTCGTCGTTCGTCGTCAGCCAACTAGACGATGATTCGTCGTGGATCACCGGCAGGGCAGGCATGCGCTACCGGGATCTGATTCCCGACCGGCTGGGCGGCCGATTCATCTCCTCGCACATCGAGATTCCGGACGGTGGTCCGGTGCCGGATTACGTCCATTTCCATGACGTTCGTTTCCAGATGATCTTCTGCGCTCGAGGTTGGGTCGAGGTGGTGTACGAGGATCAGGGCGGACCGTTCGTGCTCCACGCCGGTGATTGCGTCCTACAGCCGCCGAAGATCCGTCACCGCGTGCTCAACGCCTCGCCAGGTCTGGAGGTCGTCGAGATCGGCTGTCCGGCTGAACACCTGACGACCCGTGACCACGACATCGAACTTCCGACAGGTTTGCTCCGTCCGGATCGGGATTTCGCAGGACAGCGCTTTGTGCGCCACGTCGCCGCAGATGCGGACTACGGCCCGTGGCGAGCATCCGGGATGGTCTGTCGCGACAGCGGAATCGGTGCGGCGACATTCGGGCTTGCACAGGCCGTCGTTGCCAGGCCGACTGTTGCTGACGATGGCGATGTCGTCGGCCCGGTCGTGCATCACGGCGAGTTCCTGCAACTGTTCATCCTCGGGGGACAGGCGACGATGCATGTCGATGGCAGGGGAGTGGTTCCGCTGCAGCGGGCGACGTCGGTGGTCGTGCCGGCCGGCGAACAATTCTCGCTCTCGGAGATCTCCGACGACTTCGAAGTCCTCGATATTTCGCTGTGACTTCGATCCGGTCCGGTTCGATGACCGTCCATCTGTCCGGCTCCACTTTTTCAGGTCGTGGGGACCCAGGTGGCGTGGAAGCCGTACGGGACGCGCTGAGGGAGTGTGATCCTGGCGACCGGGCCATTGCCGACGGCCGTCGCGTCGACGATGACGAGCTGGCTGACGTCGTCGGCGTCGTCGTAGAGATACGTCAGTAGATACCCTGCGTCCTCGTCCTTTCCGGCGGGAACGAAGAGCCATTCACCTGCGTGTTGGTGCGTCGGCGGCGTCCACGTCTGGCGAACACCGGTTGCGTAGTCGTGTTTGATCAGCCCGCTGAAGTCGACCGTGTGCTCGTTGGTGCGCGTGCCGACAAAGTATCCGTACCGGTAGGGACGCCCGACCAGCCGGGGGTCACGATTCGGCAGTTCTCCTGGATCGTGGTCGGCAACGACGGTGTCGCTGACCGTGCCCAAGCGCATGTCGATCGTCCACCGGCGCAGCGAGAGTTCACCACCGAACACTTCCGCCGGCGAGAACATCGACGACAACCTGCAGACGTCGATGACGACTCTGCCGTCGCTCCGAAAAGCGTTGACCCCATGGAAGACGTAGCACGGATCGATGTCGAACCATCTGATGCTCTTGGCTCCACCGGCCAACGGCATCACGCCGATCCGCGCTCCTGAGTCCGGCGACCAACGATAGGGAAACGTTCCGCTGCTCGGATCGCTGATGTATTTGACGGCGGCGTCGAGATCGAAGACGACGGGGAGATCCCAGAAGATCGCCTCGCCATCGGTGATGGCGAAGTCATGGATCATCGTGCTCCTGGGAATGTCGATGACTTCGCTGTGGACGAGCGTTCCGTTGGCTTCGGCGATGTGGTACGTCAGATATGGGGGAGTGAAGCCATAGCCGAAGAAGTGCAGCCGGCCCGTCGCCGGGTCGATCTTCGGGTGGGCGGTGAAGGCGGTCGTGAGGTTCGCGCCGAAGTCGTACACGCCACGCGTCGACAGATCGTCGGGGTCGAGTTCGTACGGCAGCCCGACCTCGCCGCTCGTCAACAAACGGCCGGCGTGCCAGATACACGAGACGTTCGACTGGTTCGAAGCACCCCCGGGCGCCCCCTGCCCGAATCCCGCACCGGAGAGAAACATCGACGTGCGGACATAACGGTTGCGGTACGACGTCGCTGATCCATCGGCAAGTCGGACCCCGTGGACCATGCCATCACCGAAAAACCAGTGTGGAGAGTCGCCGTGCGACGGGTTCGATCCGTTGCGCAAGTATAGTCCGTTCAACTCGGGAGGGATCGCCCCGAGCACCACCAACTCGGCCGCCTCGACCTCGCGACGAACCGGCGCGAAGCCGCCCTGCATCCACCATGGGCGCGTGCCGTCGAATGTCGGCATCGGGGGTGCGGTTGCCGGCGACGTCGATGGCGCCATGGTGGCTGGCACCGAGCCGGCCTGCTCGTAGACGCCTGTGGCATCCGTGGGAAACGGAGCGGTCGATGACGGTGTGACCGCTGGGTCGGCTGTCGGGGTCGGCACTCCGGCAACGGATTCCGGTGGCCGTGGCTGCACCCTCGCCCTGTCGCCGACCGCGTCGCAGCCGGACAACCAAACGGCCAACGGGGCGACACCGGCGCCGAGCGCCGACCACCGAATGAGGTCGCGACGGCTGAATGGCGGTTCGCTCATGGCCTGGATTCTCCCACTCCCGGCATGTGGTCCTGACACTTCGGAGCGCGAACACACCGTTGCCAACCGAAATCGACCCAAATCAGCCGGGCTCAGTTAGTATCAGTGGTCGGCATCTACTTTGAGTGAGGATTTTGCATGGGCGGCGAGGACGGTGACGACGGTGGGGACGTCCGGTACAACAGGGCTGTCGGCGCTCGTCTACGAAGCATCCGTCATGAGAAGCGCCTGACACAACACGATGTCGAGCGCTTGTCCGGTGCGCAATTCAAGGCGTCCGTCCTTGGTGCCTACGAGCGTGGCGAGCGGGCGTTGTCGTTGCCGAGGCTGGAACGACTTGCTGCGTTTTACGAGGTCCCGGTGCAGGAGACGTTGCCGAGTATCGAGCTGCTCGCCGTCGAGCGGCACAACGCCGAGCTGAGCGGCGCAGCGATCGTCTTCGATCTCACTGCCTTGGGTGAGTCCGATACCGAGGATCTCGAAACGGTGAGACGTTTCATTGCGATGATTCAGGTCCAACGCCAGGACTTCAACGGGCGAGTGCTCTCGGTCAGGCGTGCCGACCAGCACACGTTTGCGGCGATGCTCGACATCGCGCCGGACGTCGTGCTGAAGCGTCTCGAATCATCCAATCTGATCTTCTGCGCCGACTGACCGCTTCGAGGCGGAATTGGTGGCGCTTGCGCCGACCGGAATGAAGTAGATCTTTGCAGGATTGGACCCTGCCCTTTAACTCTGCCCGATTGACATAACGGATATTATGGGCGATCGATCCCGGGGACTGTCACGAGGACTGTCACGAGGACTGGAGCCTTCTGTTGACCGTGTTGCGCCGCCGGCGGTGCATCAGTGGACTCAGTTGCCGGTGGGGAGCGCGTCGCTGTGGGGTCGCGAGGTATTGGTAACCTCCTCGCACCTGAGGAGGTCGAGATCGATGACGGTTGCTACACCACGGCGATTCGTGCGGGCGGACGGCCCTGACAAGGTGACCGGCTCCGGCCGTTACACCGCTGATCTCACGTTCACCGGGATGCTGGCAGCCAAGTTCCGCTACGCCGAAATCGCCCACGGGCGTATCACCAGACTCGACACGACGGCGGCACAGGCGATTTCCGGCGTCTTCGCCGTCATCACCGACGCAGACGTCCCGGATGTGCGGTTCGGTCCGTTCGTCGCTGATCGCACGCTGTTCGCTCGCGACGTCGTGCGCTTCGAGGGTGAAATCGTCGCCGCTGTTGCCGCCTCGACACCGGAGATCGCCGCCCGTGCGGCCGCCGCCATCATCGTCGAGTACGAACCACTCCCCCTCGTCACCGATCTCGAAGATGCGCTGACGGCCGGCGCCTCACTGGTCCATGAGCACTGGGCTGTCTACGGCTCGGCAGATCCTGTCGTGCGTGATCGCAACGATGCGTCGTTCTCTTCGATCACCACAGGCGATGTCGATGCCGGGATGGCTGCGGCGGATCTGGTGATCGAAAGTCGGTTCGTCGCCGACGGCTGCCATGCCGTACCGATCGAGCCTCGGGCCGTTGTCGCCCAGTGGGAAGGCAACAAGGTCACGATCTGGACCTCGACGCAGGTGCCGTTCGATGCCCGTGCCGGGGTCTGTGAGACACTCGAGATGCCTGCGAGCCGCGTGCGGATCATCGTCCCGCATCTCGGCGGTGGCTTCGGCGGCAAGTGCGGCTTTCACTACGAAGCGCACGTCGCAGCACTCGCCCGCGTCGCCAAACGCCCGGTCCGGCTCGTGTTCTCGAGGCGTGAAGAATTCCTCGCGCCGGACCGCCGGCGCGAGGGCATGGTCATCGACATCAGGACCGGTGTACGACACGACGGAACGATCACCGCCCGCACAGGCTGGATGGCGATGGACAACGGTGCCTACACCGCCGACGCCGGGTTCTTCCCGCAGTTGGCGGCGATGCACATCGCCGGGCCGTACAAGATCCCCAACGTCTCGGTCGAGGCGCACCTCGTCTATACCAATCACCAGCCGTCCGGTTCCGTACGCGCACCGACCGCCCCGCAGGCCTGTTGGGCGCTCGAATCTCATACCGACGAGGTCGCCGCAGCCGTCGGCATGGATCCGGTCGCCTTTCGTAAACTCAATGCCGTCGACACCGGTGACGTCGGGCCGAGCGGGCAGACATACGGGGAAATTGGTGTACAGCAGTGCATCACCGAGGCGACCAGGCTCGTCGGCTACGGCGAGACCCCGCTCCCCCACGACGAGGCCATCGGCGTGGCCATCGGCTGGTGGCCGAGTTTCGCCGTCCCGTCAGGTGCCTACATCAAACTCGACGGCGACGGATCGGGCCAGATCATCACCGGTGCCCAGGAATGTGGCACCGGTGCGGTGATGACCCTGCGGCAACTCGCCGCAGACGAATTGGGAATGAATCCCGAGGACTTCGAGCTCGTCTACCAGGACACGAGCGTCGCGCCATACGACATGGGCGCGACGGGATCGCAGACACTGTTCAACAACGGCCGCGCCGTCGTTGCCGCTGCCGGCCAGATCGCCGAGCAGTTGCGCAACCTCGCCGCCGAGTTCTTCGAGGCCTCGGCCGCCGACATCGTCCTCGCCGACGGCGGTGCATACGTCGCCGGTTCGCCGGTCGCAACCGTCTCGATCGCCGAACTCGCCGGTATCGCCGCCAGTGGCGAACTGCTCATCGGCCACGGGTCCGGCACCCCGCCTGCCACTCCCCAACTCGTCGGGTCGAGCTGTGTCGGCGACCTCGGGATGGCAGCATTCGTCGCTCCGCAGTTCTCCTGTCATGCCGTGCGGATCCGCCTCGACCGAGACACCGGAGTGGTACGTGTACTGGAGGTCGCGGCGGCGCACGATTCGGGCACGATCATCAATGAGCTCGGTGCCCTCGGACAGGTCGAGGGTGGTGTGATGATGGGCATCGGGCAGGCGTTGACAGAGGGAACCGTGTACGACGACGAGGGTCGCCAGCGAAATGCCGGACTGCTCGAATACAAGCTGCAGACGTGCGCAGACAGCCCGGTGATTCGCACCCATTTCGTGCAGATCGTGACACCGGATGCTGGTCCACGCGGCGCCAAGGGCCTTGCCGAGGCCCCCAACGTGGCGACTGCCGCGGCGATCGCCAACGCCATCGCCAAGCTCGTCGGCACACCCGTCCGGCGGCTTCCGATGACGCCGGAGCGCGTCTGGGAGGCGTTGCAATCGTGAGTTTTGCGATCGCCACGACGCTGGACGAAGCACTCGCTGCCCTCGCTGCGGGTGCCAGGCCGATCGCCGGAGGCAGCGACCTCGTGGTCGCTGCCCGCCACGGCAAGGCCCCGCTACCGCAATCACTGATCGCGATCCACCGCCTCGGCGAATTGACGGAGATCACCGAGTCGGTCGATGGGCTGCGGATCGGGGCACTGGTCACGCACGCGACGCTCATGGCTCATCCGATGATCGGCCGTGCGTACAGCGGTCTCGCAGATGCCAGCGCGCTGGTCGGTTCACCATCGACCCGCAATGTCGGCACGATCGGCGGCAATGTGATGAACGCTTCGCCGGCGATGGACACCGGCGCGCCGCTGCTCGTGCTCGAAGCGGCCGCCGAGTTGCAGTCTGCTCTTGGACATCGGCTCGTTCCCCTCGGCGAGCTGTGGACCGGACCCGGAAGAACGACGGCCGCCGCCGATGAGCTGTGCGTTGCGCTGGTCCTTCCGTTTCGGCGCGCACGGTCGGGCAGTGCCTACGTCCGCCTCGAATACCGCCGAGCGATGGAGATCGCCGTCGTCGGCGCTGCTGCCGCCGTCGTGCTGCAAGCCGACGGCACGGTCCGCTCCGTCGCCGTGGCCCTCACCGCCGTGGCGCCGACGATCGTCGCTGTCGGCGGACTCGGCCCGCTGGTCGGCGCTCATCCGAACGATGAGGCCACACTCGGGGCGATCTCTGCAGCAGCCTCTGCCCAGGCATCGCCGATCAGCGATGTACGGGCGAGCGACAGATACCGCCGCCACTGCGTCGGCGTCATGGCTCGGCGGGCGTTCGAAGCGGCAGCGCACCGAGCAGCAGGCGAAACGATTGTCGTTCCCGTCAACCGTGCGTATGGAATCGGTGCGGCTCGATGAGTATCCCCTTCAAGCTGGACATCGAACTCCACGTCAACGGGATCGAGTACCCGGTGACCATCGATGCCGGAAGAAATCTCGTCAGCGTGATCCGTACCGAAATCGGCTTGACCGGCACGAAGGAGGGTTGCGACGATTGCGAATGCGGTGCCTGTATGGTGCTGCTCGACGGCCAACCGGTGAACTCCTGCTCCTACCTGGCAGCACAGGCTCAGGGTCGAACGATCGTCACGATCGAAGGTGTCATGCACGGCGCAGACCTGCGTCCGCTGCAGCGCAACCTGCTGGAAGCGGGTGGGGTGCAGTGCGGCTTCTGCACGCCCGGAATGATCATCTCGGCGACCGCCCTGCTGGCCCGCAACCCGTCCCCCACCGACGAAGAGATCCGTATCGGTTTGTCCGGCAATCTCTGCCGCTGTACCGGATACGTCAAGATCGTCGAGGCCGTTGCCCGCACAGCCGCCGGCTGATCTGCTGTCCGATGTCCCACCTTCCAGGTCTGACCTTCCGGCTGTGAGGTCTGGACATCCAGAACTCACACGCATACCGTCGCTACTCGGGTCGTGCCTGTCGAGAAGGCGTGTCGTTGCCGACGTGCACGCAGCGATGGTCCTCGAGGCGCTCGCCAGCGAGGCCACGGCAGCCGGCGCCGTCATCGATGCTGCGCAGCAGATCATCAGCCTCGACTGAGTCGTGGGATGAGCTGCCCTGACGACGATCGGCTGTCTGCCACGATGGGTTCTGGCGCGCAGCACTTCGAGGAGCATGGACGAATGGACAGACCACAGATGACCATCACCGGGCCGGTGCTCGACGCCGCGGATCCTGTTGGACTGGCGCGCTTCTACGAGCGGCTGTTGGGATGGCCGATGGTCGAGTGCGAGGGCCCACGACCGGGTTTCCCGTCACTGGACGGCTGGGCAAAACTGCGTTCCCCGGATGGAGACATGAAGATCGAGTTCCAGTGGGAACAGCACTATTCGCCGCCGATCTGGCCGCCAACCGCACGCGGACAGCAGACGATGATGATGCATCTCGACATCGCCGTCGAACGTCTCGATGTCGCCATCGCCTGGGCGGTCGGGGCCGGAGCAACCATCGCCACCCACCAGCCCCAGGAGGGGGTCAGCGTGATGCTCGATCCTGCAGGACACCCGTTCTGTCTCTTCGCCTCGACCAGCTGAGACCGCCGATGTTTCGCTGCTCGGACTCGTTCCGGCCAACCTCTGTCTCTTTACCCTGCCACACCCCTGGTGCAGAATGTGGCGATGACTGAACGACGCGTCGATCTCCCTGGAAGTTTCCGCCGCCCGGTGGCGAATGCTCAGCTGACGAGTCACCTCAGCGCCGACGAGCGGATCGACGTGACGCTCGTGCTGCGACGCCGGGCCGAGTTGGACGAGTCGCAGATCACCGCAGGTACGCTGACGGCGAGTGAGCTGGCGGATCGTTTTGGTGCATCGCCAGACGATGTCGCAGCCGTCCGGGCCGCGATGTCAGCTGCCGGTGTGGATGTGATCGAGGTCGATGCCGGATCACGGCGAGTCAGAGTGGCGGGAACGATCTCGTCGCTCGAGCAGCTCTTCGGAACGACGCTCCAGCAGGTCGAGAGCACGGACCCGACAACCGGGGTGATGGTCGCTCACCGCCACCGCACCGGCAGCCTCAGCACTCCCGCTGCGCTCGACGGCGTGGTCGTCGCTGTGCTCGGCCTGGACGACAGGCCGCAGGCGCGAGCGAACCTCGTGGTCGCCTCACGCACCGTGTCCACCAGCTACACGCCGCCGCAGCTGGCGACGATCTATCGCATGCCGAACGGCACCGATGGTTCGGGTCAGACGTTGGCGATCATCGAACTCGGCGGTGGTTTCGCCCAGTCCGACCTGAAGACGTACTTCGCAGGCCTCGGTATCGCCGTGCCGTCGGTGAAGGCTGTCGGGGTCGACGGTGCCAAGAACGTGCCGGGAAAGGATCCCCAGGGAGCCGATGGTGAGGTACTGCTCGACATCGAAGTGGCGGGAGGTATCGCCCCGAAGGCCAACATTGTCGTGTATTTCGCGCCGAACACCGACGCCGGCTTCCTCGACGCCGTCTCCACGGCGGCGCACGCTTCGCCTACGCCGACGGCGATGAGCATCAGTTGGGGCCAGAGCGAGGACGACTGGACCGCGCAGGCGCGCTACGCCATGGATCAGGCATTTGCGGATGCTGCGGCGATCGGCGTGACCGTGACGGCGGCAGCCGGCGACAACGGCAGCAGTGACAGCACCACGGTGACCACCGCCGTGCACGTCGATTTCCCGTCGTCGAGCCCGAACGCGCTTGCCTGCGGTGGCACCAATCTGCACGCCGACCCGAAAACCGGGGTCGTCACCAGCGAATCCGTGTGGAATGGAGGAACGTCTGGCGGGGCGACCGGCGGCGGGATCAGTGACACCTTTGCGATCCCGGCGTATCAGCAGACCAGCGGTCTTCCCAGCCGCCACGGCGGCGGAGGCGGCCGCGGCGTGCCGGACGTGTCGGCCGTTGCGGATCCGCAGACCGGATACCAGGTATATGTCGACGGCAAGGCAGCGGTGTACGGCGGGACCAGCGCCGTCGCCCCGCTCTGGGCTGCGCTCGCCTGTCGGCTTGCTCAGTCTGCAGGCAGACGACTCGGCCTGATGCAGACCGTGCTCTACCAGGGTGCCGCCAAAGGGGTGACGCCCGCAGGATTCCGCGACATCACGACGGGAAGCAACGGTGCCTATCACGCTGCGAAGGGCTGGGATGCATGCACCGGTCTCGGGGTCCCGGACGGGCAGGCGCTTGCAGCCAAGTTCCCGACGAAATCCAAGGCCAAATAGCCCGTTCCCGGCACACTGGACATGGTGAGCCTCGATGATTTGACTCCCCCGGAGCGCAGTTTCGCCAGCGACAACTCGGCGGGCGTGCACCCGAAGATCCTCGAGGCGATGAGTCGGGCAAATGTCGGTCACCAACCCGCCTACGGCTACGACCCTTGCACCGCCAGGGCAGACGCTGCATTCAGTGAACTCTTCGGGCGAGACGTCCACGTGTTCTACGTCTGGAACGGCACCGGCGCCAACGTCCTGTCGCTCGCCAGTCTTCTCGGCCCTGCTCAGGCGGTGATCTGCACCTCTGCTGCTCATATCGACGTCGACGAGACGGGTGCCCCCGAACGCATCCTCGGGGTGAAGTTGATCGATGTCGATACCGACGGTGCCAAGCTGAAACCAGAGCACATCGAAGCGCAGACATACGCGCTCGGCAACGAGCATCACGCTCAGCCGGGTGTCGTCAGCATCACCCAGTCGACCGAACTCGGCACGCTCTATTCAGTCGAAGAGATCGCCACCCTCAGCGAAACAGCGCACCGCAACGGAATGACGATGCACCTCGACGGCGCGCGCATCGCCAATGCCACCGTTGCTCTCGGCGGGACGACGGATGTCCTGCGCAGCTTCACCGTCGATGCGGGCATCGACGTCGTCTCCTTCGGCGGTACCAAGAACGGAATGATGTACGGGGAGGCCGTCGTCTTCCTCGACCGTGACCTCGCCAAGCACGCCATCTATCTGCGAAAGCAGATCACTCAGTTGCCGTCGAAGATGCGGTTCATCTCCGCGCAGTTCGAGGCGATGTTGGCAGACGACCTGTGGTTGGACAACGCAGCCCATTCCAACGCCATGGCCGTGCTGCTCCACGAGCGCACCGCTTCGATTCCGGGTCTCACACCCGGATCTGCCCCCAAGGTCAATGCCTTGTTTCCTTCGCTGACCCGTTCGGCGATCGTCGCGCTGCAGCGGTGGTGCCCGTTCTACGACTGGGACATGGCCACCGATACGGTCAGATGGATGACGAGTTGGGACACGACAGAGGCGGACATCGCCCGTTTTGGCGACGGTGTCGAAAACGTGTTGGAAAGTCACACCGAGATTTCTTGAGTATTCGTCATGGCGTCGTCTACATTGGCGAGTGCCGCGTCGCAGGGAACGCGCGGCGCCACAGCGGACCTCACGGCCCGATCACATAGCAGTAGAGATTCCAAGGGGGGTCAAGATGCTGATCGCTGACAGCGGACCAGGACACGTAGGTTCGCCAAAGCCATGGATGGCCAAGGGCGCATGCAAGGGACTAACGAGTGTTTTCTTCCCGCCTTCGGCCGAGCGGCCTCAGGCCCGCGAACGTCGTGAGGCCCTGGCACGGACCGTGTGTGCCGGCTGCTCGGTGATGATCGAATGCCGTGACTACGCGCGTGACAATCACGAGTACGGTTTCTGGGGTGGCGAATCCGAAGACGAACGTCATGGTGCCGGCTACCGCCTCATCGCACCGATCGGAATTCGCGTACGCGACGTCGGCTGAAATCGAGACGTCGGCTGAAATCGAGACCACGGCCGATGTTGGGAAGCAGTGACAGCGCACGAAGCGGCGGTCGCTGCAGCGTGGCGTGACTTCGATGATGGCCGTCGCCTTCGCGAGATGGTCGAAGTCAGTGCCCAGGTATCGACGAACCGCGTGTATCGACTGACGCTCGATGACGGCAGCCGGGTCATCGCCAAGGCGTCCTCGTACGGTTCCTACTTCCTGTTCGCCGAAGACCACGATCGCCTCCATGCCTGTGTGCGCCGGCTGCATCGAACCCGATTCGACGGGGTGCTCGCCGACGTCCTGACGAAATTCGGCCGAGCGTTCACCTGGTACGACGGCTCGATGTGGGTCGTGTTCTACGAGGAGGTCAAGCAGGTCGGCACCCTCCCGAGAATCCTCACCGACGCGCATGTGGAATGCTTCGCCGAGGAGATCGCCGAATTCCACCTCGACTGCGCCAAGCTCGCGCCGACGATCCCGTTGACGTCGAAGTCGATCAAGTCGGATGCGATCAACCTGCTCGACCAGCTGAACAATCCTTTTGCCAGTGACCATTTCGAACTCGAACCTGCACACATCGACACCCTCCGTCGGCATACCCACGGTTTCCTGATGAACCTCGAGTCGATCCGCTACGACTACTGGGAGAAGATTCCCGTGCTCATCGACTGGAACCTTGGGAACTTCTCGGTCTCGACGCAGCCGGACGGCCGGTTCAAGATCGTCAGTCGATGGGACTACGACTGGTTCCGGATCGACAGCCGCATGCTCGATTTCTACTTCCTGTCCCGCGTCAGCAGCCGCACGGGCGACCGCACGGTCTTCTCGTATTCTCCGCACACACTCGTCGAGCCGCGATTCGTCAAGTTCCTGCGCGCCTATCACCGCGTCTTCCCGCTCAACGACGCCGCCATCGCCTTCCTGCCGGAGGTCTATCGGTTCTTCATCCTCAACTATGTCGTCCGCGAAGGGGCCCGGTTCTTCCGGCCGGATCTCTGCAGAATGTTCCGCCGTGACGCAGCCACCGTGTACCTGCCGATGCTCGATGCCTTCGACCCGTCTCCGCTGCAGAATATTCTGATCTGATGCGAGCAGCGGTCGTCGTCATCGGAAGTGCCAATCTCGATCTCGTCGCACGGGTACATCGTCTCGCCGGACCGGGAGAAACGGTTCTGGCGAACGGCTACTTCGAAGCGCCTGGAGGTAAGGGCATCAACCAGGCCGTTGCGGCCGCCAGACTCGGAGCGACGGTGGCGTTCATCGGCGTCGTCGGTCCGGACGCTGCGGGAGCAACGTTGCGAGCGGTGCTCGAGGCCGACCGCATCGACACGTCGGCCCTCGCGATCGGTGCGGAGCCGACTGGACGGGCGTTGATCAGCGTGTCCGACAGCGGCGAGAACTCGATCGTGGTCGTCTCGGGTGCAAACGGCGAACTCAGCACGACGCACATCACGATCCACGGCGGCATGATCGCGGCGGCGACGGTCGTCCTCGCCCAGTTGGAAGTCCCGCAGGCAACGATCCGGGAGGCTTTCGCCGTTGCCAGAGCGACCGGGGCGACGACGGTACTCAACCCTGCTCCTGCCGCTGTCATCGATCCGGAGTTGCTCTCGCTGACCGACATTCTGGTTCCGAACGAGCACGAGGCTGCTGCGCTCGGTGGTATCGACGTGTTGCGCCGGGCCGGTCCGCAGACGCTGGTGGTCACCCAGGGTTCGTCAGGATCGCGGCTCGTCGATGCCGCAGGTGAACGGCACATCATGCCCTTCTCGGTCGAGGCGATCGACACCGTCGCCGCTGGAGACGCATTCTGCGGTGCCCTGTGTGCCAGGTTGGCTGCCGGCGATGCGCTGATCGACGCACTGAGATGGGCGTCGGCGACCGGCGCATTGGCCACCACCAGGGTCGGTGCCGTCCCGTCGCTCCCCACGCTGGGCGAGGTCACTGCGCTGATGGCTGCCCAGCCGTAACAGCAGAGGTCTCAGTTCGCAGGCTCCGATCCGCCGGCATCGGTTCGAGATGTTGCAGGGAGAACAACGTCGTGTGCCTGCGTCGGGGTCAACGTTGCCAGTTCGTCGCCCAGATTGATGCGAGCCTGCGCCTCTCGTTCATCTCGCATCGTTGCGGTGGCGAAGATCTGTGGCCGGTCGAGGAACGAACGGAGCACGGCCGATCTGCCCGCAGCCCACCCGGAGTCGTCGACGAAGGCGTACTCCAGTCGCACCGCCGCCGCGTACTGTCGATAGCTCTGCGAGGACGCACCGAGAATTGCCAGGTCAGCGTCGAGCAGCACTGCGGACTCTGGCGTGCCGGTTTGGTGTGTGGCGGTTGCGAGAATGATGTTCGACAGCAGATCGAGGCGATCGGCGGACCAACCGAGGGTCCGCATCGACTCGACGGCGTACGCAGCGCTGTCCGCCTCGTTCGTCGAGGATCGTGGATCGTAGATGACGTCGTGGAACAGCGCGCCGGCGCGAACGACATCGCCGTCGACCTTCACCATCTCGTTCATCAGCAACCGTTCCGCGTGGTCGAGCACGGCGAGAACATGAGCCGCTGTGTGATAGTGCCGTGCTGGTTCGCAGTGATGGGCGATGATCATTTCGATCGTGTGCGGTGCAACCTCGCCCCCGAGGTGCCGCCACGCTGCGCGAAGGCGATCTGTCTCTCGAAGAAGATCGTTCGGCTGATCCATCGAAATGCAGGCTAGAACCGAACCATGATCCTCATCGACCAACCACTGTGGTGGTACCGCGGCCGACGGTGGTCTCACCTCGTCAGTGATGCCAGCCTCGAAGAACTGCACGACTTCATCGACTCGCTCGGATTCCCCCGCAGGGGTTTCCAGGGCGATCACTATGATGTTCCAGAGGAGTACTTCGAGATGGTCGTCAGCGCCGGAGCAGTCGCCACACCGAGCCGTGAACTGCTCCGAAGGCTCAAGCTGGCGGGGCTGAGGCTGACTCCAGCCGAGCGGCGAGCCTTTATCGACGCAGGCTGATCGCCACCCAACCGTCTCGCGCGTGCGAACTGATGACATGGAGCGGAGCGAGCGCCTTGACGACATGGTCAGATCTGCCCTCGAGCAGTCCGCTGATGACGAGTACGCCTGACGGCCCCACGACCCGCACGAGGTCGACGGACAACTCGATCAGCGCCGGAGCGAGAATGTTCGCAAGCACGATGTCGAACGTGCCGTCGATCTCGGAGAGCGGCGTGTTCGAGACGTGGACCTGATCGCCGACACCGTTCGCCGCCGCGTTGGCCGCCACTACGGCGACCGAGGCCGGTGAGATGTCCAACGCTTCGGCGAGCGCTGCCCCGAGCATGCAGGCGGCGATGCCGAGCACGCCAGATCCGCAGCCGACGTCGAGCACCGTCGCCCCGGGCCACAGCGCCGAACGCATGCCGCGCATCGTCAGCAGTGTCGTCGGGTGGTCGCCCATCCCGAACGTCGCTCCCGGCTCGATGCGAACCACTGTGGCACCAGCCGGTGCGTCGAACGGCACCCATGCAGGAACGACGACGAGATCGTCGCTCACCCATGTCGGCCGGGCGAAATCCCTCCACGTATCGGCGACTGCTGCATCGACTTCGACGAGGTGCCAACGCCATCGCGCCGGGAATGCCTCAGCGGCCCTCGTGACTGCATCAGCGTCGTCGCCGAGGGCCGTCCAGAGCTCGACGAGATGGTCTTCGGTGCCGCCGGAACTCGTGGTGGTGATCGTGCCCCCCGGCTCCGACGGTTCGCGTTCCTCGATCGCCAATACGCCCAGCCGCCACAGCATGAACGACGCCAGCTCGGCTTCGCCGATCGGAACGGTGACCACCAGCTGCAGCATGCGGTCAGTCGATCCTTCGTAGGTCAGCGCGGTACCGTTTGGCCCTGGCGATGTAGGAATCGGCGGCGACCGTCATCATCTCCGCCTTCGCCCGGCCGGGCTTGATCGCCGCCGGCACGCCGGCTGCGAGCGCTCCGGAGGGCACGTCGGTGCCATCCAGGAGAACGGCGTTGGCAGCAACCATCGCCCAGCTGTGGACCACGACTCTGTGTAGGCAGATCGAGCCGTTGCCGACCAGCACGTCGTCCTCGATCGTGCACCCTTCGAGGTGGACGATGTGGCCGATCGTACAGCGACTCCCGACGATCGTCGGCCAGGTCGGCGTGGTGTGGAGCACCGAACCATCCTGGATGCTGGTGCCGTCGCCGATGGAGATGTAGCCGTCGTCACCGCGGAGCACCGCCCCCGGCCAGATGGAACTGTCGCTGCCGATCGTCACGTTGCCGATGACGACGGCGTCCGGATGCACGAATGCATCGGCGCTAATCGATGGAATGGCGTCCCCAAGGGCGTAAATCGGCATGATTGACAACGTACTGACGCTCATTCGGTAGGGACGAATGCGGCTGACCAGGTACGGTGGAACCCCTATGTCCCGCAGGATTGAAATCGAACTGACAAGCGCGCGCCCCGACGGCACGTGGACCTGGCGAGCTGCGGGTGCCCGCGAACCCAAGGGGGTCATGACCGCCGAGGTTCCCCCATCGGGTTCCAAGGTCGGCGATCTGCTGAAAGTCGATGCCGAATTCGACATCGAGGGCATCACCATTCTCGGCGTCGCCGGCACGAGCCGCTCCCGTAAGGAGCCGAGCCTGTTGGAATTCATTCCCTCTGCCAGGCCGTTCGAACCGGTCATCGAGACAAAGATCCCCCGCAGCGATCGTCCCCGTGGCGACCGCAACGATCGTGGCGACCGGCCGGACCGCCCGCGTGGCGACCGCCCTGGAGGACCACGCCGAGACGGTGACCGGCCGCCGCGTCCGGAAGGCGATCGCAGTCCACGGCCCGGGAGCGCCGATCGTGGTCAGCGTCCAGACGGTGGTCGTGGTCCTGGTCGTCCGGCAGGCGATCGCACGAGTGGCGATCGCCCTCAGCGCCCTCAGCGACCCCGGTTCGAAGCAGTTCCAGAACTGCCGCAGCGTCCACGGCCGAAGCGGCTCAAGGCCGGTCGTGCCCACCGCAACGCTGCACTCGCTGCGCTCCCCGATGCTCAGCGCCCGATCGCCGAGAAGGCTCTGCAAGGTGGCATCGCCGGTGTTCGCCAGGCTGTCAACGAGCAAAACGCCGAGTTGCGCGCTGCCGGCCAGGCAGAAGTTCCGGCTGCCGGTCTGTTGAAGATGGCGGAGGACATCATGCCGCGGTTGCGTTTGGCGGAATGGCTCGACCGAGCCGATGCGGCCAAGGCGGATATCGCCGATCTCGACCTCCGTGACCTTCGTTCCGTCGTCGCCGCTGGAGAGGACCCCGCAGTTGCCCGTGAAGAATCGACTCGAGCGATTCTCGCCGAGCTCAAGGCTGCTCTCACCGAGAAGCAGGAGCAGGCGTACAACGAATGGACCGAGGACATCGCTTCAGCGCTCGGTGTCGGGCGTTCGATTCGGGCGTTGAAGCTCTCTTCGGAGCCGCCGAAGGCCGGCGTCCGTTTCCCGGTTGAACTCGGTCAGCAGCTGATCAACGCAACGATGGCATCGCTCACGGCTGATGCTGCTGCTGAGCGCTGGGCTGCGGTGCTCGAGGCGCTGGCGTTCTCGCCGATCCGACTGCAGGTCGTTCCCACGGCGGCACCGACGGCGATGACGGACGAACTGAAGAAGACGGTCACACGTCTGGCCCCGCTACTCCCGGCGATCGCTGCGCTGTTCGGAGTCGAGGCGACGGGCACCGGGCACGCGCCGAAGCCACTGCGTCCTGCTCGTCGGCCGGAGCCTGGCAAACCGGCCGCCGGTGGCACCCCGAAGCCGGGTGGCCAGAAGGCGCCGGCGAAGGCCGGCGAGTCGCGCCCGCCGCGGCCTCCACGCCCGCCTGCTGACTCCAGCCCAGCCAAGACGATGCCTGATGCGGCTGGCGAAGCGGCGCCGGACAACGAAGCGGCAGCAGTCGCCGAAGTGACCGAGGCGCCGGCGGTCGTTGCCGAGGTTGTCGAGACGCCAGACGTCGCCGAGGCACCGCCGGTTTCCGAAGCTGACGTTGCCACCGAGACTGACGTTGCCACCGAGACTGACGTTGCCACCGAGACTGACGTTGCCACCGACACTGACGTTGCCACCGACACTGACGTTGCCACCGACACTGACGTTGCCACCGACACTGACGTTGCCACCGACACTGACGTTGCCACCGACACTGACGTTGACACCGAAGCCGAGCCGGTGGTCGAAGCTGAGCCG
>JANXUF010000013.1 GCA_025356335.1 Actinomycetes bacterium
TACGGGTACTGCGCTTCGCACTCACGCTATTTCTGGGGTCTCCGGTTGCATCTCGTGTGCACCCCGACAGGGTTACCGGTCGCGTTCGCGTTGACGAACCCGAAACTCGATGAACGAGACATCGCCCTCGACATCTTCGAACACGACCCCAGATTGCTCGCTGGTCGCCACGGACAGACGATCGTTGGTGACAAGGGGTACGCCTCGAACGAGTTCGAGACACGCCTCGCTGGACACGGTGTCGAACTCCTGCGCCCGGCCAAAGCACGCGAGAAAGCACGACGTGGTGGGCGGCAACTGAAACCGATACGCCAGATCATCGAGTCCGTGTTCGACACCCTGAAAGGCCAGCTCAGCCTCGAAGACCATCAAGCGCATAGCCAACAAGGCGTGCTCGTACGCGTGCTCCAACGACTCCTTGCGCACACCGCTGCAATCTGGCGCGCACCACCCGTTTCCTCGTGTTGCTCCATCTCGCTGATGGGCGCGACGCCCAACGGGTCGCCGACGCGCTCCGCCAGGCCGTCGCAGCGATGCCGGCCGGCGTGTTCCGGTCGATCACTTGGGACCAAGGCCGCGAACTCGCCTACCACGCGCAGTTCACTGCTGACACAGGAGTCCCGGTGTTCTTCTGCGACCCCCACGCGCCATGGCAGCGAGGGCTGAACGAGAACACCAATGGGCTGGTTCGCCAATATCTGCCCAAGGGCACCGACCTCACCGGCCACAGCGCCGCCCAGAGCCTCAACGACCGTCCGCGAAAGGTCCTCGGATATATGACACCATCAGAGAAGCTCACCGAGCACCTTGCGCTGACCGCCTGAAACCCCCGACGGACAGGTGGTCCCATCAAGCTGGCGGGCGACAGTCCACCCACATCTGGTGCGGCGAGTAGCCCGGCAGCCGTAAAAGTGCACCAGATTTGGTGATTTTATGATCTGCGGCTTGAGTGGCTTCGAAGATACATGTGGGGATCCTCAATCGTGATTTCCCCGTGAACGGAGGTGTCCTTCGATGGACGCAGTATCCAGACGGCGTTTCCTAGCGACGACAGGTGTCGCAGCGGGAACAGTCCTCGTCGCCGGTAAGGCCACGGCTGCTGAGGCAGCGAGCGTGCCAGCGGCGGCATCATCAGTCGGCCTTGATGAGGCCGTGTTGCAGCATCAGGCTCCGGCTGCTGGGGAGCACATCATGTTGTTCGTGTCGGATCCGGTTCACGGTGATGTCACGGTCATGTCCGGAGCACACGAGGTTGTCTACAACGACCCGATGCTCGTCGCCCGTATCCAGCGCGTCATTCGCCGCGCTCAGGTCTGAAAGGAACGTTATGTCTTCACATCGCGAAGCACCAGGAATCTCCAAAGACCCTGTCGCCGACAGTACCGACGTGTATGCGTTCGTCAGCCCTGACAAGCCGGACACCGTCACCCTCATCGCCAACTACAACCCGGGCGAGGACCCATCGGGCGGCCCGAACTTTTACGAGTTCGGCGACGACGTCTTGTACCGCATCAATATTGACAACACGGGTGATGGTAACCCGGACGTGGTCTACGAGTTCAAGTTCGTCACTGTTATCGCTGACGGCAACTCGTTTTTGTACAACACCGGTCCGATCACCGATATCGCCAGCCCGACGTTCAACCGTCGCCAGTACTACACGCTGACGAAGACAGCGAAGGGGAGGCGCACTGTGCTCGGTGCGAACCTGATGTCGCCGCCGTGCAACATCGGGCCGCGTTCGACACCGGACTATCCGAGTCTCGCCGGCCAGGCCGTGCACACACTGAACGACGGGACCGTCGTCTTCGCCGGGCAGCGCCTCGACCCGTTCTTCGTCGATCTCGGCTCGATCTTCGATCTCGCCGATCTGCGACCGGTCCAGAACCTGCACCTCATCCCGACGGCGGCCGGTGCCGGTGTCGACTCGCTTCGTGCATCGAACGTGCATTCCTTGGCGCTGCAGGTTCCGATCACTGATCTGACCCGTGACGGCTCCAAGCCGACGGTCGTGGCTGCGGCGAACTCGACGATCGGGGTATGGACAACGGCGTTGCGGCGCAAGGGCACGGTCCGTGCGGCGGACGGATCGATTCATCAGTCCGGCCCGTACGTCCAGGTGTCACGCCTCGGGAACCCGTTGGTCAACGAGGTCCTCGTTCCGATGGGTAAGAAGGATCTGTTCAACGCAAGTCCGCCGAGCAGCGACAAACGCCTCGCTGACTACGTCGGTCATCCCGAACTCGCCAAGTTGCTCCCGGTGCTCTACCCGAACGTCTTCCCGAACCTTGCAGCGTTGACCGCGGTGCGTGCCGACCTGCAGGCCATCTTGTTAACCGGTGTTCCGGCCGACATCATCCCAGGTTTCCAGAACAACACCGGCAAGACGATGTGCGACGAGTTGCGTCTCAATGTTGCCATCCCGCCAACGACGGATTCGCCGAACGCAATGGGAATCCTCGGTGGTGATCTCGCCGGTTTCCCGAACGGGCGACGACCAATGGACGACGTCGTATCGATCGAACTGCAGGCGATCGCTGGCGCGACCTATGCACTGATCGACAAGACGTTCAAGCCCGACGCAGCAGTGGCAAAGGTCAGCCCTGGTGTTGCTTCAGACGGCAACACGAGCTACCTGGCGACGTTCCCGTACTGCGGTGTCCCCAAGGGCGGCTACGACGTCGTGCCACGCTCATGATCACGACGATCGTCACGAGGAGCGAACCTCGGGTCGTTCACGATCACCCGCACGGACATGATCACGATCACGACCACTCGCAAGGACATGACCATGATCGCGTCCAGGACAATCCGGGCGAACGCCGACCGACAGGAGACGCCGTGGTGTTCGACATCGGAGACGGTATCGGTGCGCTCATCGTCCGCCTCGACGAAGCACTTGCCGGCACGGAACTGGCGATCGAATCCGATGATCCGACCGTCAACGTGCACACTGGCGTGTGGAAACGCCCGGTCAACGGGGGTGACATTGTTGTCGCTGTCTACCCCGAACTGCCTGCTGGGCGCTACTGGTTTCCGGCATGCGATCAGCACCGCGGCGGCGACGTCGTGATCATCAGCGGGCAGGTCGCCCAGCTCGACCTGCGCAACGACTGAACGACTTAACAAACACTCGTCCGTCACGGTGGGGTGGTCAGCTGGTGCTGACCACCCCACCACCGGGCATATCCGCGTATCCGCCGACAAGGGCAATTCCCAGAACACAGCGGACTATTGGGACTGAAACGAGGCAACGGAGCAGGCGCCAGAATGCGTACGCTGCGGGTCCGCCGAAGCGACGTTTTCGGATGTGGTGCAAGTGAAACAGGCTCGGGCCGCTTCGGTGTGTGGCCATAGCAACGGTGTGTTTCCAAGGGCTTCGTTCGCTGCGACAGCCCATTCCTCGGGTTGAAGCGGTGGAAGGTGCAGGCACATCTCGTCGGCGCGACGCGCCGCTTCGTGTAGATTGCCGATAGCGGCGAGGGCGGTCACAGCCCACCACGAGGCGGGGATGAACGTGCCCTCGATGCTGTCCGCACCGTCGGAGCCGGGCGGATACCGTCGTAGGAACGGGCCTTCTTCGAGTGCGGCGATTGTGGCGTGAACGAGTCGCTTCGCTTGTTTGCTGCGCCTTGGATAGAAGCCGTGGATCGCCGCCAGCAACGTCGACGCGTCGGCGACGAACGGACCGTCGAACGACTGTGGCAACATTCCCGAGGCCGGATCGAGTGCCGCCTCGACCCTGGTTCTGGCGTCGTTGCGAGCGGTCGCCCACAGCGGCCGCCGAACCCAGGGACGGCGTAGCCGAAGAATCCTCGTTGCAGCGTCAAGGCCGATCCATCGGGCGAGTTCGTCGGTCACTAGCCTTGCTGGCTCCTTCAATTCCCAGACGCCGCTTGTCGCTTCGAATGGCGCTGTGGCGAGCATCGTCGCTAACCGGCCGACGACGCTCCAGATCTTGCTGGTGAGCTTTCCTCCGCAGCCGAGATGCGTGCTGATGGCGTCGATCAGGGCGGAGATCGAGTCGAGCCGTTTCTGTCCGGTGGCGTTGTTGCCGACACGCACCGGGATCGACGCCGCCCATCCGTGGACGCCGAGGATCTGGCGTTCTGCAGGAACTGGACCGCCTCGTGTCGTCGTCATCGGTTCAAGGTGGCCGTCGCAGCGTTCGAGGAGCGTCGCCACGAATCGAGATAGCGCGACGCTGCTTGCGGCCTGCCCAGCAGACTTGCCGTCGCGACGGAATGGGCGGCGTCGCGCAGCCAGGTGTAGCGGTAGTCGAACTGGCGCTCAGCGCCCGGCGCTTCCGGCAGACTCGTCGTCGGTGCGGCTACCGGTGCGCCGCTGTCTCGATCGGTCAATGCTCGAAGGACTCGGAGTGCGTCGACGGCACGCGATGGATGATCTCGCGGTAGTTGAACATGGTCGAGGAATGATGCCTCGTCGACCTCCGCTGCGTCCATCAGCTGCACGAGTTCGTTGTCGTCGAAGTGTTCATCGTTCGTCGCATCGACGATCGCAAACCCGCTCCATCGGTCGTGCGCAAGGATCACCGATGTATCGAGCCTCGACGAGGTCGGCGATGTCGACTGACCGCCGGCGACCGACAGAACTCCCGTGGTTGCCGCACCTGTCGAAGTCGTCCACTGCTGAATCGTTGCCTCGAATCCCCCAACGGACAGCTCGTGGACTACTTCGAACGGCTCACCATCGTCGGCTCTGATCAACCGGATGAGCACTGACCGGCCGTGGTGCACGATCAATCCGTCCCACGTCGACAGACGCCGATTGCCGATCCGGATCGTCGACTTCGCAGTTGGTCCGGCCGGCTGAGCATTCCACGTGCCGATTTCGGCGCCGCGCCAACGCGCCGACGACCCGCCACGGTCGAGCAACTGCCACAGCACGGGTTCGGAATCGAACTCGTCGCGACACCACCAACCGATCTCGGCTGTTGGCGAGATCAAGGCTGCGCCGGCACCCACACCGAGCAGACGTTGTGATCCGAGAGGTGGCCGATGACCGACGTCGGAGTGCCGCGTCATCGACTCGTGCGATAGTGCGGCAAGATGTCCGCGGCTGCGATGTCGGCGAGTCGCTGCTGATCGGGACCGACTTGATGCACGTACACGGTGTCGTATCCGGCGCCGACGAAACGATCGATCGCCTCGATCACCGCAGCGGCGTCGGTGGCGCACACCACGATGCCTCCGATCGAGCGGCGCCCCAAGGCCTCAGCGATCGCCTCGAATCTGCTCTCAGGCGCCGAAGCACCGGACGTGATCCGAATGCTGTCTGTTGACACTCTCGATTGGCTCGAATGGCATCAGCGCGTCACCGAGTGCTTTGGCACTCCTCAAAAGGAAATTTGACCACTTTTGACCGAACCTCCTAGTAGGGGATCGGCCGATGGGCTGACGCCGTAGATGTCCGCTTCGGCGTTTGAATTCAGGACTACGCATCCGGGCAGCGAGTGTGACCCGTCTTGGTCGCGTCGGCCCACGCCGCGTCGGCCTGTTTCACGTAAGCGTCCCCACTGGACGTCGAGCTGTTCACCGCCGAAGTCGCTGTTGAGAGCGCAGCATCAGCCGAGGTAGTCGCTGCGCTCGTGTCCAAGCTGCGCAATGCCGATTCAGCCGCTCGCACGTTGGTGATCGCGTCCGTGACGTTGGTGATGGTGTAGTCGAGGGAACTTCGTTGGTAGCCAACGTCGGATTGGGCGTAGCTGACGCCAGTTAGGGAGTAGCTGACGTCGCTGCAATCGAGGGGGCTCGCCTTGAGGTCGCTGGTGAGCTTGGCGACGGCGACAGCCATGCCTGTCGTTGCCGCGTCCTTAACCTTCGCCAGCGCCGGTGCCAGATCACTCGTCGCGTCGGTTAGGTTGCGCGTCTCATCGTCGAGATTGGCTTGTGCGGTTGCGATGTTGTTGGCGAGTTGCACGCTGTTGGCCGACGCTTGGGCGACGGATGCCGCCACCGCGGCCGACGCTTTGGTTGCTCCGGCGGCAGTCCTCAGGTGCCCCACTGCCCGGTTGTAGTCGTCGATTCCGCCGGGCGAGAACGAGAGGTCTGCGATCGTTCCGTCAGGCTGGGGGACCCGAAGGTCCAACGAGTTGGCGGTCAGCGTGCCTTCGAGCGTCTGTCCACCGGCGGTCAGGTGGACGTTGGGCGCCTGGTGAATTCCGGCGATGTTGTACGAGGAGCTGACAACCGCTGAGCCCTTCAGGGTTGCCACTTGCTCGACGCCTGTGATGGACGCGCCGACGACAATCCACGAGATGTAGACAGCTTGGATTTGTGTCTCCCGGACCCAGCCGGTCAATGACGCACCCTCGTCGTCGACGCTGATCGACACGACGGCCGGAAGGGGGGTGGTGGTCTCAGCGGCCGTCGTGGTCTCAGCGGCCGTCGTGGCCGACGCTGTAGGGCGGGAGGTATCAGGCGTCGAGACTCGCTCGGCGCCTGATGAGCATGAAGCGATCACTGTAGAGAGCGCGAGGATGCTGGCCATCGCCCAAAACCCTGCCGCCGCCCAAAGGCTTGCCCTAGCCACGCCGATGAGCATACGTCTGTCGAACGGCACCGTTCGGCGGACCACGATCTTTGCGCTGTGGTCGATGTCATGGCATTTCGAGTCCTGAGCACCTCGGTGGCATGTCGATCAATCGCGGCATACGGGTGTCTGGTGGTGTTGATGGCGAAGAGGTCGACTTAGCCGTTCGTGCGCACTGTTGCGGTGGTGGGTGTGCCGGTGAAGTTGCTGCCGACGATCTCCCATGCGGTCCAGCTGGTCGGTGGGAGTGCCCGATGGGCGAGTTGGCCGAGTTCGTTGATGGCGAAGACGTCGACGATGCGATTGGTGCGTAGCACTGCGGTTGACGTGCCGGTGAAGCCACCGCCGAGCGTTTGGGTGATCGGTTTACCATCACGGCACACGTCTGGTAGGAATACCGGTCATGACACAGGGCGCCGGTGGAGCAAACCAAGACCTTCTCCTGAAGGAGTACGACCTCTGCAGGGGGGACGATAGACAGGGGCTTACTGTGACGGTGACGCTGTTGTCTCTCGACGTGGCAGTCGCGGCAGGGATGATTGCCCTCGTCAACTACTCAAATTCATGTCGGGTCGCGAACAAAGTCTGCGCCCCCGTACGTAATATGGTGTGGGCCTCCCTTCCGCTGGCCCCGCTGGCCATTGGAGCTTTAATAATTCAGATCGGGTTCTCGACTCTCCTGCGAAGATACTATATGAAGGCGATTGAGAGAACATTGATGGTGGGTGGAGCTACCTTTATATCACTCGGCGGAATCGTTCGTCAAGGCCAGATAATGGAACTAATCCCCGAAGCTGGTAAGAGCTCAACCGACCCATCTCCTCACGAGATCCCGATTCCATCTTGGATTCACCTACTCCAACTAATAACGAGTCCGGTCAGAGCAGAATGGCTGTTGAGAGTTCTCAACTACACACTCTACATAGCGGTTCTGCTCGCGACGGGCCTTTTGAGCTATTTAAGTCTAAGACAGATCACGACCTCCACGTTTCGTTGGGGTGCCTCTCTATTCTACTTAGCGGCAGGATTAATTATCGTGACGGCTCTCTACGGGGCTACCGCTGGGCGGCGGACGCTTTGGAACAATTCGCGAAAACAGCTCGGCGAGCGTCTAAGGAGCCCACTGTATGGAGAGAGTCAATAGAGGCCCAAGAAATGGACGAAGACTTCAGCCTAGTGATAAACCAGCGGGCCGGAGCGAGCTTCGATGAAGGCGTTGCTGTCGCTGAAAGGATACTAGCGAGGTATGGCAGCGTGAAAACGACGCGTTGCCGGGACATCCACCAATTAAAACGTTCCATTGAGACCCATGAGCGCGGGACCCTCGTTGTCGGTGGTGGAGACGGCTCGCTTCACGCAGTTCTCCAGCTCCTTCGGGACCTCGGTCGGCTAAATACCACCACGATAGGACTCTTACCGCTCGGAATTGGTAACGACTTTGCGCGACACTTAGGCATTCCGCTGGAAATCAGTAAGGCTGCAACCCTAGTTGCCGCAGGGTCAAATCGTTTGTTTGATCTCATAGTCGCTAGTGACGGCAACATTATAGTCAATGTTGCCCATTGCGGGATGGGCTTTAAAGCTTCTCGATTTGCTTCTCATATAAAACCATTCTTCGGTCGACGAAGCTATCAGATCGGCGCCGCTCTCGCCGGTCTTCGTTCGAGCTCTCCCCGCTACTCAATTTCGACGGACAATGGGACAACCTTAGAAGGGCCGATGGCGATGATCGCCATCTGCAATGGGGGCACAATCGGAGGGGGCACGGAAATGCTGTCTGCAGCGCGCGCTGACGACGGCATGATAGAAATTCTCGCAGTCATGGGCGATTCGCCCCGACGACGGATTCAGGCAGGCCTTGCTCTCCGGAGGGGCAACCTATTATCACTAGATGGTGTGGAGCACCTCAGATGTTCACAAGTTAATGTTGAAGGAGAGCTCGGCTATGTAATTGACGGTGAATTGTTTCCGGAACTTAGTAACACCGCTTTCACCTTGGTTCCATCTTGCTGGCGACTAGTGACGCCCGCTCACGAGGCTCACTAGCCCTGATTATTCACGTGTTTTGAGGTTGGTATCCGCGCAAGTGCCCTTGCCGTAAGGGATTCTGGAGGTGTGAAGCACCAAAAGCACCATGCGGAAGGGCACTTGCGAAGTGAACCGTAACAGCACGTTGAATGTCGTCGTGGAAACCGGCGGGAGCCAGGTGGTGGC
>JANXUF010000104.1 GCA_025356335.1 Actinomycetes bacterium
CCAGTCTGAGCTACGAGCTCGCAGCATCATTGAGGAACCGGGCTCGGCGAACGGCCCAAACAGATTCTCATCTACCAGGGTGCCCACCGCAAGGGGGGCATGACTGTCTGAGCTGGGCTTTCACGGGTGGAGACGAGGGGAATCGAACCCCTGACATCTACCTTGCAAAGGTAGCGCTCTGCCAACTGAGCTACGTCCCCGTCAGGCCTGTCGAGTGTAGCGGTCCATCGCCACGACGGCACCTCGGATTCCACCTCGGATTCCGCCTGAGATATCGCCGACCACGCATACCTGCGATGATCGAATGATGACCGAGCACGTCGACGAACCGGACGGCCGCGACAGGAACGACGAGGGTGCGATCAACCCGCCGGCCGGCGGGCCGATCGACAACTGCGAGGACCCTCTCGACGACCCCGGCCCCGGCGTTCTCAGCGATATCGCCAGGTTTCTCACCGCCCCGGTCAGGGCATTGCCGGAAGTCGGCGCACTGGTGCAGCCGGCGTGGCGTCGTCTCACCGAGGGCGAATCGGCCTGGCCGGTACGCGGCGCAGTCACCGCTGCCATTTTCCTGCAGATCGCACTGCCTCCGAGATACGCGATGCCGCCCCGGTGGCTGTTCCCCGCCGTCGGTATCGCCGTCGCCGTCGCCCTCTGGGTCGCCCATCCGAAGCGAATCACGAAGCACACGCCGCTCCTGCGAACCTTAAGCATCTCGCTGATCTTCGTGATGTCGTTCTCCAACGCCGGGTCCGGCCTGCGCCTGATCGCCGCACTGTTGAACGGCCACGCCGGTGAGAGCGCCGGCGGATTGCTGCTGCCAGGTGGTGCGATCTGGCTGACGAACGTAATCGTTTTCTCGATGTGGTACTGGGATCTCGATCGCGGCGGACCGGCGGCACGAGCGATGGCGATGAAGCCGTATCCGGACTTCCTCTTCGCCCAGATGACGGTCGAGAACCTCTCCAAGCCGGACTGGACTCCGGAGTTCATCGACTATTTGTACCTCTCGTTCACCAACGCAACAGCGTTCAGCCCGACGGACACGCTGCCGCTCGCGCGTTGGGCGAAGCTGACGATGATGTTGCAGTCGATCGTCTCACTGTCGTTGGTCGTACTGGTGGTCGCCAGAGCGGTCAACATTCTCAAATAGCCCAAGCAGAAGTTCTTCGGCCCGGTTGCCGCCAGAACTGGCGGGTAGGTGGACTCAGTTCCCGGGAGAGAGCGGTAGACAGAGCGGTGTGAGACGTTCGATCGATGACCAGCCGTTCAACGAGGCGGACCTGCCTCCCGGTGACGAGGATGCCGCACGCCTGTCGTGGGCGGTAGCGATCTGCGACGACTACGACGATTCCGAACCGCGAGTCGTGCTCACCGCCGAGGAGTACGGCAAACCGGGTACCGGCCTGATCTTTCATCTCACACCTGACCACACCAGACGGCTGCGACGTGCGCTCCACGATGCGCTGCGCGAGATCGGCGAGCGCCCCGGCGACTAAACCGCCGTCACCCTTGGCATCAGCGACCGACGGGCCTATTGTTGACCAAGGAAGTCCACAATCTTGCCGAATCTGCCTGGGAGGCACGCCATGGGGATCACACCCGTCATTCCCACACCTCGCGATCTCGACGCCGAACAGCAACGCGACATCGAACGGTTCGAGCAGGCCGCTGAGGCCTATCTCGCCGGTGAGATCGAAGAGGACGTCTTCCGTGTGATGCGCCTCAACAACGGCATCTACGGCCAGCGTCAGGGCGGCACCAATCAGATGGTGCGCATCAAGCTGCCGGCAGGCACGATCACCCCGGAACAGCTCGACATGATGGCGTTCATTTCGGAGAAGTACTCACGTGGCTGGGGCCACCTCACCACTCGCCAGAACGTCCAGGTGCACTACGTCGACCTGCGCCAGGTCGCCGAAGTCATGCGCCATCTCGCTTCTGTCGGGCTGACGAGCCGCGAAGCGTGCGGCGACACGGTCCGCAACGTGATGGCATGCCATCTTGCAGGCGCATGCCCTCACGAGCATCTCGACGTGACCGCCTGGGCCGAGGCTGCGTTCCGTCACTTCGTCCGCAACCCCCTCGGCCAGCGCCTACCTCGCAAGTTCAAGATCAACTTCTCCGGTTGTTCGACCGACTGTGGCCAAGCGATGTTCAACGACGTCGGCGTGATCGCCACCACACGGGTGCTCGAAGATGGAAGCTCCGAAGCCGGCTTCCGGGTGTATATCGCCGGTGGGCTCGGTGCGAACCCGCATCCGGCGCTGGCGCTCGAGCCGTTCACCTCCCGCGAGGACCTGCTCCCGACGATCGAGGCGACGCTGCGAGTGTTCGATCAGACCGGCAATCGCGACAACAAGCTTCGAGCCCGCATGAAGTGGGTTATCGACACCCTCGGCTGGGAAGAAGTCCAACGTCGCGTGCTCAAGGTCCGGCGCACACTTCCGGCGTCGGCTTCGTGGCCCGGCGGTATCCCTGCGGAGGTCACCAGGGCCGGCGACGCTCCGGCCGGGCGCGTCCAGTCGGGCGAGGTGACACCGGTCGGTCAGGGCATCCAGGTGTCGCTGACACCGAGTGACCCGTATCTCCGCTGGGTCGCGACGAGCGTCATCCGTGGCGCCGCCAATGGCAGCGTGTCTGCCGTCGCCTACGCCGCCCTCGGGGACATCACCGCTTCACAGTTCCGTTCGTTGGCCGCCATCCAGCGAGAATTCGCTGCAGACGTACGTATCTCCAATCGCCAGAACGTCGTCTACCGAGGTCTCACCGAGGCGCAGTTGCCGATCCTCTTCCAGCGCCTCGAGACGATCTCGATGGCCAGGCCTGGTGCCGAACTGGCACGGGACGTCGTGTCCTGCCCTGGTGCTGACACGTGCAACATCGCCGTCACCCAGTCCCGCGGTCTGGCCAAGGCGATCGGCGACAGGCTCGAGGAGGAGGGCCTCGGCGACATCGGTGGTATTCGTATCAACATCTCCGGATGCACCAACAGTTGCGGGCAGCACCACATCTCCGACATCGGTTTCTTCGGTGCAGAACGCCGTGCGCACGGCCAATCGGCTCCCGGCTATCAGATGTTGCTCGGCGGCTACGTCGGCCAGGAACAGATCCATTTCGGCGAGAAGGCATTGCGCCTGCCGGCGAAGGCCGCTCCTGAAGCCGCCGCCAGGGTCGTTCGCCGCTTTGCCGAGGAGCGCACCGCCGGCGAGGCGTTCCGGACGTGGATGGACCGCGTCGGCGGTGCCAAAGCGGTTGCGCTGCAGTTGCAGGAACTCGACGTCTTCCCGACGCCGGAAGCAGCGCCAGACTTCTATACGGACTACGACGAGACCGGGCCGTTCTCCGCCGAGGTCGGCGACTCGGAGTGCGCTGTCTGAACGAGCACCTGTCGCCTTCCATCGCCGACGGCGCCCGTTTCGGGCTGGCCGTCTCGGCGATCGACGCCGCCAACAGCGCCGACCCGAACACCGTGACAGTGAACGGTTCGACGATGCCATTGGCACTCGCCCACGGTATGCGCGCCATGTCGTGGGCGCTACATCTCGCGCCCCGGGCCGACGAGACGATACTGCTGGCGGTGCGGGCACATCACCTGCGGCGATGGGAGGTACCACGCCAAACCTACCCTGCCGGCAAGCCGGGCTACCTCCGCTGGCGCAGGGATCAGAAGGCCCGACACGCCGTCGATGTCGCCGTGATCATGACGGATGCCGGCTACGAGCAGCCGATCATCGAGCGTGTGCAGTCGCTGATCAGGCGTGAACATCTGTCGACGGACATCGATGCACAACTCATCGAAGATGTTGCCTGCCTGGTCTTCCTCGAAACACAGTTCGCTGATTTCGCCGCCGCCAACGACCACCTCAAGGTGCTCGACATCGTTCGCAAGACCGCCCGAAAGATGAGCCCGGGCGGCCTGGCTGCCGTCGCCGACATCGGCCTCGGCGAGTGCGAGTTGGCGATCATCGGCGAAGCGCTGAGCTCCTGAAACGACACCTCCGACTCACCCCACACCCCTCGCACCCCGAGCGTTTGTGCAGTTCAGACAGCATGCACCGCTGTTCTGCACAACCACTCCAGGCCTGACGCCCGGAGCGCCGCAGCGGTCAGATGCCGAGGCCCCGCCGCCGACGGATCGTGCGTTCTGCCACACCGAAAACCAGCGAATCGACGGCGACACCGATGATCAACACGATGATCATCCACGACAGCAGGCCCGGCGTGTCGTTCAGATCGCGCTCGTTGTTCAGGCGGGCACCGATGGATATCGCGGCGATACCGCCGATCAGTTCGCCGGCCATCAGGCTGCGCCAGGCGAACGCCCATGCCTGCTTGAGTCCGGCGAGGAACGACGGCAGTGCCGCCGGAAGGATCACATGACGGTAGGCCTGCAACCCGCGTGCGCCGAGCACTCGACCGGCCCTCGTCAACAACGGTGGGATGTGGTCGATACCGTTGATCACCCCGTTGGCGATTGACGGAGCCGCGCCGATCACGACGACGAAGATGATCGCCCCTTCCGACAACTTGAACAGCACGACGGCAAGCGGGTACCACACGACTGACGGCATCGTCTGCAGTCCGGTGATCAGTGATCCCACAGCGCTGCGCAGCACCTTCGATCTGGCGACGGCGACACCGATCAGCAGGCCGATGACGATCGCCATGGCGAATCCCGTCACTGCCCGGCGCATCGTCGATCCGATTGCGGTCCACGTCCTGCCAGTACCGAGTTCGTGCCACAGTTGCGGCAGTACGACGCGCGGTCCTGGGAGTACATAGTCGGGTCTCCAATGCGACCAGGTGACCGCCTGCCACGCCAGCAGCACGAGAGCGATGGCCGCCAGTTTGGGCCACAGCGACTTCCACACGCGTAGCGTGAGCGCACCCTTCGCCAGCTCGAGTCGATCGAGTGCGTCCAGTCCGGCGAGTTCGCCGGCGACCTCGTCATCTGACTGCTTCGCCTCGAGTTCACGCTCTACCAGCCCGAGTTCATCCATCGCTTCATCGCCCGTTTCGTCGGCGTCAGCGGCCATCGCCCGATCTGACATCGCCCCGTCGACGACGTCGGCGTTGTCTGCAGATTCGTCAGGTCGGAACGTCAGTGCCATGGCGGGCGACCTCCTGACGCAACCGCGATGTCACAGCAATGGAGAGTGAACCGACTTCGGGGGATTCGATTCGACGTGGTCTGGCGAAGTGCACGTCGAAGTTGTCGACGACGCGACCTGGACGGCTCGACAGCAGCACGATGCGATCACCGAGTCTGACGGCTTCACGGACGTTGTGGGTCACGAAGATGATCGTCGCGCCGGTCTGCTGCCAGATGCGTTCGAGTTCGTGGTGCAGGATGTCGCGCGTCATCGCGTCGAGTGCACCAAACGGTTCATCCATCAACAGCACATCGGCGTTCTGCGCAAGCGCCCTGGCCAGGGCGACGCGCTGGCGCATACCGCCAGACAGTTCGTGCGGACGCTTGCTCCCGAATCCTTCGAGCCGCACGAGTTGCAGCAACTGCTGCACTCTCGTTCTGCGCTCGGCCTTGGGAACCCGCCGCAGTTTCATCGGCAGTTCGATGTTCTGCTCGGCCGTCAGCCACGGGAACAGTGCCGACTCCTGGAACATCAGCCCGACAGTGCCGTTGACCGACAACTCACCGGCCGTCGGCTGATCCAACCCGGCGATGATGCTGAGCAACGTCGACTTCCCGCATCCGGATGCGCCGACGACGCAGGTGAACGAATGACGCGGGAAGCCGAGGTCGATGCGATCCAACGCCTGGACCTGGTTGCGCCCACTGCGATACACCTTGCTGAGCCCGCGCAACTCGACGGCGATATCGACCGATGAACCCTCGACACGGTCAGCTGTCGTGGTCCTGACCGCGGCTGAAACGGTGGCGGTCATCGTCACGGACCTGCGACGGCCGGTTCGCCGGCGGCCTTGAGCACATCGTTCAGCGGACCGAGGTCGTAGATGCCGGTGAGGTCGACCTTGGCCAGCAGGCCGGCGGAGATCGCAGCGTCGGCATTGGCCTGCAGGGAACTGGCGATCGGATCGTTCGTGAACGTCAGGTTCTGCCAAGCGGCCTTGATGACGGCATCACTCAACGCCTTGCCGGTGATCGCCTTGATCTGGGCGTTGGCGATCTGCTGCGCCTCTTCGGGATGCTTGTTGACGAAATCGTTTGCTGCGACCTGGCCTTCCAGCAACCCTTTGACGACGTCCGGGTGGGCGTCCAGGAATTTCGTGGCGACGATGAGGTGGGTGGTGACGAACTTGCCGCCAGGCCACAACGTCTTCTCATCGACGAGGACCTTCCCGCCACCTTCCTGGATCAGCCGCGTCGCCCACGGTTCCGGCACCCATGCTCCGTCGATCGCTCCACTCTTGAAGGCATCGAGCGTCAACGAGTTGTCCTGCGGGACGATCGAGACGTCTCCGCCTCCGGTCGTGTCCGACGACAGGCCGTTGGTCTTCAGCCATGAGCGCAGGGCGATGTCCTGCGTCCCGCCGAGCTGCGGGGAGGCGATTTTCTTGCCCTTCAGATCAACTGCCGAGTTGATCGCCGGCTTGACGATCAACAGCGCTCCACCGGAGGTCGCCCCTGCAATGATCTCCAATGCTTTGCCTTTGGACTTCGACCAGGCGTTGATCGCCGGGTTCGGTCCGAGGTAGCTGGCATCGATGGCGTCGGCGAACAATGCCTCGATGGCCGCCGGCCCAGCGTTGAACGTCGACGTCTTGAGCGTGACGTTCGGGCCGAGCTTGTCGGCAAAGATCCCTTTGCCGACGCCGACCAGCGCGGTGGCATGGGTGATGTTCGGGAAGTAGCCGAGCCTCAACGTGACCTTGGCTCCGGAGGTTGCGGCAGTCGAAGCAGTGCCGGCTGCAGTTCCAGCGGGAGTCGAACCCGCCGAAGCCGTTGTCGAAGCGGTCGCTGTTGTCGAACCGGCGATCGTCGTCGAACCAGCCGCTTTCGTCGACGAGCTGGCGACCGTCGAGGAACTGCCGCATGAGGTCATGCCGACGGATCCGGCGACGAACAGGCCGAGCACGAGTTTCTTGAAGCTGAGCAGACGTCTCACTGGAGCCCCTTGTTGATGTTTGCGATAATCATGATCTAGTTAATCAACTATTGTCAAATGACGCACCCTCGCCGTGACCATCCGAGATCTCGGGGTCGTCACCGTTGCAGGTCAGCGCCTACGTTGCACCGATGACACGCGTGCAATTCGGTACCTTCCTCGCACCCCATCACCCGGTCGGTGAGAGCCCGACGCTGCTGTTCGAGCGTGACCTGGCGTTGGCGGCACACCTCGACCGCCTCGGGTTCGACGAGTTCTGGTGCGGCGAACACCACTCCACTGGCTGGGAGATGATCGCCTCCCCGGAGATGTTCCTCGCCGCTGCAGCCCAGCGGACGCACACGATCCGCCTCGGCACGGGTGTGGTGTCACTCCCCTACCATCATCCGTTCAACGTCGCCCAGCGGATCGTCCAACTCGACCACATGAGTCGCGGTCGGGCGATGTTCGGCTCTGGCCCGGGTGCGCTGCCGTCCGATGCCCGCACCTTGTGTATCGATCCACTCGTGCAACGCGACCGCCAAGACGAGGCCCAGGGCGTGATCATTCGGCTGCTCGCCGGTGAGGATCGCTTCGACTACGAGTCCGACTGGTTCACGATGCGCGATGCTGCGCTGCAGATCCTGCCGCTGCAGGAGAAGATGGCGATGGTCACCGCCTCATCGATATCACCGTCCGGCATGCAGATCGCCGGGAAGTACGGCATCGGAGCGCTCTCGATCGCCTCGACGTCCTCCGCCGGTATCCAGTCGTTACCGACCCAGTGGGGATTTGCCGAGGAGGCCGCAGCCAAGCACGGCCAGACCGTCGATCGGCGCAACTGGCGCGTGCTGATGGCCTGGCATATCGCCGAGACCCGCGAGCAGGCGCGCAACGAAGCGCTCCTCGGCCTGCAGCGGTGGAACAACGACTACAACGCAGACGTGCTCGGGCGGCCCGATGCCAAACGAGTCGAGGATCCGTGGGAGTTGCTCGATCAGATCACCGGTCAGGGCGCTGCCGGTGCGGGCGCAGCAGTCGTCGGAACACCGGACGATCTGATCGCTGCGATACGCGACCTCCAGGAGCGAACCGGCGGCTTCGGCGTCGTGCTCGGCTTCGCCCACGACTGGGCGAACGCGGAGGCGACACTGCGCTCCTGGGATCTCGTCGCCCGCTACGTGATCCCCGAGATCCAGGGTCAGTTGCAACCGATGCGCGCCTCTGCGGCCTTCGTCGGCGAACATCGCCAGGAACTGATGGCCGGAGCCGGTGCGGCGATCATGCAGAAAATCATGTCGCACGAAGGTGCCGCAGCAGCGATGGGTGTCACCATCGCCCAGATGGCCGAGCGGACCGCCACCGCCAAGGAAGCGGCCTTTCGTCCGGGAGCTGGACTCCCGTCCGCCGCGGCCGAGACGGCCTGACCTCAGTAGCGAGCCGGCACTCAATCGTCCTTGACGGCGACGGCGTTCGGGGTGACGTTCATCTTCGGCACATATTCCGACAGTTCGATGACCCTGCCCTCGCTGGCATAGGTGCTGCGGAGCACGGTGCGACAGGCGTTGCACGGACCGTAGAAGCGTTCCGACACCTCGTTCTGGCATCGCGGACAGACGTAGCTCAGTTGCTCGTCGACGTCCACGATGCTCATTGTGTCGAGAACACTAGTCTCGGTCATATGGCGAACGAGCTGATCTACGCATTCCGAGTGATGCGTCTACCGCTCCTCGATGCCGACGGCACCTCGATCGGGCGCATCGAAGACCTCGTCGTCGTCCCGAGCAAGGGAACCAACGAAGCGCCAAGGGTCATCGGCTTCGTCGCCACCTCGCAACGTCGCAGGATCTTCGTCAATTCCGGTCGCGTCGACCTCGACGCCGAGGGTGCTCACCTCCGTTCGTGGGATGTCGATGTCAACCCGTTCAAGGCCAAACCCGGCGAACTGCTTCTCGGCAAGGACATCATCGACCACAAGGTCGGCGACGAAGCCGTCAGCGACGTCGCCATCCGACACGGACTCGCAACTCGCCACGGCGACACCTGGGAGGTCGCCAAGGTCCGCCTCACCCGGCGGTCGGCGCTGCGTCGCCGGCCATCGTTCCGCCTCGCCGATTGGGACGAGCCAGGCGTCGTGCAGTTGTTCACCGGTACAGAGATGGCAGCGGAGGCTGCGCGCCTGCGTGACATGCATCCGAGTGACGTCGCCAACGTCGTACGCGCACTGCCGCTCGCCAAACGAAAGCAACTCGCAGAGATGCTCGACGACGAACGCCTCGCCGATCTGCTCGAAGAACTGCCAGAAGCCGAACAGTTGCGCATCATCGAAGGGCTCGACCTGCAACGCCTGCTCGGAGTGCTCGACGAGATGGAGTACGACGATCTCGCCGACCTGCTGGCGGAGATGCCTGGCGAGCAGCGAACGCGGATCCTTGCGGCGATGGAGCCGGAAGAGGCCTCTGTCATCCGCAATCTACTGTCGTACGAGGAGGGCACCGCCGGCGGACTGATGACTCCGGACATCATCATCCTCGGCCCGACGGCCACGGTTGCCGAGGCGCTCGCCCAGATCCGTGACCCCGACTGGCTCGTCTCGATCGCCGCCCAGGTTTTCATCTGCCAGCCGCCATACCGGCCACCGACCGGTACCTACCTCGGGCTGGTGCACTTCCAACGGTTGTTGCGAGAGATGCCGTCGATGGAACTCCGCCGCTGCCTCGAAACCGAACCAGCTGTCGCGCCGACGATGACGGACCGGGAGGTCGCAGAACGCCTGGCTTCCTACAACCTGCTGGCGATCGGTGTCTGTGACGAGGCCGGCCGTTTGCTCGGAGCAATCACCGTTGACGACGTGCTGGACCGTACACTTCCTACCGGGTGGCGTCAGCGACGCCGCCACACGTCCACCGTCACTTGACAGTGGACGCTTCGGTTGCCGGTGAACTGGCCGATGAGAGGGGTGAGGTGAGGGTGAATGACACGTCGCCAAGACCTCACGTCACCGCGTCAAGGCCGACGGATCGGCGTCTCCTACGATTCTGAGGCCTTCGGGCAGTTCGCCGAAACGATCGCCCGCTATCTCGGTACCGCCAGATTCATCGTCATCCAGACGTTCATCGTCATCGTCTGGATCGCCTGCAACGTCGCCTTTGTCTTCCTCCGCTGGGACCCGTATCCGTTCATCCTGCTGAACCTGGCGTTCTCGACCCAGGCCGCCTACGCAGCCCCGTTGATCCTGTTGGCGCAGAACCGCCAGGAGATCCGCGACAGTTCGCAGACCGACAATGATCGGCGCGTTGCCGAACGGACCCAGGCCGATACCGAGTTCCTCGCCCGTGAACTCGCCGGTGTCCGTCTGGCACTCGGTGACGTCGTCACCACCGAGGATCTCAGAGATCACCTTCAAGAACTGACCAGGGCGATCACCAAGCTGACCGAGCAGCTCAACCCGTCGGTCGGCACCGAGGCGATTGACGACTCGATCGACGGTCGCCGCGCCGGATAGCGCAGTCCTATTTCTCGAAAAGTGTGGCGACGCCACCGACGACGGCGATGACACCGCCGAGCAGCACGATCGGCAGGCCAGGTCCGACGGTCGCGCTGGCGACGAAGCCGTCGGAGTGGTTGGCGATGTCGGCAAGATCGAAGACGGCGACGATCGAGACGGCGACACCGAAGACGCCGGCGACGATCGCCGGGATCGGCTGGCGACCGCGACGAACAATCAGCAGACCGACGGCGATCAGCACAATGCCGAGCAACACCAACAGCACACCGTTGTGACCATGCTGCAATCCGTTGTAGCCGATCTTTTTGCGACCGACCTTGCCCGTCGACCACGTCTGGATCGAACCGACGACGGCCAGTACTCCCCCGGCGGGGATCGCCAGACCGAACGGCGACATCGCCGCCGTTGTGGTCGGCCGTCGTCGGCCCGGGCGTGCCCGTCCGGACGTCGCGCCGGGCGGGTTCGATGTCGCTGCTCGATCATTCGTCGGTACCGGGTCGAAGCCTGACGGCACTCCCGTCTCCGTCCGGTCAATCGGATTTCCGCCACCGGTCGGCGCGACCGTCGTTGCGTGAGTGGTTCCGTCGGTGGTTCCGTGAGTGGTTGCGTCGGTGGGCAATCGGCGCTGCGCTGCGGGTTCGTGTGGCGGTGGCGTCAAATCGTTCGGCTTCGGTGACGTCTTCGGTGACGTCTTCACGGCTGGCTGGTCGTTGCGAGGCGAATCGTGGGGCACGATGTGCGGCAATTCGTCCGGCAGCTGCGCAGGCTGGAAGCCAGGTGGCAGGTTCGACGAATCGGGCTCGGTCATGCAAGGAGGATAATCAACTGCCGATTGCTGTGCTGCTGTCGGCAACCGATGCCGACAGCAGTCCGAGGAGTTCGAGTGTCAGCGCCGTGTACTCCTCACCGTTGACCATTGCCGCAAGATGATCCGCCGGCAGTTCGCGGACGACCGCACCGAGTGCCTCGGCGAGTTGGCGTTGTTTGCGCGGACGGACAAGGCGATCGGCCGTCGTGATGAGCGATGCCGAAGGTGTACCGAGCCCGGATGCAAACGGCCTGGCGTCGTACCGAGCCAATGCACGGCCGGCTTGCAGCAGACCGAGCGCATCGTTGCGGACGACTTCACCCTCCAGCCACACGAGGTACGGCTCGAGCTTCGGCTGTTCGTGCTGCAGTCTGCGTAGCACCAGGCGCAAGGTGTGCCGCTGCCAACGGGAGCGCATCCACACACCGAAGACGCCGACGAAGCGCCATTGGAACCGTTCGAGCCGGGTTGCGCTCCACTCCATCGCCGTTGCCTGCACCAGTAGCGCAGCAACGAGCTGCGGATGCCGGTGGGTGAGCAGCATGGCGATCGGACCGCCCATCGAATAACCGACGGCAATCACCTGCTCGATGCCGAGCAGTCCAAGCAGTGCGGCAGCGTCGTCAGCGCAGTCCTCGAGCGTGAACGTGTCGCGCATGCCGCGACCGTGGCCGCGATGGTCGATCGCTACGATGCTGTAGCGAGCAGCGATGGCCTCATAGGCGGCGAAGAACTGCGTGTCGGCCGAAGCGGTCCAACCGTGCAGCAGCAGCACCGTCGGTCTTGACGAATCGGCGTGGCGGAACAGACGGAAGAAGACCTCGCCGCGGCCGGGAAGCATCGCTGTGCGTCCCTCAGGTAGCCATGGAACGTTCATCGCGACATGATCCGAGTGGGCATCTCCCGAATTCTACGGGCGGCTGCGTCTACCAAGCGGAAACGGTCTCACTACCGACGTAGTCGTTGAGGCTCAATCCGTAGCTCCTGATCCGCTCGACCAGCAACGCCGTCGGCAACGCCTCGTCTGCTGTGGTGACTGCTCTGTCGACCGTGATCAGACCGTCGAGGAACGCACTCACGAACCCAGACACCGTGGCAGCCGCACCGACGGCGACACGTTCGGCGACACCGGCGATAAACGTTTGACGTTGGCCATCGAGGCGACCGCGCACCTCGACACGGAGGCCGCCGACTCCGCCCTCGCTGTGGGGAGGACTGAGCATCGGCAGCCGGGCAGTGAAACGGTCGCGCCGGGTCGCGCTCAGACGACCACTGATGCGATCGACACCTGGGAAGACGCGATGGATCAAGAACGGGTCCGCCATCTCGGCGCGGTAGCAGTCGCGAGGCCCAACAGGGTCCGGAAACCAGCAGAGCTCACGTCCGCTGCCGCCTGGCCTGCTGATCCATTCGCCGTCGTGCCAGCCCGCTGCTGAGCCCCCGAGCGCACGATGATGTTGGTGGGCACACGCCGGCCCACCGGTACCGTGCATCGAGACGTGTATCTCGTCGCACTGATCCAGGTGGGTACTGAGCAGACGCGCCAACAGACCCGACAGCCCCGGCGCGAATGCCGCACCGATGATGGACGGCACGTCGAGGTCGAGCATCCGTTCGACGTCGCCGACGTCATCGGACGTCGACACAGCGATCCCGCCGCGTTCGGCGACCATCGCCAGCATCGAATGGTGGGCGGCAGGCGTGGCGATCACCACGACGCCGGACGACAGGACCTCGTCGGACGTCGCTGTCGATACATTCGGTCCACTCACCGAACTCACTCTGTCGAGTGCGTCGCGACGCTCGTCGAAGACGCCGATCGATGCATCGCGAAGACCGAGCTGTCGTGTCACCCTCGAGCCCAGCGCGCCGAGCCCGACCACGCCGATGTCGAAGCGTTTCACCGATGACATCAGTCGCCAGATCGGCTCAGCGGAAGTTCTCGCCATCCGCCTTCGCGAGGCGGTATCCCCCCGGTGCCGCGGACCCGCAGCACACCGGCGACGATCCCAGCAATCGACAAAGCGAACGAAGCTCGCTGGATGAACCTCAGCACCCGGCTCACACTACCGTGATCGGTCGACTCGACGGAAGAACCGGGGCGAACGACGCAGAGGACGTCGGGACTGGATGCGGGTCGATGTTGACACTTTGTGGTAGTTATGCTACTTTCAGCGTTCGAGCGATGTGCTCAACAGACCCTGGATCCGGTTGCTGTCACTGTTCTGGGGAGATTGGGCCGTGCGGGTGCTCGAATCGAATGTTCCGTTCCACTGCGGTCGACGTGATCGCCGGGCACGATGAGCCCGTTGGCACCGGTTCTGACCGTCGACGAGTTGGCGACCGTGTATGCCGCTCACGGACAGGCCGTCTTCGACACCGCTCTCTACACATGGGGGTCGGAGGTTGCCGACGAAGTCACACACCGGACGTTCGTGAAGTTCTGTCGGCATCATCTCGGTGGCGACCTCGCCGAGCGCTCACTGCGAGCGCATCTGCTCACGTTGAGCCGCGAGTCGGCGATCGAGGTCCTCCGGGCGCGACAATCTGCCGAAGCCGAGCGTGAGCGAGCGCTGCGCCGAGCGAATGCCGAGGGATCCACGTTCGACGACGTCTCGATCAACGGCACGAGCAACCCTGCCGCCGTCCCGGACGATGTGGTTCGGGTAGAAGCGGCGTTGTCGAGGCTCGATCCGTTGCATCGGGCAGTCATCGTGATCGTCTGTTGGGGCGGTTGCACGCGTCGCGAAGCTGCCAACGTCAGCGGCGTGCCGTTGCCAGTACTGGACTACAGGCTGCGCGCCGCGCTCCGAGCGCTCCGGCCGTTGTTCGTGGTAGATGGTATCGCTGGCGAGGTCGTCGGTTCGTTCCCGGTGGGAGAATAGGCCAGACGGAATTGCCGCCCGGTGATCTGGCTCGGACGGATGCGGACGAATCGGTGCTTCGGTGCGGAGTGCCACGGGTAGAGCGGTAGGTCGATCGCCTCGAACAGTTCGTTCATGGTCTCGATCTCGACGGCATGGCCCTTGACAATCACGCTCCAGGCGACACCGGTGGTGTCGTTCCACCCGTCGACCTCGAAGGCTACGGATTTGCCGAGTACTGCGCCGGCGAGCTTCGTCCCTTCTGCACTGCGGAAGACGATGGTGCCGTGATCGACGACGAAGTTGAGTGGGAATATGTCGGGAACGTTGTTGATGGCAATGGCCAGCCGCCCAACCTCGGTCACCTGCAACAGTGCCAGGCAATCTGCTTCGGACAGGACCTGCGTCGATTCGGTAACTGATGGTTCCATCTCCGTATCGTCGCCGATGTGCGAACGCTCCGCCACGGCCGAAAGTCCCATCAGCAGCGACTCTCGTGGCCGAACGAAGCAGCCGGCGGCGAGATCCCCGCCTCGCGCTGCCGGTCCGATCGGCCGATGAGAAATGGCTCCGGCGATCGTCTGAGCACGGTCCGCTGAACGCACGGCGCGCATCGAGGGAGAGCAACGAGATGAGACCACTTCGATACTCGATCAACGTCACACTCGACGGATGCTGCCATCACGAGGCAGGGCTCCCCCCGGACGAGGAGTCGATGCGCTACTGGACCGATGAGATGGGACGAGCCGATGCCCTGCTCTTCGGGCGGGTGACCTACGAGATGATGGAGTCAGCGTGGCGGCGGCCGGCCACGTGCTCGTGGCCCGGCTGGATGGGTGAGTGGGACATGCGGTTCGCAGAGACCATCGACCGGGCGAAGAAGTACGTCGTGTCGAGCTCGCTCGCCGGGGTCGATTGGAATGCCGAGCTGGTGCGCGGCGACCTGGGGCAAACGGTCCAGCGGCTCAAGCAGGAGCCGGGCGAGGGCCTGTTCGTGGGTGGCGTGACGCTCCCCCTGGCGTTGGCAGATCTCGGACTGATCGACGAGTACGAGTTCCTCGTGCAGCCGGTCATCGCCGGGCACGGGCCGACACTGCTTGCCGGTCTGCGCAAGCGCATCCAACTCGAGCTGGTGGACCGCCATGAGTTCCGGTCAGGGGCGGTCGCCGTGCGATACCGGCCCACGCGAGCGACGTGACGTGATGTGTCCTGGCACGTTTGACCACTGCCTCGTGAGGCAACTTCACCCGCACGCCAGTCGATGCCGTCCAGCCTCAAACGAGCCGCCTCGCCACGACGCAGACCGAGACGCAACACGACCACGATCAGCTCGAAATCGCGCCGACCGAGCGCCGTGCGACGATCACACGAACCCAGCAACAAGTCGGCATCACCTTTGGTGATCCCCGATCCACGTATCCCGTGCACGGTCCCTGCCGACAAGCCACTCGCCGCCGGCGTCACTGTCAAGGTCGTCGGTGACCACCTGGGCCACGCCTCGGTGGACACCTACGCCCATGGGATGCCGGGCCAGCAGGCGGAAGCCACGGCGTCCGTGTCCCGCGCTCCTCGATCGTGCAGTGTAAACTCTATGACCAATCAGGAGATTTGAGGCCCGCTTCAGCGATCGCTCGAACTTCATTCCCGCAGTTCAACGGTGGTGGGGCTAGCTGGAATCGAACCAGCGACCTTCACATTATCAGTGCGATTCCGGCCGTGTCGGCTGGTGCCGCCTCGTATCAGTTCGTGCTGGTCAGAGGCTATTTTCGACGAGTAGTCGTGTCGGCTCGTACCGCCAAATATCGCCCTGTTATCAGAAATCCGTGACCAATCCGTGACCAATCCATCGACCGATGTCGATCTAGCTTGACGAATCGATCGGCTCGGAGTGCCGGGCCTGACTCGGTGAAGCGCCGCCGGAGGTTGCCGCTGCAATCTGTCGCCACACACAACTGAACTCCGACTTCGACGTCTGGCTTGCCGGCGCGCGTCAAACCGGCGGTCTCGAGCAGTCTGAAATGTGTCCCAGGGTCGATCCTGTTCGCCTCGCCTCAGCGACAATGTGGATGAGCCGATCTGTACTTCGATTTCGTCGAGCGGCTCGACTCGGCATCCGTCGGTGTCGAGAGTGGGTAAGACTGGGAGTGTGGGGGTTGTTGCACGATTCATGGCGGGCGGCGTCATGGTTGTTGGTGGGTTGTCGTCATGCAGTGGCGTGCGCTGGGTACACATCTCCATCGTGACCGCATCAAGTCCGCAAGCGACAACGCTGCACCTCGGCCTGGACGGCTGTGCGGGCAACGTACCTACGCCGATCGTCGTCGAGGACGTCAAGACGATTCAGATCGATATTCCGCTGAAACTCGACTACGACAACACGAAAGCTTGCTTGTCGTCGGTCGACGCCACGCTGACCTCAGCGGTCGGGAACCGCACGGTTGTCGATGTCCATCAAAGCAAATCTCTACCAGCCCATCTCTCGCTGAGCATTCCGATGCCGAAGCCAGCATGGCTTCCCAACGGTTGGAGTACTCGCGGTGAGTTCGGAACCGACGGCTCATGGACATCGACATACGGTCTCGCCGGACAACCGTCGATTTCCGTCACCCTCGCCACGTCATCGCACGTCGATCAGCTCACCGGCGCCACGACGGTCGCAACAGCAACCGTTCAAGGACGCACCGGCAGTTGGGTCACAACACCCGACAACCCGGCGAGCGTCACCTTGGTCGTCGCCGACGAGCACTGGTTGTTGATGATCGTTGGCGACGACTCGGGCGCCAATCGCGACATCATCACCCGCATCGCCGACAGCCTTTCCCCACTGCCATTCACGACGGCCACATCGCCGCCCGTCCTTCCCCCGGCATTGACAGGATCCATCGCACAGATGCGAGGACAGACCGGACCAGCCACCGTCACGGGCTACCTCGTGGTCGACGGGTCGGGCGACGGTCACATATGTGACATCCTTCTGAAGAGCGGCGTCGCATGTGACGACCCCCAACTTTCAGTCGAGTGGGACGGACCAAAATCGTCCCCGCCCGACAACCTCGTCCAGCACGGCGACGTACAGGTAAGCCAACAACCAGTCACGCTCACAGGACTCCTCAAAGACGACTTCCTCTACATCGAAACCTGAGATCGTCTCGAATCCGAAAGCCGGCGGTATCGGGCAGGTGGTGGGAGATTGTGGCGATGTCGGAACGCAGTCCTGGGGAAGGGCGGTACGCCGTTCTCGAGTCGTCGGACCCCCGAGCGCACGATTTCCCGATTCCGTCGCGCCGAGTATCCGCCACGTAGGCGGTATCGGCCACCGACGGCTGCACGAGCCTCGCGACTGGGTCGAGGTCCGCCCGCCGATCTTGATGTGCCGGATGTTGCGACTTCAAGGATCACCCGTGGCGGTCATCGACCGGAGGTGTCCCATCGAGCTGTGTTGCGAGTCAGCGTCGATCACTGAGAACTATTCACGGAGTCACTCACGCAGGAGACCACTTAGGATCGCAAAGATGCCGACCGAGGATGAATTGATCGCCGGGCAGACGTTGCCCATCACTCCTGGCCAGCTCGTGAATTCCCTTCGGGCACTCGGGCTTTGCGACGGTGACATCGTGATGGTGCACACATCGATGTCGCAACTCGGTTGGATCATCGGCGACGCTCAGACCGTCGTCGAGTCGTTGCTCGAAGCTGTCGGGTCGTCCGGCACGATCGTCATGCCGGCGCACTCCGGCCGCAGCGACCCTGCACGCTGGCAGAACCCGCCAGTGAAACCGGCCTGGGTTGCGATGATCCGCGCCGAAGTTCCAGCCTTCGATCGCGCCCTCACCCCGACCCGCGGCATGGGTCAGGTCGTCGACTGTTTCCTCCGCCATCCCGACACGCACCGCAGCGGCCACCCCACCGTGTCATTCGCCGCCAACGGACACCACGCAACCGACATCCTGGAGCCGCACGCGCTCAGCCCAAGTCTCGGCGAGGAATCACCGCTCGAACGTCTCTACGATCTCAGCGCCAAAGTGTTGTTACTCGGAGTCGGACACAGCAACAACACCTCGTTGCACCTCGCCGAGTACCGGGCATCCTGGCCTGGCAAAACCTTCGCAGTCGACGGTGCAGCAGTGCTGATCGAGGGCACCCGCACATGGGTCGCGTATGAGGACCTCGACCTACATGAGGAAGATTTCGAGGCCATCGGCGAGGCATACTCGGCGACCACACCGTCCGGCGAGCGCATCGGTGCTGTCGGGACCGGCATCGGTGGGCTCTACCAGATGCGACCGCTGGTCGACTTCGCGGTCGACTGGATCACCCAGCACCGCCGCTGACACAAACCCGGCGATATCGGACGGCGTGGGTCGCCTATCGGTGCTGGACCCAGATGTTGGGTTCGGTGTAGGTACCGAGGTTGGCTTCGCGATCGATGTAGAGGGGGCTGAGCCCATGCGGAATCACGTAGTGGCCCGTCGACGGCAGGGTCAGGCTCGTCCAGCGCTCCCATTCCTCGACTGTGCCGGTCATGGTTTGTGAGTGCGGCGCCGACGCCAACACGCGGCCACCGGTGCGTACATGGGTGCGCAACCATGGGTCCAACGGCAGACCGTCGTCGCGACGCCACGTGCTGAAGGTCTCAATCGGTGTGAGCGGGTAGGTCGCCTTGAGGGTGGGTCGAACGGGCGCGATGACGCGGGCGAGGTCGGCCGCAGCTGGCAAATCTCGCAGCACTCCGATGAGTTCGCCGGCGATACCGCGGCGACCCATTGCTGGGTCGACAATGCCGCCGCACACCACGAATGTGTCGGCCTGTCCCGCAGATTCTCGGAGCTCGACAGCGCGCCGAATCGCATCGGTGTACCCGGCTGGCAGGTCGCTGACTTCGCCATTCCAGCGAATCGGCACACCCCAGCCCGTGGCAACAGGCTGATCCCCGCTGACCAAAACTATGTTCAGGTCGGCGAACCACTCGCGCACTCGCCATACATAGGTCCTGACGACGGCGTCGGCAGTGATGAATGCCGGGAACGCTCCGTCGAACAACGCGTCAAGCTGGGCGACGCTCCAGGTCCGCGCGTCGAATCGCTCGACCGAGTAAGACATACCGCAGTTCTATCCGACCGATATGTCCGCGCCGCATCCAAATCGACGCAGGCGAAGTCTGTCCGTCCAATGATCCGCCAGCCCTGCCAGCGCTCGTCGATCGTCTCACCAGATCGCCCGTGGAACCGGCGGTACAGGACGCGTGGCCGGGCCGGTGCTGCACTTCTTCGAACCCCGGCGGCTCGCGGTCCGTCGCACCAAGCGGGCATATCGAAGTCGCACAAACCCGCGTGCAAGCAGGCGGCAGTCACCGTCCTCACGCCAGCGTCGTGGATTCGCTTCAGAAATCAACGATCGACTCGATCGCGGTCCGTAGCAGTCGATCGAACTCGTCGGGCTGTTCAAGATTGACGTAGTGACCGCAGCCGTGTACCAGGTGGAACACCCCGTGAGGGGCGGCCTTCGCCTCAGCCATCAGCGTTTCGGAGGATGGAGTCCGGTCATCGCCGCCGCCGATGATCACCACCGGTTTGTCCCACGAACGGATGAAACCGGAAAGATCCCGTCGTCCATGGAACGCCCGCACACCGGCCACCACATCGCTCGTCGTCTGCTCCAACGCAATCGAACGCGCAGCGTCCACGATCGCGGGGTCGCAGCCGGTGCTGAACAACGGTGCCCACAGCGTCGACCAAGCAGCTTCCATGCCGGCGCCGTCCAACAGTGCGACGGCGTCTCGGCACAACCCCCGCTCTGGCCGGTGCCCCGCCTTGGCGCCGACCAGCACGACGCCTGCGGTTTGGTGAGGGCGAAGTTCGGCGATGTGCAGCGCGCATGATCCACCGATCGAGCAACCAACAACGATGACCTCGTCGTCACCGATTTCATCAATGACGGCGTCAGCCCATTCGTCGAGTGAACCACCCAGCCCGTATAGGTCCGGGGCCACACAGGGCAACGGCGAAACGTTCGCGACTTGCCTCGCCCACATCCGGCCGTCAAGCGGCAACGCATGCAAGAACACAACGCGCACCCCGGCAGAGTAGGCGCTGCACATGCAACGCGGCTCTCTTCGGTCAGGCCACCGACGCGACTCGGCACCAAACGACGTGAGCTCGACATCGCCAGACTTCCGGCGGTACCGGACAGTGCCGAGCTCCTGGGATAGGACGCGTCTCCGATCGAGGGTGTCAGCCCGTCGCGGTGATCGGGAATCTGTGTCGGTGGCCAGTAGCTGCCCACTGGCGGTCAGTGGTCTTGCCCTCGTTGAAAGTCCCTGTGTCACCGCGCTCATCTTCGTTGGGGGTGTTTTCTTCCGTTGCGACAGTCCCAAAGCGTCGTTGTCGAGCGGTAACCCTGAGGCAGGTTCGAACGTCTCGCGGGCGAGCCGCCTCTCCGCCCTCGACTGCTGAACAACGCAATCTTGACGGGTGATAACGTCCGCCCGTGCTGCTTGCGGGAATCATCTTGATGTTCCTTGGTTTCGCGATGGTCGCTCCTCGCGGCTCGGGCACCGGCTCGTCAGCGCATCGCCAGACCCGAACCGTTCACGGCTCGTACGACTCCGGCCCAGCCGCCGACAACACATACAGTCGCCGACGAGTCGTGATCTACGTCGGTATAGCGATGCTTGCTGGCGGACTTGCGCTCATCTTGCTCGCGTCGAATTGACCGTCACGTCGACACCACGCTGCCGGCGGTATCGGACATGTCGAAGTCGTTTTGACTCGGGCAGCTACAGTCAGCGATCGGGCCACATCGAATGCGATCATGCCGGGCAAGGTGCCCCGTGACCGCACCGTCGCGGCTCGGTTCACAAATGGAGTAGCGACATGGCCGTACCCGCCTCCCGCTCATAGCGCCGATGCTCGCTTGCCCGGGGCGCTGCCTCAGCCGTGGGGTGAGAGCAAGGTGATCGTCGAGCTGTTCACGTAGTCGCCGTAGGCGGCGACCTGGTATGCGCCCGGCGGGATATCGACAGAGACGGTGGCCACGAAGCTCGTGCTTGCTCGGCCGTGGGCAGCCACCTGGATTGGGTGGGGAACGTCGGCGAAGACCGGATGCGGGAAGATCTTGCTGCTGACCAAGCGTGGCTGAACCGAGATCGCCGTGTCCCCGTTGTTGGCGACATCGACCGTCACCGTCGTCTGCCCGCCCGGGCACAGCACATTGGGAAAGAACGTCAGGTGGTACACGATCGGCTCATCGAAAGCGCCGATCGTATGCACCGCCGGATAGCCAAACGGCGTCGGCGGCACAGCATGAAGATCGCAGCCGTCCGGCAGGGCAGCAGCCCGCGCAGTCGTCGCAGCGACGAGCGTCGCCGGTGCCTCGATCGGCGCGTCAGCGACACCAAGGCTGTCGTCACTGCCGAAACGGCGGTAGGCGCTGCTGGTGGCTCAGTCCGGTTGGCCGCAGAGCCGGAGGACGAGTCACAACCCGCAGCCGCCAACAGCACGATGATCAGCAACCCGTTCGGGAGTCGGCGCAGAACATCCATCGACACCTTGGACGCCGCCGCAGGGGTTCGGGTTCCCGCTTGCAGCCGGGCGAATGAGATCGACGACCAGTCCACTTCGTCGAAGCTCTCGCGCCGTAGTCGCGTCACCGATGAAGCCTTAACTTAATCAAAGTTGCGTCCATCGGTGCAGTGTCTCGCTCTCGGCCATCAGCGACGGCACCATTCCATCAGACCTCAGCGCGCAACACTCCCGGCGGTACCGGACACATACCTATGAAGGTTGGCACGCCCTGATGGCGTCGCCAGGACGCTCACGCTCGGGTTCACTCATCGTCCGTCGAGCAGCGGCCCATAGGCGGCGTCGGCGCTTCGAGGGTAGAGCTGTCTCCTCGCCCTCGACTCCTGAATCGTGCAATTTGACAGGGTGGTACGGTTCCGACATGTTGCTCGCCGGGGTCATCTTGATGTTCCTTGGTTTTGCGATGGTGGCTCCTCGTGGTTCCGGCAGCGGCTCGTCGGCGCACCGCCAGACCCCTACTGTTCACGGCTTTTACGACTCCGGCCCGGCCGCCAACGAATCGTACGACCGACGGCGAATCGTGATCTTCGTCGGTGTAGCGATGCTCGCCGGCGGACTTGCGCTCATCTTGATCGCATCGAGCTGATTGAACGTCGTCGCTGCACGTTCCGGGTAGAGCAGCCCACGATAAGAACTCGCTGCGCTCCGATCCTCTTCGACTCCTAGCGGATGGGGACACCCCCGTTTCAATCAGCGTTGGCACAGCCGCAGTGCCGGCGGTACCGGGCAGTGTCAGTCATCACCCGCCCGGAGCGGCCAGCTGGCCGTGTACCTTGCGCTCGGTTCGTCCGGACGGCTGTGGGCAACGCCGTGTGGGCGGTACGGTTCGATCATGCGGGGATTCGAGATTGTTCTTGCTGACTTCAGCCGCCGAACGGTCGAGGCGACGCGGTACGCCGTCGGCGACGACGGCAACCTCACCGTCTTCGACGGTGAGACCATCAGCGTGACGATGCCGAGCGACGCATGGAGGTCCGTCACCGACATCGGGCTGCAGCTGTCCGAGGTTTGGCCGCCCGACGACCTTGGTGTATTCGTCACCGAACTGAATCGACTACTCGCCGTCGCACCGAGTGCGAGCACTGCCTGTTCTCCAGCGTCGAGGTCGTCGACAATGACGTCGATGTGCATCTGCTGGGGGACGTCAGGACCGGGCCACTCGCCAAGCGCGGCAACTCGCTGCGCGTCGAGGCCGAGGCGGTCCGCTGGGGCAAGCGGGGCCGCCGGATCAACACCATCAGCCCCGGTATCGTCATGACCCCGCTCGCACGCGACGAACTGACCGGACCACGCGGCGAGGGCTACCGGCGCATGATCGACCTCTGCCCGGTCGCGCCGGCACCCCCGACGAGATCGGCACCGAGCTGAGATCGGCAGCAGACCGCTCGATCGTTGCTTTTCGGACGACGCTGACAGCGACTGCCGGTCAGGGCGGCGCCTGGTGATGTCGTCGGCAATGCCGGCCCGGTGCCGTTCGTCGAGCTCTCCCAAGGTTGGAGGGAACTCGTTGTCTACAAGCAGCACTGGTAGGACGGTGCACCGCACCAGGGCCAGTGCGGGCTGCACCACCGCGGTAACGGCGACACTGACCGCAGCAGCGACGTGATGAACGCCATCTCTGACACGCAGTGTGAAGATGACCGTTCGGTGCGTGATGTGCAACACTTGCCGTGCAGCATTCGGGGTGAGAGGGCAGACGTGTACCGAGATCGAGTCCAACGCGTCGACCGAGATCAGGCTGCGCGCCGGCCGCGTCAGGCGGTCGCCGAGAAGCAAGCGCCGGCGGCGCAAGCCGATGGGGCGACGGACCTCATCGCGACACGTGCAGCATCGACCGTTGCCGCACCCTCGTTCGGGTGGCCGTCGGCGACGAAGATTCGGCGGTATACGGGCCCGCCGGTGATCCGGCGCGTGATCAGCGATCAGGACTGGGACGATCGAGTCACGGGTGGCGTCGCCGGAGGAAAGACCGTGGCGATCTGGCACGATCAATCCGGAAACCGGTTTCTGATTCGACAAGGTGCCGCCGGATTGGAGTTCAAGGCCTTTTCGGCAGCGGACAAGGCGTACAAGGCTCTCGATGCCGAGACAACTGCGAAGATGAAGGCGAACGCCAGCCTGACGCCCTCCCATCTCCGCGAGCAGGCAACCTTCGACAAGAAGGAGTCGCCAGGGAAGGGCTTCACGGTCACCGAGTTCGCCAACGAGCCGCTCAGCCTTGTGCATCACACGGCGTCGACAGGCGCAGACGCCAACCCGCACCTGACGATGGAGAATGCCCACGTTCTGGCAATCAAGGACCTGGGAAACCCGACCAAACGCGACGTCGCTTCGAAGGCAACGGAGGACAAGTCGACGATCAACGATCGACTGCTCGCCGACTATAAAACGCCAGCGGTGGACAACCTCAACTTCTATCCGGCCGAGACCGATGCCGCCAAAGCCGACGAGCAGGTCTCGCTTCATCGTTACGTCGCCTTCATCGTCAAGGCACTCGAGGTGTCGGACGTTCCCAGGGAGTTCGGGGCGCGTATCGCCACCTTCGCCGACGAGATGGGGATCAACCACAAGCTCGATCCTGCACAGCTGTTCCTGCGAGTCGGGATGGACGACGCCGCCCTGATCCGGGCGGTGCTGGTCATCGACAACCAACTCCCGCCGGCTCACAAACTCGCTATCGACGCCGAAACCCGCCTGGTGTTCAGCAAGTGGTGGACGATCGTCGGCAATCCGGAGCCAGTGCCGTACCTGCCTGCGCCGACTCCGAAGGAGAAGGAGCAGGTGAACGCCAAACCTGATCGTAAAGCGAAGAAGGGCGCGGTGAAGGCGGAGGACGCTGTCGAAGGGGAGCGCGTCTGGGTCCGCGAAGGGAATCCCCACGACGGTCTCGGGTATTCGGTGATCCAGACGATCCACACGCGCAACCACGTCGGCAAGATAATGAAGGCGATCCGGACATTCACCCCCGACGTCGTCGACCCCGTCAAAGCCGGGGGCAAGACCAAGAAGTAGGCCGACTCTCAACGGGCGGCGAGCGGAACGAGCACCCGGCGCAGATCGCGCGCTGTCTCGGAGACGCAGTCGATCTCGTGGTCGATGTTGTCGCCGACGGGGATGATGCTGAACCTCCGGCATCCGGTCTCCGCATACGGAGCCAACTGCTCGGCCACATCTGCGGGAGAGCCCTCGAAGCAGTACTTGGAGAACTTCTCGAACGGTGTCTTGTAGAGCGCCTCCATCTCCCGAGCGTGCGGGCTCTGGGTGCCGACCGCCCGTCCGGAGAACCCGCACCACACCACGAGGCCATGGTCGAACGCTGTGTTCCCGCGGCCGACAAGTTCGGCCTCGGCCTGGATCATCGCCGTGGCGTCGGGCAAAGCGGGCTGGAGAGCAGGCAACACCGAGCCACCCTTCGTTCCCACGTGTGTCACCATCAATATTGCGAGCTCGGCGTCGGATCCAGTCCGTGAACTCACTGAGCGGCCGCCGCCGTATGGCGCTGCGCGATACCTGCCGAAGGCTTATAGCCCCTCAGACGTAAGTGCCGGTCTAGGGCACTCGCGTAACGTCGGATCCACGGTCGATCGAGGCTGGCGGGCGTCAAAGACTGATACCGAATGACGGTCGTTCGATCGTTCTCCGATTGACGGTCTGCGCCGGTTTCGGGATGAAGTCGGCGACGATGGCGTAACTCTCGGCGTAAGCGGAGTGTTCCTGGAAGGCGGGTTGCTTTCCGACGCCATCATCGATGCCGAAAGCGGCTTGGTGTTGGGTGAAGTGCCCAGCGGCGAGATCCCACGCTCTGGCCTTCGGCCCCGTTGTCGGACGTTCGCCCAGGATGTGTGTGACGGTGTCGGGTTTGTTCGAGGCGAGCAATGCGCATGCGGACACCGATGTCGTCGGAGAGCCACTCATCGATCTGACTCGCCGTCTTGTCCCCCACCGTTCGGTTGCCGAGAACATCGCTGGCCGCCACCTTCTGCTGTTCGATCACGTCGATGCTGTGGTTGGCGTCGTCGAGGTGGCCTCTGGACATCCGGATGTGTTCGGGGAGTTCTCGCAGCTGCTGTTTCGCTGCGGCGATTTCGGGTTCGTGCTTTCGGCGGTGCAACGGCCGATCGAACCGTTCCAACACGTGCGTCGCCGCCTCGATCCCTGCCTCCCATGTCGAGAGGTTCTTCTCCGCCTTCGCCTTCGCCTGCTTCGCCGCGTAGAGCGCTTTCGGGATCCGCGCGAGCTCACGTTCGGCGTGTTCGATGCTCGACGTGATCCCGTAGCGCTGCTCCAACAACTCCCGCAGTTCGGTCCCGTCGAGGAGACCGGGGCGGTGCAGTTCGGTGCCGTTCAGTTCGGCCCGACGGGTATGGGCGGGCTGGTCGATCCAGTCAGTAGCGATCGACTGCGTCAAAACGTCGAGGGCCGTTTGTTCGCCGGTCGTTCCAATGAACGCCTGGTTGCTGTGGGTGCCTCGGCTCATCGGGACGTAGACATTGCGGACATCAGTCGCCCGTTCGTAGAACGTCAACCCAATCCGCACCGTCCGTCCTTGGGCGCCCATGCCCGTTCTTGCGTACGCCAACTCGACATGATCCGACACGAAACTCTGCGGGAGCCAGACGGTGCCGGCGGTCCCTGCGATGGTGAGGGATCCGTCGG
>JANXUF010000124.1 GCA_025356335.1 Actinomycetes bacterium
CCGCGGTGAGGCAGAGTACACCTGAACGTCGCTGTCGAACACCGTGCGACTCAGCGCTTGACCTGCGCGCTCGCCGAACGTAAGTTCGGACCATGGCACGTTACGTCGACCGCGCCCGACTCCGCCGCGCCGGCCTCGGCGGGCACGTCCAAGGCGTGCAGGATCTCCTCATGCTGAACCCCGACCGGGCACGCCAGCTCGAGGCCGACTGGCCCGAGCTGATGACGCTCAGCTCAACGCGGCGTTCCGCGTCAAGGGGTCTGACGTGCCGCGGTACAGGATCCGGCGCTAAGCACCGCAAAGGTCTGCTGACAGGCTGGCTTGCGGTAGGTGCCTGGCTAGAACGAGTGCGGCCGCTGCGACGACGTCCGCCCAAATCGATTGCTGGCTGGCAGTGTTGGTCAGGTTGGAGGGTGTCCTGACTCAGGGCTGGTCGTGAGTGTGCAATGCAGTCGTGACGTCTTTGAGAAGTTTCACTGCGTTGTATCCGATCACGAGTCCAACGGCTACGGCGACTGCGGAGTCGAGCCAGTAGGCCCCACCGATGAGGTAGATGATTGCGCCTGAGACGGCGACGCCTGCTGCGGCTGTGGCGTCGGCGATGGTGTCGAGCATGACGGAGCGCATGTGCAGATCTTCCTTGTCAGCGTCCTTGCCGAGAATGAGCGCGGCGACGATCATGCTTGCGAGAGCGATGACACTGACGATCAGCACTGATAGCCCGTGGATTTCCGGGGTGCGCGTGGCCAGCCGTCGAACCCCACCGACGATCACGAAGGCGGTCACGACGAGGAGAACGCCACTGTTCACGAGTGCGACGTATGTTGTTGCTTTCGGGTGCCCGTGTGGATGTTTTGCTATCTGGATGGCGATGATGCCGAGCAGGATTGCTACGGAGTCGGCTGCGTAGTCGCCGCCTGCTGCGAGGACGCCGAGCGAGTGCGATGCCACCCCGACAATGATCAGGGCGGCGATCATGACGATGTTCAGGCCAAGGACGAGCCCGAGGCGTTTCTGTTGCGTCATCACGGATCACGCGTCTTAAGGTCACCGAGGATGTTTCGTGCTTCTTTGAGCCCGTAGAACACGATCACGAACCCGGCGAGCGGGTCAGCCCACCAGAACCCGAACGCAGCGTTGAGGACGAGCCCGACGAGTACGGAGGTCGCCAGCAGGCCATCGATGAAGGTCACGTGTCCTTCTGTTCGGAGCACGGGGTTGTCGAGCGCTTTACCCGTCACGGCCTTGCCACGGGCGAGGGCGAACATGACGGCGGCGGTGGCGGCGGTCCAGATGATGCCGAGCGGGCTGTGGGCCGGGTGGTAGCGAACTGCGAGCACGATCATGGATTGGAGCGTGATGTAGAGCGCTAACACGAAGAAGGCGATGGCGATGGTTCGCAGCGCTTTGCGTTGGCGGGCTTGACCGGTTCCGGAGAGTTCCCACAACACCACGGTGCTGGCGCCGATCTCGACGAGGCTGTCGAGCTCGAAACCGGCGAGGGCTACCGAACGGGCGTGTAAGGCGGCGATCGTGAGCACGGCGATGCCAATGACGTTCCAGCCGAGGGTGGCGTATTCCAGTTGGAAGCCGCGGCGCAGCAACGAAGCAGATGTCATGCGATCGGCGATCTCGGGTTCTTGGGATTCATGGATTCTTTCGGACTGGTCGAACGGATCCCGACGTAGTAGCAACTCGATTTGCCGTGGTCGGCAATGGCAGGTGTGACGCCGAGGACGCGAGCACGAACTGTGACAGGCCGACGGCGGCGAACGGGCTGGGAATCGAAGGACGTTGCCGCTAGTGACACTCGTGTCTGGCTCCACAGTTGTCAGCCTTCGAGGGTGAAGAGGATGAGGAATCCGGTGAAGAAGGCGATGACGTGCCAGGTGGTGTCTGGCGTTTCGTGGGCTTCGACGAGGAGTTCTTCGGTGACGAGATAGAGGAGTGCGGCTGCGCCGAAGGCGAGGATCCCGGCGAGTGTGGTGTGGGACGCGTGGGCAAGGACAGCGGCGCCGCTGATTGCCCCGACAGCGATGGCGAGGGACGCGGCGATCGGGACGGCGATGACGGTGGCGGTGGCGAGTTGGCGTTGGCGAAGCTCCGCAGCGAGCGAGAGCCCAAGGAAGAGAACTTCAAGGGTGAGCGCGATGGTCAGGGTGCGGCCTTGGCCTTCACCGAGGGTTGCTCCGATGCCGACGAGGAGCCCGTCGATGAGCAGATCGATCACGATCGCAGCGAGGAGCGCCCGGGGGATCCCTGGTCGTGTCTCGGCCTGGGTTTCGGCGTGTCGTTCGTAGGCGCCGAGTGCGACAACGGTGGCGACACCAATCGTGAATCCGATGACGACAGCGGCGACGGAGTGTTGGTTGCGCAGATCGGGGAGGACTTCACCGGCGACGGCGGCGAACACGACACCCGCAGCGAAGTGTTGCACGAGACTCGATGTCCGTGTGCTGATCTGATGGACGGCCGCAGTGACTGCGCCGACGGCTGCTGCGGTGATCGGGAAGGCGACGAGGCGGGCGGCGTCAGCGACGGGACTGGTCATCGCCGTCGCTTAGTGGGTGTGGGTTGTGGTGGTTTCGACGGTGATGTCGTCGATGGGGCACCAGTCCCCGGCGGGGGCGCAGGTTTCGCATTCGAGTTCGAAGGTGGCGTGAGCGATCGAGAACCGTGGTGTAATCGACTGTTTGACGGTTGCGGCGACTGCTTGGGCTTCTTCGAGGGTCGGGTGTCCTTCGAGGACGAGGTGTGCGGAGAGGGCTCGGACGTCGCTGGAGAGGCTCCAGACGTGGAGGTCGTGGACTTGTTCGATCCCGTCCATGGCGGCGATCGCTTCGGTGACTTCGTCGATGTTGATGCTGTCGGGGGTGGCTTCGAGGAGCACGTCGGTTGCTTCGCGCAGCAGTTTCCAGGCGTGGTAGGAGATGAGGACGCCGATGGCGAGCGAGACGATCGGGTCAAGCCAGTAGGCGCCACCGCTGATCAAAATAACTGCTCCGGCGATGGCGACACCGACCGAGGCGGCAGTATCACCGATCAAATGCAGCATTGCCGAGCGCATATTCAGATCACTGCCATGTCCATGACCGGCATGGGATTCTCTGACGGCGAAGACCGCAGCAAGGTTGGCGGCGGCAGCGATCACGGCGACGACGAGAACAATGCCGCCGGAAACAGGTTCAGGATTGATCAGGCGTTGGATTGCTTCGTAGGTGATGAACACCGTGACGGCGAGGATGGTGACGGCGTTGGCGAGCGCCGCGAGGATCGTGGTGCGGTGGAACCCGAACGAGTGGCGGGCGTTGGCTGCTTTGCGTGCCCAGCGCACAGCGATCAGCGAAGCGATGATCGCCGCGACGTCGGTGAGGTTGTGGCCCGCATCGGCGATCAACCCCACGGATTTGGCGACGATTCCGAAGATCACTTGGGCGATGACGATGACGCTGTTCAACACGAGCGCTGTCATCAGGCGGCGTTCGCGACGAACACTCAACGCCCTCGCGTCATCGGAGCCGTGCCCATCGTGGTCGTGTCCATCGTGCTCGTGCTCGTACTCGTCGTGGCCGTGCTCGTCGTGGTCGTGGTGTTGGTTCATGCGCAGCAGTCGTCGCAGGTTTCGCCGCGCCAGGCGTTGCGGCCTTCGTTGAATGCCAGCGCGGCGATGGCGATCGCGGCGATGGGGTCTGCCCACCACCAGCCGAGTGCGGTGTTGAGGATCAGCCCGACGAGGAGGACAGCGGCAAGGTAGGAGCAGAGTTTCGTTTGGTTGCTGTCGGCGACGACGGTGACGCTGCCGAGACGTTGGCCGGTGCGTTTCTTGACGTTGGCGAGGATAGGCATGGCGATCATCGAGGCGATCGCCAAACCAATCCCGACCGGTGAGTGATGCGGCCGTGACCGTTGAACGAGATCGACGCCTGCTTGCACGCCGACATAGGTGGCGAGCGCGAAGAAACTGGCAGCAATCAACCTGAGCGCTCGCTTTTCGCGACGGTCATCGGTGGCGGTGAACTGCCACAGGATCACGACGGCAGAGAGGACTTCGACGGTCGAGTCGAGACCGAAACCAACCAACGCGATCGAGCCGGCTGCTGCACCCGCGGCGATAGCGATGACGGCCTCGAGCACATTCCATGCCACCGTCAGCCACGCCAGGACCTTGACCCGTCGCCGCAGCTTTCGCGTCGTCGCGTCCCGCGCCAACGGTGGGGGTGGAGTCGGCGAGGTGCGGCGCCCGAACGGGACAATAGCGGGTTCGGGGTTGTCGGCCTTGATGCTCATGATCGTGAACCGCGGTGGCGTAAGTGCTCACGACCGAGGTCCAAGAGCATGCGGACATGGGCGTCGTCAAGGCTATAGAACATCATCCGCCCCGATCGTCTCGCCTGCACCATCCCCGACGTTCGCAGCCACCGCAAGGCGTGCGACACCGTCGTTTCCGCCGACCCGACCGTCGCCGCGAGATCACACACGCACAACTCCCCGGCCTCCAATAAGGCGTAGAGCAAACGGGTCCGGGTCGGGTCGGCCATCACCCGGAACCATTCCGCTAAACGATCCGTCTCCGCAACCGTTGGCAGCGACGCCCGTGCATGCTCGACACGTTCCTGATCGACGGCTTTCGCCTGGCACTCGTCGACGACGGTCGAGTCGGTCCGGTTGATGATCGGTGCAGCCATGACGTTGACTACCGCAACATCGGAAGATGTATTCACATATCTAACCATCCCGTCAGGCGCGACTGGGTTGTGTCCGCCACTGCGGTTCGTTGCTGGATCAACGAAATATCAGATACAGCACCGCCAAGACCACAAACCCGATCCCGAGCATGAAAGCAATCCAGCTCAACTCGCCGTCGGCCGGCACAAGCTCGGGACCGTGGTCTCCCTCCCACCAGTGCCGGCCGCCGGCGCGATATCGGAAGATCGACACAGTAATGCTGGCAATCGCGCACACAATTCCCGCGACGAGATAGGTGATGGTCGGAAGATGGACCCTCACGACATGCGCTCGCATCCCGCCGCCCGGGCGCCCACGTCGCAAACCCGCCACGGCAACCACCCCGTGAGCCCGACCAGTTCACAGAGGCCCGGTACTTTCCAAACTGACACTCGGACCGTCACGCGCTTCGAGCGATCGGTAGATGCCGATACAAGGTCGCCCGGCTGACGCTGACAACTTTCGAGATCGCTTCGATGGTGTGTTCCCGGCTGTCGTACATCTCTCGGGCAACGGCGAGCTTGTCGGGTGTCAGGACCAGGGGGCGTCCGCCGACGCGGCCTCGTGCCCGGGCTGCGGCGAGGCCAGCATTGGTGCGGTCTTTGATGAGGTCGCGTTCGAATTCGGCGAGAGCGCCGAAGAGATGGAAGACGAGTTTTCCACCGGGTGTCGTGGTGTCGATATTCTCGCGCAAGCTGCGGAAGGCGACGCCTCGATCGGACAGGCCGGTGACGGTGTCGATGAGGTGTCGGAGCGAGCGGCCGAGCCGGTCGAGGCGCCACACAACGAGCGTGTCGCCGGGACGGAGTTGGTCCAGGACCTTGTCGAGCTGCGGTCGGCTATCGAGTGTGCCGGAGGCCTTGTCAGTGAACACGCGGTAGCAGCCAGCTGCTTTCAGCTCGTCACCTTGCAGGTCAGGGTTCTGGTCGAGCGTCGACACTCTGGCGTATCCGAGCAGATGCGGCACGTCATCAACGTATCAGAAACCCACCGAGCGTCACTTGTGCGACGTTGATTGTGGACACGGCTTACGGACGCGCTACCGATGTCCCAATGAGTCGGTGTGGGCTCGTCTCAGAAACGGTCATTTGTGAGACAGCGGATGGAGAGAGGCATGACATCGCAGCGCCGCAGGATTGGAGCCTGCACCTATGTCGAAGCGTCAATCGTCGTCTGGAGCATGAGGATCGCGCAGCGGTCGTAGCGCCGCCTCGGTGGCTGACTCGGTGAAGGTGTAACGGCCGAGAACGTTGAGATGGGCATCGCCGAGCGGTGAGAGGCGCGCAGCGTCATCCTCGAGAACTGGATGGCCTTGTTGACGGAGTTGGGTGAGGCAGGCGTCGGTGTATCGGGTCCTCCAGAGGACGGTGGCGTTGAGCGCGAGGCCGAGCATGCCGAGCTGATCTTCTTGGCCTTCGCGGTACGGCTGGCGTAGCTCACCTCGTTGTCCGTAGAAAATCTTTCGTGCGAGGCGATGGCGTGATTCCTGGATCGTGAGTTGACGGTGCACGGTGCGCCGGTACGTTTCGTCGTCGGGGTCGCACATCGCCAACAGATGCAAGGTCTTAGCGGCTCGGCCGTAGTCGGCCAATGCCGCGCCGAGCGGGGTGGGGTTGCCGTCTCTGCCGAGCATGCGCAAGAGGTCGTAGCTGGCGACCCTGCCGGTGTGGAGCGACGCGGCGACGCGAAGCATGTCGTCCCAGTGGCTGGCGATGCGCCGGAACGACAGCGAGTTTTTGGCGAGAGCGTTCAGCGATCCGTAGTCCACCGCTGCAGCGCCGGGTGCGGTGAGACGCCACAGGCGTTGATCGGGGAGATCTGCAAGTCGAGGACTGAACTGGTAGCCAAGCAGTCGGAAGAGTCCGAAGACGATGTCGGAATACGATGCCGTGTCGGTGGCGATCAGTTCCGGTGCGGGGCCGCCGTCACGGTTGAGGATCACGTCGAGGACGTGGAGCGAGTCGCGCATCGTTCCGGTAACGACAACGGCGCCGATACCGGCGACTTGATCGTTGATTGCGTTGAGCCAGGTGACGCCTCGGCGTTGGCCGAAGTAGTGCGGGTTCGGTGCTGCGTCAAGGGTGCGGACCGGAACCACGAAGCGGAGGCCGTCAACGGAGGCGATGAGTCCGCCGCCCCACAGTCGTGCAATCTCGATGCCGGCTTGAGCGGCGATCAGTCGAGCGTTCGCGGCTGCAATGGTGTCGTTGCGGACATAGTTCTGCAGGACATGCGAGAGCCGGCTACGCGTGAGCGCCAGATGTCCGGGTTTGATCACGGGGGCGAGACCGACGTTGCAGCCTTCTGCGATCAGCACAGCGGCCACGGAGATTGCCAGGTTGTCCATCCGTGAGCCGGACTGGCTGTCGCTCATCGCGATGTGGGTGAACTCGGTGAGGTAACCAGTCCACGAATGCACCTCCAGAAGGACCTCTGGAAGATCGACGCGCGGCATCATTGCGTCGATGAGACCCCTCAACTCCACCAGCGATTTCGATTCCACGACGGCGTCGAGGCGGTTCAGATGCAACCGCCCTCGACCATCCGGCGCGATCTCCAAGCGGACGGCAGGATCGTCGCCAGCACTCTCGATCGAGTCGAGCCGGTGCGCCAGATGAAGGTACGCGCTGTCGAGCCGCCCAGCGAGATCAATCAGATGCTCGTCGGCTGGCTCAGTCAGGCGCAAGGCCGTCAGCACGTTCGCCCGAGACTGTTCCCATGCGGGTCCGTCGATGAGCCGTGCACGAGGATCGGCCCATCGGGCGGAGTTGACGATGAACACGTCACGTCGACGCAGGCACCGATGGGTGGCTTCGAGGACACACATTGTGTACGCCCGGTAGTCCACCGTCCCAGGGGCGAGCTCCGGGTTGGCGAACACGAGGCGACGCCACGAGCCTGTGACGACTTCGTTGATCACGTCGTCGTCTTCGATACGGCGACGCGCAGCGAGCTGCTTGAGCCCACGCAACGCCGTCAGCACCGCTGTACCGTCGCCACTCGCGCCGAACGGCACCACCTCGCCCAGCACGCTGATGAACGGGCGCACCGTCGCGTAGCGCTTCACCAGCTCGACGCGTTGATCGGCGTCGACATCATCGGCGTCACGGACAAGGTCGTCGACCGTGGCGACGGCCGACGCAAGCCGATCCCACGGCACTCCGGCCCGCACCCGAGTCCACGCCTCAGCAGCGTCGATCACATGATCGGACTCGACCAGCTCGAGCAGCACACGCGCCGCTGATGCCAACGTTGCCGATGCCCGCCGTAGCTGCGGCAAGGACCGCAACCGTTCCTTCGCTGAGGCCCGTTCTGCCGGGCCGATCAGCTTCGTTCCCATCAAAACGCTGAAAACATCAATGGCGTCATCAACCGCAGATGTCTCCAACACCCGCACGGTCGCGACCAGCGTCGCGATCCGACGTTGCGCCGGTGCTCGCCGCAACATCGCAGCCGTCGACGTCAGCCCGTAGCGCGCCAAGGCCAGCAGCCGGTTGGGTGGGATGTCCGAGACATCGACGGAGGCGACACCCAGCGCAGTAATCTCTGCGGCACGCGACAGCGCTCGTGACATCTCCGGCCCCGATGCCCGTGTCGGCGCCCGTCGCAACCGGTCCAGCTCTGACGAACGCGAACCATCGGCGACGACCAACAGCGCCATTAACCGCCTCTCGAGCTCCGTGGTCGCCCGTGCAGCGATCATCGAGTACAACCGGTCGTTCGCCTCAGTCCTCACTTCGGCGACGAGACGAGCGAGCACGCTCACCCCAGGAAGCAGCACCTTCTCGGCGCGCAGCCACGCAGCAGCCTGATCGAACAGCAACGTCGGGCGTTCCGGGCGAGTCCACGCTCGTGCGTCCAAGAAGTTGCGCAACCCGCTCTGCCGAGAAGCAAAGTCCGTGTAGCCGAACGTCTCGCGGATCTCCCACGTGTGCTCCAACGGCGTCTTCTCGCGATCCACATAACGCTTCAACACCGACGGATCATCGACACCCAACTGTCGAGCGAGGAACACCACAGCCGGCCACGGAATATCGATCGGATCCGACAGAAACGTGCCGAGGAACCGCACCGTCGCCAACTGCACTGCGAACCCCAAACGGTTGTGTGGTCCTCGCCGGCGATCGATCAGCTCACGATCAGCGTCATCCACCACGAAGTAGCGCTCCAGTTCCGCCAACGACGGAACACCATCAAACTGGCCATACGAAGTTGCCTGCTCGTCGCTGAGGAATTCCACCGGCACGACAGGCCAACCTATTCGACCGCCACAGACCGCTTAGCGCCGGATCCTGTACCGCTGCACGTCAGACCCCAGCCTCGCCCTGGTGCGCTCACGGTCACGGATCGAGAGCCTCCGGCGGATCCCAGGCCGATTCATTTTCGCTGTTGCAAGGCATTGACTTCGTGTCTGTCGAAGCGGAAGATGGTAGCGCCTGCACGTTCGGTGGGGTCGACTGACGTAGTCAGAACAGATGACGGGAGGCTTGCCCGACCCGCCTGTCATCTCGTCGGACGATGAACGGGTGACGCTCGTCGCGCAGGGTGCGTGCGGGTCGAGTATTCCCGAAAGGATCAATATGTCAGACACGGCTTCACAGACGATTCCGTCGACGCGCGTGGCGCGCCGCGTCTATCAGCTCGGTAGCGGTGTTGGGATCGTTCCTGACATTGCGGAGCGGGCTGGGCTGGCGTTGGCGACGTTGGGTGACGCGGGAGCGAAGCTCAATACGTATGGCGACGCGCCTGCGGGTACGACATTTCAGAACTTCGGTGGCCCAGTGATCGGCAATGTCGATATACAGCTTGTTTTTTGGGGCAAGGAATGGTTCAGCGCAACCGCACCGGTAGCTCCGAACGCAATTCAGAATGCGGTACAAATCATCGTGAATAGTACGTACCTGAGCAAGCTCACGCAGTACGGGTGCAACGCTCATGGACGCGTTCGGGGTACCACGTTCATCTCCGACTCTGATCCGCCGAATCCGTTCAACGATGCCTCGGTGCAAGGTTTCGTCGTCGGTTTGATCGATAACGAGACGTTGCCGGAACCAGACGAGGACTGGGATCTGTTCGTGTGCGTGTTCATGCCGTCGTACGCGGTGTACGGCCCCGGTGGCGCCTCCGGGGCTCACAGCGCGGTGGTATGGAACGACTACGACCTGTTTGATGTCGACAATGACCGCAGCCGCCTCGCCTGGATCGGGAACCCCGCGGGTGCTGGGGCCTTGGACTCGATCACGACGACGTTCTCCCATGAGCTCGTGGAGGCCTGCACGGATCCTGAAACGACAGCGTCACCGGCGTGGAGGCAAACCCCATGCGCTGTAGCGACGCAATGCGAGATCGGGGACGTGTGCACGTCGGTGGCTCGCGTTTTCGGTGTGCAGGTCCAAGCGTATTGGTCGCAATCGGACGGCTCTTGTGTTATCCCCGTGCCCGACACCGACTGGTCCGGGGTGTATGACAACTGGCGTTCGATCGGCGGGTTCTTCCCAAACGCTGCGCCTGTGACTGTTGTTGCCCGCACGCCCGACAATCTTGATTTGTTCGTCTGCGGCAACGACGGCCGGGTCTACACCTCATGGTGGTTCCAGGGTGCGGACTGGTCAGGTATCAATGACAACTGGCGTTCGATCGGCGGGTTCTTCCCGCCAGGCGCACAAGTCACCGCCGTCGCACGCAAGCCAGGCCAGCTCGATCTGTTCGTCTGCGGCAACGACGGACGCGTCTACACCTCATGGTGGGTGAATGGCCAGGACTGGTCCGGGGTGAACGACAACTGGCGTTCGATCGGCGGGTTCTTCCCACCCGGCGCGCAAGTCGCTGCCGTCGCCCGGACACCAGACAACCTCGATCTGTTCATCTGCGGCAACGACGGACGCGTCTACACATCCTGGTGGTTCCAAGGTGCAGATTGGTCAGGCCTGAACGACAATTGGCGTCCGATCGGCGGGTTCTTCCCCGCCGGTGCGCCGCTCGCTGCAGTCGCTCGGACACCGAACAACCTTGACGTGTTCATCTGCGGCAACGACGGACGCGTCTACACCTCATGGTGGTTCCTCGGAGTCGACTGGTCAGGCCTGAACGACAATTGGCGTTCGATCGGCGGGTTCTTCCCCGCCGGTGCCCCGGTCGGTGCCGTCGCCCGCAAATCAGGACAACTCGACCTCGTCATCTGCGGCAACGACGGGCGCGTCTACACCTCATGGTGGACGGGATAACCCTCGGCGACAGTACTGGCCGACGAAGATCCGTGCCCTCGGAAATCGAACACGCGCGTCGCATTCACGACACACCCCGGAATAAAGGACCGACCGTCGTCGATGACGATGAGATCGTCCACGCAGTGCGCCCGAGGCGCAGACCTCGTTACGGAATGTTTGCAGACGCGACACCGGGACGCGGGAAGGGTGTACGACTTCTCTGACGACGGTGCGCTTACTTTCGGACGATCGAGCGTCGGTTTCTATGTGCCAGTTTGCCGGTTCCGTAGGTCGACCCCAACCGCAGCCGGGTTGAGCCGCAGGTGTAGCGCCACCAACAGAACATTATTTTATGGGCGGTTGCTTTCGAGCCATTCGGTGAGCTGTTGCGCTGGCCGAATGCGGGGTTGGCGAACAATCGAGCAGCCGTTATCGACAAGGCATCCCAGTGAGGGTGGGCCTGCTCTTGAGGGCGGACGGTTTGTCTAGTGTCGAGCGCTGATGGCAGTGGAGTTTCTGACTGATGAGCAGGCGGCGGAGTACGGGGTGTTCGCCGCTGACGAGCCGTGGTCTCGGTTGGAGCGACGCTTCTATCTCGACGAGGGGTTCCCGTAGCAATGGAGCGAAAGTGGTTGTTGGTGACGAGCGGAGTGCGAAACTCCTGGTCAGCACGGCCGTCGACGACCAAAGTGCGGGGGATCACGTTGACGACACAGCGTCGTTGTTGGCAGTATTTCTCCAGCTCAGACAGTCATGCCCCCCTTGCGGTGGGCACCCTGGTAGATGAGAATCTGTTTGGGCCGTTCGCCGAGCCCGGTTCCTCAATGATGCTGCGAGCTCGTAGCTCAGACT
>JANXUF010000148.1 GCA_025356335.1 Actinomycetes bacterium
ACGGCGACCCGTCACCGTGAACAGATCAGCAAACAGTTCGTCCGGGAACGACCGGTGCCCCTCACGATGCAACACCCCCCAAATCGAATCCTTACCCACACGATCACTGACGAAGGCGGCCGTGCCCTTCAACAAATCCGACTGGCGAGGAGTCTGCCCAAGCGTCACCCACCAAGTTTTCTACAACCCGACAGAAAACGCGAACATCACCCCCAAGAAAAACACCAGTCACCTAGTGCGGGTCGGCGTGCTTCTCCACGAGGAACGCGGCGACGCTCATCCGGTCGATATGGGCGCTTTGCAGGCTTCGCTCCATCCACTCGGGCGTGCCACCCGTTCCGAGCAACTGGACTCGCTGACCATCACTCAAACCTCGCCACCACATGTCGAGTCTGGCGGCGTTCTCTGCTTCGTTCACATCGTCTGTCATCCCGGGTCTCCGTCACGCCCGCTTGCAGTCGATCGGGTCGATACCCGCTCAGCGATGGCTCGACCAATGGTAGACGTGCGGACCAGCAGCCGGTCGTTCGACGGCTTCAGCCGCCTCCGGGCGCCGCCTGTGGATCGGCGTGTGCGTGCTGGCGTTGATCGGAGCGGATCTTCCACGCGTGGTTCCACGTCAGCGAGCCGATTCCCAGACCGAGCCCCACCACGATGCTGATGGCGACGGCCAGGCGGCGTGCGCTGCGTCCCGCGATTGGATCAGCGGCACCGGGGTTGAGATCAGAGGTGGTCATCGAATACGTCTCGCGGATGTGTCCGAGCACATGGATCGTCATGGTCGAAACCCAGACGATGAACGATGCCTGATGGAGGGTCGTGACGGTGTCGCGCGACGAACTGTTCGGCCCGATGACCAGCAGGGCGACGCCGGTCGAGAGCAAGGCGATCGTCGACAGTACGATCAACGGGCCGAGGACGCGAAGAACCGGGTGGGGTGGTCCCTTTCGTCGATAGGCGGGGTCGTGTCGGTAGTACTTGGCGAACCTCCAACCGGTGCTCGCCAGTTTCAGGGTCGTGACGGGGATCAAGACGAGCCCGACGAAGAAGTGGACGACGATCATCTGCTGAACGTCGAGGACCGTGACACCCTCGATGGCAAGGGCGATGAGCAGCACCGCTGCGGTGACACCGGTCAGTCGCGCATTGCCGGCGACTCCGGTATCAGCCCCATCTACTGATTCGGCGACCATCAGGAGGACCATAGTCGCGAGACATATGCGTCAGAGGAAGAGACCGGTTGGAATCTGTTGAAATGCTCGTGGCCGACGGCGACGGGTGACGCCTCGCCGTATCAGCGCGAAGAAACGTATGGTTGGGCGATGAGCGAAACCCGTACGTTCTGCCGCATCTGCGAACCGTCGTGTGGGCTCCTCGCCCAGGTCGACGGTGGTGTCCTCGTCACGTTGACACCCGATCGGGAACATCCAGTGACGAAGGGTTTCGCCTGTCACAAAGGCCTCGCTGCGGTCGACATCCATCGCGATCCCGATCGCCTCGACGTGCCGCTGCTGCGGGCGCCTGATGGCTCGTTGAGCGAAGCGACGTGGGACGAGGCAATGGCGATGGTTGCCGCAAGACTTACGGCGATCACCGCCGCGCACGGACCTTCGGCGGTCGCCGCGTACGTCGGCAACCCCACAGCCTTCAATGCGCTCGGGTCGCTCCACGTCGGCACATTCTTGCGGACGCTTGGCGTGCGGCGGACGTTCTCGTCCGGCACGCAGGACTGCGCCAACAAGTTCGTCGCCTCGGAGGCGGTCTTCGGATCATCGGCCGTCCACCCGATCCCCGATCTCGAGCACACCGATCTGTGTGTGATCATCGGCGAGAACCCGCGGGCCTCGCAGGCGAGCTTCTATTCGATCCCCAACGTCCTCGGTGAACTGCGCAGGGCCACCGCTCGCGGGGCGCGGATCGTCTTCGTCAACCCGCGCCGCATCGAGACGCCGGACAAGGGTGTCGGCGACACCGTGCAGATCCGGCCGGACACCGACGTGTGGTTCCTCGCTGCGTTGCTCTACGAGATCGATGCCCTCGGAGGTTTCGACGAGGGAGTGATCGCCCGGCACGGCCGCAACATCGAGGGACTGCGATCGTTCATCGCTGACTATTCGGCGGACGACGTCGCGGGCGTCACCGGTATTCCAGCGGGGACGATCCGCGAACTCGCAGCAGCGTGGGCCGCCACTCCGGCCGCGTCCGTGCATGCTTCGACCGGGTTGAACATGGGCAGGCAGGGCACGCTCGCCTATTGGCTGGTGCACATGTTGTCGTTCGTGACCGGGAAGCTCGACGTCGATGGAGGGAACCTCAAGAGCGACGGCTTCTATCCGAACGCCAAGGCCGGGGCGGGGGTGATGCAGGACGCCTACGTCGACACCGAGTTCGGCCGCCTGCGGCGCGGTGCATTGCCGGGGACGCTGATGTCGAACGCGATCCTCGACAGCGACGATCCGGTGCGGGCGATGATCGTCGTCGCCGGCAACCCGCTGCTGTCGATCGCCGGGCAGGACCGTCTGCGCAAGGCCTTCGAGCAACTCGAACTGCTCGTCGTCATCGACATCTACCCGAGCGCGACATCGGAGTTCGCTCACGCCATCCTGCCGTCGACCGACATGTACGAGCGCGACGATCTGAACATCGTCAACATCGGCACGAGTGCCAGGCCGTTCGTCCAGTACACGCCTGCAGTCGTCGAACCGCAGGCACTTCGCATGCCGGAGTGGTGGATCGTCCACCGCCTGCTGCAGGAAATGCGACTGTCGTCGCTGCTCGACGACGAGGATCCGGACCCGTGGTCGAAGTGGCGCTACATGTTGCAGCGCGGCTGCGGCGTCGAGCTCGCTGACCTGCAGGCCAGCGGTGAAGCGCACGTTCTCCCGGCGCCGACGCCAGGCACGTTCTTCGATCGCCAGGTGCAGACCGCCGACCATCGCGTCGACTGCTGCCCGGCAGGTTTCGCCGAGGCGATCGAGCGTTGCCGTCTTTTCTTCAACGAGGCAACGGCAGAATCGCCGGCCGGGCGCCTGCGACTCATTCACCGCCGAGACCCGTGGATGCACAACTCGTGGTTTTCCAACGTCGAGCGGATGAAGCGGTCCGGTCGCACGACGAACCCGCTGTCGATCCACCCTGAGGACGCGAGGTCTCGCGGATTGTCCGATGGAGCCGCCGTCAGGGTGTCCAGCGCGCACGGCGAACTCGAATGCCGCGTCGCCTTCGACGATGATCTGATGCCGGGTGTCGTCTCGATGGTCCATGGGTGGGGACACGCAGCGAGTCCGCGGATGGGAATCGCCGCCAGAAACCCAGGCGTCAACCCGAACGTACTGCTGCCGATCGGCGACGGCAGTTTCGAGCCGCTGTCGAGCCAGGCCCACATGACCGGCATCCCGGTCGCCGTCGTCGCCGTCTGAAGTTGATGGTTGGCACCCGGTAGCGTGCGGCCGACCGATGGTCCCGACAGAAGCGGACGCACGCAATGGAACAACTGCGATCGAGGGTGTTCGATCGCTGCGAACCGGTCGTCGTGCTCGTTGATTCCGTGGGCTGCGTTTTCGTGCCGGCGATGTCGACTGACTGCACCCCGTGAGTCCGCACGGTGTGGATTGGATCACGCGACTTCGTCGAGGGTTTCGCGGAGGAAGTCGATGCGCGTCGCTGCCTGCAACCCACCCCCACCCTCGTGGGCGTTGAATGGCCAGACACGGATGTCCTTCGGTCCGGCGTAGTGGTTGTAGACGGCGAAGACGGTCGACGGCGGGCACACGCAGTCCTGGCCGGCGACGCTGAACAGTGCTGGCGCGTTGGCTCGCTGCGCGAAGTGCAGCGCGTCGACATAGCTGAGTGTTGCCCGGGCGAGGTCGGTCAGCTCGGGTCGCATCGCAAGGTGGGCGCGGATCTCGGTGTATAGCCCTGTGGTGCTGAGCGCGACGCCGCGCCAGATGTGACACAGAAACGGGACGTCGGCGCAAACGGCGGCGACGTCGGCCACGAGGCCTGCGGTGATGATTGCCAACCCTCCGCCCTGTGAGATCCCTGCCACGGCGACGCGACGCGGATCGACCACCTCGAACGTTTGTGCGGCGTCCACCGCCCGTGCTGCATCGACGATCAGGCGTGTCAGATACATCTCTTCTGGCCTGGCAAGGCCGCGGGTCATCACGCTGGCGGTGTCGACTGCCCAGGGGCCGAGGTCGGGTGTGTCACAGCGCTCGGTGGCACCATTCTGCCCGCGTGCGTCGATCACGAGGTGGGCGTATCCGGCTTGGGCGTATAACGTCCGTTCGTGGACGAGACCGCGCCCTTGGCCGTACCCGCTGTACTCGACGACACAAGGCAGGGGACCGTCGCTGCCCGTAGGGGCGTGGAGCCAGGCGGCGATCGGCTGACCTCCCCAGCCGGGAAAGCTGACACTCCAACTGCGGATCGTGCGCAGGGGGGTGGATGCCTCGGTCACCGTCGTGGGGGTGTTGGCTGATGCGCGGGCTCCTTCGAGCTGCTTGGACCAGAAGGCATCGAAGTCGTGCGGTTCCCGGCACGTCGGCTTGAACCTGCGCAGGTCGCGAAGCGCGAGATCGCCTGCGCTCGTGTGTCGATCGTTCATCGTTCACGCCCTTGGTGGATCGATGGCGACCCGACGACCGCCAGCGACCAGACCGTGTACGCACGCACCGTGCCGGTGCCGGCGACGCTCACGCGCAGCGGACCGTTCGGCGGGTGCGAGTAGAGGCGCTCCGTGAGCCAGCGGCCGTCGGCGGTCGAAATCTCGATGATCGATTGATCGACGACGACGGTGAGATCGACGACTGTCACGCTGTCGATCGCTCGACCGGGTTCGGAGTTGCCGCTCGGATGTCTGTCGGTTGGCAGTGGCGTGCGTGACGGCGCTGAGGACGTCACGGTGGTGGACTGGCGGTGACGGTGCAGGTCGATGCGGTCGGCGAGGACATCGATGACGACGATCACGACGTCGTCAACGTAGCCGGACGAGCTTGCGTTCGTCGTCACGGTGAGCGTGACGACCTCTCCGGGATCGAGGAGGATCGAGGTGTGGATCTCGGCAGCTCCGGCGAATGACAGGGAAAGTGACGCATCGTCATCCGCGAACGAGCGGTCGACGGGGTCGAGCAGTGTTCTGGAACGAAGGGAGATCCGTTCCGAGGACGGCAGCACCTGGACGTGCTGATGGTGTGCACGGATGCTCCGGGGGAGCGTCATCGCCCCGGCCCAGGTCTGAGTGAAGTCGTGCTCGGGTTCGGTCTCTCGCAACCACCCGATCACCCGATGCGACCCGTCTTCGGCGAGAAACGCGTACGGGGCGTAGAGCGAGGAGCCGGCGTCGAACAGGGACGACCGGCGTGGGACGAAGCGGTCACCGACGAGGTTCCCTTCGACGATGACGACGTGCCGTGGCGCGTCGTCGAGGATCGAGAGCAGCAGGACGTCTACGTCGCCGAGCCGGATCAGTTGAGGGCATTCCCACATGCGGCCTTCGGTGAGGGCCGAATCGGAGGACTCGTGGTCGTACATCAGGCCGATGTAGCGCCAGGTGCGCAAGTCAGGTGATTCGTAGAGCAGGACGCGGCCTCCCCGCGTACTGCCCCCGCCGACGATCATCCGCCACACGTCTCCGTCATGCCATACGTGGGGATCGCGATAGCCGGTGAGCGGTGGATCGAGGTTCGGTTTGGTCAGCAACGGGTGCTCTGCCTTCGACCAATGCACCAGTTGCTCGTCACTGGTTGCAGTCCGAACTGTTTCGTCGTCCAAACCATCCACGGATCCGACGGCGGTGTAGATGATGGTCGGTGTGCCGTCGTCATCGACGAAACAGCCCGAGAAGCATCCGTTGATGTCGAGCGGTGAGTCGGGGGCGAGGGCGATGGGCAGATGGGTCCAGGCGACCAGGTCGGGACTGCGAGCATGCCCCCAGTGCGGTGCCGCCCACATCGGGTCACCAGGGTTGTGTTGGAAGAACATGTGGTACTCGCCGTGGCGGTAGACGACGCCGTTGGGGTCGTTGAGCCAGTGGATCGGGGCCGTGAAGTGAACCATCGGGCGTGGGCGAGGCGGCTTGGCGCTTCCGTCTACGCCGGCGAGTGCATCGAGTTCGTTCATGACGATCAGCCTTTGATGCCGCTGCGTGCGACGCTGGCGATGAAGTGGCGTTGCAGCGCGACGAACAGCGCCAGGGTCGGTAGCGCAGCAAGCAGGACGAAGGCCAAGATCACTCCTTGATCGATGGGTGGCACACTGCGAAAGACCGAGATGCCGAGCGGCAGGGTGCGCACGTTGATGTCGTCCGTGATCAGCGCAGGCCACAGCAGCTCACCCCACGACGCGAGGAAGGCGAGGATGCCGACTGTCGCAAACGCGGGCCGCGCCAGCGGCACGGCGATGGAGATGAAGATGCGCCCCTGCCTGGCGCCGTCGATGCGCGCCGCCTCTTCGAGTTCTCGTGGCAGGTTCAAGAAGAACGAGTAGAAGAGGTAGATGAAGAACGGGTTGGCGACGAATGGGACGATCAACGCGGTGAACGTATTGCGCCATCCCCATCCGGACATGAGATAGAGCAACGGGATCGCTACGGCCTGGAAGGGCACGATGGTGAGGGCGATGACGGCCATCAGCAGCGCCCGTCTGCCGCGGAATCTGAACCGTGCCAATGCGTAACCGAACGGGCTGTTGACCACGAGTCCGAGGACCACCGTGATGCTGGAAACGATGAGCGAATTGCGCAGCAACAGGAGGAACGACCCACGGTCGACGGCTTGCTGGAAGTTGTGTGTGCTGGGTGAGGTCGGGACGAACGCTTTCCACGATGCTGATTCGGTGAGCACGCGGTTGCCCGGCTTGAGTGCACCGACGATCATGAACAAGAGCGGACCGAGGAACGCCAGCGCGGCGACACAGAGTCCGGCGTAGGTCAGTACACGGCGCCGGGGGCGGTGTTGTGAGCGGATCATGTGCGCTCCTTGACGAGGGCCCGTTGCACGACCGTGATTGCTGTCACGATGAGGAAGAACACGACCGAGATCGCGCATGCCCGCGCAACCTGCTGGCGTTCGTAGCCGACCTTGACGAGTTCGAGCAGCACAGTGTCCGTGCTGCCCAATGGTCCCCCCTGGGTCATGATGTACACCTGGTCGAACAAGCGGAATGCGAAGATCGTTGTCATCGTGACGACGAAGACCAGCGTGTTGCGGATCGACGGCACCGTGACGTGGCGGAATCGCTGCAAAGGCGTTGCGCCATCCACTTCGGCCGCTTCCAGGAGGTCGGCTGCGACGTCTTGCAGGCCGGCGAGCAAGATCACCATCTGGAACCCGACGGACGCCCAGATCGACACGATCATGATTGCGATCAGCGACGTATGTGTGCTTTGCAGCCATTGCGGATGGACATGGCCGAACGTGACGAGATCGAGCGCACCGTTGACGAGACCGTTCTGACGGTCGAACAGCAGGAACCACACGGACGAGGCGACGGCGATGCCCATGACGACGGGGGCGAAGAACACGGCCCTGAAGAAGCGAACGAAACGCACCTTCTGGTTGACCAACAGCGCCAGCACCAACGCCAGCCCCGTCTGCACCGGAACGACGACCGCCGCAAAGATCAGGTTGTTCGTCAACGCCCGACGAAAAGCGGCATCGTGCCAGAGGGCGCGGTAGTTCTCCCATCCCACCGAACGCCGCGGTAGCGGTGAGCTGAGCCGCTGGTTCGTGAACGACAGCCGAACGGCTATCGCAAACGGTACAGCGAGGAAGACAGCGAGGAAGACGAGCCCGGGAGCGAGGAACAGCCAGCTGCTGAGCTGCGGTCGCCGCCGGCGACGTCGCCGTCCAGGTTCGTCGGTTCGCACAGAAGTGTTGGATGTGGTCGGAGTCAAGATCATGGTGGTGGAGGTGCGGTGTTCGGTGGCGGCAGAGTCCCGCCGCCACCGAACAGCAATGTGGTCAGCCCGGCAACGGGTAGAAGTCGTTGGCCTTGAGGTCGCCGTCGATGGTGCTGACGGCTTCGTCCATCGCGGCCTTCGGGTCCTTGCCGTCGATCACGTCCTGGAACGCCTGGGCGACAGCGCCCGAGATCGTGGCGTAGGCAGGGTGGGGCGGACGTGCAACGGAGTAGCCCTTGGCGAGCGCCTCGCCGATCAACGCCAGCCCACCGGTCGGGCCGTACAGGTCGTTGGTGGCAAGTACGGATTGCAACGCGGGGACCCCGCTGTTGGCTTTGGCCATTGCCGCGACGTTGTCGGCTTGCATCGTGAAGGCGATCCACTTCCACGCAACGTCAGGGTCGACACCTTTCGTCATCGTCCATTGCCAGCTGCCCTGCGCTCCAGCCGGCTGCTTACCGTAATTCGGCAGCGGCAACACGAGCAGGTCGTCGCCCAACGCTTTCTTGAAGGCCGCGTACTGCCAGAACCCGACCCACGAAAGTGCGGATCGTCCGGCGGTGAACGCGTTCGAGTCGGTGTTGTCGTCGACATAGCCGTTCTTGAAGTAGCCCTGGAACTCCGTCATCGCTTTGACGACGGCCGGGCTGTTCAAGGCGCCATCGGCTGTCTTGTAGGTGCTGCGGTCGATCAGGTCACCTCCGGCCGACCAGATGACCGGTGCATACGCATACGGATAGAACTCGCCTTTGCCGATGTTCTTCCACACATCGAGCGGCTTGACGTACCCGGCCGACTTCAACTTGCTGAGCACGTCGTCGAACTCGGCAGCCGTCCACGCATCCTTGTAGCCCGTCGGGATGCGCACGCCCGCCTTGGTGAGCGCCTTCTTACTGGCATACATGGCGACGCCGGAGTCGACGAGCCCGACGCCCCACTGGTGCCCTGCCGACGAACCGCGGGCGACGATGCTCGGGAGCAGATCCGACTTCAGCGCAGCGGGGATGCAGTTCTCGATCGGCTGCAGATCGCCGCTCCATGCATAGTTGAAGGCGTAACTCGAATCAGCGTCCAATACGCCAGGGAGTTGCTTGCTCGCAGCGGCACCCTTGACGGTGGTCGCGTAGTCGGCGCCGGGGATTCACGGAGGTTGACCTGGACGTCGGACTGCGACGAGTTGAACGTTGCTGCCATCTGCTTCATCAAGTCGGCATCAGCCTGCTCGCCCTGGTGATACCACACGTCGAGCGTCGTCTTGCCGCCAGGCAGCTTGCCATCGCATCCGGCACTCCCCTTCGAGCCACCCGCCGACGGTGGCGTGGTCGCAGCTGGACTCGTGGTTGTTGTTGTTGTTGTTACGTTCGCGGAGATCGAACTGGCCGAAGCCGCGGTCGGTGCCGCGCTCTTCGACGTGCTGCTGCCGCATGCAGCCATGATCAGCAGCGGCACTATCGCCGCCGCTGTGGTCTTCTTTGCTTTCATTGGTAATCCCCCAAAGGTGTGAGTACGCCGTGGCGTGTCGTCATGTGTTCCTGGTCGAGGCCGCACTCGCCGTGATCGACGGCGGGGCAACCGAGTCGCGGATGCGCGAGGGGCAATCGATCAGCTCGCGCGTAGGGGACATCCGCTGTCCCGAGAACAACAGCTCGCAGCCTCGGCGGCCAAGCTCGTAATGGGGTAGGGCCATCGTGGTCAACGCCGGCCGGGCGAATCGGGAGATTTCCTGGTCGTCATAGCCGACCACCGAAACGTCCTTCGGAATTCGCAGCCCCAGCGAGCGAAGGGCGTCATAGGCCCCATAGGCACTGCGGTCATTGGCGCACACCAGCGCGGTGGGCGGGTCTGGTTCGGCGAACAGCTGCATCGTCAGCTGATAGGCGCCATCTGGCAACCAGTTTCCCTCGCGTATCAACGTCTCGTCCGGCTGCAGGCCGTGACGGTGCAGTGCGTCGAGGAATCCGCGTCGACGCTCGATCCACGCGTACGTACCGGTGTCGCCGTTTATCAAGGCGATCCTGGTATGTCCGGCGTTGATCAGCAACGAAGTGGCGGTGTCCTCGCCGGCGCGATCGTTGGGCAACACCTCGACCGCAGTTGCTTCATCAGGATCGAGGAAGCAGTTGATCAACACCGTCGGCACTGCCGACGCTGGCGCCGGCAGAGCGATGCGCCGGGTGTGCATCGCGGCGAACAACAGTCCCTCGATTTGCCGGTCCAGCATCGCCTCGACCGCCGCCAACTCGACTTCTGCCGAGCCGTTGCTGTCGACGATGTACAACAGGTGTTCGTGGGACCACGCGTACTCCTGCGCGCCAAGAATGATCTCGCCGGCATACGGGGTCGTGGCGATTGCGTCGGTGATCAGGGCGATGCTCTCTGTGCGTCGCCGGCGCAGAGCGCGTGCACTGGCGTTCGCCCGATAGCCCAACTCGGCCGCCGCCGCGGTGACACGGTCCTTCGTCACGGCAGGAATGCCGGCCTCGCGATTGTTCAACACCAGCGACGCCGTCGTGGAACTCACCTGCGCAAGCGATGCCACCTCGGCCAGCGTGATGCGACGCTCGGACTTCCCCCCTCCCAGCACGACTAAAACCTTTCACTAAATCGTTTGAGTAACCAGAAGTCAACGATAAATGAGCACGGTTCGTCTGTCAAGAGATTCATCGCCAGGGGAGGGAACCGTGCAGCGAGCGAGTTCGACGCCACGGTTCGGGAGATGCTCCACCGTTCGAGCGACGTGACCTCGCCCGTTCCGACGCCTCGAAAGCGGCGTTGAAATGGACACGACGGTCGCGGTCGTCGCGCCCCTCGAACGGTCGTCGCGCCGCTCCTGCGTTACGACCGCACTGGCACCCGAACCCTCGTTGGCGACACCGATGACGGCGTGCTACAGCGCGTGTGATCGTCGAGCGGGGCGTCCGACACGCCGAGCCTGAGCGTCCCAGCATCGATGGACGCGCGGCGCAGCTCGTTGAACCGGAGCGGTTCCGTCGCTTCGAGGAGTGCATCGATCGATGCGGCTGCGCCGGGTCGCCCCAGTAGGAAGCCTTGTGCTTCGTCACAGCCGAGATCACTCAAGAAGCGACGTTGTCCGTCCGTGTTGACACCTTCGGCGACCGTCTGTAAGCCGAGAGCGTGACTGAGGCTGAGTGTCGCCACGACGATGGCCCGGTCTTCTGTGCTGGTGTCGATCCCGGCGACGAACGATCGGTCGATCTTGAGGGTGTCGAAGGTGAATCGACGAAGCGAAGTGAGCGAAGAATACCCGGTTCCGAAATCGTCGATCGCCAACCGCACACCGAGGCTGCGGAGTTGGCTCAGTGCCTCACTTGCACCGTCAGCAGCGAGGACCGTCTCGGTGACCTCGAGCTGCAAGAGCCGAGGTTCGATCCCGAAACGCTGCAGTGCTTCGGACACATCGCACGTCAGTTCCGTCGATCGAAGCTGCGCGGGTGACAGGTTGACCGACATTCGCAGCGACGACGCTGCCGGGTGCGTGTCCTGCCAGACCCGGAGTTGTGCGCAGGCCTGTCGGAGCACCCAACGTCCGATCTCGATGATTGATCCATTTGCTTCTGCAAGGTGAATGAATCGGCCGGGCGGTAGCAGTCCGAGGTCGGGATGTTGCCAACGGATCAACGCCTCGACGCCTGTCAGCCTCCCATCGACGAGTGCGAAGGTCGGCTGGTAGAACACCACGAATTGCTGGCGATCGACAGCCTGCCCAAGTTGGGCTTCGAGCTCCACGCGTTCAACGACGGCGTCCTGCATGAGTTGATCGAAAACCAAGAATCCGCCTCGTCCACCCCGTTTTGCTTCGTACATGGCGACATCTGCGGAACGCAACACGTGCTGACTGCTACCCGTCGGGCGGCACAACGCAGCTCCGCCGCTGGGACGAACCACGAATTCTCGCCCACCGACGACAACAGGCCCCGCCTCGACAAGCGCATCGAAGATCCGTCTGACAACACGATGAATGGTTCGTGGTCCGACCTCTCGCAGCAACACCGCGAATTCGTCACCGCCCATCCGTGCAACAGCGTCACCCTCGCGCACCACCGCCCGCAGGCGCTCTGCGAACTGCGCCAACAACTGATCACCGATGCCGTGCCCATGGGTGTCGTTGACATCCTTGAAATTGTCCAGGTCCAGATAGACCACCGCATCGCGGCAACGCCGACGGGCAAGCGAACGGTCGAGCAGCTCAACGAAACGTCGACGGCTCAACAAGCCGGTCAAACCATCGAAATGAGCCTCGCGCAACAAAGCCGCCTCTGCAGCCTTTTGACGCGAGACGTCCTGCGATACGCCGAGCACCGACCTGATCGCCCCGTTACGGTCATGCAACGGGACCGTCGAAATCGACAACTCGATCGAATGACCGTCGCGATGGCGGCGCTGACGCTGCACATTCACGACCGACTTCCCTGCCAGCACCCTTCGACGCAACCGATCGAACTCGACGACGGATTCAGGACCGACAAACGGGAGACGTCGACCCAACGCCTCCGCCGCAGACCAACCGAACAACGCTTCACACGCCGGGTTCCACAGCTGCACCAGCCCCGCCTCATCAACGACATACAGCGCCAACGGGGAACCGAAAATGACCGCCTGCAGCAACTCGTCAACAGACCACTCCGGCCCCACCTGACGATCCCTGGCTGCTGAACGATCAGGCGCGCCCGCTGGCAGCACGACCGCAGGCACCGGGCGACGACGCACATTGACGCGGCGTGGACCGCCCCGGCACTCCGGCGCATCAGCATTCATCGATGAGGATTCGCTCGTCGTCGTCTCGAAACCGGCCGTCGAGTCTCCGACGCCGAATCGCCCCGGCACGACAGGAGCCGCCGTCCTGCGAGTTCCGGTGCTGTAGTGCAACGACCCTCCCGGCGCATGCTTTCGACCTACGCAGCCTCTGAGAGACTCGTGTCACTGATTGTAACGATGTACAGCTTCGGTGGCCGGAAGTCGCGTCTCCAGAGTCGACTGCACCCGGGAACTGGTGCAAATGCATCATTTCGACGGAGGACGCCGTACTGCCGGCAAACGCCGAGAAGGCGGGGTGAATGCCGACATCGAAGTGATGCCGACGTGTGATCGCCTGTTCGGCAGCGATTCTGAGCGTGGTGGTGGCTGTCGCTGACGATTCCCCGAAACAGCAGTCCAGGCCGAGTACACCTACTAGTAGCTGCGGCGTTTCCGCAGTGCAAGTGGCCTGCCATCGGGATCATTGACGAGGCGATAGAACAGTCCCGCTAGAACCCGTGTCCCGCGATGCACGGGTGGAGGGTGATGGTTTCGCAGCCTTCCGGCAGGTCGTACGCCGAGTCGTCCTGACGCGTGCCAGGAATCGAGCGCGTCTGCAGCGCCGCGCATCATCGCGTAGCCCTCGTCGGGATCGACGGGAATGTCGGCGCGGCCGAGGTGTTCTTCCCACAAACGAAGGCGTGTGCCGCGAGCCAGCACGCGGGCACCGTCTCCCAGTCCGCCAGGATCCGACGGCGCACGATGGTCGAGGGTGTCGTCGAGGATCGCGCAGGCGAGTTCGGAGTCGTGGGTCCATGAGCGCCGGTTGAAGTTGTCCGACCCGACGGTCATCCACACGTCGTCGATGATGCAGATCTTGGCGTGAACATAGATCGGCCATCTTTCGCCGTCCAGGTCGTAGATGGAGAACCTGGAGCCGCCGAGCCGAGCCAGGGTCCTGATCGCTCGTTCTTGGCCGATTCGATTTGGCGGACCAGTGATCATTCCATCGGAATCGGGGTATTTCGGCACGACGACGATCAGGCGTAGCTCCCTGCAATTCGTCAGCGCTGCACCGAGTGCATCGGCGACGTCGGACGACCAAAGGTATTGATCCTCGACGTAGATGAGCCGTCTTGCACGGCGGAACGCCTTGGCGTAGGCCCGCGCGATGCTGCGTTCGCCGTTGGGTGCGAATGCGTACGGAACTCGTTTCGCTGGATACGTTCGCAGCACCTGGATCGCATGGGACCCGGCGACCGGTGGATCATCACCGACCGTCGGCAGCGGACCAGGTCGTCCGTGTTGACGTGCGACGTGGGCAGATGGCGCCTCCACGGACCTCTCGATAGCGCTTGCGGATCTTCCCAACGTTCACGGAACGTTTCCATGAGATCTCCGATCGCTGGGCCACGCACCTCGATCTGCATGTCATGCCAGGCCGGCGTTGGACCGTAGCGCTCGTCGATGTTGATTGCTTGGGGGTCGCCGAGATGACGCTCGTCGTCGTTTCGACCGTTGCAGAGATCGATGCCACCGAGAAAAGCAACGTCACCGCTCGTCTCGGGGCCGTGGCGAACGACAACGAGTTTCTGGTGATGGCTCCCGCCGCGACGAACGCGTTCGTCGACGAAGACCTGTCCGCCGGCACGGTTGACCGATTTCGCCAGACGAAGATTGTCCTTTTCGCTGAGGCGGATTGCGTCAGGGTGCGATCTCCAGATCAAGCCCCTGACGTGGACGCCACGCTCAGCGAGACGGCTCAAGACGGTGGCCACGTCCGTGCCTGGACCGTGGAGCTGTTCGTCCGGATCGCCGCGCCAGTCCGTGAACAGCACCAGATCTCCAGGCTGCGTCTGGTCCAGCACAGCGAACAGGCGGGCGAAGTACGCTCTGCCGTGCGTCAGCGGGACAACGAGGTTCCCAACGGTCCACGCCGTCCCGTGATGGCGCCGATCTATCTCCGTCGCCGAATTGTCCCGTTCCCCAGCGGATAGGAACCAGTCAGCCTGCATCACAGATCTGCCTCAGTGAGACCGGGGCTCACTGGACTGCCCGCTCGTGCGCTTTCCGACTCAGGCGGCACCTGATGTCCTGGTCCGGCTCGGAGTCATCGGGTTGAGCGGAGTGATGCTGTGTCATGTCACGAAGACCACTATCACACCCGGGAGGTTGTGCGTAGCGCTGCGTCACCTCCCGACTCGGTGCCGGCGAGCGAGGAGTGATGCTTCGAATTGTTGCGGGCAGCGTCCAGGTCGACCTGACCGGTGAGCGGGTAGCACTCCTTGACCGTCCCTGCGACTTGAGCATGAAGGGCGGAATCGCCTGGCCAAAATACTCTTCACTTTCGGCACCGAGGTGTACCGCGTGCCTGATCCTGCGTAGCGCAGTCTGGTGATAGTGTTTCCCAAAATTGTTTTACCGTCCAGACCATGCGGGCACCTGAGAGAGGCGACGATGGTCGACGAAGGCAAGCTGTCGGAGCTACTCGCTGAGTTTGCGCGAACGGTGATCACCGACTTCCCGATCCAGGGAATTCTCGATCATCTCGTACAACGGATCGTCAGTCTGTCACCCGTGAGCGCCGCCGGCGTGACTCTGATCTCCGCAGACAAGCAACCTGACTACATCGCTGCTTCCGACGAAGTCTGCCCGACGATTCGAACAACTGCAATCCGAAATCGGTGAAGGCCCCTGTCTCACCGCGTTCGAGACCGGCGAGGCCGTTGCCGTCGCCGACCTGACGACGGACCAACGGTTCCCGTTCTTTGCGCCGGCAGCGTTGGCGGCAGGTCTCGCCGCTGTGTTCACGTTCCCGTTGCGAGACGGTGACGTCCCCATCGGTGCGCTCGACTTGTACAAGACCAATCGTGGCTCACTCGACGAGAACGACATGGCCGCAGCGCAAACGCTCGCCGATGTCACCACCGCCTATCTCCTCAACGCCCGAGCGCGAGACAGGGCCCGGGCGACATCGAACGTGTTCCACCACAACTCGCTCCACGATCCTCTCACCGGGCTCCCCAACAGACAGCTGTTGCAAGAACGACTCACCCATGCCGCTGCGCTGTCCAAACGATCGCATACGCACGCAGCCGTTCTCTTCGTTGATCTCGACCGGTTCAAAGACGTGAACGACCGATACGGACACCACGTCGGAGACGCGCTGCTCCTCGCCTTCACGGACAGGCTCAGCAACCTGGTTCGCGACGGCGACACGCTGGCACGAGTTTCAGGCGATGAGTTCGTGATCTTCTGCGAAGACCTTCGCTCGATCGACGACGTCGAAGAGCTCGCCGAACGCATCGGCCAGTCACTGAAATCACCATTCTCGATCATGTGCCACGACCTCGCAGTCACCGCCAGTGTCGGAATCGCCTATGCCGGCCCAGGAGAAGACATCACCGATCAGCTCGTCGTCGATGCCGACATGGCGATGTATCAAGTCAAACGGCGGGGCGGCGCAGGTCACCAGATCGTCGACGTTCCCCACACGTCGCCACGAGGTGATCACAATGTCCTCGCAGCCGAACTGCGAACAGCGCTCACCCTCGATGAACTCGATGTCGCCTACCAACCCATCGTCCGCCCCCGCGACAGGACGGTCGTCGCCGTCGAAGCGCTCGTCCGCTGGACCCGTCGATTGCGCGGGCCGGTCGATGCACCTTCGATCATCGCCATCGCCGAACGGAGCGACCTCATCAACGAGGTCGGCGACTGGGTGCTTCGACGCGCCTGCCGCGATCGTCAGCGCTGGCTCGACCGATTTCCCGGGACAGCACTCGACCTGGCGGTCAACGTGTCCGTCCGCCAGCTCCTGCAACCAACGTTTGCAACGATGGTCGCTGCGGCGCTCGAGACGTTCGAAACCAGTCCGACCTCACTCGTTCTCGAAGTCACCGAGAACCTCTTCATCGACGCCAGCGAGCGAGTGGGTGAAGTTCTCTCCGCGCTCGCACGGTCGGGAATCCGGATCGCACTCGATGACTACGGCACCGGATACTCGTCGCTGGGCTACCTCGCCCATCTGCCGATCCACGTGCTCAAGATCGACCGTTGTTTCATCGCTGATCTCGCCCGCCCCGCCGGCGAGATCATCGTCGCCTCCGTCAACAAACTCGCGCACGATCTCGGACTGCAGGTCGTCGCCGAAGGCGTCGAGACAACCGCACGGCACGACATTATCAACACCGTCGGATGCGACCTCGCCCAGGGTTTCCTGTACGCCAAGCCGATGGACGCCACCGCAATCGAAGCGCTCCTCGCGAGCCGCACCCCACTCCCACTGCACGGGCCACCGCAGCCGGGGCCCCCGCTCGGGCCAGACATCGAGTGAGTTCACCGAGGTCGGTCGAGTGTCAGGTGTCTGCGCGGCTGATGAATTGGCGGATGCCTGCGTCGACGAGACGGTTGTGGGCGAACCGGGCGATGGGGACACCGGCGAGGGACATGGCTCGCAACGACGCCTTGCGCGGGGTGAGGTCGGTGGCGAATCGGGCCAGGCAGCCGCCGGGGGCAGGGGAGAGCCGCAACTCCGCTGTTCCATCGATGTCGCCGTGCACGTGAGCGGTGATGGAGTGGGCGATCACGATTTCGTCGATGCTGACGGCGAATGAAACGGTGTACGGAAGGGGCGGTTGCACCGTGCACTGCCACGTTTCGCCGACGACCAACTGCTGACCGTCGAACGTTCGAAGCCATGGCCACCAGCTCGGGAAGCGTTCGACGGCAGTGAGCCGTTGCCACAGCTCGTCGACCCGGAACGGAAACGAGATTTCTCGCTGCGTTCTCAGCCGCATCTGGACGGTTCCGCAAAGCGCCGTATGCGGCGCATCATCGCAGCGCTTCGAGGTCGGCGAGGTCGTTGTCGATCTGACGGCGGATCGGCGATCGGGCAGTGGCGAGGCGTCCGACGGCGAATGCCAGGCGTGCAGCCGTCGTGGCCGGACCTGGCGGCGCCCCGTCGATCAGGTCGTTCCACGTGACGGCCCATGGGGCGGCGATGGCCGGGCCGATGACCGGGGAGGTCAGGGCGCGGGTGAGGCGTGAGACTCGTTGTCGGGATCCGGAGATCGCCGCAGCGTGTATCGGAGCGGCGATACGGGCGTAACGGCCGAAGCTCGTCGACAGTTGCCGGCGGTACCGGGCAGCTGCGCTGCCCGGTGAGTTCAAGATGGCGTTGGCCGCGGCAGCGCCACTGATCATCGCTTGGGCGATGCCTTCGCCTTGCAGTGGGTTGACGAGTCCGGCGGCGTCGCCGACAAGAAAAATCCGGTCGCGCGCAGCGACGGTGCCGACCATCCCCATCTTGAGCCATCCGCCGAGCCGCGGCCCGTCGACGGGCACGGTGAGAAGGCCGACGTGCCGCAGATGATCGCAGAATTCGTCGAAATGGGCGACAGCCAGCCGGGCGTCGGCGCGGGCGGTTCTGAGTCCGAGCCCGAGGCCGATGTTGGCTGTGCCGTCTGCGCCAGGGAACAACCAGCCGTATCCGGGGAAGCCGCGTCGTGGCGTCCGGTCCCACAGCGCAATGATCGGGCGTTCGACGCGTTGATCGACGTAGGCGCGTTGGGCGAATCCCCACAGGACGGCGGTGGGGTCGACGAGGCCGGCGGAGGCGGCGACGCGACTGTTGGCACCGTCGGCACCGATGACGACGTCGCCGGTCAGGCACCGGCCGTCGTCCAGTTCGACGACATTGCCGTGGACTGCAGCGACGCGGGCTGTTACCGGTTCGGCACCTGCCTCGATTGCGGCGGCGCGGAGCCACTCATCGAAACGAAGACGCGCCACAGCGAGGCCATGGCCCGGATAGGTAAGACCTTGTCTGGCGGGAAGTAGGACGTGTCGGCCGGTGGGCCCGACGACCACCATCGGCCCGACCTCTCGACCGTCGGGTGCGGTCAGTCCGAGCGAGGCCAGCAGTGCGAGCGCTCTCGGGCCGACGAGATCGCCGCACGCCTTGTCTCTGGCGAATGTTGCCTTGTCGACGAGCGCAACACGCGCGCCGCCCCTGGCGAGAAGAAGTGCAGCGATGCTGCCCCCCGGACCGGCCCCGACGACCACTGCGTCAACATCGGCTGTAGCCACGCCACCCCCTGGGAAAGGAATTACAGTACCGCTGTTCGACCACCCGAAAGACGGCTCATGGACATCACCAACCGGCGAAACTCGCCGAAGACGTTCTCCCGGTCGCTGTTCGCCGGCCTTCCTCAACGATACGACCGTCTCGCCGCCGTGCTCTCGCTCGGTCAGGACAAACGTTGGCGGCGCGAGATGATCGACCACATCGTCCCCGTCGATCCTGCCAAGGTGCTCGATGTCGCCACCGGTCCGGCCGGCGTCGCCCTGCAACTCGCCGACCGCACCAGCGCCCAGATCACCGGCATCGACCTCAGCGAAGACATGTTGCGACGCGGCCAGAGCAACGTCGATGCGGCCGGCCGAGCTGACCGTATCCACCTCACCCTCGGTCAGGGGGAACACCTTCCGTTCCCTGACGCCGTGTTCGATGCGTTGACGTTCACCTACCTGCTGCGCTACGTCGCCGACCCATCGGCGACGATCGCCGAACTGGCCCGGGTCGTTCGTCCTGGTGGCGCCATAGCGAGTCTCGAGTTCGCTGTACCACCCCATCGTGTCTGGCGCCTGTCGTGGTGGTTCTACACCCGAGCTGTGCTGCCGGTCGCCGGGGCGATTCTCGGTGGAAGGCCATGGTACGAGGTAGGGCGTTTCCTCGGGCCGAACATCACCGGGCACTACCGCCGCTTTTCGCTCGACGCGACGGTTGCCGCCTGGGAAGCCGCCGGTCTGAGCGGTGTCGAATTGCGTCGTATGAGCCTTGGTGGCGGGTTGGTGATGTGGGCGCGAAAATCCGACGCCGGTTCCGAACGCCTCCGAAGGTGAGCGACCCGCTCGAGCCTCTCAGGCCGGCGTTCTACGCCAGACGATCAGGTTCAGGTTCTCGACGCCTGTCTGACTGGTGGCTCGTGCTGCATCCCCCCTACACGCTGTGGCACCTGACATATGTGGCGATCGGCGCCACGATCTCCCCGCGCTTCGACGGCGGACGCCTTGCAGCAACGCTCTTCGCCTTTTTCCTGGGAGTCGGTGTCGCTGCCCACGCGCTCGACGAGTTGCACGGAAGACCGCTGAAAACGGCGATCCCCGGCTGGTTGCTCGTTGCAGCCGCCGCAACCAGCCTGACCGGTGCCGGAGCCCTCGGCGTCATCGGGATCGGCCGAGTCGGCGGCGGACTCGCCGTCTTCATCGTTGTCGGGATCGTCTTGACGTGCGCATACAATTTGGAACTCTTCGGCGGCCGGTTACACAACGACATCACCTTCGCCGCAGCATGGGGAGCTTTCCCTGTGCTCACTGCCTACTACGCCCAAACTGCGACGATACGTTTTCCGGCTGTCGCCGGGGCGGTCGCTGCATACTGGCTCTCGCGTGCTCAACGATCCCTGAGTCGACCTGCCCGCGATCTACGGCGCCGAGTCGCCGCAACCGACGGCACGATCACGTATCGGAACGGGACACGAATTCCGTTGTCCACCACGGCACTGCTCGAGCCCCTCGAAACAGCGCTCACCATGATGAGCTACGCGGTTGTCGCGCTCGCCGTCGCCCTCGTCGCCTACCGGCTCAGTACCCGCTGACACGCTTCTGCGAAGTCCAGTTGCGGACGCCTCTCCACTGCGCGTCAGACATGAGGAGAGCAGTGGGAGATCCATTTTCAGGATCGTGTGATCCGAATGGCGTCCAGCACCGAACCGTAGGTGTTGCAAGAGAGTCGCAGTAGCGATCAGGTCCGTTTTAGGATATCCGGGGGTGTGCATGCGTCGAACCAGCTCAGTGCCATCAGCTGCCGCCGTCGCCGTCGTTTCGTTGTGTGGCGTCCTGGCAGGGTGTGGGAGCCGCAGTTCGACCGGCAAGGACCAGACGGCCGGCGCTCACGCGCTCGACGCTCAGTTTGCGTGTCCGAGCTCAGCGGTGACGGCTGGTGCGTCGTCTGCGGGTCCCTTGGGTGGCGGCAAGTTGCAGGTGGTGACGACAGTGGCGCCAATCACTTCGATCGTCGCCAACATCGCCGGCGACAGAGCCGACGTGCACGGGATCATCCCGGAAGGCGAGGACTCGCACACGTACGAACCGAAACCGAGCGTGGCGTCGTTGGTGTCGCGGGCTGACATCGTGTTCGTCAACGGCCTCAGGCTGGAAGACCCGACCAAGGACATCGCCGAGAAGAACATCCCAACAGGTGGAGAGGTCGTCGAGTTGGGCACGTTGACGATCAGTCCTGACGGGTACATGTACGATTTCTCGTTCCCCCGAGATGGAGGGAAACCGAATCCGCATCTGTGGACGAACCCACCGATGGCGGAGTGCTACGCAGCGATCGCGGCGTCGGCGATGTCGAAAGCGGACCCGGCAAACGGGTCGTACTACAAGAACAACGCTGCGAGATACTCGTCGAAAATCGATCAGCTCGATCAACTGATGATCGCGGCGACGGCGGGAATGCCGGCGCAGAACCGGAAGCTGCTGACGTATCACGACGCGTACGCCTATTTCGCTGTGCACTACGGATGGAAGATCATTGGCGCCATCCAGGTGTCGAGCTTCGAGGATCCGACCCCGAAAGAGGTTGCTGCCCTGGTCGAGCAGATCAAGTCGGAGAAGGTTCCGGCGATCTTCGGGTCGGAAGTGTTCCCGAGCCCGGTGCTCGAGCAACTCGCCATCGAAACCGGTGTCAAGTACGTGGACAAGCTCCGCGACGACGATCTCCCCGACGCTCCTGGCAGCCGTGACCATTCGTATCTCGGTTTGATGAAGTTCGATTTCGCGACGATGGTCGAGAACCTCGGCGGTGACGCCACCGAGCTGAAGGCGTTCGACGCCGGTGACGTCGTGACCGATACGGCCGACTACCCGCAGTGACGACGGACCGGAAACCACACCTAGCATCGGTCGATTCGATCGACCCCCTGGTTCGCCTGGACCAGGTCACGTGCAACTACGGGCAAGGCGCCCCGGTCCTCGATGACATCTCGTTGACGATCCGGCCCGGCACATTCACCGGGATCGTCGGCCCGTCCGGGTCTGGCAAGACCACCGTGCTGCGGCTCCTCCTCGGGCTCGTCCCTCCCCAACGCGGAACGGTGATACGCCGTGCGGGGCTGTCGATCGGTTACGTCCCCCAAGTCGAGACGATCAACTGGAACTTTCCGGTCACCGTCGCCGAAACCGTGCTGATGTCGGCCCGCAACGGACGGAACTGGCCGTGGACCAACCGGGCGGAGAAGCACGCTGTCGCTGACGTCCTCGAACGCCTCGGCATCGGTGACCTCGCCAATCGCCACATCCGCCAACTCTCGGGCGGACAACAACAACGCGTGTTCATCGCTCGCGCCCTGTTCAGCGAGCCGGAACTGCTGCTGATGGACGAACCAACGTCGGGTGTCGATGTCCGCACCCGCCACGAAATGCTGCACTTGCTCTGCGAGCTCCACGACAGCGGCATCTCGATTCTCGTCACTACCCACGACCTCAACGGACTCGCTGCCCACCTCCCGCGT
>JANXUF010000095.1 GCA_025356335.1 Actinomycetes bacterium
CGGGTTCATCGGCGCACTCCTCGCCGTCCCATTCTCCGGCGCAGCCCAAGTCATCGTCAAAGCCATCCGCGTTCAACGACGCCAAGAAACGCTCATCGTCCCGATCACACTCAAACCCCGACGCCGCCCAACACTCCAACGACCCCGCCTCCCACACCGCACACCCGACGACACCCAACACCCAACCAACTGAACCGAAAGGCCGAAGATTTCACTGCGACAAACCCGCCAACGCTGCGCCGACGTAGACGGGATCTCCAGCGAGACGGCAGCGGCGTCGCCGCCGAGCGAAAAATCCGACGGGCTGGCCCACCAACCGGAGACGCATACAATGCCCGCGATCGACTATCCGGTCACGAGCAATTTTTGTGACCTCGGTTTGGTCGTGCCTGCAGTTCGCGTTTGAAAGCTCGCCTGTTCGGGAATTTACGCATCATGATTATTGTCGGACTCATCCTCATGCTCATCGGCTTCGTTGCAGCCATACCGATTCTGTGGACCGTTGGAATTGTTGTCGCTCTCGTCGGCATCGTGCTCCTCGTGCTCGGCCACAACGGTCGCCGCATCGGTGGCAGAAGCCACTACTTCTAAATTCAGACTCGCACGAAAATTTCGCCAGCGGTGCCATCACCACATCGTCGATGCCGTCGGCTCGGTCGCCACGAAACGCGCAGCCACCCACCCCTCACCGAGTCGGACGATGCGGGCTCGAGTTCGATGCGGCGATGAGATGACGATCGGCGTTCAGGTCTCCACCCTCCGTCCGTCACAACCGTACGTAGAGACCGTCGAAGACGGTGTCCCACGTGGAGCCGTCATCCGCCGATTGCTCCCAGTGTTGGCGCACGGATCCATCGTCTCGAGGGTTCCAGGTGATTCGCTGCGTCGTGCCCGGCGTCGACTCCCCGGGTCATCACCATCGACTCGCCGACGCGGCCACCGTATAGATCGAGGACGAGCCCGCCGTTGTCCATCCAGCATTGGTGCCATCGGCCCGTCGTTGCATCGAAGCCATTGAGGCTCGATCCGCTGAACCGGCCGTTCAGCGTGGTGTAGTGCTCGGCCAACACGCGCCCGTCGTGGCGCAGTTCGATGTCGTTGTGTCCGATCACTTCTCCGGTATCGGTGAGCGTCACCGTCCAGTGTCCGAGCCAGAAGTCGAAGTCGGATTGTGCTGACGCTGTTCGTTCTGACATGTGTCTGCAGCTGTCGTGTCGAAGATCAACTGCTGCTCCCCTCGGTGGTGTTGTCACACACAGGTCGACAGGTTCCAACGATGACCCGGACGCCGAGACGATCACCCGTGCGGGCTTGGTCGACGAGAGCATCCGCCGCGACGTCAGTCACCGCCGCTCGCGACGTCGGCGACGTCGGCCGGCAGCTTCGTACAGTGCGACCTGGCGCCGCCCGTCGGTGACCGAAGGCAGCACCGTCGTTTCTTGAGTTACCCGACCAGCCGCCGGTCACCGCTCGTCGGCGGGGTCGGCTCTGCGGACGAAGTCGGCCATGCCCGGGACCGTGTAGGCGATGAGGCTGTAGTCAGGGGAGAAGACAATGCCCTTGCCGATCAGGTTCGCTCGAGCCGGCCCGACAGCGTTGGAGTTTCGCTTGCCGAGACGGTCGGCCACATCCCCAATGCGAGATGGGGCGCCTCCATCGGCTGCCATCGCTCGAAGGAAGTCCCGTTCGGCACGCGTCGCCCGTTCCCAGCGCGAGGCGTAGAAGCCGTGATCGAGTTGCTGCTGTCCCTCGGCGACGCCGAAGGTGGCGTCGTCGAGCGTGATCGAGCCCGGCCCGGCGGCGGCGTCCCAGACACTCTTACCGAACTGTTGGATGAAGTAGGGATAGCCGCCGGACTCTCCGAGCAGGAACCCAGCAGCGTCTGCGTCCCACGTGACGTGTTGCTCGATTGCCGGCGCGGTCAGAGCGTAGAGCGCGTCGGCGTCCTTGAGGCGGTCGATGCTGCGGTAGTCGAACAGACGCTCGGCATAGGACTCGGCCGCAGCGAGACGCGTCGGCAGATTCGGGAGCCCGCCACCGATCACGAACCACGGAAGGTTGGCCTGGCCGGCGCGATGGCACGACCGGCACACCGCAGACATCTGCTCCTCCGTGAGGTCTTGCATCTCATCGATCAAGACGACCACGCCGATGTGGTCCTCACGCGCTGCACTGCCGACGGATTCGCTGAGATCGACAAGGTCGAACTGCAGTCGCCCGCTGTCGGCACGACCAGGAATCCGATCGATTCCCAGGCTGACGCCCTGCACGCCCACCGACGCCTGGAACGACGAGATCGAACCGAGCGCCTCCTTCACCTTGTCGGTGGCCCGTCCAAGCCAGCTACGACGTCGGCGGACCGCGTTGGCGAGTTCACCAGCGAACGCCGCAGCGAAATGGTCGGGGCTCGTGTGCTCCGCTTCGATCTGGACGACGAGCCAATCCCGCTCGAGGGCACGACCGGCGAGTTCGGCGAGCAGCACCGTCTTGCCGACGCCACGCAACCCGCTGAACACGATGCTGCGCGACGACAACGACTTGCCGGAACGATCGGCGAGGATCTCGAACACGTCGATGTCGCGCTCGCGTCCCGCCAGCGCAACGGGACGAAGCCCCGCGCCCGGGCTGTATGGGTTCGTCCGGGGATCCACGCAACAATCCTAACGACTCCTAGCAACTCCTAACAGTTTTCTTAGTCTTGAGTAGTGATTGCTAGTAGGGCTCCCGCGATAGCGCCGCCGCCCCGAGCGGCCCGGTGAACAACACCGTGCCATGCGTCGTCCACAACGACTTCCTACCGTCCCACCTCGGCCTGCGGGGCCACGTCGCCAGCGCCTCACGGCCGCTGGCGACGACGGAAGCGTTAGCGGTTCGACATCGAGCGGGTGTCGCCGACGCTTCCACTCCCCCAGACAGCTCATTCTGCGCTTGGCCAGCCAGAAAAGCTGATGTGATTATGTTGACAATCCGAAGCGATAGTCGCATACTTTCTGCATGGCAGCGAAGACGCCGGGGGGGCAGACTCTCGACAACCGGTCATTCGATATGCTGCACCAGGCATGGATGGGCACGTTGAGTGCAAGCACACGGTTGGCGTACGGGTCGGATCTCGGGTCGTTCCGCCAGTGGTCGGGGCTGGGGTCTCGGCCGTTGGCGGCGAGCACCCCGGACATTTCTGCGTTCCAGCAAGCCTGTCTGGGTCGTGGTGAGAGCCCTGCGACGGTTCGTCGGCGCTCATCTGCGTTGACGTCCTTCTTCGAGTTCGCAGTCGCCCACCAGGCGCTTTCGATGAACCCGGTCCTCGGCAGTCACCGTCCTGTTGTGCAGATCGGCGATCCGAGTTCCACGCTGATCCTCGAAACCGACTTTGTCGAGCGTTACCTCAGTGATGCCGACCGATTCGATGATCGCCTGTCGGCGCTCACCTGGCTGCTCGCCTGCGAAGGTCTGAAACTCGGTGAAGCGTTGGCGTTGGACACGGATGACGTGACAGGCCGCCCGTCGAGCGTGACGATCCGCATCCACCGAGCGGGTGGCACACAGAAGGTTGTGCTCAACCGGCGAAGCTCGCAGGCCGTCCATCGCTGCGTCGGCGGCCGACGTGACGAACCGCTGTTCATCAGCAAACCGCGATCCACGACCGGCAGGCCGCACCAGCGCTTGACACGGTTCGGGGCTGATCACCTGTTCAAGCAGATCCAGGGCCCGTCCGATGGCGTGATGACTGCAAACGCTTTGCGCCGCTACTACATCACCACCGCTGCCGGCGCCGGCGACGACATCGACACGATCCGGCGCCACACCGGTATCGGTGATCGGCGCAGCGCCCGCCGATACCTGGCACCCCCACCAACCGGCGCTCGTTCCGGTGGGGAGATTTCCCAAGAAACATCCGCCGATCACGGCTCAGATCGGCGGTCAACCAACAAGGAGGTATGAGCCATGTCCACGTTGCTCCGCTTCGACCCGTTCCGCGAACTCGACCGCGTGCTCGAACGAACCACCGAGCAATACCGCAAAACCGGCATCCCGATGGACGCCTACCGTCACGGCGACACCTTTGTCATCCATTTCGACCTCCCCGGCGTCGATCCCGACTCGATCGATATCGAAGTCGAGCGGAACGTGTTGACCCTCACCGCCGACCGCTCCTGGCGGCCCGTCGACGGTGACGATGTCATCGCCGCCGAACGCCAGCACGGCCAGTTCCGCCGGCAGTTGCTGATCGGCGACGGTCTCGACCCGGACAAGATGCACGTCAGCTACGAACAGGGCGTGTTGACAATCACACTGCCGGTCGCCGAGCGTTCCAAACCACGCAAGTTCACCATCAACACCGAACCCAAACAGGAGTCCGTCAAGCCGGCCAAGCAGGACGCCATCGAAACCTCAGCGTCGTAGTCGAGCTTCGGGGCTGCGGTCCACTTCACGGGACCGCAGCCCCGAACACTGCTCGCTTTCAACGAGAAGGAGACGAACTTGGAAACACTCATCGCCCCCCATCCCGCCTCAGACCTCGACAGCTTCGATCCCACGATTGACGACGACGCGACGTGGACCCCGCAACTGCAAACTGCCGGGGACGGACATCACCCCCGACCACCCCGCAACTGCATCGCCGGCGGGATCGACCGGCGCGGATGGCCCTCACGCCGCCGGCACCGGATCCGATCAGCAGCGCTGCTCCCGACCTTGCGGAGAAGCTCCGCCGCCTGACGACGCTCCCGCGTCGATCACGGGTGACGACGCCGTGCGTGGCGCCTGGTCAGACTGGACTGGCGAGCTGCTGCTGCGCTTCAAGCGGCGAGCTTTCATTGCGGCGTCGCCCTGGGGTGAGCCGTCGTGGAACGAGCCGAACCATTTGTCGAGTGGGAGCACGCCGTCGGCGTAGTTGACTTCGAAGTACTTGTGGTGGAGGTAGTGGGAGTACCCGTGTGTGTCGATGCCACCGGGTCCGACTTCGATGTGCTCGAAGCCGGCGTGGCCGGGCGCCGGAGACATCATCAAATGGAACGATGTGAACATCGCGTGCACAGGGTTCGACGGGACGATCCAGTGGATGGCGATGGCGCTGAAGTACAACATGTGCTCGACGGGGTGCATCGACAGCCCAGACCATGGTCCCGGGTTGGTGTTGCGGTGATGCAGGCTGTGGATTGTCTTGTACAGCGGGGGCCAATGGATCAGGCGGTGTACGAGGTAGAAGTGCAGGTCCCGGTACACCGGGATCAGCAGCATCAAGACGATGAACCATATGGGATGGTCGCTGAAATGGATCCAGCGGATTCGGCCTGAGGCGAAAAGCCAGAGGGTGACGACTTCCCACGCGGTCCAGATCGGTAGCCCACTCGCCAACGACCACACGACGTTTTCGCGCGCCTGGCTACCGAGCGTGAAGCGGTCGTTGCGCGCTGCGGGCCATTTGACGTTGTACTTGAACCGCTGCTCCTGCGACTTGCGAATGTACAGCCTGAGATGAAACGCGCCGTACCAGGCTGTCATCAACACGGCGTTGCGGACCAACACGAATCCGACCCAGCCGACAGCCCATGTCGACATCGTCGAGACCGACGGGGTTGCCCAACACCACACACCGATGGCCACCAACACGTAGACGATGTTGAACGGCCACAAATATCCTGGATAGCCGGCGAACCAACGCGCCGCCGCCGCCGGACGGGGTGGCCAAACGAAAACGGGCGGATATTCAACTGGACTGTCCGGCGACCACCCGGCACGCGCTTGCGACACGATTCGACCTCCTCGATGACGAGAGTGCCAGACCAGCGCCGACATCCCTAGATCGATCTAGGGTACAGCCGACTGCGAAAGCTGTCAACGAAAACCTAGAGCCCTCTATGATCTGCTGCCGGAGGCAGAGCATGGATCAAGCGAGCGATAAGAGGGCAGCGACGATCAACGACGTCGCCGCGCGCGCCGGCGTCTCGCGAGCGCTCGTCTCCATCGTCCTGCGAGGGGTTCCCGGGGCGAGTGACGCAAACCGGGCAAAGGTCTTCCAGGCGGCGAAAGACCTGTCGTACCGCCCCGATCAACGGGCGAGACTGCTCGGTCGGAACCGCAGTACGACCTTCGGCGTCACCTTCGGGTTGCGCGACGAAACCCACGGCGAACTCGTGGAAGCGCTCTACCGGTCGTCGGCACTCGCCGACTACGAGCTGATGCTCAGCCCGGTCGCCCCCACACGGCACGAGATCGACGCCACGCAGTCGCTCCTCGACTACCGCTGCGAAGGACTGATCCTCATCGGATCAAGCCTCAGCAAAGGCGAACTCGAAACGCTCGCCGACCGAGTTCCCGTCGTGCTGATCACCCGAACCGTACACAGCGACAAGATCGATGTCGTCCGCACCGACGACATCGCCGGTGCTCGACTCGCCGTCGATCACCTCGTGCAGCTGGGCCACCGCAACATCGCTCACGTTCACGGCGGCCGCGTCGCCGGCGCGGCGGATCGACGAACCGGCTACCGGCAAGCGATGCGACAGGCCGGCCTCGACGCACACATCACGATGATCGAAGGAGGCCGCACCGAAGACGACGGGTGGAACGCGGCACAATCAGTGATAGCAGCCGGGTCGACAGCAGTCTTCGCCTACAACGATCAGTCGGCAGCGGGCCTCATCGAACACCTACGCAAAGCAGCAGTGACCGTACCGGGCCGGGTGTCCGTCGTCGGCTACGACAACTCCCGACTCGCTCGCTCGCCAGCGTTCTCCATGACCACCGTCGCCCAAGATTCCGATTTGCTCGCGCAGCGAGCCCTCGAGTTGCTGTCCAGTCGAAGGGGGACCCCACACACCGACGCCGAACAAGTCGTCGCCAGGCCCCAACTCATCACTCGCAGCACCACGACGACACCCAAAACCTCCGTCCGCTGAACACGCCGAGCAGAGCCCCCAACCTGTCCACACATCTGCTGTCCGGCACGATGGAACCCGCCGACCGCGTCACCCTCGCCGACCGCGTCACCCTCACCGAACGCGTCACCCTCACCGAACGCGACCCACGCAGCCACCGCACCATCGCCACCTACGACCGCGCCGATGAACTCGTCGGCGTCATCGCGACCGACGAGCCGCGCCGCCTCCTCGACCACGCGTGCGAACTCGCCGACTCGATCGGCAGGCGTCATCACACGCGCTGCGCGACGAGTGCTGCGCTCGTTGGTGGGTCGAGTGAGCGGCCGCCCGTGAACATGACGACACTGACGACTGCGGCGACCGACCCGGCAACGATCAGCGGCATCCTGCCGGTGCCCGACCACGCCAGTCCAGCCCAGATGCCCGCAACGATCGCCCCTGCGCCGGCGACAGCGCCCTGCACACCGATCGCACGACCACGGGCGTCGGGAGGGGCAAGATCGACGATCCATGCCTTGGTCACCCCGTCGGTCAACGCCGTGTACAACCCGTACACCGGGAGCAACACCCACACCCACGTCGACGTCGAGATGACACCCAACCCGACGTACGCGAACGCAAAGATGACCAGACCGCACCCGACCACGATGCGGCGCGGGATCTTGTCCGAGACGACACCGGCCGGGTAGCTCGCCAACGCGTACGTCAGGTTGTACAAGCAGTACACCCCGATCACGCTGCCCACCCCCAACCCCAGATGCTGCGCCCGGATCAGCAGCAACGCGTCAGAGAAATTGACGAACGCAAATGCGCCGAGCAGAACCACCAGCCTCCAGAAGCGGGCGGGCAACGGCGCAGGCGACACCGCACGATCGCCGGCAGTTGCTGCGTTGCGCGGCTTCTCGCGGACCAGTGACACCAGACTCACACTCAACAGAGCCGGGATCGCAGCCACCCACAACAGTGGGCGAATGTGGTGATTCAGCGCCTCGTACAGGCCGAGTCCGATCAACGGACCCAGCACGGCACCGAAGGTGTCGATGCTGCGATGGAACCCGAACGCCCGCCCACGATGCTCGGCATCGGTGTCGTCCGCGATCAACGCGTCGCGTGGCGCCCCCCGAATCCCTTTGCCGATCCGATCAGCGACACGCGCCACCAACACCATCGGCCACACCACCGCCAACGCCACCACGACCTTCGCAGCAGCTGCGAGGCCGTACCCGAATGCGACCACCGGACGACGACGCCGCCGATCCGACCAACGACCCGACACCAACTTCGTCAACGCCGCAGCACCGTCAGCCAAACCCTCGACCAGCCCAACCACCGCAATCGGGGCACCCAGAACACCTACCAGGAAGATCGGCAAAATCGGATACAACAACTCCGACGCAGTGTCCTGAAACAAACTCACAAGCGACAGCACCCGCAAATTGTGCGACAACCACGGTCGCGCTTCGGCCGCCTGGTCAGTGGGCATGGCGTCCCGACTCGGCACGTCGCAACACTACCGAGCGCACTCTCCGGGTCGGCGGACGCTTGACGCGCCGATCTGATCATCGACGAATCACCGGTGCAGTGTCGGCGAGACGAAGGTGAACGGACGCACACCCTTCAACCGCACGGCCCGATCGCGACGAGCGAGGTAACGCAGGTGGGCTGCTGTCTCGTTGACTGCCGAGCGACGGAGCGAGAGCGGGAACTGCTCCCACGGTCGGTTCCACCGCAGCCGGGCGGCGACCTGCCACAGCGACGTCGGGCCGGCGCCGAGGATCGTCTCGATCTCGGCGAGATGGTCATGGTGGTGCCGGGTGATCTCCTCGACGCGCATGGCGAGGTCGCCAAAGCGGTGACGGTGCGCCGGAAGCACTTCGTCGGCTTCGAGGAGGGCCACCTTCCGCAACGAGTCGAGGAAGTCGCCGAGCGGATCGCCGGCACGGTCGCTTCGCGATATCGATATGTGCGGGGTGATCGACGCCAACACGTGATCGCCTGACAACAGCACCCGGTGCTGCGGAACGTGGAAACACAGGTGGCCAGGGGTATGGCCCGGAGTCCATATTGCGTCGATGTCCCATCCAGGCACGTCGGCCCTCGCGCCATCGTCGAGGTGGCGGTCCGGTTCGGCGAGCGGGCGGAACCGACGCGCCTGACGGCGCACGGCAGGATCCGGCGCCGCCGCCAACTCGTCCTCACTGGCACCTGCGTCCAACAGCACGGCGATCATCTCGTCGGTGAAGTCCGGCAGCGTCTGCGCCGGGCGATGGTTTCGTGCGTCGTCGTGCTCCATCGCCCGGGAGAGTCGCCCGACCGTGACGGCATCACGCTCGTGCATCGCGACCCACGCATCGGATGCGTCGCGCACTCTGCCGGACAGACCGTGATGGTCAGGATGGACGTGCGTAACCAGTACCCCGTAGCACTTGGAGACATCGGTTCCAGCGGTCTTGAACCCGGCGACCAACGCGTCCCAGGAGTCCTCGTCGTCCCAGCCGGCGTCGACGAGCACCGGGCCGCGATCCGACTCGATCAGATAGACGAGGGTGTACCCGAGCGGATTGTCCGGGAAAGGGACGGCGATCGACCACACGCCCTCACGCACCGCTTCGGTTCGAGGGAGAAAAGGAGGGACAGGCATCCCCGATACTGGCACCGACAGCTGCGAGAACGCCGAGTCGGCCCGGCGGGCGCGGCCCGACACCGTAGGGCCTCCACCTGCGCGAGATGGTGCAGCGCGAGGGCACCGACGGTTCGCCGATCGGCGCGATCGATTTCGCATCGGCGCAGCGGCCGACATTCGACTGCCGGGTTACCCGCCGGCAGGGCACGACCCCTGATGTGGCCAGTCGCCCAACACGAGAGGGAGCACCTCAGCGGTGATGGGTGTGGGCCAGGTGGACGACGGCCCGCACAGAAATGAAGAGGCCCACGGCGATGAGGATCGTGGTCAGCAGGATCCGCCGGTGCCGCAACGTCCATTCGAACACCGAGTCCGACCGGCTGTCCGCCCATGCCGGCGACGCGTACGTGGCGACGACAGGTGCCGCAACCATGAGTGTGCCGATGACAACGAACGTGATCAAACCCCCGACGCGTACCGCTGGCGCTGCGTTCGCACGCAGCAGCGTGGTGCCGGCGACGATCGCCGGTGGGTAGGTGGAGGCGAGCATGCCGGTGAAGAATGCGGGAGTCCGTCGGATCGACGTCAGCCGGCTGAGGCCTCGCGGAATATCGGCTGAGTGTGCCAGTTTCCGGTTGTGCAGCCAGTACCACGATGCCCAGACCACGAGCGCAACGCCGATCACCAACTCGATCACGAGGGTCACGCGCCGCGGGCCGCCGGCTCTCGGTCCGAGACCGAGACGGGCGAGGAAGCCTGCGCCTGCGGCCACCACGACCAGCGCAGTGATCCACCCGGCGACGAACGCAACACCCCGGTCACGCCCAGAACGCAACACCACCAGGACGACCAGCAAGGCGGTCGGTTCGTTCGCGCTGAGGCCGAGCACCGCCAACGGGCCGATCAGAGGCCACATAGTTTCACCCTCCTGTTCGCCGTGCTTCGAGCTCTGGGAACGGCGAGTGGCACGCCAAGAGTTTCCACGATCTGTCGGTTCCCATCAACTCCTCTGTCTAACCGCTGGGCGACCTCTCACAGGCGTCCGACGACGCCGATCAAAAAGTTCGTTCGCCCGATGCGTGCCGAACTGCCGTCATCGCACGGTACGCAGTCGAACCGCGCCCCGTCCTCCTAACGTATCGGCGATGGCCTCGTACCGGAGCAGTGTCGAACCGGTTCTCGGTACTCGTTTGACGATGCGGGTCGACTGCGCCGACCCCGAAGCAGCCTCTGATGCTGAACGCACAGCGCTCGCCGTTGCCGATCGGCTCGAGCCACCGCACGTGGTGTGGCGCAATGGCTTCGCCAATGCTGCGGCGCGTCACGAGATGTTCGCGGCGCTGTTGGTCACCACCAAAGTCGCCCTCTGGGGACTTGGCCTGGCGGTGTCGATCGGCTTCGTCATCGCCGTCATCATGAGCCAGTCGAAGATGCTCGAACGCGGCATCTACCCGTATCTCGTCGTCCTCCAGGCAACGCCGCTCCTCGCCCTGGTTCCGCTCATCGGTTTCTGGTTCGGGTACGGCCTGAGCTCGCGAGTCCTGATCACCGTGCTCATCGCCGTCTTCCCGATCATCGCCAACACCCTGTTCGGATTGGTGTCCGCAGACCAGGGAATGCACGACATCCTGACGTTGCACAATGCCGGCCGGCTCACGCGGCTCCGCAAGGTGCAGTTTCCTGCGGCGCTTCCGGCGATCTTCACCGGCTTGCGGATCTCAGCAGGGCTGTGCGTCATCGGTGCCATCGTCGGTGACTTCCTTTTCGGTCAGGGGGAGCCCGGGATCGGCCAGCTCCTCAAGCGCTACGCCTCACGCCTCGAAGGGGAGAAACTGCTGTCTGCCGTCGGCCTCTCCTGTGCGATGGGCGTCAGCGTCTTCATTGCTTTCGGCTGGCTGTCGAATCGGGTCGTCGGGCGCTGGTCGACCGCAGCGCGCACTGGTAAGTGAATCGCTGAATCCGGTTCCCACACTGAGCCACCCGGCCGGGATCAACGGCTTCGTACTGCCGGCTTCTTCGTCGCTCGCATCGCCGGCTTGACGGTGGCTGTCGTCGATGGCAGCGTGGTCTTGCGGGTGCGTGACGACAGTGTCCGCTTCGTCTTCCTGGCGGCGTGATTCAGCACCTTCTGACCAGGCATCGATCCGATTTTCATCTCCATCAGCAATACCCGTACGGGTTTGAGCTTGAGTGCCCGGAGGCGGTGCGGCAGGCGCGCAGGGTAGGAAAGGAAGTCACCGGCTTTCATCCGTGTGAGGGTGCCGGCGACATCCACTTCGATGTCACCCCTGACCACATAGACAGCTTCGAAGCCCTCATGCTCCCAGTAGTCCAGGAACTCGTGCGGCAGACCGACGAACTCGAGGACGTGGAACGGCGACTCACCGGCGAGGAGCAGTCGACACATCGATTCTGCGTCCTCTCCATCGACGACGACCGCACGGCCGGCCTGGTCCGCCTTCACCAGCGCCGGCCCCGACTTGTCGTCGAGCACTCCCCCGAACAACGCCTGAGGCGTCGTGCCGAGCGCATGGGCGATGCGGTACAGCGACATCATCGATGGTCGCGCCCTGCCGTTCTCGATCTGTGAGAGGAACGGTTGAGACAGTTCCGCCTGCGAAGCGAGGGTCGTCAACGTCAGGCCCTGTGCAAGGCGGCGTTCACGGATCGCCAGGCCGAGCGTCTCGTAGGCGTGCGGCTCCAGGCCGACGTCATCCGTCATGGGGTCTCTCCTCGAAATATGTGCAGCGGCAGTTCTACCGCTGCACGAGCGGAGAAAACTCGGTTCAGGCGAGTCTTGCATCACCCGAGGGTCTGGAACGTTTCGGTGCTGCGGTCGTCGGCGGCTCTGTGGAAGAAGCGGCTCTCACCGGCCCTCACACCGGCGCGTTCGACGATGGCGCTATCCGCAAGCACGTCGATCGGGCTGTAACGAGGATGGTGATGTTCGAGGTACGGATCGTTCTCACGCGTGTTGAAAGCGACGAGCAGGAGATTGCGGGGGTTGGCCGACCGATTCGGTGCCGATGTATGCAGCGTGTTCGAGTGGAAGAACATCACGTCCCCGGGCTGACCCTCGAACGGTATGTCCTCGAAACGCTCCTGCGCATGTCGGACACGCTCGGGATCTGCGCCCGTTTGCGCCCCGACGAGACCGTGCTCGATCCGCCCCATCCGCTGTGAACCGGCCAGGACATGGAGACACCCGTTTGCTTCTGACATCGGATCGAGCGGGATCGCCACCGTCAGCATGTCCGGCAACAGACAGCCGTTGCTGTACCAGTAGCCGAAGTCCTGATGCCAGACCCACGTCCCGCCGGAACCCGGCCGCTTCATGGTGATCTTCGAGTGGTAGTGGTAGACCTCACCGCCGAGCAATGCTGTCGCCGCAGCCACAATCCGTTCGCCGCGAGCGAGCGCTCCGAAGGAATCCTCGCCCGGTTCGTTCCACAGTGCGATTTCCGTCGCTCCTCCATGGCCGTCGGCGATGCCGGTGGCGCGATCTTGGATCGAGCTATCGGTCTGGAACACGTCGTGCAGTACAGCCATTTCCGCCTGGCTGTAGAAGCCCCGCTTGATGACGTAACCGTCGGAACGAAAGGCGTCGAGCTCGTCGCCGGAGATTGATTGCATCACTGACATCCCTTTGAAGGTATCACTTGCAATATTGATGAGAGCAATGTCATCGATGCTCGTCCGTCGCTGACTCCACCGGAAGAACGGGGTTGATCGGCGACGCAGCGGCTTCGGTCGGACGGCATCCAGGCAACCACATCGCCAGGTCGCGTTCCTGGGCAGCGTTGACAGGCGCGACGACGCGCTCGCCGTCGGCGAACCAGATGATCGTCATCACGCTGCGCATCGTCGCGGTGCTATTCGCGCCAGCTCGATGGGCGGTCCAGCCAGAATGAAACGTCGCGTCGCCGGCGTGCATCGATCGTGGCGTGCTCAACGTGTAGCCGTTGCGTTCGACCAACTGCCGGAAATCGAACTCCGATTCGTCGGAGATCGTTTCAGTGCTCAGACAACGATCGAGATGACTGCCCTCGGCAAAGGTCATCGCCCCCATTTCCGGGACGATGTCGATGAGCGGCATCCACATCGTGATGCATCGCAGTCCGTCGAGGGGCCAGTACAGCGCATCCTGATGCCACGGAGTGAACCCCCCTCCTGGCTCCTTGAACAGCGCCTGGTCATGATAGATGCGGACACGGTCGACACCGAGGAGTGAGGCGGCGATCGACGACAAACGCGGTGCCATCACGAACTGCTCGACGACAGGATCGGTCTGCCACAGGTTGTAGAGCTGCAGGAATGCCCTGTCGTACGTCGACCGCTCGTCGATCGGCGGTGCAACAGTTCTGGCTCGTTCGACGGCAGCTGCGATCGGACGGCGATATACATCGATTTCGTGCGGCTCGAGAACACCACAGATCAACGTATGGCCCGCGGTGCGGTACTGCTCGATCTGTTCAGGCGAGGCCGAACGCCGATCCCCGAGTTGTGCTGCTGCCTGCAGGTCCATCGCCACGACTGTAGCCGTGGACATTGATAGCGTCAATATTCCGTGGCAGGAAGGGCTGACTGCGACAGCACCGCGATGCCGCCTCTCTTCTCCGCTCACGCCGCAGGGTGTGTACCCGGTTCAGAGGGTTTTCGGGTAGTACTCTCCGGCGTCGAGCATGGCGACGTCGGAGCCGAAGTCCGAATCGAACGGCCACGCATCCTCTTCACCGACGAGCGGCGCCTGAACCCAGCGGCCGAAGTCGCCGCCGACGCGTTCGTGACCGACGAGGGACCACGCCTGACGCTTGTAGGTCCAGTTGGCCGGCTGCAGGCGATGGGATTCGTTGAAGTGGGCGATGGCCAGGTCGCGCTTGTCGTCCAGCCACAAATGATTGGCCAGTTCGAAGTGCGCAGCGCCCTCCGACATCGAGATCGGACGCGGCTGGGACCGATCGACGACCTGCTCGGGCGTCAGCGCGAACTCGCTGTCGGCACCGTGTTGCACCCAGTCGCGGATCGCGTCCGGATAGGTCTTGCGATGCTGGCCAGAGCCGAGCACGCCGATCATCCCAGGGCCGTCCGGAGGAGGCTCGGGGGCTCGGGGCGCACGGCCCATCTTCGGCATCGACGTCATCATCGCCTTCGGCATCTCTGCCCTGCCACCCGGCCAACCGGGCTCTGCGGGACGGGCGATCGTGCCCTGCTCGTCGATCCACACGGCGTTCGGGATGTTGACGACTCCGAAAAGCGAGTCCATCAGATGGCCCGGATCGAGCAGCGACGGATGCTCGGGGGACGCCGCTTCGATGTACTGCCGTGAGGCTTCCGGTCCGCTCATCTCGAGCGAGACGGTGACGATTTCCAATCCGAGGGGATGCAGCTCACTGCGCAGTGCCTGCCACCCGGGCAGATCGAAGGCGCAACCTCAATATGGTGCCCACGAAACGACCACCACCTTCTGACCGCGCAGGCTCGACAGTCGGAACATGTTGCCGTCCAGATCCCCGAGTGTGAAGTCTGGAGCTTCGGCACTGACGAGGGCACGGTCTCCGAGCGACTCCGGTCCGATCGCCCACAGCCCCGCCTGTTCGTCGTGCACGACTGCCATCCGTAACCGCTCGGCGGTCGACACGGCATCGAACGTTCCGCCGTTGTACAACGGCACACAGACGTCGGCCTTACAGGCACCCTCTGGTTTGATCACCCAACCAGTTCCGGCTGCGAATTGCTCAGCGGTGATGTCCAGCGAGTCGACGATCATCACCGAACAGTACATCGCCGCCACGTTTGCGACATACGGCGAGCGGGTATCGGACGGTCTTGGCCACCTTCTCATCTCGAAACGTCTCTGTCGCCGTCGTCCCCGCTCCACGTGAACGGATCTGGTCCGTCCTGCGGGACGCAGATGTACTGGCGTCGCTCACCCCACTCGTGCGGGCGATCGAAGTCACAGAGCAAGGCGCTGATTCTGACGTGTGGACATGGCACCTCGTCGGCATTTCAGCGATCGGGGTGTCGGTGACCCCGACGTTCACCGAGTTGATGACATTCGACGCTCCGAAGGAGATCCGCTTCACGCATCAGCCTCCCGAGGGTCGCAGCGAGCGGGCAAGCGCGAACGGCTTCTATCGATTGGAATCGTCGGAGAACGACAGCACCCGTCTGTCGGTCGACATCACGCTGTGTGTCGAGCTTCCTCTTCCCCGGCTCGCGCGTCGCGCTGTCGAAGCGACGATGGGGTCGATGATGCAGCGCACAGGCGACCGTTTCGCCAGCAATCTGTATCGGACGCTCGATATCGACCCGAACGACGTCACTCTTGCGGCACGTCCCGGCCGTCAGCGATGACCGGGTTCCAACATTTCGCAGTGGACACTGCGAACGGACCGCACGTGACGCTGCTCGCCGGTGTGGAGATGGCCGGGTGCTATTGGGCGACGACATCCTCCTCGGCCGCAAAGGTTCGCATGATCCGCTCCAACGGGCGCGCAGCCGTGCTCGCTGCAGGTGATGATCCTTGCGATCACGGAGATTGGACACTCATCGCCGGGCGCGCCACGATCCTCGACACCAAGCGACCCTGTGACTGGCTCGTCGATCCGCTGGCGGCGGGCCTGGCCGGTATCGCCGTGGCCAGGATCGGCCTCTCGAACATCGAACAACTGATCGGGTACCTGCACGACCGCGACGACGTGCCGAGCACGTGGCAGCCCACTTCGCGTGTGCTGCTCGTCGTCCATGGTGACCATCGCCTGGCGGTGCGGGCCGGGCGGATCGTGGAGTCGACGGGAGCGTTCGCCGGTACTGCACCGCTTCCCTTGCCCGCGCGCCGGCGACGTCACCGCCTCGATCGGAGCCACTTGGCCGGTCTTTCATCCCAGCAGATGGCAGTGGTCCGTCGTTCCGGTCGATGCGCACTCGGCCTGTCGACCGCCGTCGGCCCGATCGTCGTTCCTGGCATGTGGGACGCCAACGGCGCCACCGTACGGTTGGATCGGCGCGTCCTCACCCATATTCGCGCCGACCTCCCCGGCGAATGCAGCGTGACCCTCGACGAGAGCGCCGACGCACGACCGACGAGGAAGGTCGGAGTCATGCTGCGGGGCAGCGCCAGCCTGCTCGACGACGGACGAACCGCCGACCTGAACACCGACACGGACGCCGCCGAGCACCGTTCGGCCGTGCTGAGCATCAACGTCGAGCGGCTGACCGCGTGGGAGGGTTTTGCGACCTCGACAGCGTCAGCGAGTTGACCTGACCGGCTACCAGCGGACCAGGTTGGCTCCCCAGGTCAGGCCGGCACCGACTGCTTCGAGCAACAGCAGGTCACCCTGCTTGACCCGCCCGTCGGCGACAGCCGTCGCCAGCGCGAGCGGAATCGAGGCGGCAGACGTATTGGCGTGCATGCCAACGGTGAGTACCACCCGATCGGCGTCGATGCCGAGTTTGGGGGCGACCGTTTCGATGATGCGCGCATTCGCCTGATGAGGAATCACCCAGTCGACATCACTCGGCGAGAGGCCGAACCGACCGAAGATCTCCGAAGCAACAAACGTCATCTTGGTCACCGCATGGCGATACACCTCCTTGCCGTGCATCCGCAGCAGCCCGGTGGTCCTGGTCGAAGACGGGCCACCGTCCGTATACAACAGGTTGTTCAATCGCCCGTCGGAGTGCAAGGCGCTTCCGAGCACGCCTCGGTCCTCAGGCGATCCGGCACCCTGCTGCGCTCGGAGCACGACCGCGCCGGCACCGTCGCCGAACAGTACGCAGGTCCGTCTGTCCGTCCAATCGAGCAACCGTGAGAACGTCTCGGCGCCGATCACCACCGCCGTCGAACCCAAGCCGTTCTTGAGCATCGAATCGGCAACGGACAGCGCATAGACAAAGCCGGAGCACACCGCCTGGACGTCGAACGCCGCCCCTGACGTCATCCCCAGTTTGGCCTGCACGGTCGTCGCTGTGGCCGGCATCGTCTGGTCGGGCGTCGACGTCGCCACGATGACCAGGTCGACGTCGGCGACGCCGACACCTGCGCGCTGCAACGCGTCCTGCGCCGCACGGGTCGCAAGGTCCGACGTCAGCTCACCGTCAGCGGCGATATGGCGTTGCCGAATGCCGGTTCGCTTGGTGATCCACTCGTCCGATGTCCCGATCGTCGCCGAGAGGTCGTCGTTCTGGACAATCCGTTGCGGCAGGTAGCTGCCACAGCCGAGTGCGACAGCACGCGTCATCGTTGTCGACATCACATCTCGCTTCCGGCATCCACGCGCCCCGCCGATGAGCAGAGCGCTGTTCGGTGGCGTCGAAGTTGTCGGTCTCCGTCGGCGCCCGTCTCGACCGATTGTAGACACACCGGAACCTCGGGGCATCGTCGTCCGGACGGCTCGGGCTACCGTGTGGCCATGGGCACCGAGTCGTCGCAGACACTGTCACTGACCATCGCCGACGGTGTCGCCAGGATCGTGCTCGACAACGGTCCGATCAATCTCTTCGACGGCCAGATGTTCGCAGAACTGGCCGCCGTGACGGCACGCATCGCCGTCGACGACGACGTCAGGGTCGTCGTGCTGTCGTCGGCGAACCCCGACTTCTTCATCGCCCATTTCGATGTCACGCTGATCCAGCAGTTCCCGACCGACCTCCCGCCTGATCCGGGCCGGATACCGCCACCGAATCCGTTTCATGTGATGTGCGAGCACCTGCGGACGATGCCGAAAGCGACGATCGCCGTCATCGAGGGGCGTGTCGGCGGAGGAGGCAGTGAGATGGCGCTGAGTTGCGATATGCGCTTTGCCCTACGCGGCAGAGCGATCTTCAGCCAGCCGGAGGTCGCCCTCGGCATCATCCCCGGAGGCTCCGGAACCGTCAGGCTGCCGCGGTTGATCGGGCGGTCTCGGGCGCTCGAAGTCATCCTCGGCTGCGACGACGTCGACGCCGAACTGGCTGAGCAGTGGGGCTGGGTCAACCGCACCCTCGACGGCGAGGAACTGTGGCGCCATGTCGATCGCCTGGTCAGCCGCATCGCCTCGTTCCCGTTTCATGCGATTGCCGCCGCGAAGGCGTCCGTGTTGCAGGCTGACGGAGACGTTTCCGAGGATCTTCGCAACGAAGGTGCTGCGTTCCAGGCGACACTCGGCCATCCGCGAACCAGAGGGGCGATGGACGCGTTCTTGGCCGCAGGCGGCCAGACGGCGGCCGGTGAGATGCGCCTCGGGGCGCTCGCCGCCGAGATCAACCGGCCCGGCTGAGCCCCACCCGAGTGCGGTCGCCCCACCCGAGTGCGGGTGGCCCCACCCGAGTGCGGTGGCGACGGCTACGGGTGTCAGCACACTCGGATGCTGCGATGACACTCGCCGACGAGCCGACGGCATCCGTTCCACGAACCGCACTGCGACCGCTTTCGTCGCGTCATCCGCACGCCATTGCGGAACACGTCCTGCTCTGGCCGAAAATCGCGCGATCCATATCGCACTACCGTGCTTGTCGACCGCAGAGGTGAAACAATGGCTGCGGGGACCGAGGGAAAGCAGCCATATGAGCAAGCCGGCAATTCATACCGTTCCACACGGCGACGCGTGGGCCAACAAGCATGAGAACGCCGCCAAGGTGATCAAGGTCTTCGCGACCCGGGAAAAGGCACTCGAGGTCGGCGCCATCGAGGCGCACCGCGAAAAGGTCGAGCACGTCATTCACAAGGAGAACGGCAAGGTCGAACGCCGCGTTCCGTACGTTGCCGAAACCGCACCCTCCTCGACGTGAGCCGAGCAGTTACGAGTACGCGTCGATACCAAGTTTGATCGCCACGCCGATTCCAGCGGCGGCGATCGCGTAACGCAGCAACGTCGGAGGTAACCGGCGCACGACAACGGGACCGGTACGTCCGCCGAGGAAGAGGCCGATCCCGAGTGGCAGCACGACCGACCAGCGCACCGGACCGAAAATGGCAAAGCCGACCGCAGCAGTGCCGTTGGCGATGCCGAGGACGACGTTCTTGACGGCATTGCATGTGGCAATCGGCTCGCCGGTGGCGAAGAGCAACAACGCCAAGAGGATCACGCCGGCACCCGCACCGAAATATCCTCCGTACACCCCGACGACGCCGACGGCTGCGACCACCGCCGGTCCGAGGTGATGCGGTGCGCCGGCCGAACGCGGTCCGGGATGCTGCGACCCAGAGTGCTGCGAGCTGGTGCGCTTCCGGCGTACGAGGATGGCGATCGAGGCCAGGCCGATCAGCCACGGTACGACTCGCTCGAATGAATCGGCGGGCGTCGCCAGCAGCAGTGCGGCGCCGGCCGCTCCGCCGACCGTCGCAGCGATCGCCAACTGCCGAATCCGACGACCCTGCCCGACCAACTCGGGTCGGGAGCCGGTCACTGATCCGGTACTGCTGCAGATCAGCGCAACCGTGTTGGTGACATTGGCGGTGACGGGCGGTAGGCCGATCGCCAACAGCGCCGGATAGCTGACCAACGACGCCAATCCTGCGGTGCTCCCGAGCAACCCGCCACCGAACCCGGCAGCGATCAGGGCGACCGCGTCGGCAGGTGACATTCGCTCCAGTGTGGCAGCGACGGCACTCTGGCACTCCCACTCGTTGCCGTAGGGAAACGAGTCGGAAACGCAGGGGTCCTATGTTTGAGTGCAGATGAGCACCTCCGACGCAACCACTTTGCCGTTCCTCGACACCGCGGACGAGCGTTTCCTCACCGATCCGCATCCGACATTCGACCGCTTGCGTCACCACGCTGTCGTCGCCGACGGGAACGGCGTCTCACTGCTCGACTACGCGACCTGCGACGCAGCGTTTCACGACACCGCGCTGGTGCCGGGAATCGACTGGCTACTGCAAGATCTGGGAC
>JANXUF010000034.1 GCA_025356335.1 Actinomycetes bacterium
GGCGATCGATCCGTCGTCACCGTTCAGTGGTGGCGCGATCCTCGGTGACCGCGTGCGGATGCAGGACCATGCAACGGATGCGGGCGTTTTCATCCGCTCGATGGCGACACGCGGTCACCTCGGCGGACTGTCGCTGGCGACCCCGGAGGCGATCCGCTTGCTCGACGCAGTGGGTTGGCGGCGCATCGTCGTCGAGACGGTCGGAGTCGGCCAGGTCGAAGTGGATATCGCGGCACGGGCAGACACGACGGTCGTCGTGGTCAACCCCGGGTGGGGCGATTCGGTGCAGGCGAGCAAGGCCGGCCTGATGGAGATCGCCGATGTGTTCGTGATCAACAAGGCCGATCGGGCCGGTGTGCAGCAGACGCAGCGGGATCTGGAGATGATGCTCGATCTGTCGGGTGTTGCCGGTGCCGGCTGGCGTCCCCCGATCGTCACGACGGTGGCGACGGAACTCGCAGGGACCGCTGCGATGTGGCAGGCGATCGGCGATCATCGGCGGTTCGTGAGCGACTCCGGCGAACTCGAGACCAAGCGAGCCGTGCGCGTCGGCGAGGAACTGCAGGCGATTGTTGCCAGGCGTCTGGAACTTCGTGCCCGAGAGTTGTGTACCGGTTCGCGGTGGGAGCAGTTGGGCGAACGTCTCGCCAGACGTGACATCGACCCGTGGACCGCCGCCGACGAGGTACTGCAACCGATCGGTGCGTAGCGCCGCATGTGCGTCGATGACGAATCGGCTCGGTACGCCTGGCACCGCGCGCTCGAGTACCGAATCACGCACGGGCCGGCGATTGATCCGGTCACGCCGTTTCCGCCCGCTCGGGTCGATTGCAGCCGGCCCCAGGGTTCACGGGCGACCGGGTGGTCTGATCAGAGTGATTCTGCCGCCCAGGCGACGAGGCCCAGATCGACGGCGTTGGCGAGGTCATCATGCGCCGGCAGGACTCGGACGGTGACGCCATACGGGCCTGCGGCGACCGGACGATAGGTGCCGGAGTACAGGCTCGTATCTCCACGGTGACCGGTCAGCGTCAGCGGCTCGGTGACCGGCTTGGTGAAGGAACCGTCGGCATCGAGCGGGCCGTGCACGACCTGCACGACGACGTCGTTCTCGCCGACGCTTCCGAGGTGGACCGTCGCAGTGACCGACCGTTCGAACCCACGGGCGGTCGAGGTCTCCGGAGCATCGACCGATAGCACCTGAACGGTCGACCAACTGGAGCGGACCCGCGCCTTCCACGACGACAGCGCCTTGGCCGGAGCGCATCCATCTGCTGTGATGCGCGTCGCTGCAGCGGCCGCCGGCTCGTAGTAGTCCGTCGTGTAATCACGAACCATGCGGGCGGCGGTGAACGCCGGCCCGACGGTCGCCCAGTTGTGTTTGATCGTCTTGATCCAACCGTGCGGCACACCGTGCTTACGCTTGTAGAACAGCGGCACGATCTCGTTCTCCAGCAAGCCGAAGAGGCTCGTCGCCTCGCGCTGATCACGGCGGGCGACGTCCGGTTCCTCCTCGGCGGAGTCGATCGCCCAACCGTTCCTACCGTCGTAGGCCTCGTCCCACCAACCGTCGAGGATCGAGCAGTTGAGGGCGCCGTTGAGCGCCGCCTTCATGCCAGACGTTCCGCACGCTTCGAGCGGCCGGCGCGGGTTGTTCAGCCACACGTCGGCGCCGTGGTACATCGCCCTGGCCATCGCCATGTCGTAGTCGGACATGAAGACGAAACTCGACTGCACCCCCGCCTCGCGGCTGAAGCGTTCGATCGTCTGGATTATCTGTTTACCGGGGTTGTCCGCCGGGTGTGCCTTGCCGGCGAACACGAACTGGATCGGTTGGTCCGGGTCCTGCAACAACGCTTTCAGACGGTCGGGCTGCGAGAGCAGCAACGTCGCCCGTTTGTAGGTGGCGAAGCGACGGGCGAAGCCGATCGTCAGGACGTCCGGGTCGAGCAGATCGTCGCCAAAGTGGGCGCGGACCCAGCTGACGAGTTCCTGACGGCCCTCGTTTCGAACCTTCCAGACGGTCTCGTCGTCGATGTTGTTGACGCCCGACCACAGGCCGGCGTCGGCACCGTCCCACACCGGATGGACGTCACGTGAGAACAGCGCGTTGACGCGTGGCGAGACCCACGAGTGGGCGTGGACGCCGTTGGTCACCGACCCGATCGGCACCTCGTCGACGGCGACGTCGGGCCACAATCCATGGAACATCTCGCGGCTGACCGCGCCGTGCAGGGCAGCGACGCCGTTCGAACGGGCGGCGAGGCGCATCCCCATCACGGCCATGTTGAAGCGGGTTTCGTCGGGCTCGTCGTCGCGGTGGCCGATCGATTCGAGGCGTTCGAGGCTGGTGCCGCACTCGGCTGCGAAGCCGGTGAAGTACTTGGCCATCAACTCCTTCGGGAATCGGTCGATGCCGGCGGGAACAGGGGTATGGGTGGTGAACAGGCCGCCGGCGCGGGTCGCCTCGACCGCTTCGTCGAACGTCAACCCCATGGCGACGTGCTCGCGGATGCGTTCGAGCGACAGGAAGCCGGCGTGCCCCTCGTTCGTGTGGAAGACCTGTGGCTGGATGCCGAGGGCGCGCAACGCTCGGATGCCGCCGATGCCGAGGATGATCTCCTGGCGCAGTCGGTGCTCGACGTCGCCGCCGTAGAGCCGGTCGGTGATGCCCTGCCCATCGGTGGAATTGCTCGGTGCGGTGGTGTCCAACAGGTAGAGCGGGATGCGGCCGACGTCGACTCGCCAGACGGCGACGTCGACGGTGTCGCCTGCGAGGTCGACGCTGATCGTCACGCCCGTCGGCGTGATCGCCAGACCCGTCGGATCCTGCACCGGGAAGCGCTCGTCCTGCCAGCCGTCGGCGTCGAGCCGCTGATGGAAGTAGCCCTCGCGGTACAGCAGCCCGATGGCGACGAGCGGGATGCCGAGGTCCGACGCCGACTTCAGATGGTCTCCTGCGAGGACACCGAGTCCTCCGGAATACTGCGCCAGCGTCTCCGACAAACCGAATTCCGGTGAGAAGTAGGCGACACGTTCGAGCGGTGTGGACTCACGCTGTTGAAACCACCGTGAGTCGTTGATCGCCGCATCGAGGCGCGCACTGGCCTCGACCGTGCGCCTGGCGATCGACTCGTCGTCCGCCAGTTCGTCCCAACGCTTGGCGGGAATCAGGTCGAGGGCGCGCAGCGGATCGTCTTCCGACGCTGTCCACGAGGCGGGATCGAGGTCATGGAAGAGCGCTTTGGTTTCGGGGTCCCAGACCCAACGAAGGTTGGTTGCCAACTGACGGAGGCCGCTGAGGTGTTCTGGAATGGTCTGGCGGATGGTGAACCGCTGTGCGGGGCGCATATGGGTGGGCACCCTAGTCAACGAAGAAGTTCCTTCGATGACGACAAGATGAATTGTGCCGCCGGACAGCGGCTGCGACGTCGGCTGCACTGCCCGCCCGTAGAATCGACCGTCCCAATGAGTGAACGCGTCCACCTCCGGCCCTGGCAGAAGGCAGCGTTCGAGTTGTTCGTCGCCAGCGAATCGCCCGACTTCCTTGCAGTGGCGACCCCGGGCGCCGGGAAGACGACATTTGCCCTGACCTGTGCCAAGCGCGAACTCTCGCTGCAACGCCGGCGGTTGATCGTCGTTGCACCGACGAGCCACCTGAAGCAGCAGTGGGTGCAGGCGGCGCATCGCATGGGGCTGGAGCTGGACCACTACTGGTCGCCATCCGACAAGCTCGCCCGCGATGTCCACGGCCTCGTGACCACCTATCAGCAGGTCGCCACGGCGGACACGGCCAACAAATTGCGCGGCATGGCCCACGACGCCATTGTCATCCTTGACGAGGTCCATCACGCCGGCGACGAGCGAGCGTGGGGGGACAGCGTCCGCCTGGCGTTCGAACTCGCGCACCGTCGCCTCAGCCTGTCGGGGACGCCGTTCCGCAGCGACACGGCCGCCATCCCGTTCGTCAACTACGCAGAGACGGCGCAGGGTGGGGAGGCGCAGCCGGACTTCACCTACGGCTATGCGGACGCCCTCGGCGACGGCGGGGTCGTCAGGCCGGTGTACTTCCCACGCTTCGACGGGCTAATGGAATGGAGCGCACCGGACGGCACTGTCGTGTCGGCGAATTTCCACGAAGAACTCGACAGGCCGGGGACCGCCCATCGGTTACGCGCAGCGCTGAGCCTCGAGGGCGACTGGCTGGCGAGCGTCATCGGCCAGGCCCACGACCGCCTGATGTCGATCCGCACGACGCAGCCGGACGCCGGTGCGCTGGCGATCGCCAGCGACCAGGAACATGCCCGTGACATCGCCGGGCTGATCCGCAAACGCTTCGGGGTCGGTGCAGAGGTCGTCGTCAGTGACGACCCTGACGCCTCGCGAAAGATCACCGATTTCGCCGCCAGCGACAGGCCTTGGCTCGTCGCCGTGCGGATGGTCAGCGAGGGCGTCGACATCCCGCGTCTGCGTGTCGGTGTGTATGCGACGACCGTGTCGACCGAACTGTTCTTCCGTCAGGCCGTCGGCCGGTTCGTTCGCTGGCAACGGGGGATCGAGCGTCAGAAGGCCTACGTCTTCCTGCCGGACGACCCGCGTCTGCGCGCCCACGCGTTCCAGATCGCCGACGCCAGGCGCCACGTCCTGCGCCGACCGAACGACGACGACGAGGAGATCACCGAGGGTGACGACCTCGCCATGGCCAAACGGGAACTCGACCTCGATCCCGAGCAACTGTCGCTGTTCTCGGTGCTCTCGTCCGTCGCCACCGGGATGCAGGTGCACGCCTTCACCGAGCAGGGCCTGACGATGTTCGACGACGAACCGGAGATCGGAGAACCCGCCGCACTCGACGACCCGGCATTCGACATCGAAATCGGCGACATCCCCACCGAGGCCGGATATGCCTTCATTGGTCGCAACAGCATCGCCGACGTCAAAGAGGAACTGCGGCTGCAGAACGCCGAACTGGCCAAACGGATCGTCGACTACCTCGGCTGGAGCCACGCCAAGGTGCAGACGGAACTCAACCGCCTGGCCGCCGTGACGTCGGTCGCCAGCGCAACCAACGAGCAACTCAAACAACGCCTCCGCCAAGGCGAAGCCTGGCTCAAACGCATTCGCCGAATCTGACGCTCCGGTTCAGGACTCTGAGCGGCGAGTGCGTGCGGCTCGCCCGAGTATGTGCGGGCCGCTCAGCGCGCCGCTCGTACTCGCCTGGACTGCACGTACTCGCCGGAGTACGTACTCGCCTGGACTGGACGTACTCGCCGGAGTATGTGCGGGCCGCTCGGCGCGCCGCGCGTACTCGCCTGGACCGCGCGTACTCGCCTGGGCTGCACGGCACGGTCGGCGGCGTCCTACGCGTGTGAGATCGCAGTCGCCCTGTATACGTCGATCGTCGAGGCGGCGATGGCGTCCCAGCTGTAGCGCTGGTCGAGCAGCCGGGCGGCGGAGGAGCGTAGCGAATCCGCTTTGCCGGGCGCCGTCAGTGCTTCGGCGATGCGGTCGGCGAGTTCGTCACGGTTGCCAGGCTCGAACAGCAGGCCGGCGCCGGTGTTGTCGACGATCTCGGCGAGGCCGCCGGTGCGTGCGGCGACGACCGCAGCGCCTGACGCCATCGCCTCGAGGGCGACGATGCCGAACGGTTCGTACATCGAGGGGATCACAGCGCAACCGGCGTGGTGGAGCATCGAGCGCAGTTGATCGTCCGGGACGAATCCGGCGAGGTGGACGATGTCACTGACGCCTTCGACATCGACCTGCATCTGCAGTTCCGGGAGGTAGGTGCCGCGCCCGGCGATGACACAGCGGATGCCTGGCACACGGTTGCGCAGACGGGCCATTGCCCCGGCGAGTACCTGGAAGCCCTTCTCGTACTGCACGCGACCCCAGGCAACCACGAGCGGTTCGCGCGGCGGTGCCGGCACCGGCGGGGCCCACAGGGCCGGATCGACGCCGTTCGGCACGAGATGGAGTTTCTCGATCGGGAGTTCGAACCCGTCGATGATCTCGCGGCGCATGAACGCTGAACAGCAGATGACGTGTCGTGCCTCATACGTCAGCCACCATTCGACGGCGTTGATGACCGCCGGCAGACCTGCTGGCAGGTGACCGCCGTGGCGACCCCGTTCGGTGGCGTGGATCGTGGCGACAACAGGGACGTCCCACAATGCGCCGAGGGTGTCAGCGGCCCAGGCGACCAGCCAGTCATGAGCGTGGACGACATCGGGTTTCCAGCCGTTCAGGCGCGCGGACAGTTGTACCAACAGATGGTTCGAGGAGGCCATCCTGGCAACGAGGTCACTCTCGGGAATCCACGGCAGATCGGTATGTGATCGGAGCACGCGCACACCGTGCACGACCGAATCCTCCGGAGCGTCGGGGTGGTAGAGCGTGAAAACGACGACCTCGTGGCCGGCGCGGGCCAGTGCTCTGGCGAGGCCGTCGACGTGTGCGGCGATACCCCCCACGACGAGCGGGGGGTACTCCCATGACAGCATCGCAACACGCACGGGTTCTCACCGTAGCCGGTCGGTCTCTCCGGCTGTCAACGTTTCGATGTATCCCGACTTCGATCAGTGGCGGGCTGAGGTTGCGGTGAGCTGCGCTGGTTTCCCGTGAGTCGTCGCTGATGTCTTGCGCTCCGCTCGCTGGGGAACCGGTGAGACACGCGATCGTCGCCAGACGGCACGAGTCGGCGAGGAGTCCGATGTCCTACATGTACAGTCCCTCTCGATGATTGGCCCGATTGACCTGCACCTGTTCGGCGAGGGCAACCACCGCAAGCTGTGGGAGCTCCTCGGAGCGCACGCCGATCCGCTCGGTGGCGTGACGTTCAGCGTGTGGGCGCCACGCGCCCGCCAGGTTGCCGTGACCGGCGATTTCAACGAGTGGAACGACGACGTCGACGTGCTCGAACCCCAAGGGACGTCAGGGATCTGGTCCGGCACGATCGGTCTCGCCCAGGCCGGCAACCGCTACAAGTTCGTGATCGACGGCTCCGACGGCGTGCGCCGGTGGAAGGCCGATCCGATGGCCCGCCAGACGCAGCACCCGCCGGACAATGCCAGTGTCGTCGCCACGCCGACACCGTTCGATTGGAGCGATGAGCAGTGGCTCAGGACGAGGGATTCCGGCACGTCCACCGCTCGCCCTCTGCGGATCTACGAGGTCCATCTCGGATCGTGGAGGGTCAATGCCGACGGCACGCCGCTCGGGTATCGCCAGATGGGTGACCAGTTGTCGGCGTATGTCGCCGAGATGGGTTTCACGCACGTCGAGCTGCTCCCCGTCGCCGAGCATCCGTACAGTCCGTCATGGGGCTATCAGGTCAGCGGCTACTTCGCCCCGACGGCCCGTTTCGGTACACCTGACGACTTCCGCTATCTCGTCGACGCGCTGCACGCCAAAGGCGTCGGCGTGATCCTCGACTGGGTCCCTGCACACTTCCCGAAGGACGAATGGAGCCTCGGCCGGTTCGACGGGCAACCGCTGTACGAACATCCGGATCCTCGGCGCGGCGAGCAGCCGGACTGGGGGACATACGTCTTCGACTACGGCCGCAACGAGGTCCGCAACTTCCTCGTCGCCAATGCCCTGTACTGGTTCCACGAGTTCCATCTCGACGGTCTGCGTGTCGACGCCGTTGCTTCGATGCTCTATCTCGACTACTCGCGTGGAGGCGGCCAATGGGTGCCGAACCGCCACGGCGGCCGTGAAAACCTCGAGGCGATCGAGTTCCTCCGCCAGCTCAACTCCATCGTCTTCGCCGAGGTCCCCGGTGCGCTGATGATCGCCGAGGAATCGACGTCGTGGCCGCTGGTCACACACCCGGCCGAGCACGGGGGCCTCGGCTTCTCGCACAAGTGGAACATGGGCTGGATGCATGACACGCTCGGGTACTTCGCCTCCGATCCGGTCCATCGGCGCTGGCATCACCGTGACCTCACCTTCGGGCTGCTGTACGCCTTCACCGAGCGCTTCGTGCTGCCGCTGAGCCATGACGAGGTCGTTCACCTCAAGGCGCCGCTGCTCGGCAAGATGTCCGGGGACGAGTGGCAGCAATTCGCCAACCTGCGGGCGCTGTATGCATGGATGTGGGCGTATCCCGGTGCGCCGCTGATGTTCATGGGCGGGGAACTGGCGCAGACGACCGAATGGAATGCCGACCTCGGGTTGCCGTGGTATCTGCTCGACGATGACCGCCACCGCGGCGTGCAGCGCCTCGTCACCACGTTGAACGGACTGGACGTCGCCTGGCCGACGCTGTGGGAACGCGACAACGATCCTGGCGGCTTCCAGTGGTTGGACGCCGACGACGCCGTCCACTCGATCTATGCCTTTGCCCGGTGGAGCAACAAGGGTGACATCGTCATCTGTGTCGCCAATTTCACCCCTGTTCCTCGACCTGGTTATCGCGTCGGTCTGCCGTGGGCAGGGGAGTGGACGGTGCTGTTGAACACCGACCTTCCGGAGTTCGGCGGCTCGAATGCGGGCCCGCTGATGGCGATGATCACCGCCGGCGAGATTCCATACCAGGGCAGGGATTGCTCGTTGGAAGTCGATCTGCCGCCGCTCGGCGTCGTGTGGCTCGCCGCGAACACCCCCGGCTGACGGCTTCGCTCCTCGCGGGCAGTCAAGAATTCGTGGGCACGTGGATTCCGTGATCGCGGAATTGGCGTGACCGCTCGCGAGCGCGGCGACGTGCCTCGCTCGCTCGACGACGGTCCCGGTCGGCAAATCATGATGCGGGCGGAGCTGTACCGTGGAGTGGTGACTGCTGACGCGATCATCATCCATGGACACATGTATCAACCGCCGCGGGAGGATCCGCGGACCGGTGAGGTGCCGGTCGAGCCGTCGGCTGCTCCGTACCACGACTGGAACCAGCGCATCACGGACGAGTGCTACCGGCCGAATGCCTTTGCCAGGATCCTCGACGGCAGTGGCCGCATCGCCAGGATCGTGAACAACTTCGAGCGGCTGAGTTTCAACCTCGGTCCGACGCTCGCGCACTGGCTCGACGAGCACGCGCCGGACGTCGCCGGTCGGATCGTCGAGGGTGATCGTGTCGGGTCGACGGCGATCGCCCACCCGTTCCATCACCTGATCATCCCGCTCGCCGACCCACGCGATGCCCGTACCGAACTGCTGTGGGGAATCGCCGATTTCGAACGGCGCTTCGGTCGCAGACCTACAGGCATGTGGTTGCCGGAAACCGGCATCGACACGGCCACGCTTGGGCTGTTGCACGAACTCGGCATTTCCTTCACGATCGTCGCGCCGGGCCAGGTACAGACGATGCCGCCCGCCGGCGACTTCGGTCAGTCCGGCGGAGTGCGCCTCGTCGTCTACGACGGCCAATTGAGCCGCGACATCGCCTTCGGTGATGCGATGGTCGATACCGAGGCGCTCGTCGATCACCTCGGCAGCGGTGCTGACCACGGTGTCGTCACCGTCGCCACCGACCTCGAGACGTTCGGCCATCACCATCGCGGAACAGAACGCGGCGTCGCCCACGCGCTGTTCGTCGTTGCACCGTCACGCAGTATGTCGGTCGGCCCGCTGAGCACCCTCGTTGCCGACTCGACCCCGGCCGATGTCGGCGTCGTCTACACCAGCGCCTGGTCGTGTGCTCACGGCCTCGGGCGGTGGCAACTCGACTGTGGTTGTAGTACGGACGGCCACGATGGCTGGAACCAACGCTGGCGCACGCCGCTTCGTCAGGCGTTGACGCTGCTCCGTGACCACTCCGTCGAAGTCTTCGAGCGCCGTGGCGGCGAGATCTTCAACGATCCGTGGAAAGCGCGCGACGCCTACGGCGAGGTGCTTGCCGATCCGTCGCGTTGGGATGACTTCGTCACCGATCACGTCCAGCCGGTGGCATCGGAGCAGCTGGCGCTGATCCTGTTGCAGTCGCAGGAAGCGACGCTCGCCTCGTTCACCAGCTGTGCGTGGTTCTTTGCCGATCTCGCCCGCCTGGAGATCGCCATCGTCATGCAGGAGGCCAATCGCGCTGCCCAACTGCTGAGCTCGATCGGAGAGGAATTGCCGATCGAGTCGGCGCTGTCGATCCTCGACGGAGCGCACAGCAACGATCCGTCGCTGCCGACCGGCCGCGACGTCTGGCACTGGGCGCTGACGAAGGCACCGGTGATGAAAGCGGGCGGCGTCGATGGCGAGGACGTGTTGCAGGCACTGCTCGAACGCCTCGTCGACGAAGCGATCGGCGGCGACGATTCGGCCATCGGCCAAGCCATCGCCGTGGTCGCGGTGGTGGAGGAGAGCACCCATCGGGTGCTGCTCGATCGAGCGCAGAACGCGCTCTACGCCGCCTGGCGCAACGGCGACCGCACAGACCTCGACCCGCTCGCCGAGGCCCTGAACTTCGCCAAGCCGCAGTAAGCGAGCAGAGCTGTTAACGGCCCGCGCAGCCCGAGCCGCCCGAGCGGCGGAGAGCGGAAAGAACGGTTCGTAGGCAGGTCGCCAACGGAAAGCGTTCGTGCTGCCGAACCCGTCCTCAGCCGGGTCCGATGCACAGGTGGCGTGAGGTAGATCAGCACGCCCTAGGCGGACGTTGCGCTCAGCGGGCGAGGACGGGGAGTGCAGCGCGCAGCTCTTTGGCTGCGTCTTCGGGGGCGACGATATTGATCAACACGCCGGTGCCGCGCTCGAAACCGGCGACGGTGTGCAGTTGCGGGAAGATGTGGATGTGCCAGTGGAACGGGCCGTTGTGGGAATGCGGCGCCGTGTGCACGACGAGGTTGTAGGCAATGTCGCCCTGGACCTCGTTCAGTGCGGAGATGGCATCGCGGAGGCCGATGCCGACCTGCGCGAGGCTGTCCGGGCTGGCGTCCTGCAGGTGGACCTGATGATCGCGCGGGATGACGAGCATCTCGTACGGCGTGCCGCTCCAGAACGGGCAGACGATGACGACATCGTCGCTGACCGACACGATGCGGTCCCCGCTGGCGAGTTCTGCCTCGATGGTCGCGCAGAGGATGCAGCCGCCGACGAAACGCACGAAGCCGCGCTCCTCGTCGAGGATGTCGCCGGGCACGAACGGCATCCCGAGGATCTGACCGTGCGGGTGCGACAGCGATGCGCCGGCTTCGCGACCGTGGTTGACGATCGCCTGCGTGTAGCGGATGTTGGGGACGGCGGCATGGGCGATGAAGCGCTCGCGGAGGGCGTTGAGCGCGTCGCCGGCAGCTGCGTCCGAGAGGGTGCCGAGGCTGCCGTTGTGGTCGGGCGAATAGACGAAGACTTCGTGGATCCCACTGGCTTCTGCCTGCACGTGCACGGGACCGAGGTTGCGGACCGCCAGCGACTCTTCTCCATCGAAGGCCGGGTAGCGGTTGGGAACGATTCGCAGTTGCCAGCTGCCGTTCTCGTCCTGGGTCACCAAGGCGGGTGGTGTCGCCTCTTCGTTACCGGGACAGAACGGACAGGACACTGACGAATCGGCTTCCACGCCCACGTCGCGGGGCGCGAAATCGGTCGGGCGTTGACCACGAGAAGACACGATTGTCACCCATCGCCCAGTGAGGGGGTTCAAACGTAGTTGGCTCATTTGACTCCAGGATACGCCTTTCTCAGGAGGTCTGTGAGTCATCCACAGTTTCCCGTGACAAACGTCCCGGGCAGGACTCGTCGCGGCGGTAGACGGTGACGTGGCGAACTGATTGTCCGGTGAAAGGACGGCGATCCCACGATTCGTAGCGGTGCTCGACGATCAAGCCTGCGGCGGCGGCATACTCGTCGAGTTGCGGCGGCGTCCAGTAGCGCACAGCCCACGGCCTGAGCCGGACGCCACCGGCCTCCGTGAACTCCACGAACTGCCCGTGAGCACGTTGTTCCTGCGGATCGAACTGGCTGACACTGAGCACCACCCGGTCGGCCGTCACCGTCTTCACCTCGACGGATGCAGCAACCTCGGGAGCGACCGGAACGAAGGCCTCGACCACGAAGCGTCCACCGTTTCGGAGAGCGTCCGTGACGTTTCCGAGGCACCGTCGTAATTCCTCATCATCATCAACGGCGAAGAGCGTGTTGTAGGCAACGAAGACGACGCTGAACGGACCGCCACCGAACGGGGCCGTCATGTCGCCGATCGTAGCGATCACCGACTCGCTGCCCGGCTTGGCGCGCAGTCGCGCAAGCATTGCTTCGCTCGTGTCGATCCCGGTGACGCGCACGCCGTGCTGCGCCAATGGAATTGCCAGTCGGCCGGTGCCGACGCCGAGTTCGAGCACCGGTCCGCCGTCTGCGAGTTCGGCAATGAGCGAGACGGTCTGATCGACATCGGAGATGCGCTCGTACCACTCGTCGTAGACATCGGCGAAGCTGTCGCCGTAACTGCTCGTCGTGTAGCCCTCCATCATCATCTGTTGTATCCGTCTCGGCGTCGCCACGCTCGGTCGGGGGAGCAAAGTGGCGCCGAAAGATGTGAGGATGGGGGCGTGAGTGACGCGGCGGCGCCAGAAATGGTCGTGGGAGCATCGGCGACGCCAGGTCCGGTGGCAGCTCCTGTGCCAGGTCCGGGTGCCGGATCGACGCCAGGTTGGGCGGCGATCGAGACGAGCGCCCATTCCTCGGCGCTGATCGCCTCGCTCACGTCATCGTCCACCGCCTCGTCCGCCGCCTCGTCCACCGCCTCGTCCAACGCCGGTGGTTCGAAGACTGCTGCTGGGATCAGCCGCGTGTCGCTGGCAGCGTCGTTTCGTGCCAGGCCGTTGGGAACGGTGGTGGACGAGGGCGGCAGGGTCGCGCGTCGTCACGGCCGGGCGATCTTCACCGTCGCATCGTTGATCCTGATCCCGGCGGCGATCGCCGAAGTCGTCGCCGCCAGATCCGTGCGTGACCGTTTCCTCAACGGCGAGAACCCGCTCGGTTCGTTCCGCGTCGCCTTCACCAGCAGCTCGTCGAACGATGCGGTCGCGCTGACGGCGTTCGTCAGCCTTGGCCTCACGGCGTTCGCTGCGCTGCTGATCGGCGCCTATGTCGCCACGATCGTCGCCGATGACCGGCTCGGTCGCGTCGTCAGCCAGCGAGCGGCGGTGATCGCCCTCCTCAAACGTCTGCCTGCTTTGACGGCGGCGTGGGTGATCACGCATCTCTGGATCCTGCTCGTCTTCTTGGCCGGACAGGCGAACAGCGGGCTCGCCGCTCTGGTCGCGGTGTTGGCAGTTCCGTTTGCGTTGCTGTCCACCTACCTCGCGCCGGTGATGATGCTCGAGGGCCTCCATCCAATCGCCGGGACCAGACGGGCGTGGCAGCTGGCGAAGCAGACGTTCGGGTCGACGTTCGGCTTCTTCGCCCTGTCCAGTCTCGTCGGCCTGTGGTTCCGGTTCGGGTTGGCACTGTTCCCCGCCGTCATCCGCAGCGTCGCCTTCACCGACCGCTACCAGTGGCTGATCGAGGGTGTGGGAGCGCAAGTCGGCATCATTCTGTCGGCACCGATCGTCGCTTGTGCGACCGTCGTCATGTACATCGAGGTGCGGACCAGGACCGAGGGCATGGACCTGTTCCTCGAATGTGATCGTGTAGTGCCGGATGCTGAACACCATGGTTGACGGATGGTCGACGTGATGGTCGACGGATGGTCGACGTGATGGTTGACGGATGGTCGACGTGATGGTCGACGTCTCGAGGCTGTGGAGTGGCATCGTCCGGTGGTCGTGGGGTTTGATGACGGGGCTCGCCGGCGACGACAGTGGGCTCGGCCCGTCAGCTCAGGATCCGGCAGCGGTCCATCAATCGGCGTGCAAAGTGCTCGACGCACCGTGCACGACCGATGCTCCGACATCGCCGGCGCTATCGCCCGGGTCGGGCGGGGCGAACGTCGGCGGGCTGCTGACGTTGTTCTTCTATCTCGTGCTGCTCGCTGTGCTCATCGGGCTCATCTACCTGATCGTGCGAGCGGTCAGGGGCAGGGGCGAGGCCGATGAGACGCAAGCAACTGTCGAGGAAGTGCAGCAGACACCGACGATCATCGACCGCACCACCGAGCCGGACCAGTGGCGTGCCCGAGCCGCCGAGATGGTGGCGGCGGGCCACTATCGAGAGGCGCTGCGGTGCCGGTACCGGGGACTCGTCGGCGACCTCGCCAGGCGCGGCCTGCTCGACGAAATCGCTGGTCGCACGACGGGTGAGGAACGGGCCGAGTTCTCGGCGAACGGGTCGCCGGCGCAGCAGCAGTTCAACGAGGCGACGGACCTCTTCGATGGGGTGTGGTACGGCGACGAGCCGGCAGGAATCGACGAGCACGACCGCTTTGTCGAGTGCGAGCGCGAGGTACTCGCAGCGACGGCCGGCCGGCCCCGCCGATGAGCCCGCGTGCGCAGGAGGCGTCGCAGCGAACCGGTCGGGCCATCGCCGTGCTGGTGCTCATCCTTGCGGTCGCCGTCGGTCTCGCGCTGCTCGCCAGGGTCCGGCCGCGCAACGAACTGCTCGATCCGGCATCGGGAAGTTCGTCAGGGGCACGTGGCCTCGTCCTCGTATTGCAATCAGTCGGGGCGACGGTGAAGACGACCGCGACCGTGCCGCATCCAGGTGATGGCATCGACCGGGTCGTCGTCCTCGTGGACCACCTGTCCGATGCCCAACGGCAGTCGCTCGACGAGTGGATCGGCGCCGGTGGAATTGCCGTCGTCGCCGACCCGAACTCGCCCTATCAGGGTGGCGATGCTCGGTTCTCGTCGGCGAACGCGGCGCCGACGGACATCGGCAAAGGGACGTGTTCGATCGCCGCGCTCAGCAAGTTGCGCAGTATCTCACTGACACCGACTGCCAGCACCGGCCTTGGCACGGTCACCGCTTCGGGAACCGACGGTGGTGTGGACGATGCACGGGAGTTGACGGTCCGGGACGGGCAGCGACACTGCTTCGGGAGCGCGACCTCGGCATTCGTCGTCGTCCGCTCACAGGGCAATGGCTTCGTGGTCGGCCTCGGCGAGAACTGGATCTTCAGCAACGAACTGCTGGCGAGCGGCGACAACGCCGCCCTCGGGACGGCGCTGATGGCCCCGACAGCCTCGAGCCATGTAGTCATCCTCCACGGCACCGGACCGGCGAAACGCACCGCCGACGTCGTCGCCGGTGGTGACAAGACGCTGCTGCAACTCGTGCCGACGCAGGTCTGGATCGGTATCTCCGGGCTCGTGCTGGCGTTCGGGGTGTTCGCGATCGCTGCCGGATGGCGGGTCGGCCGTCCGGTGGTCGAACGTCCGCTGGTGCCGATCGCCAGTTCCGACCTCGTCGTATCTACCGCCAGACTGATGCAGCGGGCCGGACATACGCAACGTGCCGCCGAGTTGATGCGCTACGAGTTCCACCGCGACCTCTGCGCGGCGTACTCGATCGACGCCACAGCATCCCTCGACGAGTTGGACCGTACGATCTGCACCCGGCTGAGTGACCAGGGACGTCTCGTTCGGCGTCAACTGATCGACGTACTCCGAGCCAGCGACGTGTCGACCCCGGCCGCGTTGGCAGCACTCTCCCGACAGATCCGCCATCTACGAAACGAGACGCTGTGAGCAACATCTCTGCCTCCGACACGCCGCTTCCCCCGCCGCCGCGATCCTCAACGCCCCCTTCGTCGGTTCCGGCCCCGCCCGCAGCTGCTGCGTCGGCCTCGTACTCCGCGTCCGACTCCTCGGCGCGGGCTGCGATCCTCGCGGTGCGAACCGAAGTCGCCAAGGTCGTCGTCGGTCAGGAGGGCGTACTGGCGGGCATCATCGCCGCCATCCTCGTCCGCGGGCACGTGCTGCTCGAAGGTGTGCCTGGCGTCGCCAAGACGCTGCTCGCCAAGACACTGGCTGCCTCCTTCGATCTGCAATTCACACGCGTGCAGTTCACGCCCGATCTGATGCCGAGCGACATCATCGGCCAGTCGATCTATCAGCCGCAGTCGAGCGATGCAGACGGTGCCTTCCGATTCCGGCCTGGGCCGGTCTTCACCAACCTGCTGCTCGCCGACGAGGTCAATCGCACGCCACCGAAGACGCAGGCTGCGTTGTTGGAGGCGATGGAGGAGCACCAGGTGTCGTTCGACGGCGTGACGCGCCAGCTGCCGGAGCCGTTCATCGTCATCGCCACACAGAACCCGATCGAATACGAGGGCACGTATCCGCTTCCCGAAGCGCAGCTCGACCGTTTCCTCTTCAAACTCAACGTGCCGTATCCGACCGCCGAGCAGGAGCAGGCGATGCTCGCGCGACACGACGCCGGACTCGACCCTCACGACGTCGTCGCCTCCGGCGTGCGGGCGGTGGCAACGGCGGCGGATCTGATTGCCGCCCGCGCCGAGATCGCTGCAATCCGCGTCGACCCGGCGGTGCAGGCGTACATCGTCGCTCTCGCCAGGGCGACCAGGGAAGTCTCGGCGCTGTCGCTCGGCGTGTCGCCCCGCGGCGCAACGATGTTGCTCCACGCGGCCAAGGCGTGGGCATGGTTGAGCGGCCGATCGTTCGTGACCCCCGACGAGGTCAAGGCCGTCGCCCGCCCCTGCCTGCGTCATCGCATCCAGGTCAGGCCGGAGTTGGAGCTCGAAGGCACGACGGCCGACTCGGTCCTCGACGGCCTGCTCGCCACTGTGCCGACGCCGCGGTGATGCCCGACAGGCGGGACATCGATGTGGCGCAGGTACCGATCCGGGCGGAATCCACCCGGATTCGTGCCCGCGACCTGAGCGACTCAGGCCTGCCTTGCTCCGTGGCGCTGACCATGGATGTTTCGATCGCCGACGTGAAGTCGAGTGAGGCGCTGGGAGCAATCCCGGCGGGTGCCACCGGGATTCGTTTCGGCGACGTCAGTGGCGATCGCTGATGCCGATTCCGACCAAACGACTGGCGGCGGTCGTCGCGGTCTTGGCCCTGATCGCCTTTGCCGTCCCGACAAAATCGTGGATGCTGTTCTGGTCGGTGTGCAGCCTGGCGCTGGTGCTCTTCCTGCTCGACGTCGCCATCGGCGCTTCACCGAAGCATTCGATCGAAGTCGAGCGGCGGCTGCCTGCGGGCGTGACGGTCGGCGAGACGGTGTCGGTCGAGTGGGTGGTGCGAAACACGACGGGCAGGCCGTTGCGGGTGACGATCGCCGATCAACTGTGGCCGAGCTTCCGACCCTCGCGCCGTCGTGTACGTCTGAGCCTCGGCGGTCACACCCGCTCGACCGTTTCGGCGCAACTCTCGCCGACGCGGCGCGGCCGTTTCCCCGTCGAGGAGCTGACGGTGCGCGTCGAGAGCCCGCTCGGGTTCGCAGCCCGCCAGCACACCCGTGTGATCCCCGATGCGTTACGGGTGTTCCCGGCGTTCCGCAGCAAGGAGCAGGCCGAACTTCGGATGCGCAGAGCGCAGTTGATCAACGTCGGGCTGCGATCGGCGCGTGGCCGCGGCGGTGGTACCGAGTTCGAGCAACTGCGTGAGTACACGCCGGACGACGACGTCCGCAGGGTCGATTGGGCGGCGACCGCCCGGGCGACGAAGCCGATCGTGCGGACGTATCGAGCCGAGCGCAATCAGACGATCATCGTGCTGCTCGACAACGGCCGCCTGATGGCCGGCACCGTCGGCGGAGTGCCACGGGTCGAGTACGCGATGGACGCCGTGATGGCGCTGACCGCCGTCGCCACGCATGTCGGTGACCGCGTCGGCATCATCGCCTTCGACCGCCAGGTCAGGGCGACAGTACCTCCAGGCGTCGGGCGGTCGCAGTTGAGCAGGATCACCGAGGCGATGTACCGGCTCGAACCCGAGTTCGCCGAGAGCGACTACGCCGGTGTCTTCGCCTATGCCGCTGCGCGGTTCCGCCGCAGGGTGATGTTCGTACTGCTGACCGATCTCGTCGAAGCAACGATCGAGGAATCGATCGCTCCGGCACTGCCGGTGCTCGGACGTCAGCACCTGATCGTCGTCGCCGCCATCTTCGACCCGGAGGTCAGGGCTTGGGCAGCAGGGTCGCAGCTTTCGACGCCGAGCTCGTCGATGGGGACCCATGTCGCCTCGTCGACGTCATCCCTGTCCGCCAACCCCGGCGCCTCGTCGTCCTCTTCATCGTCGTCACCGTTCGGGCTCGACGAGGTCGCCGGTGCATTTCGCCAGGCGGCGGCGATCGGCGCCCTCGAACAGCGTCGCCGGACCGTCTCCAGGCTGCGATCCACTGCTGCGGCAGTGCTCGACTGCGATCCTGCCAGCCTCGCACCGGAACTGGTCGACGCCTACCTCGAATTCAAGGCCACCGGCTCGCTGTAACCGACGCCACCACCTGCCGAGGCACCGGATATCGCAGTCGCTGCGAGATCTCGTGACTCGGGTCGGTGCAGAACTGCGGGTTGACGTCAGATGGAGGTGATCGGGGCGAGGCGGAGCTCTTCTCGTTCCGCCCGTGGCCCGAGGACGAGGACGGAACCCCAGAACACGGTGAACGCCAGCACACCGATGCCGACGCGGATCGGGGTCGGCCATCCGCTACCGGTCACGAATCCCTCGATCAACGCAGCGACGGCGAACGCGCCGACGAGGCCGACGAGGATCGCACCGGTGCGGCGGCCTTCCTCGGCGATGGCGGTCATCCGCCGCCGGTCGCCAGGGTCGATGACCGTCCAGCCGATGCGCAGTCCGGCGGCGCCGGCGACGATCACGGCTGACAGTTCGAGCAGCCCGTGCGGCAGGATCAGACCCCAGAACTGTTGCCATCGCCCGACGTGGGTGAACAGCCCGCCGGCGATGCCGCCGTTGGCGCCGTTGTAGATCAACAGCAGCACGGTGAGGACGCAGAGGAAGATCCCGGTGACGAAGGCGAGTACGGCCACTCTGACGTTGTTGAAGAAGACCTCCGACGTGAAATCCTCCGCAGGTTGCGAGCGGTAGTAGTCCTGGAACTCGTTGTCGACGTAGGCGGCCGTGGCTGCTTTGTCACCGACTCCGGAGAATGCCGCCGGCGACTTTGCGACCCAGATCTGCAGCGCCGCCCACGGCAGCACGGTCAGCAACGCGGCGACGACGACGAACCGCCGGATGTGCCAGACGGCGCCAGGGAACGAGTGCGTGAGGAACCGGATGATGGCGTTGCCGGAGGACGAAGATGGTGCCCGCTGCCCATGGAGCACACCGTTGGCGGCGGCAACGGACATCGTCAGCCGGGACAGCAGCGCCTGCTCAGAGCCATAGGTCGAACGCGCATAGGCGAGATGCGACGACGTCGACTGGTAGAGGTGCAGCAGTTCGTCGAGGTCGGCCGGTGCGAGGTGGCGCGGGCGTCTGGCGACCTTCGTCAATACATCGAGTCGCTGCCATCCGAGTTGATGTTCCACGACGAACGCGTCGACATCCATACCGTGCGTACGGTATAGCGAAATCCAACGGACGAGCGTGTCGCCATCGGAGCAGACCGGACGGTGTCGAGAGAACGACGGGACGCTCGCAGCGGTACCGGTGGAGGCCGTACGGTGTGGAGGGGATGGACGTGACCGAGGTGCAGCGATCGGGGATCATCGTGACGCCGGAGGCGGTGGTCATCGACCTCGACACCGGCGGGATCGCCACGCGGTTGTTGGAGGGGATCATCGATCTGCTCGTGCGTGGCGGGATCTTCCTCGTCAGCGCCTTGTTCGTCGCCGCCGCCCACGTCGGTCATCAGACGATCGTGCTGTCGGTGCTCGTGTTCGTCGTCACCCTCGGGTACCCGATCGTCTGTGAGTCGGTGCTACGCGGCCGCACGATCGGCAAGATGGCGACGGGACTGCGGGTGGTCACGACCGACGGAGCGCCGATCCAGTTCCGCCACGCCGCGTTGCGCGGAATGGGGGGCCTCGTCGATTTCTTCCTCCCTGGATTCGGTCTGACCGGTCTGCTGTGCATCTGGTCCACACAGCGCAATCAGCGCGTCGGCGACATGCTCGCCGGGACGATCGTGGTGCGCGACCGCCCGCTCGAATGGGCTGCCAACGCCTTCTGGTTCGCGCCGCCGTACGGATTCGAGCGCTACGCCGAGACGATCGATCCGACGGCGATGCGGGTCGACGACTACACGCTGGCACGCTCGTTTCTGCTGCGAAACCGCCAGATGACCGAATCATCGCGCCGGGCCCTCGGTACGAAGATCGCCACTGGCCTCGCCGTCCGCCTCGGCCACGATGTTCCCTCGCAGGTCTCAGCGGAGACGTTCATCGTCTGTGCACTGGCCCGTTACCAGCGCCGCAATCACGCCGCCGGCCGGCTCGGTTACCGATAGCCGCAGGACCTGCGCCGGTCCTGTCGGACCCGGCCGTCGAGGTCAGCAGATAGCGTGGGTGCGTGGCTGAGACACCGATCACCTATCTCGATCATGCTGCCACCACGCCCATGCGGCCGGAAGCGGTGCAGGCGATGCTGCCGTTCTTCTCCGAGCGTTTCGCCAATCCATCGGGGTCGCATCGCGCCTCTCGCGACGCCATGCTGGCGATCGACGACGCTCGCGAGATCGTTGCCGACTGCCTCGGCGTCAAGGCCGGAGAGATCATCTTCACGGGCTGCGGAACGGAATCCGACAACACGGCGATCCTCGGCCCGACCCGCTCAGCGGGTGGCACGGCCGTCTGCCCGGCCAGCGAGCACCACGCGATCCTCCACCCGGTCGAGCACATCGGCGGGCGGATCATCGGCGTCGACGAGCAGTGTCAGGTGCGGATGGATGAACTCGGCGCAGCACTCGATCCGGCGCACGGGGATCAGGTTCGTGTCGTCAGCGTGATGGCGGCGAACAACGAGGTCGGCACGATCCAGCCGCTGGCAGCGATCAGCACGCTGGTGAGGCGGCTCGCACCTGCGGCGGTGCTGCATACCGACGCAGTCCAGGCTGCGGCGTGGCTCGACCTTGCGGCGATCACGCCACTCGTCGACATGATGTCGCTGTCGGGTCACAAATTCGGCGGCCCGAAGGGCGTCGGCGTCCTATGGAGCCGCGACGGTCAGCGGTTCGAGCCGCTGCTGCTCGGCGGTGGCCAGGAACGCGATCGTCGCAGCGGGACACACAACGTTGCCGGCATCGTCGCCTTCGCCGAAGCGCTCCGACTGACGGTCGCCGAGCGGGAATCGACGAATGTCCGTGTCACGATGCTCCGCAATCGACTGGTCGACGGCCTGCTGGCGATGTCTCCATGTGTCGTCGAAACCGTGTCTCGCGACGTCAAGCTGCCTGGCTCTGCGCACGTGATGTTCGAGGGTTTGGAGAACGAATCGTTGTTGTTCCTGCTCGACCAGGAGGGCATCTGCGCGTCTGCGGCGTCAGCCTGTGCGAGCGGGGCGATGGAGCCGTCGCACGTGTTGGCGGCAATGGGCGTGCGGCGCGAGCTGGCCCACGGGGCGATCCGCTTCTCGCTCGGCCGGACGACGACCGATGCCGACATCGACCATCTCCTGTCGGTGATGCCGGCGATCCTCGATCGGCTCACCCCGACGGTCGAGGCGGCGAATATCGCAGCAGGTACGAGAACCTCCACCTCGACCACAACCAGGGCCGAGAAGGTGCTGTCGTGAAGGTGCTGCTGGCGATGAGCGGCGGCGTCGATTCGTCGGTCGCCGGAGCGGTCCTCCTGGACGAGGGTCACGAGGTCGTCGGCGTGACGATGAAGTTGTGGGGTGGCGAGAGCGACACGGGTTGCTGCTCGGTGTCCGATGTCGACGACGCCAGGCGGGTCGCCCAGCAACTCGGTATCGATCATCTGGTGTTCAACTTCACCGAGGATTTCAACACGCATGTCGTCGATCCGTACGTGCAGGCGCACACCGTCGGGGTGACACCCAATCCGTGTATCGAATGCAACCGTCACCTGAAGTTCGCCAGACTGAGCGAACGGGCGACGACGCTCGGCTTCGACGCTGTCGCCACCGGTCACCACACGCGTATCGGCACCGACGCCGCCGGGGTCAGGCGGATCGCGCGCGGCGCCGATCCTGCCAAGGATCAGAGCTATGTCGTGCACATGCTCGACCAGCGCGAACTCGCCCGCACGATGTTCCCGATCGGCGGCATGACAAAGGCCGATGTCCGTGCGCGTGCTGCGCAGATCGGCCTGCGTACCGCTGCCAAGCCGGACAGTCAGGACGTCTGCTTCATCGGGGCGACGACCGGTCGCCAGGTCTTTCTCGGCTCGCGTATCCCGTTCAGGTCGGCGGTCGTTCGTGACCTCGACGGTTTCGAGATCGGCAGCGTCGGTGCTGTCGAACTCGTCACCATCGGTCAGCGGCGCGGCCTCGACCTCGGCGGAGCGGTCGGCCGTCGATACGTCGTCGATGTCGATCCGGTCGGTGGCGTCGTCACCGTCGGCAACGACGCGGACCTCTACGTCGGTTCGTTGCAGGTGAGCAACGTGACGTGGGGAGACGCCCCGATCGAGGGTGACGTGCTCGTGCAGTGCAGCGCCCACGGCGACCCGCACGCTGCCAACCTCGACGCCGACGGTCTGCTGCACTGGCAGGAGCCGCAGCGCCGGATCTCACCGGGCCAGAGCGTGGTGTTCTACGACCTCACCGACACGTTCGTGCTCGGCGGGGGCATCGCCGCCTGAAGAAATCCGGACTCAGATGATCGGCAGCGTGCGGCGCGCCGATTCGGCGAGCGCCCTGCCTGGCCGGCTCGGGCTGATCATCACGCCGGTCGCATGGATCGCCCTACCATGGGGGTTCTTGTTGTCGGCGGCATAGACGAACGTTTCGCTCTCTGCCAACTGCAGTTCCAGTCGCGGTCCCGTCGTCCCACCGGTCAGATCTGCCGCACCACTGCCGACAGGTGCAAGGCCGACGCCGACGATCGCCGTGTTCAGCACCATCGCGGTTTCGGCGAGCACGAGTTGGTCGTGGATGACGACGCCGGACGGAACGAAGACGAGCCAACGGCGGGAGAAGCGGTGGAAGCTGGCGCGCAGCTGGCGCGAGGCGGCAACGCCGGCGACCGTCAGGACCCCGCCGGCGATCCACTGATGGGCGCCGACGAGGAGGAGTCCCGAGACGAGTGGACCGGCCGCTGCGATCCAACCGAGCGTCAGCGGCAGGATGAACTGAACGGGCAGCCGCAGCGGCAACCTCGTCTCGTCGCCGTATGCCGATTGCTGCACGAAAATCCGCCCGAATTCACTGGAGAAACCGGTGACCAGGGCGATCGCCGCCAGCGCAACTGCGACGGCGGCGTGGACAGCCGTCGCCCCTGAGGCGGCGGCGATGATGCAGACAGCGACTCCGACCGGAAGCAGCAGGCGGACGACGGTCAACGTCGCCGTGCTCGTGACCACCATGGCGACGAAGCAGACGGCGAACAGCGCCCACAGGGCAACGCCGGCGATCCAGCGGAGCAACGCCGTGCGACCGTTCAGGGCGTCGGAGAAGGCGCTGCCGCCGACGACCGCCAACAGCACCCACGCAACCCTGCACGCCCACAGGATGACGATGTCGGTGCGGGTGAGCGAACGTGGCTGGTTGGACGGCACACCACACGACTCAACCAGGGAGCCTCCGACTCGCCAACCTCACCGCTCTACTATCAGACTTGTCCCGAGTCGTGCGGAAGGAGGACGACGTGGCCATTCGCCTTCCTGCGGGCACGCCTACCGGAGTCGGCAGTCTGCCGCACCGCAACGCTCCCGCTGCTGCTGCGTTCGTCCTTCGTCAGACCCCTGCCCTGCCGGCGGTCCCATCGCTACCCCGCCGTTCACCCGCAGAGGGCATGATCGCCCAGGCGGTCATCGGCATCCAGGGGGTCGCGCCCGGACAGTACGGATCGGTGTCGGTCGACCCGGCGCGCATCGATCCGGAGGCACCGGTCAAGACCGACTTCGAGCACGACGCCTTCGCCGGTTTCCGGGCGTTCATCGCTGCCGCCATCGCCCAGGACTACGTCGGTCCGATCAAATGGCAGTTCGTCGGGCCGGTGACGTTGGGGATGACGCTGCTGCGTGCCGGTATCCACGTGGACGTCGCCTTCGAGGTTGCGCTCCAGGCCGTTCGCAGCCACACGGCGGCGATGTTCGAATGCCTGACGATCGCCCTTCCGGCAAGTGAACATGTCGTGATGCTCGACGAGCCGTCGCTCAACGAAGCGCAACTCAACGAATTCCCGATCGCCCCCGACACGACGATCGATCTCGTGTCGAGCGCCCTCGCCGGGCTGGAGAACGTGGCGACAGTCGGTGTTCACTGCTGCGGCGAAACGGACTGGGCCCACGTACTGGCGGCGGGGCCGGCGATCATCTCGCTTCCTGTCAGGGCGGACCTCACCAAGCAGGCAAGCTACATCGCCCGATTCCTGGAAGCGGGCGGCACGATCATGTGGGGCGCTGTCGTCACCGACGGCGTGCTGTCGTACTCGGCAGAACGGCCGTGGCGTGAACTGAACGACGCCTGGGCGGTGTTGACAGACCTCGGCTGCGACCCGCTGCAGCTACGCCAACAGTCGATGATTTCACCGGTCTGCGGTCTCGGCCTGCACAGCGACGGTGTCGCCGAACACGTCTTCGACCTCGTCAGCGACGTCTCCGAGCGCGTCCAACGCCAGGTGAACTCACCGACGTTCCGCCGCAGCCGTTTCTGAACGCCCGCCGGTGCAGTGATGGCGGACGGCTTGCTCCGCAATCTCTCGTTATCGTCTCTGCAGTGACGACCGTCAAGAAGACCGACTCGACATCGTTGGACGAGGCCAGAGCACGAGCCGAAAATCTGCGGACGGCGATTGCGTATCACAACGACCGCTACAACAACCTCGACTCGCCGGAAATCAGCGACGCCGAGTTCGATCAGCTGGTCCGTGATCTGCGGCAGTTGGAGACCGATTTCCCGGATCTGATCGATGAGACATCGCCGACGCAATCGGTCGGGGCGACGCCAGGTGCAACGTTCGAGGCGGTCAGGCACCGCGTGCCGATGACGAGTCTCGACAATGCGATGGACAGCAGCGAACTCGGCGCATGGGGCGACCGGGTGGCCCGCGGATTGGGTGGGGCTGAGGCGACGTTCGTCTGCGAATTGAAGATCGATGGCCTGGCGATGAGCCTCCGCTACGAGAACGGTGTGATGGTGCAGGCCGCAACGCGTGGCGACGGGCGTGTCGGCGAGGACGTCACGCCGAACGTCGCAACCGTCGCCGCGATCCCCAAGACGCTGCCGCCCGGATCGCCGGACGTGCTCGAGGTCCGCGGCGAGATCTACATGCCGCTCGCCAGTTTCGAGGCCCTCAACGCCCGCGCCGCCGCCGCCGGAACACAACGTTTCGTCAACCCGCGCAACGCCGGCGCCGGCAGTCTACGTCAGAAGGATCCTGCGGTCACGGCGAGCCGTGAGCTGAGTTTCTGGAGTTATCAGCTCGGCGAAGTCGTCGGCGGCCCGGAGTTCACGTCGCATCACGAGACGCTCGAATACCTCCGCTCGCTCGGGTTCCCGGTCAACCCCAACATCCGACAGATGGCAACGCGCGACGAGGTCGAGTCGTACTGCTTCCACTGGCGCGACTCGCGCCACGAACTGCCGTACGAGATCGACGGGGTCGTCGTCAAGGTGGATTCGCTCGCCCAACGCGAAACCCTCGGGTTCACGTCGAAGGCGCCGCGGTGGGCGATCGCCTTCAAGTTCCCACCGGAGGAGCGAAATACGATCCTGCGCAACATCCAGGTCTCGGTCGGGCGCACAGGTCGGGCGACGCCGTTCGCCGTGCTCGAACCGGTCTTCGTCGGTGGTTCGACGGTCAGCATGGCGACACTGCACAATCAGGATCAGGTGCGTATCAAGGACGTCCGCCCCGGTGACACCGTCGTCGTCCGCAAGGCCGGCGACGTCATCCCCGAAGTCGTCGGACCGGTGCTGTCGTTACGCCTGCCGGACAGCGTCCCGTGGGAGTTCCCGACGACGTGTTCGTGTCCACTGCAGTCGACATTCCTCCGGGTCGAGGGCGAGGCGGACACCCGCTGCGTCGAGCCGGAATGCCCGTTCCAGCGTGATCAGCGGATCATCCACTTCGCGTCCCGCGGTGGCATGGATATCGAGGGGATGGGGGAGCGAACCGTGTTCGCGCTCGCCGACAAAGGGCTCGTCCGTGACTATGCCGGTCTCTACTCGTTGACCGTCGACGATCTACTGACGCTCGAAGGGTTCGGCCAGATCAGCGCCACCAATCTGTTCAACGCGATTCAGGGCTCGAAGGATCGCCCCTTGCCGAGACTGCTCGTCGGGCTCGGCATCAAGAACCTCGGGCCGTCAGCCGCCGAAGCGCTGGCACGGGCCTTCGGGACACTCGACGCGATCATCGGCGCCTCGCATGCCGATCTGGCGACGACCGAGGGTGTCGGTGGGGTGATCGCCGACAAGGTCGTCAACTGGTTCAGTGATCCCGCGCACCGGGAGATCATCGAGCGTTTGCGTGCGGGCGGCGTCGAGTTCGGCAACGTCGTCGTCAGCCGCCTCGCCCAGAACCTCGCAGGCAAGGCAATCGTCGTGACCGGCGGGCTCGAAGGGTTCAACCGCGAGGAGGCCGAGGCGGCGATCAAGGACCGCGGCGGCAAGAGCCCTGGCAGCGTCAGCGCCAAGACGTTCGCCGTTGTCGTCGGCAACGAACCTGGGGCGAGCAAGCTGACCAAAGCCGAAGCCCTCGGCATCCCGATCCTCGACGAAGCCGGCTTCCGCTTCGTACTGGAGACCGGCGGGTTGCCGCCAGGTTCCGGCGAGTCAACCGGGGACGCCGGCGACGTGCCGCCGTCCGCCGAGTAGGCGGGGCGGCGTTCCGAACTCGTCAGTGACGCAGCAGCAGCCCGGTCCGTTGGACATCGCTGCCGAGTTGGGTGATCAGTTCGTCGACCGACGCGAAGCGCTGCTCGTGGCGCAGCCAGCGGCGGAAGCCGACCTGCAGACGGGTGCCGTAGATGTCGCCGTCGAAGTCCAGCAGGTGCGCCTCGACGAGCACCTTGCCGTCCTCTTCGACGGTCGGGCGCACGCCGATGTTCACGGCTGCACGCCGCTCCTCGCCGTCCTCCATCAGCGCGATCGCCGCATAGACGCCGTTCATCGGCACGAGGCGATGCTGCGGCAGTTCGAGATTCGCCGTCGGAAAGCCGATGGTCCTGCCGAGACCGCTGCCATAGACGACCGTGCCGGACAACGTGAAGGTGCGGCCCAGCCAGTCGTTCGCCCGCGCGATGTCGCCGGCCGCCAGTGCCGTTCGAATGCGCGCGCTGCTGATCAGGCGACCGTCGGGATCGCTCCAGCGAGGCACCTCGACGACCCCGACATGGTGACGCTCGCATTCGTCGCGCAGATACGGATAGCGGGCGCTTGCTGGATCGTCCGGCAGGCACGACATGACGATCGTCTCGGGATGGAGGCGCTCGATGATCTCGGCGATCGCCAACGAACCGGCATCGCCAGATCCCGGGGCGTCGACCGTGACGGCAAGGGCCGAGGACACGCCGGAGGCCATCAACGCCCAGCACCGCTCGTCGATACCGTTCAACAACTGTCCGGCGGTGCCGTCGTCGAGCACGACCCCGACGAGTGGATGGCCGAACCGCATGGCGAGTAGCGAAGCCTGGTGGACGAGGTGACGGTGGCCGATGTGGAACCCGTCGAACTCGCCGAGCACGACGATCGGACGCCGCCGTCTCGTGGGATCGAAGATCGGCTGCACGAACCAAAACTACCGATTGTGAGGCGGTACGTCAGTGTTCCCGGTCCGAGTTCGTCGGTCGGAGTTTCGGTCGGTCAGGCCTCGACGATGAAGGTGTAGTCGAACGTCAGGTGGGTGTCCGGGGTGGCGATCTTCCAATACTCGACGCGCACGGTCTGCGTACCGGGGTTGAACTTGTCGATCGGCGCGCCTTCCTGCGGTTGATATGTAAGGGTCGAGTTGCCGGGATCGAACACCGTGTTCTTGCTCTTGCTGGCGCTCGTCGGCTGGCTGTTCAGCGGGTTGTCGGAGGCGGTGAGTTGGTCGACCGGGATGGCGACACCGTTGATGATCAGCTCGCCGGTGTATCCACTCGTCAGCTTGACCTGGATGCTCGCCTGTCGGAGCTGACGGCTGCCCGTCGTCGGGTCGATCACTTCGATACCGATCGGCAGCCCGGAGGCAGCTTTGCCGGTCACTCCGTTCTTGACGGCCATGGCGATGAACAGGAAACCGACGGCGATGCCGACACTCAACAGGAATTGCACTCGGTCGAAGGGACGCCGCTTGGCCATATCCCAGAGTCTCGCTGCTGAACGGCCGACTCGCACCGATTCGCGCAGGTGACAGTTGCACCATCCGCAGCTCCGCAGCTGTCCGCGGCTGTCGCCCGTCGCAACCCGCAGGCGCGGGGTGCCATTGGCGTCTGCGGTTGCCCCGCTAGCGTTGTACCGCCATGTTCGATCTGTCAGCCGCCACGACCGGCCTCGTCATCGCCGGCCGCTACGAGTTGGTCGCCAGGCGTGGATCCGTCGCCGATGGGGCGATTTTCGAGGCGATGGACCAGCAGCAGGAGCGAACGGTCGACATCAAGCTGCTGAGCCCGGTGATCGCTGCCAACCCGGAACTCAATCGCTCGTTCCGGCGGCTCGCCAATCAGCTCACCGAGCTGAGCCACCCGAATGTCGTCGCTGTCTACGATTTCGGCGTCGCCACGGTCGGCGACCAGCGATTGCCGTACCTCGTGACCGAACACCTGCCAGGCGGCAACCTGCGCACGATCATCGATCGCGGCCGCAAGCTGACGCCGTCGCAGGCCGTCGTGATCGGTCTCGACGCCTGTCGAGGCCTCGATCACATTCATCGCCGCGGGGCGATCCACAGTGAGATCCGGCCGGAGAATCTCGTCTTCGGTGACGATCGCCGGTTGCGGCTCGACAACCTCGGCCTTGCCGGTCTCAACGCCGCAGCCCACGGTCTTGCAGTAGCTGACCTCGACATCAACGTTGCTCGTTACGCCTCTCCGGAGCAGGCGCTGCGACAGGGGATCACCGCCAAGACGGACGTCTATTCGCTGACGTTGTGCCTCGTCGAGTCGATCACCGGCAACCTGCCGTTCGTCGGTGACACGACGGCGTCGACGTTGAACAACCGCGTCGACAAGCTCATGCCTGTGTCAGCGGACCTCGGCCCACTCGCTTCGGTCTTCGAGCACGCCGGCCGCCCGGACCCGACCGAACGCTCGGGCGCAGGAGAACTCGGCCGCGACATGATGCAGGTCGCCAGTACCCTGCCGCGTCCGACGCCGCTGCCGATCGCCGGCACCGGCGCCTCACTCTTCGAATCGCCAGAGGGTCTGGAGACCACCAGCGAGTTGACCCGCTTCCGCGACCCGACGGGGACGATGAACGTCCCGTTGGCAGCCGATCTCGACCCGAGCGGAGCGATGCGCAGGCCGGCCGACCCCTCTAGCTCGGTGACACGTCCGGATTCGACAGGGTCGTTGCGACGGCCACTCGACGGCAGTGGATCGATCAGCAGGCCACGAGTCGTCCAAGTCGAAGATGACGCCGCCGGTGCCGGAACCGACGAAGGTCCGCGACGACCCGTGCTGCTCTATCTGATGATCGTCCTCGGACTGATCGTCGCTTCCATTCTCGGTGTCGTCGCCTACCGCAAACTGGCAACGCCGAGTTACAACGTTCCGAACCTCGTCGGTCTCCAAGAGGGCGAGGCGCGCAATGCCGTGTCCGGCAACGGTTGGAACATCATCGTCCAGTCCCAACAGGACGACTCCCAGCCTGCCGGCAAGATCTTCAAGACCTCCCCAGCGTCCGGAGCGAAACTGAAGAAGTCGCAGGCGCTCGTGCTCTATCTCTCGACCGGCGCGACCCTGGCGACGTTGCCTGACATCGCTGGCAAGGCGCTCACCGACGTGACGACGCAGATGCAGGCACTCGGTCTGGTGTTGACGTCGACGGAGCAGTTCCACGAGACGGTGGCCGTCGGCACCGTCATCTCGTGGACCGTCCCTGCGCAACCGGCGCTCGTCGCCGGGGCGCAGGTGGTCAAAGGCACGCAGATCGCCGTGATCGTCTCCAAGGGACCGGCGCCGCGGCCGATTCCATCGCTCGTCGGTCTGACGCTCGACGTTGCGACGGCGCAGTTGGCGACATTGCAGCTGACGATCGTCAACGACGGCGAGGCGTTCAGCGATACCGTGCCGGCCGGAGCGATCGTCGCTCAGAGCATCGCTCCCAAGACGGGCGTGGACCGCGGAACAGCCGTGCATGTTCAGGTTTCGAAAGGCCAGGACCTCGTCGTTCTGCCGACACTCTCCGGCACCATCACCGACGTGACCGCGCAGCTGGCTGCCGGCGGTCTGACCGTCGGCAAGGTCCTCGGAGGCGATCCGACGTTGGCGCTGGTCTCGGCGTCCGTCGGCGGCAACCTCGTGTCTCCCGGTACCCAGCTGAAGCGTGGTACGGCAGTCGACCTGACGTTCACTGCGCCACCGCCACCCACAACCGTTGCGACCGCCCCTCCGACGAGCTGACCGTTGCTGGATCACCCGATCGGTGACTCGTCCGCAGGGCCCTCGCAACGCATCCTCCTCGTGACTCCCGTTCGGTGAGCGTGCGCTTCGTTCGGTACTGTTCGGCTGCTGCGAACGTCAGTGTCGACGTGTACCGAGAGACTTGGAGACCCCATGGGTGCTTTGGACGGAAGAGTTGCGATCATCACCGGAGCGGGCCGCGGTATCGGCAGGGAACACGCGCTGCTGTTCGCTGCGGAGGGTGCCAAGGTGGTCGTCAACGATCTCGGTGGGGCCAATGACGGTTCTGGTTCTGACGCTTCGCCTGCTCAGCAGGTCGTCGCCGAAATCGCGGCGATGGGCGGCGAGGCCATCGCCAACGGCGACAATGTCGCCGATTGGGAGGGTGGCCAGCGGCTGATCAATGCAGCGATCGACGCCTTTGGCGATCTCGACATCCTCGTCAACAACGCAGGGATCCTGCGTGACCGCGTGATCGTCAACATGACAGAGTCCGAGTGGGACGCCGTGATCGAGGTACATCTGAAGGGGCACTTCGTTCCGATGCGCTGGGCGGCCGCCTACTGGCGTGAGCAGACCAAGGCCGGCATCGAGAAGCCGCGCAACATCGTCCACACCTCGTCGACCTCCGGTCTGTTCTCCAACCCCGGCCAGGCGAACTACGGCGCAGCGAAGTCCGGTATCGCCACGATGAGCCAGATTGCCGCCAAGGAACTCGGCCGGTACGGCGTCAAGAGCAACACGATCGCTCCTGGTGCGCGCACCCGGTTGACGCTCGCCACTCCTGGTCTCGGCGACGTCATCGCCCCGCCGACGGACGGGGCAGTCTTCGATCAGTGGGATCCGGCGAACATCTCGCCGCTCGTCGTCTATCTCGCCAGCGCCGACTGTGCCTTCACCGGTGAGACGTTCTTCGTCCAAGGTGGCACGGTGACGCGCGTCGAGTCGTGGGCGATGAGCCAGAGCGTCGAGCAGCACGACCGTTGGACGGTCACGGATCTCGCAGCGGCGATGGCCACGCTCGGCCCCCCGGAAGGTTCGTACCGCCACTGAGCTGACGACTTCTCACCAGTGTCGGCGGTCGTCGACGCGGGTCGCGGTCACCTGGATTCCGCGTTGGCGGGGCCGCGGGTCCGGCCGAGCGCTCTGTCCCCACCGCGAGGTCGCGGTCACCAGGATTCCGCGTTGGCGGGGCGGGCTCAATTGGTCAGGCCGAGCGCTCTGTCCCCACCGCGAGGTCGCGGTCACCTGGATTCCGCGTTGGCGGAATTGGCGTGACCGCGAGGCGTCCGACTGCGACACAATGAGCCCGTGCCGGATGCGATCTTCGACGACCCTCGGCTGGCTCGGGTGTACGACCCGCTCGATCCGGATCGCAGTGACCGTGACGTCTACGAGGCGATCGCCGCGGAACTGGGGGGTGTTCGAGCTGCGTGACCCGGCTCGCAGAGCATGGGAGCAATGGACGCCGGCGCTCACCCACGTTGCAGTCGACGTCGCCGGGATCGGCGTCGTCGAGTCGTGGGAGGAGGTCACGACCGTCGACGGTGATCTCGTCACCTTCCGCTCGATGACCAACTTCACCGTCGAGAACCTGCTGTTGGAGTCGGTCTCGACGCTGCGTTTCCGTGAACGTTCTGCCGTCGAGGCATCCCTGGTCGCCGCCCGTTTCGAATTGCCGAAAGTTCGGCATGCGCCAGACCGCCCAGGCCGGGAGTTCGTGTTCCTCGCCCGCCGCCCGCTCGCCGACTGAGCCTGGGAGTCCGCTACAGCGACGGTGACGGCGGCGGTGACGGCGGCGCTGGCTCAGCCGACGGCGGTCGGGGCTCGTTCGTCGGCGTGGGTGGCCACGGCGTCGGCGAAGGCGCGGATGATCGGGTGGATCCACGTTTCGTCCGATGAAAGCTCCGGCTGAAACAGCGTGCCGACGAAGAACGGGTGGCCCGGTAGTTCGACGATCCGCATATCGCCGTCGGCATCGACGGCGCTGATCACGAGACCGTTCGCCTGGAGCACCTGTTGGTAGTGGCGGTTCATCCCGAAGCGGCAGAAGAACCGCTCGGTCGTCGGCCCGGCGCCGATGATCGCTGCTGCTCGGGTGCCGGGCAACACGGTGACGGAATCCTCGACGCCGAGCAGGCTGCACTCCAACGGAACGAGCAGCAGCGCTTCACCATCAGGGTTCATCTCGCCGTGTTCGATGTTCGCCAAGCCACAGACGTTGCGGGCGAATTCGAGCAACAGGTGCTGGCTGCCAGCGCAGGTGCCGAGGTACGGGATCTCCAGCGTCCTCGCCGTGCGGATCGCCGACAGCACGCCTTCGTAGTTCGCGTACGGACTGCCCGGCACTGCCCAGATCCCGTCGAATCCGCTGAGATCGATGTCGTCCGCGAGCGTCGAGGTGTGCAGCCAATGGGCGTCGAACGGTTCGCCATCGATCCCGCGGAGGATCGGTAGCAGCGCCGAAATCCGCGGATGGGCGAGGACGGAATCCGAGCGGTCGCCGACGAGGGCGATACGCGGGGTAGCGCTCCGAGTCGAGTGATCATTCGTGGGGACCGGCGATTGGTCGGCTGGCATCCCACATTGTGGGGTCTCCGGCACGTGAGGGCCAACGAATTTCAAAGTGAGCACGAGGCGCCGTGACGGCGACGTTCGCCCGGGATGCCACGACACCACGTCACCACGACCACGACACCACGACACAACGACACCACGACACCACGACACCACGACACCACGACGACGGTCTGAATTCGTCGGGCGCCCCGAGCCGCCGGCGGCTACGGTCGCTCGCATGG
>JANXUF010000011.1 GCA_025356335.1 Actinomycetes bacterium
GGACAGCGAAGACGACGACCAGCATGAGGCCGACCCAGAAGGTCGGCAGGGCGATGCCGAGCTGACTCGCAGCGGACAGGACGACCCCGTCTGCGGTGCGATGCCGGGCCGCAGCGACGATGCCGAGCGGGACGGCGACGACGATCGACACGACGGTCGAGGCGAGGACCAACGGGCCGGTGAGATGAAGCTTTTTCCAGAGTTCACCAGCGGCGGATTGCCCATTGAGCGCCGATCTGCCGAAGTCGCCATGAACCGCCCGGCCGACCCAACTGCCGTACTGCGCGAACAGTGAACGGTCGAGGCCGAGTTGGTGGCGCAGGATCGCCAGTCGTTCCGGAGTGGCGTTGATGCCGCCGAGGACATGGGCAAGATCGCCGGGAACCAGACGCAACAGCACGAAGATGATGATGCTGGCGACGAACAGGGAGAGCACGAAGAGCACCATGCGGCGCACCAGGAAGGCAATCATCGGCGAGCCGGTACGTCACGATGGTGCGCCGGCGCGTCTCGATCGACACGTCTGCGTGCCCCGCCCTGCCGGGGAGCGTGCCACGGCAGGGCGGGGCAACACTGTGGGAACATCACCTCGATGAGTCTGGCCGATCGAAGGCCGACTCACGGCGCATCCCTCGAACCGATGATCTCGCCGGCGTCCGAACCAATGTTCTAGCTCACGACGATGCCGGATGCATCGAAGCGGGCGTCGATGTTGTCCGTCGGATAGCCGCTGATGTTCTTCTGGGCGACGGAAATGTCGGGCAGCAGGAACAACCAGTCAGCGGGTGAATCTGTGGAGATCTGCTTCGCAGCCTGCTTGAGCAGATCGATCGACTTCGCCTGGTCCGTCTCGGTCTTGGCGTTGGCCATCAGCTTCTGCACCGTCGGGCTGTCGTACAGCCAGTAGTACTTCGGGTTGGCGTAGTTGCCCATGTCCCGCGCCTCGGCGTGGTCGACTGCGGTGAGGTCGTAGTCGTGGTTCGTGTAGACCTGCGTGAACCAGTCGGCGAACGTCACGGTCTTGACGGTGACGGTGATCCCGACAGCCTTCAATTGCGACACGACGTACTCGGCGATATTCGCCGCGTAGACGTTGGGATAGACGAAGGTCAGGTTCAAGTCCGTGGCGTGACCGGCGGCGGTGAGCAAAGCCTTGGCATCTGCGGGGTTGTACGGTGCCAAGTTGTTGAGGTCCTCGTACCACGGATCGGTCGGCGGAACCGGCCCGCCGATCAGCGTGCCGTAGCCGTTCTCGAGTTGCAGCAGACCCTTCTTGTCGATCGCTTCGCGGATCGCCTTGCGCACACGGACGTCGGAGAGGTACGGCTTGGCGTTGTTGAAGCCGAGGGTGAATTCTCCGTTCGACGATCCGTCGGTGACCGTGTAGTCCGCTTTCAACGGATCGACCAGCGTGGCGGAGGCGTTGGTGAGGATGTTGACATCGCCGGTCTTGAGGGCGTTTACCGCCGCATTCGGGTCGGCGATATAGCGGAAGATGACTCCGGCGATCTGCGGCTTCTTGGCCCAATACGACTCGTTACGGACGAGGGTGATCGACGTGCCGGTGTTCCACTCCTTGAGCTTGAACGGCCCGGTGCCGATCGCACCTTTCTCCAAGCCGGTTGCGTTGGCCTCGATCACGGCACCTTCGCGCTGGGTCAGGTAGAAGAGCAAATCGTTGTCGGGGTTGCTCAACGAGATCGTCACTGTGCCGGGGTCGGTCGCCGTCACCGAGGTGATCGAGGCGAGGTGGACGGCACCGGTGCCGTCCTTGGCGGCGAATGCCTGCAGCGTGCAGACGACATCTGCCGAGGTCAACACGTGGCCATCGGAGAACGTCACACCGCTCTGCAGTTTGAGGGTGATCGTCTTGGCGTCGGCTGACACCGTGTCTTTCGCAACGCCAGGAATGATCTTGCCGTCCTTGTCGGACTTGAGCAGCGTTTCGTAGACGTTGTCGAGCAGCACCTGATCGATCGCCGCGCCGGCGCCATGGATGATGTCGAGGGTGGTCGGTTCGAGGACGGCTCCGACGACGACGGACTCGCCGCTGCCAGATGGGGGTGCGGTGGTCGGAGCCGGGGTCGCAGTCGCAGCTGCAGAGGCGGGAACGTCGCACTTCTTCGCTGCCGCTGCCGTCGTGGCCGCTCCACCGGCCGTCGTCGCTGCTCCGCCAGCAGTCGTCCCCGGAGTAGTGGTTCCGGCTCCGGGGCCGCTGGCAGCGGTGGTCGCCGCCGCAGACGACCCGGCCGCTGCCGTCGCGACGCCGGACCCGGCGGTCGCCGGCGTAGTGGTCGCCGGAGCGGTCTTCGTCGAGCTCGATCCGCACGCCGCAAGAGCCAGCGCCCCGACGACGAAGGGTGCGGTGACCCGCCAGCGGCGGCCATGGCCGGAGGGGCGTGCATGTTCAAAGCTGCGTTGCATGGTGATCACCTTAGCGCTTATTCATGACTCGACAAGTCATGATTCAATGGGGTGCCGGGGATACAGTGGCACCATGTCACGCACGAGCGAAATTGACACAGCGCTTCCGGTACTCGACATTGGTCCGTTTCTGACCAACCAGCACAGTAGTCAGTTCGTCGACGATCTGCGCTCGGTCGTGCATCAGGTCGGCTTCTTCCACATCGTCGGCCACGGGATCGACGACGACCTGATCACCAGTGCTCACCGGGTCGCCAGGCAGTTCTTCGCACTGCCGGAGTCTGATCGCCTGGCGATCGAGAACGTCAAATCGGCGCAGTTTCGCGGCTACACGCGCTTCGGTCACGAACACACGAACGGCCGAATGGACCTGCGGGACCAGGTCGACATCGGCCGGGAACTGCCGGCGTCCTGGCCGGCGGACGACGAGCCCGCCTGGCTGCGGCTCCGTGGCCCGAACCTCTGGCCCGCTGCGCTTCCGGAATTCCGCACGGTGATGACCGAATGGACAGAACGCCTGGAGCCGGTGGCTCATGCATTGCTGCAGGCGATGGCGCTGGCGCTCGGGCAGCCGGCAGATCGCTTCGCCGACCAGGTGAACCCTCCGGAGATCCTGCTCAAGGTGATCCGCTATCTGGCCGGCGACTCGGCCGCCGACCGTCAGGGCGTCGGGGCGCACCGCGACACCGGGTTCCTGACGTTCCTGCACCAGGACGGCGTCGGAGGACTGCAGGTCGAACACGACGGATCGTTCGTCGACGTCCCACCGTTGCCGAGAGCCTTCGTCATCAACATCGGAGAGATGTTCCAACTGCTGACGCGTGGCTACTTCAAGGCGACGGTTCACCGTGTCGTCAGCCCACCACCAGGGGTCGAGCGGATCTCGCTCGCCTACTTCTTCAATCCCAAGCTCGAGGCCACGCTGACGCCGATCGATCTGCCACCGGATCTCGCTGTTGCAGCAACGGGCGGTGAGAGCGCAGATCCCGACAACCCGATCCTCGCCAACTACGGCGACAACTCGCTCAAGGTCCGTCTCCGCGCCCACCCCGACGTCGCCGAAGCACACCACCGGGACCTGCTGGCATCGGGCACGTGGACGATCACCAGCACGACGAAGCAAGGGGCCAACTGATGAGTGCAGATTTCGACGAGTTCTCGCTACTCGGTGAGGAGGCGGAGGCCTTCGGCATCACCGTCGTTTCACCGCCCGTCGTCAGCCGGACGTCGGTCACGGTTGCCGATGGAACGACGTTGAGTGCGCTGGTGTGGGGCACCGGTCGTCCGCAGTTGATGTTGCTGCACGGAGGCGGTCTCAACGCTCACACGTGGGACTCGACGCTGCTGGAACTCGGGGTTCCCGCCGTCGCCATCGACCTGCCGGGCCACGGTGATTCCGACTGGCGCGACGATGCCGACTACAGCCCGACGACGAATGCCGTCGCTGTCACCGAGGTCTTCGACGCACTGGCCATCGGCCCGCAGGTGCTGGTCGGCCAGTCGCTCGGCGGGCTGACAGCGATCGCCGTCGCTGCCAGCCGGCCGGATCGGGTCAGTGGACTGGTGATCATCGACGTCAGTCCTGGCCTCGTGACCACCGGCGGGAACCCGGTGCGGCCTTCCTCGCAGGCGCCGACAGTTTCGAGTCACGCGACGCCATCGTCGATCGTGCGCTGGCGTTCGGCATCGGCCCGAACCGGCGTGCGGTCGAGCGCGGTGTATTGCTCAACACGCGTGATCGCGATGACGGACGGGTGATCTTCAAACACCACCTCGCCCAGTTGAGCGACGAATCGCGCACCTTCGACACCGATTTCACCGTGATGTGGCCGACGCTCGAATCGGTGACCGCGCCGATCGTGCTCGTCCGTGGCCGACGCGGCTTTCTATCGGACGACGTCGTCGCCGAATTCGCCGCCAGAGTGCCGTCGGCGAGGATCATCACCGTCGACTCCGGCCACAACGTGCAGGAGGACATTCCCGTCGAGTTGGCGGCACTACTCCGCACCACCCTCCCGTAGCTCCTCAAGCATTTGTGCAGTTGGGCGACGCCGGCAGGTCGTTGTGCACAAACGCTGCGGAGCGGGTGAAGTTGCGGTGTCAACGACGCTGGACCGGCGTATTGTTGCAGCAAGGGCCGTTCGTGCTCACAGAAGTGGAGGTCGAAGTGATCGTTTGGATCATCGTGGCCGTGTTGCTCGTGCTCGTCGAACTCCATCACCTCGCTTTCTTCGCCGTCTTCGGCGCTGCAGGTGCTGCCGGCGCATCGATCATCGCCGCAATCGCCCCGCACGCCATCGGTCTGCAGCTCCTCGTCTTCGTGGGCGTCGCCGTGCTCGGCATGGTCGGCGTTCGCCCCTTCGTCAGCAGAGCATTCGCCAGACGACGCGACGGCGTCATCATCCACGGAGTCCACGGGGGCCTGATCGGCGCACGCGGGGTCGCCCTCGACGCTGTCTCCACGAACGTCGGTCACATCAAACTGATCGGCGAGACGTGGCTGGCCACTTCGGCGAACGACGTGACGATCCCAGCCGGCACACAGGTGCTGGTCACTGCGGTCACCGGCACGACGCTCACCGTCTGGCCGATCGAATGAAGCGCCAGAAGACGCAACTCCAAACGATGAAGCTCCAGAAGATGAAGCCTTACAACACCCGTGCGAACGCAGCAATGCAGCAATCGAAGGGATCTCGATGATCACCGCAGCCTCCACTATTTCCTCCAGCGAAGTGGTCCTCATTGTCGTGGCGGTCGTCGTCGCCATGATCCTGCTCTTCATGCTCCGCCGGATGATCAACATCGTCCAGCAAGGTCAGGTCGGCGTCGTCAAACGTCTCGGCGAGTACAGCAAGACGCACGAGGCGGGGCTCGTGATCATCGCCCCGTTCATCGACCAGTTGCAGCGTGTCGACATGCGTGAAATTCCACGCACCGGTGACCGCCAGGAAGTCATCACCAAGGACAACGTCGTCGTCACCGTCAACGCGACGATCTTCACACAGATCGTCGACGCCAAGCAGGCGTTGTTCAGCATCGCCCAATTCGACGTCGCCATCGATGCACTCGCCCGCACCGCGCTGCGTTCGGTGATCGGCACCCTCTCACTCGACGAGGCGCTGTCTGAGCGTGAGCGCATCAACACCGATGTGCAGTCGCAGATGGAAGCGGTCACCGACAAGTGGGGCATCCGCATCAGCCGCATCGAGATCGTCGAGATCGCCCCACCGCCGCAGATCCTCCAGGCATTGGCCCTGCAGAAGACGGCAGACCAGGAAAAGCGTGCCCGCATCCTGCAGTCGGAGGGCAATCAGATGTCGGCGATCAACATCGCAGACGGCGCCGCCAAGGCCGCCATCCGCGCCGCAGAAGGCGAACGGCAGGCTGCGATTTTGCGTGCTGAAGGTAACCGGCAAGCGTCGATCCTCGAAGCAGAAGGTCGTGCGCAGGCGATCAAGAGTGTCTACGACGCGATCCGTGAAGCGAATCCGGACCCCTCGCTGATCGCCATCCTGCAGCTCGAGACGCTGAGCAAGTTCGCCGACAGCGACAACTCGACGATCGTCGTCCCGTACGAGAGCGCCGCGCTGCTCGGTGCCGCCCAAGCCGTCCGCGGCGTCCTCAATCAGGTCCCGACGCTCTCCGGCCCAGCCGCCAAATAGCGGAGCCGATGCCGCCGGTCATCCGCTGTTGCGCAGGCCCGTCGCCAGCCCGTTCAGTGTCAACTGGATGCCGCGTTCGACGAGTTCGTCCTGATCCCCACCGCGGTAGCGGCGCAGCATGCTGATCTGCAAGTGGTTGAGCGGCAGCAGGTAGGGGAAGCGGTTGCGGATGCTGCGGGCCAGCGCCGGGTTGTCCCACAGCAGTTGATCATGCCCGGTGATCCGCCGCACCCACGACAGGGTGCGATGGTGTTCAGCGGTGATGCGGCCGAAGATGTCGTTGGCGACAACCCGGTTCTCGACCATCGCCGCGTACCTGGTGCCGATGGCGATATCCGTCTTCGAGAGCACCATTGCCATGTTCGACACCAGCGCCCTGAACATCGGCCACGTCTCGTACATCTGCTGCAATATCGTCAAGCGATCGGCCGAGCCGCCGGCATAGGCCTCGAACCCTGACCCGGCGCCGTACCAGCCTGGCAGCATCAGGCGGGCCTGGCTCCACGAGAACACCCACGGGATCGCCCGCAGATCCTCGATGCGGTTCGAGGCCGTTCGGGATGCCGGCCGGCTTCCGATGTTCAGCTTCGACAGTTCGGTGATCGGCGTCGCCGCCCGGAAGAACGTCAGGAAGCCGCTCGACCCGTAGACGAGCGAGCGGAATTCGTCGTAGGCGGCGTCGGATACCGACTGCATGACACGGTGGAACGGGCCGTCTGCTCCTTCGTCGGCGACACCCGACGGGTCGGTCACGACGGTCGATTCCAGCACTGCGGCGACGATCGTTTCCAAGTTCCGGCGTGCGAGATCGGGTTCTGCGAACTTGGCGGCGACGTTTTCACCCTGTTCGGTCAAGCGGATCGATCCGTCGACGGATCCTGGCGGCTGGGCGAGGATGGCGTCGAACGTCGGTCCACCGCCGCGACCGACGGTGCCTCCGCGACCGTGGAACAGTCGAAGTCGAACACCATGCCGGTGGGCGACCGCGACGAGACCCTCCTGCGCCTGGTACTGGGACCAGTTGGCCGTCAGGTATCCACCGTCCTTGGTGCTGTCGGAGTATCCGATCATCACTTCCTGCACCCCGCCGCGCCGTTCGAGTTGCAGGCGGTAGATCGGCTCTTCCAGCAGCGCGTCGAGCGTCGCTGCTGCCCGCCGGAGGTCGTCGATGGTTTCGAACAAGGGGACGATGTCGAGATCGAGGCCGGCTTCCTTCGACATCAGCAACGTCTCGAAGATGTCCGATACCGACGCGCACTTGGAGATCACGTAGTGGCGGATACTGGCGCTGCCGAGGCGGCGCACGCCGGCCGCCGCCGTGTCGAGGATCGCCATCTCGCCGAGAGCGACTGCGCCATACGCTGCGCCGGGAATCCGCAGCCGGCGGGGGTCGTTGATCGCCAGCCGCAGGATGTCGAGGCGTCCTGCCTCGTCGAGGAGCAGGTACTTGGCTTCCACCCCGGCGTGGAGGACGAGGTCGGCGACGACGACTTCGTGGACGTCGGCGTTCTGACGCAGATCGAGGGCGCAGAGGTGGAATCCGAACAGTTCGACGGCGCGCCTGACGGGCGTGACCTTCATCTCGGCGAGTGCAAGGGCACCGTGGGAGCGGAGCGAGTCGTCGATGACGTCGAGGTCGGCGAGCAGCTCGGCGGGGCCATCGTAGGGCTCGCCGTCGTGTTGCAGCACAGGGACCGGGACGTCTCCGACGGTGCGTCGGGTCGTCGCTGCGAGGCGTCCCTGGATGCCGCGAAGCGCCCGGCGATACGGCTCGTCGGCGCGAAACGGCGAGCTGTCGCCGGACTTGTCGGCAAGTTGCAGGAGTTCGAATGTCGGAGTGATCAGCCGAGAACTCATCGACAGTTCGATCGCCAGGCGACCGATCGCGCCGAGGTGCATGGCGAACGCTTCCTTCGCCTGCTGTTGTAACGCTGCGGCGACGACTTCGGCGGTGACATACGGATTGCCGTCGCGGTCGCCACCGATCCAACTGCCCATGTGGACGATCGGGGGGAGGTGGAATCCGTCGAGTTCCGGCCAGCGACGAACGACCTCGCGTTCGGTGTCGGCATGCAGTTTGACGAGCGCCTCGGAGATCGACAACGGGTAGAAGCGGAGCGACTCCTTGACCTCGTCGGTGACGCGAAGCTTACTGAGGCGCAGGATCGCTGTCTGCCAGAGCGTCAGTACCGCCAGCCGCAGCTCGTTCTCCCAGTCGTCGAGTTCAGCCGGGGACATCAGCGAGCGATCGCGTTCGACGAGTTTGTTGGCGATGACGGCACGGGTATCGAGCACCGTTCTCCTGCCGACCTCGGTCGGGTGGGCGGTGAGCACCGGACTGATGTCGATACGTCGCAGCGTCTCGGCGACGGCCTCGCCGTCGATCGGCAGCTGTTCGATCCGGTCGAGAGCCGCAGCAACGCTCGCAGCCTGCGGTTCGCTGCCGGCGACGCGGTGGAAGCGCCGGCGGCGGCCGGCGTGGACGTCCTCGGCGACATTGGCGAGCAGGCTGAACCAACTGAACGAGCGAATGACGTTGAGTGCATCCTCGACGCTCAACGAATCGAGGAGACCCACCAGCTCGTGGTCGGTACTTCCCTGCGTCTGTACCTGTCGGCGGTAATCCTCGATCGCCATCCGCCTGACCCGTTCGACGAGTTCGAACGTCGCCAGGCCCTCCTGTTCACGGATGACGTCGCCGAGGATCCTCCCGAGCAGCCGGATGTCCGCGTCGAGCGGTGCCTCCTTCAGCGAAGCAGCGTCACTTCGGCTCGCTGCGACGAGGTCGGCGAACACGCCGATGGAAGTCTGGTCGTCAGCGTGCGGGCGGCTGGGTTCGGCGTCAGGTGTCGTGGTGATGCCTCCCATTGTGGCCTGGCCGGGTAGCACACCGGAACGAAGGCGCGTTACGTCCGCGTGAAGTGCCGCGAGACCCGATCGAGTATTTCCGTGACCTCGCCGTCCGATCGAGTAGTTCCTTCGCGCCGTGGGGCGTGTAACTACTCGATCAGGATGAGGGAGTGGCGGGTGATCCGTGTTCGGCGTACTCGTCGAGCGTCGCCATCAGTTCGTCAGGTACGACGACGCCGTTCGCCTCTGCGACTGCACGGTTGGCGATGCGACGATCGCCTGGAAGGCGGACTCCCGGCTGCGATGTCATCGCCGCCAGTTCCTGCTCGACGCGATCGAGGAACGCCGGTGAGGACACCGACGGGTCGATGGCGATGACGACCTGGCCGACGTCTGGCGGACCGCCGGCGTTGCCGCCGAAGCCGGAGGCCTCGAAGGAGAAGTTCGATCCGGTGACGCCGCCGGCGAGGATGTCGACGAGCAAGGCGAACGCCGATCCCTTGTGGCCACCGGATGGCGCCATCGAACCGGCGAGACCGACGTGCGGGTCGGTTGTCGGCCGGCCGTCGGCGTCGAGCGCCCATCCGACCGGAATCGGCTCGTTCGCCGCTGCGGCAGCTGCGACGTTCACCCAGGCGACCTGCGACGACGAGAGGTCGGCGACGAGCGGCACGCCGCCCGTTCTCGGCACGGACCAGGCGATCGGATTGGTCCCGAAAAACGGCGTCGCCCCGCCGTACGGTGCCATCAACGACGAGGAGTTGGCGAACATCATGCCGACGAGCCCGGCGTTGGCGACGCGCTCGACGAACCACCCGAGAATCCCGGCCGAGTACGAATGCGAGACCGTCAGCACCCCGACCCCACAGCCGGTCGTCGCCTGGACCAACGGGTCGAGTCCCGATAGGAACGCCGGATGGGCGAATCCGTGTCGCCCGTCGACATGGACCACCGCTGGTCGTGGAGTCGAGACCGTCGGGACGGCATCGCCGACGACCTTGCCGACCGCCAGGTGATCGCAGTAGATCGGCAGGTAGCCGAGGGCGACATTGCGGATACCGTCCGCCTCGCCCTCCCGGATGCTCAGAGCGGTGGGCCCCGCCTGCAACGGCGTCGCTCCGGAAGCAACGAGCATGCGGTAGCTGAGTTGTTCGACTTCGTCCAGCGTCAACACGGTTGGCATCGGCCCATTCTGGCCCGACCGCTGCGCTACTCCGGCATGCAGTCGACACCTGGCGCGCGGCGTCGACAGATCCCGATTCAGGTGGCGAGGTCGATGATCGCTGGTGTCGGTGCCGAGGCGTGGCGGCGCATCAGGGCGATGACCGTCAACGCCATCACCGGAACGACGAGCGCGGCATGGCGCAGGCTGATCGAGTCGGCGATCACGCCGAACAGCACCGGCCCAATGGTGATTGCCGTGCCGGACGCCAGTGCGCCGACCGCACCGAGGGCGACCGTGTCGACGCCGTCGACCTTGAACAGATCGTCGATACTCACGGGATAGAGCGGCCCGGCGCCGATCCCCATGATGAACAGTGCGACCACGCGAACCCAGAGAACGGGGATGCTCCACAGACTGACCGCACTGACGGCCATCGTCATCAGTCCCGCCGAACGCAGCCTCGTACCGAAACGGCGCAGCAGCCGCGGCAAGAACATCCTCGAACAGAACAGGCCGACGCCGTAGACGCAACTGAGGCCCGAAGCGAGGCCCGATGATGCGCCGCCGACCTCGTGCAAGTACGTACTGCACCATACGCCAGGGGGAAATTCGGTGAGCACGGCGATCATCGTGATGAACCAGAACCAGCGCACGTCGGGCCGCTGGATCAACAGGTTGATCGGTGAGACAGGTCGCTCTCCGCGCAGTTCTGAGGCGGCGGCCGTGGTCGTCGTGGACGTGGTGGCTGGCAGACGGGCCGGCAGACCGGTGACGAGCACGAGCAGCAGCATCAGCGCGCCGATCAGGAAGTACGGCGTCCGCCACGAGGCACCTGCTCCGATGACGATGCCGAGGGCGATGGCGATCGGAACGGCGACCAGGCCAGGGATGCCGTTGATCGCGGCGAGCGCAGCACCGCGCTGTTCGCCGTGATGGTCTGCGATGATGCCGGGGGCGACCATCACGATCATCGCCGCCCCGACAGCGATTGCTCCCGCACCGAGCAATGTCAACTCGACCTGGTGGCCAGCGGAGAACGTCGTCATACCGACGAAGGTCAATACCACGGAGAGATACAGCGTCTTCTTACGACCGACGTGCGTCACGACCGGTCGTCCGACGAGACCGGCGATGAGCAGCCCGATGCCGAACATCGAGCCGTGCAGGGTGGTCATCGTTGCCGACAGGTGCAATTCGGAGCGCACCTCGGCGAGCACGGCATTGAGGCTCAGGCCGGCGACCAGTACGCAGAAGGCGAGAATCAATGTGACCGTGACGCGGTCGTACTCCAGATCCTGCTGCCCCGTCGTCACGCAGTCGTTTGTAGCACCCGGGCGGCCGCTACGGCTGTTGGATTGCGGTGCTGATCCTGCGGTGTGACAAAAGAACCTCCTCGACGCGCGGGCTGACCAACTGACCATCGGCGACCACGCTGCTGCCGTGGACGATCGTGTGCCATGCTCCGACCGGTCCGCATCGGAGCCAGGCCTCGATGGGGTCGGCGATGGCGCCGGCGAACTTCGGCCCGTCGAGTTTCCACACGGCGATATCGCCGACCGACCCGACGGCGATCGTGCCGATCTCGCCGATCCGCCCGAGGCATCCGGCGCTGCCGATCGTCGCCATTTCCAATGCCGTTCTCGCTGTCGAGTTGGCTGGTCCGCTGCGCAACTTGGCGAGCAACATCGCCTGTCTCGACTCGAGCCACATCGATGCAGAATCGGCGGATGACGAACCGTCGACACCGATTCCGACGTGCACACCGGCGCGACGCATGTCGATCGTCGGAGCGATCCCTGAGCCGAGGATGAGGTTGGAACTCGGGCAGTGGGCGACGCCGACGTGGGCGGCGCCGAGCCGGACGACCTCGTCGTCGTTCGGCATCACACAATGGGCAACCCATGTCCGTTCGGTGCACCAGCCGACGTCCTCGAATTGCTCGATCGGTCTGCAGCCGAACGTCGCGATCGAGAAGGCGTCGTCCTCGGCGTTCTCCGCCAGATGCGTGTGCAGGCGGACGTCGAGGCGTTCGGCGAGTTCCGCGGTGCGTTCCATCAACGTCGGCGTGACCGAGAACGGTGAGCACGGTGCGAGCGCGATCCGTGTCATCGCCCCGTGACCGCGATCGTGGTGGCGTGCAACCTGTGCCTCGCATGCCGCAAGGATCGTGTCGTCGTCCTGGACCACGTTGTCAGGTGGGAGTCCGCCGTCCTTGACACTCAACGACATCGACCCGCGGGTCGGGTGGAATCGCATGCCGATGTCGGTGGCCGCGGCGATTTCCGCGCCGAGCAGGTCGCCGCCGCCGCTCGGATGGACGTACAGATGGTCTGTCGAGGTCGTGCATCCCGACAGCGCCAACTCGGCGAGTCCGACCCAGGCACTGACGTACGCCGCCTCCTCGTCGAGCCGCGCCCACAACGGATAGAGCGACTGCAGCCAGCCGAACAGCGGCGCATCCGTCATCGGCGGGAATGCCCGCGTGAGGTTCTGGAACATGTGATGGTGAGCGTTGACGAGACCCGGCGTGACGAGGCAGCCACGGGCGTCGATCGTCCGGCCGGCGACCGGCTGCGGATCTGTGGCAGTACCGACCGCAGAGACAAAGCCACCGGTGATCGCCACCCAGCCGCCGCGTAGTTCCCGCCGCTCGACGTCCATCGTGGCGACGAGGTCGGCGCCGGTGATCAACAGGTCCGCAGTAGCGCCGGGTCCGGTGTGGGATTCATCGTCCGGGGTGACAGCGGGGGTCGAGGCGACACTCATCAGGGCGCACAATCGGTAGAGGCGTTCGTGCACAACGGCCACGTGGTATGGCTCGGCTGCACAAACGGTCGAACTTGGCGGGTCATAGGAGGGCGAACAGGCGGGCAGCCTGTTCGTGGGCGTGGGCTCGGACCTCGCCTGCATCGACGAGTTGGGCGACACCGTCCCGCAGCAGGACGATGCCATCGTTGCGGACGACATCGAGGGCGCGCATGCCGGGCGTAAAGGCGACACTCCACGGGTCGTCTGCGGTGTCGTACGTCCACGTCACCCGGTCGCCGGCGGCATCCGGAAAGAAGGCGTAGCTGTTCTCCAACCACTGCCAGACGGTCGATGGTGTCGACGTCACGTCGAACTCGCGCAGGCGAACGTAGGCGAGGCGGAACTCTTCGAGCATGTCTGCGCCGATGCCGTCGGTGCCGAGGACGATGGGATTCGAGAACCGTGTCGGCTGCGCGTACCCGACGGCGTTGTTCATGTTCGAACGAGGGTTGTGGGCGATCGTTCCCGGCAACGGACGGTCGAGGTGGACGCAGTGAACGAGGAGCCAGTCGTCCGCCGCAAGATTCTCCAGCCGTCGGCCGGCCGGCGCGTCGACCGAGCCTTCGGCGACATGCACGTGGACGCCGACGCCGAGGTCCTTCGCCAGTCCTGCTGCCGCCTCGAGCGTTTCGTCGCTGCACGTGAACGGGGCATGGACACCGACGAAGCCGCTGCCGCCGCCGGCAATGAACTGCTCGCACTCCTCCAGGCCGCGTCTGGCCGCATCGGTCATGCGCAGGGGAGGGGTCGACCAGTCGTCCCCGAACACCGATCCGTCGTCCTGCCACCGATCGGTGACGCCGTAGGTCGTGTTGACCCGAACCCCGACCTCGGCACAGGCATCGGCGATGACCTGCAGCGAACCGTCGATCACGTGAGGCGATTCGTGGTGATCGATGATCGCCGTCGTGCCGCACTCCAGCGCCTCGAGCGCGCCGAGGCGGGCGGCGGCGCGCAACATATCCAGGTCGAGGGCGACGTCGATCCGCCACCACACCTGTTCGAGGATTTCCAGGAACGTCTTCGGTGTCTTGGCGGGTGCCGGCATACCACGGGCGAGCGCCGAGTACAGGTGATGGTGGCCGCAGACGAGCCCGGGGGTGACCGCTCCCATGGTCAGGCGTCGGCGGCCGGCGGCGGCCCGACGACGCCCTTCTGACCGGTGATGATGCCATAGACCTCCGGCCGCCGGTACGTCCCGAAGTCGAACAGCGTCCCCTTGTAGCGCTTGCACCAGTCGAGGTCGCATGTCGCCGTGATCAGTTCGTCGCCGGTCGTCAGTGCCTGGGCGACGATCTGCCCTGACGGGGCGATGATGCAGCTCTGCGCCAGGCTCTCGACGCCCTCTTCGTTACCGCCCTTGGCGACACCGATGACCCACGTACCGTTCTGATAGGCGCCGGCCTGCATCACGAGCGCATTGTGGAACCCCTGGAGGATGTCCTGGCTGGGGTCCGGCGCGTAGTTGATCGGCGTGTTGTAACCGCAGAGGATCAACTCGACACCCTGCATCCCCATCACCCGATAGGTCTCCGGCCAGCGGCGGTCGTTGCAGATCATCATCCCGACGATGCCGCCGAAGCCACGCCAGACGGGGAATCCATCGGGGCTCTCCTCGAAGTAGTAGCGCTCGAGGTGCTGAAATTTCCGCCACGGCTGATGGTCGGCGTGGCCGGGGATGTGCACTTTGCGGTACTTGCCGATGGTCTGACCGGTGCGGTCGACGAGGATCTGCGTGTTGTAGTGATGGCCGTCTGGCGTCAGTTCGGCGTAGCCGAGGCTGAAACCGATGCCGAGGTGGGCAGCTTCGTCGAACAGCCGCTTTGTCGCCTGCCCAGGCATCTGCGTCTCGAACCAATGGTCGGCGTCGGCGCGGTCCTCGACCCACCACCTCGGGAAGAACGTCGTCAGCGCCAATTCCGGATAGACGAGCAGCTCTACGTCACGGGCAGCCGCCTGATGAAGCAGATCGATCAGCCGGTCGACGACGTGCTCACGCGATTCGTCCATCGAGATCGGCCCGAGTTGCCCAGCCCCGACGGTCAGCGTCCGTGAAGGTGGCGAAGCAGTCACAGGTGCCATCGTAGGCGAGCAATTGAGTCAGCCCGATTGCGCTTCGGCGCGATGGTGAGGAGACGTCTCGCTGGCAGGAATTCTCGCAGGATCGGCGAGGATCCCCGCCAGCGGCGCCACCGACGGCGAGTCGACCGACAGCGCCGTGGCGAAACTGCAATGGCGAACCCCGTCGACGACAGCGTTCGTCGCCGTACCGGAGTGTCGTGGCGACGGTTACGGGTGTCATGACACTCGGCTGCAGCGATGACACTCGGCACTCGGCTCTGGCCCGGCGCCGTCACCTACGGGAGTTGGCCGGCGTGGGCGAGGGCGAGGCGGACGAGGCGGTCGTGCCCGCCGGTCATCTCGCGCTTGACATGGTCGCTGACGGCTTCCGCCGGCGTGAACCACACGAGATCCAAGGCTTCCTGCGTCGGCTGGCAGTCGCCGTCGACCGGTACGACGTACGCCAGGCTGACGGCGTGCTGGCGAGGGTCGTGGTAGCCGCTGATGTCCGGGTCCGGGAAGTACTCGATGACAGTGAACGGTGCAGGATCCGTCGGCAACCGGGGGAAGGCCATGGGCCCGAGGTCCTTCTCCAGGTGGCGGATCAGGGCGTCACGGATTCGCTCGCGGAACAGCACTCGCCCGGACACTGCGGTACGGCTGATCGTGCCGTCGGGCCGCATCCGCAAGAGCAACCCGATATGGGTGACCTGGCCGAGGGAGTCGATCCGCACCGGGATGGCGTCGATGTAGACGATGGGCATCTGTGCCCTCATGGTGGAGAAATCGTCGTCAGACAGGTAGGTCGTGTCGGTCTGTGTCGGCGTCTGCGTGGAATCGCTCACGTGGCTCCTCGTGGTGGCGGAACGGAAATTCTGGCACCTCCGAGGGTCATCAATGAAGCATGATCGATGACCGCCTGCGCTCGGCACCTCCGTGGGGCCGATACCGTTGTTCTCCAGATGTCCGTTTTCCCGACGATTTCCGTTTGCCGATCAGATATGTGCGTCACTCGTGTGCGCATCACAAAGCGAGCTGCATGACCGCCACCAGCGCCGACGTGACTGTCGTCGTCCCCGCCAACCACCTCATGGCCCCCCTGCTCGGCCAGCGCGACGAGCACCTCCGATCGATCGAAAAGGCCTATCCGGCCGCCACGATCCGCGTCCGCGGCAACGAGATCGCCATCGGGGGCATCGACGCCGCCAAGGTCGGGACGCTGTTCGACGAATTGATCGTGCTCGTGCAACGTGGCCAGCAATTGGACGAGGGATACGTGAAGCGTGTCCTCGATATGGTCGGTGCCGATGAGAAGCCCTCGAAGGTGCTCACCGACGAGGTCCTCAAGGGCGCAAAGGGCCGGTCTGTCCGGCCGAAGACAGCAGGCCAGAAGCGCTATATCGACGCCATCCGCGAGAACGTCATCACCTTCGGCGTCGGCCCCGCCGGTACCGGCAAGAGTTGGCTGGCGGTGGCGATGGCGATCAAGTCGTTGCAGGCCAAGGAAGTCGTCAGGATCATCCTCACACGCCCAGCGGTCGAAGCAGGCGAGCGCCTCGGATTCCTACCTGGCGACCTGATGGCCAAGATCGACCCGTACCTTCGCCCGCTGTACGATGCGCTCTACGACATGATCGAGCCAGAAGGCGTCACCAAACTGCTCGAACGCAACGCGTTGGAAATCGCTCCGCTCGCGTTCATGCGCGGTCGCACGCTGAGCAACAGTTTCATCATTCTCGACGAGGCGCAGAACACGACGCCGGAGCAGATGAAGATGTTCCTCACGCGCATCGGATTCGGCTCGAAGGTCGTGATCACCGGCGACTCGACGCAGGTCGACATGCCGGGCGGGCGCAGCGGTCTCGCCGGTTTGCAGCAGGTACTCGCCGGCATCGAGGGCATCGATTTCGTGATCTTCGACCGCAAGGACGTCGTTCGCCATCGCATCGTCGCCGACATCGTCGAAGCGTACGAACGACTCGACGAACAGAACGCACTGCTTGCCCAACAGGCGCCGGTCGCCAACGTTTCCCAGCAGAACGGATTCAACCGACGTGGCTGAGAATGCCAAACCGAAGGTCGCCGGCATCCGCAAGATCGGCGGAGACGGTGACCCCGAGGTCTTCGTGTCCGACGAACAGAGCGACGTCGAACTCGACCTGCAGCGATGGCAGACACTTGCAGAGTCGGTACTGCTCGCCGAAGGCGTGCGCGGTGCGACCGAACTGTCGATCCTCTACGTCGGCGAGACAGAGATGATCGAACTCAACGAGGCACACATGGGTGTCAACGGCCCCACCGACGTACTGTCGTTCCCGATCGATGCCGAAGACATCGAGGTCGTGAGTGGACCGAATTCGCTGAGTCGTGGTCCGGACCGCTCACCGATCGACACCGGAGACCTCCCGCTGCTGCTCGGCGACATCGTCATCTGTCCGGCGGTCGCCTGCCGCCAATTCGCAACCCACGCCGGCACACTCGACGACGAACTGGCGCTGCTGCTGGTGCACGGCATCCTGCACATCTTGGGCCACGACCATGCGGAGGCCGAAGAGGGAATCAAGATGCGGACCCGTGAGCTCGAATTACTCGAGTCGCTGCATTGGAATGGTGCGGCACCCGATGCCTTCCGTCAACAGCACACGGACGAGCCGGACGACACCGACGCAGGCGCTGTCGTCGAAGACGACACGTCGTGCCCTCCAACTCGACTCGACATCGAGCCGCCATCGTGATCGCCTCCAGTTTCACGACCGCCGACCTCTGGATGCTGATCGCCATCGTTCTCCTGTTGATCATCTGCGCGTTCCTCGCTGCCGCCGAAACCGGCCTCACCCGCATGTCGAAGCCGCGGGCGACGGCGCTCGCCGACGAGGGTGGCAGGCGTCCGCGTACGCTCGTCAAGCTGGTCAGCAAGCCGGAGAACTTCCTCAACCCGCTGCTCCTCAGCCTGCTGCTCTGCCAGACCGGCCAGTCGGTGCTGACGACGTTGCTTGCCGACAACCTCTTCGGCGGCTGGGGCGCGCTGATCGGTTTCTTCTTCTCGATCATCGTCGTCTTCGTCTTCGTCGAGGCGATCCCCAAGACATGGGCGATCGTCAACTCCGACCGTGCGGCGTTGCTCGCTTCGACCCCGGTCGCTGCGCTCGCCAAGTTCCCGCCGCTGAAACTGGTGTCACGTGGCCTGATCGGTCTCGGCAACATCCTGTTGCCGGGAAAGGGGCTCAAGCAGGGCCCGTTCGTCAGCGAGGGCGAATTCCTGGCCTTTGCCGATGCTGCGCTCGAGGGCGATGTCATCGAACACGAAGAACGCAAGCTCATCGAATCGATCATCGAATTCGGCGACACCGTCGCCCGCGAGGTCATGGTGCCGAGGCCCGACATGGTGTTCGTGCAGCACGACCACACGGTGAGCAAGGCCTTGGACACGGCGATCGAGCACGGCTACAGCCGGCTCCCCGTCCTCGACGGCAAGGAGGACGAGGGTGTCATCGGACTGGCCTACACCAAGGATCTGATCAAGGCCGAACGCGAGGGCGGAGGCAGCGAATTGGTGTCGACGTTGGTTCGTTCCGTCAATTTCGTCCCGGAGAACAAGCTCGTCAACCGCCTGATGCGTGAGATGCAGGCGCAGAAGTTCCACCTGGCAATCGTCGCCGACGAGTACGGGGCGATCGCCGGTCTGATCACGCTCGAGGACTGCCTCGAGGAACTCGTCGGTGAAATCGTCGACGAGTACGACACCGAGGACGCAGAATTCGAACGCCTTGCCGACGGCGACTATCTCGTCGATGGAGGAATGAACATCGACGACCTCGAGGACCACCTGCACGTTCATTTCCCCGAGGAGGGATGGGACACGATCGGCGGATTCGTCTTCGGAACGCTCGGTCACCTGCCGGACGTCGGCGACGAAGTCGAGTTCGAGGGATGGAAATTTGGTGTCGAGCAGGTCGATGGTCGTCGTATCCGTCGCGTCCGCGTCGCGGTGATTCCCGGCTGGCAGCCGCATGATGACGGGGACGGGCACGACCGCGATCGGGATCGGGATCGCGATCGGGATCGGGATCGGGATCGGGATCGCGATCGGGATCGGGATCGCGATTCGCCGTCGCGTCATTCGGACGTCGAATCATCGGCCTCCTCACCGGCGGATTCGACCTGATGCGCTCGGGATTCGTCACCCTCGCCGGCCGTCCGAATGTCGGCAAATCGACGCTGCTGAACAGGATTTGCGGGCAGAAGATCAGCATCGTCTCGGACAAGCCGCAGACGACCCGTCTGCCGATCCGCGGCATCGTCAACCGCCCGGATCTGCAGATCGTCTTCGTCGACACGCCAGGGCTGCACAAGCCGGTCACGGCGCTCGGGGAGCGGGTCAACAGCGCAGCGCTGACGTCGCTCGACGACGTCGACGTTGCCTGTCTGGTGCTCGATGCGACGCAGGCGTTCGGCCGCGGCGATGAATGGGTCGCTTCGCGCATGCCCAAGGACTTCGTGGTCATCCTCAACAAGACCGACCGTGCCAGCAAGGAACGCATTGCCCGCCAGTTGATCTCGGCATCCGGCTTACAGGCTTCGGAGTTCTTTGCCGTCTCGGCGCTCAGCGGGGATGGTGTCGACGAACTCGTGACCTATCTGGCGACACGTCTGCCGGAGGGCCCGGCATGGTTCCCGATCGATGCCGTATCGGACAACGACGAGGATCACTGGGTGGCCGAACTCGTCCGCGAACAACTGCTCGCAGTGACTCACGACGAACTGCCGTACTCGATCGCCACCCGTGTGACCGAGCACGAGGGTAATCGCATCCGGGTCGAGATCATCGTCGAGCGCGACAGCCAGAAAGGCATGGTGATCGGTAAGCAGGGCGCAGTGCTCAAAGAAGTCGGCACGCTCGTCCGCAAGCAACTGCCGGCTGGCACGTTCATCGAGCTGTTCGTCAAGGTGGACAAGGACTGGCAGCGCAAACCCGACCGCGTTCAACGCCTCGGCTACTGAGATTCGTCATCGAATCACGGGATCTCGTGCGCCCGGCGAGATGCGGTCACTTCGACGGACGACGGGATGGCTGACGGTGGCTCAACTGACGACGAGCGGCCTGTATTCGTCGAACGTCAACGGGGCGCCGGGGGCGCTGGAGGTGTTGTCGCCTCGAGGGACGACGATCCCCACGCCGTCGATCGAAAAGGTCACCTGACCGATACCGGGGAGCTGGAGCGAGAGCACGATTTGGGCGATGGCCAGGCGTTGGTCGAGCGACGGGATGAGCGTGCGGAAGTCCTGGACGACTTGGACATTGGCGACGCCACCGGTGACCGTGACGTTCTTGATGGCACTGGCGGGAACAGCGGACCGAAGGCCGGTGCCGATGTTTCCTGGCGGCACTCCCTGTTCGAGCGCTTTGATCACCTGATTCGGTCCAGCCGGCTTTGCCAGCGTCCGCTGCATCGCCGTCAGTTGTCCACCGGTGATGAAGTAGAGCTCGACGTCGACGACCGGAAACACCGTCGTCGGGGATTGGGTGACCGGTACCGTGGTGGAGACGGCGGTCGTGGCCGGCGCAGTAGTGGTCGGTGCAGTCGGCGGTGTCGTGATCGGTGTGGTGGTCGGTGTCGTCGTCGTACTGGGACTGGTCGGTGCCGTGGGGGTCGTGACGGGTGCCGTCGAGGTGGTCGAAGTCGTTGTTGTCGGGAGAGCTGTGACGCTGGGACCGAGCGGTGAATCGACGCGCTTGATCGTCGACGATTTCGGAACACCGCAACTGGCGATCGCCAGCGCGCAGACAACGGACGTGGCGACACAGATCCGCGGCGCTGAGACGCGGCTCATACATCACCGACGGGCAGGCTGACGATGAATCGGGAGCCGCCTTCGCGCCGGTCCTCGACCCACGCCACCCCGCCATGCGACTGCGCGTGCTCGGCGACGAGCGCCAATCCGAGGCCGGTACCCACCCGCCCACGGGAGGCGCTGCCGCGGGTGAAACGCTCGAAAATCCGTGTTCGTTCGCTCATCGCCACGCCGGGTCCACCGTCCTCGACGACGAGATTCACGGTTGGTACACGCTCAAGGCGATTTGGTTCGATGACGATCCGCGTCGGGCCGCCACCATGCTGTTTGGCGTTGTCCAGCAAGTTCGCAGCAATGCGTTCGATTCGGCGCTTGTCGACATTGACGATCGTCGAGGCGCCGGCGACGACCTCGATCGGGACATCGCCGAAGCCGTAGCGTTGGGCAATCCGGCGCAACAGGTCCGGCAGGCTGATCGCCTCCGCATGGTTGTCGGTGGCGCCTGCGTCGAGCCGGGAGAGTTCGAGCAGGTCGAGGACCATTTGATCGAATCGCCGCACCTGACTGGTCACGACGTCGAGCGCCTGCTGTGTCCGGGCCGGGAGATCGGCACGCTTGGCGTCGAGTACTTCGACGGCGGCCGTCAGGGCGGTGATCGGTGATCGCAGTTCGTGGCTGACATCGGAAGAGAACCGTGCCTCTCGCTGGATCCTCGCCTGCACAGCGTCGGCCATCTCGTTGAACGACGTTGCCAGACGATCGAGTTCGCGATCGGTCTCCGGCGGCAGGCGTGTGTCGAGACTGCCGCTCGCCAGTTGCCCCGCAGCGTTGGAGACGCGCGACAGCGGACGCAGTAGTCGCCTACTTGCCCACCAGCCGAGACCGGCGCCGAAGAGTGTCGTCGAGATGGCACCGATCGCCAGCGCAGTGGCGATCAGTCGCAGGTTGTTCTGAACGCCGTTCAACGAGAATGCCTCGAAATAGGCGGCGTTGGCACCAGGGATCGAAACGCCGACGACGAAGAACGGCGAGCCGCCGATCTGGTGGATCTGGTAGCCGGACTGCCCCTGCGTGAGCACCAGCGTGTAGATGTCCGGCGGCAATTGCGACTGGTTGAACTGCAGCGAGTTCTGCGAGAAGAACCGGTCGGGGCCGATGTAGAGCAGGCCGAGGCCCTCCGTCGGGATCACCGAGATCAACGTGTAGTAGTTGATGTCCTTCTGCGACAACCGGTCGCTGACCGAGCGGGCGTTCGTATACGCCTGCGACTTCGCAGACTGCTCGCGCTGCTGGACGAGATAGCTGCGGGCGATGAAGTAGGTGACGAGCGCCAGTGCGGTCGACGTGAGGAGGCCGGCAATACTGAAGAACAACGTGACTCTGGTGCGGAGACTGGTCGGGCGGAGCAGCCGACGCTTGGTGCGGGTCACCTCTCCAGTGTGGCTGATCCGCTCCGACGTCGGGGTAACGGCATCAATCATCGTCCCTCGCAACGCTGCCTCCAGCGCAAGATCGTCTGCGCCAGAAACCCGACCGTTCCAACCTCAACTGTTTCAAGCTCGATCGTTTCAAGCTCGATCGTTTCAACGCTGTCCGGTGAGGTACCAGGGGGAGGTAGGTACCTCACCGGTGCAGCGTGAACAGCAACTACTGTGGTCCATCTGTGTGACAGCCCGCTGTTCGTATTGTGCGTTTTCGGTAACAAAGAGTGGTTGCTGCGTCACCGTGGCATTTCGGGCACAATGGCAACGCTGTGCATTCGCTCCTGTTCATCGAAGACGACGACCACATACGGCTGGCGCTGCGCCTGGCGCTGGAAGACGAGGGCTACGAAGTGCGCGAGGCCCCGGACGGGCGCGCCGGGCTCGAGAGTTTCGAGCAGGCCGAACCGGACCTCGTACTGCTCGATCTGCGCCTGCCCGACGTGTCCGGGTTCGAGGTGTGCCGGACGATCCGGGCGAACAGCATCGTGCCGATCATCATCGTGACCGCTCAGACCGACACCTACGACATGGTCGCAGGCCTGGAAGCCGGTGCCGACGACTACGTCACCAAGCCGATCGTTCCCAAGGAACTGGCGGCGCGGATTCGGGCGCATCTTCGGCGAGTGCAATTGCAGGGCCCTTCCCTGACCTCGTCCGTGGCCGTCAAGTCGTTCCAGGTCGGCGACGTGGAAGTGCGCCAGGAACAGGGGATCGCACTCAAAGGCGGTGTCGAACTGAACCTGACGAAGACCGAGTTCCGCCTGCTCTGCGAATTCGCGGACCATGCCGGCATGGTGTTGTCCCGCGACCAACTCCTCGAGCGGGTGTGGGGTTACGAGTACCTCGGAGACAGCCGCTTGGTCGATGCCCATGTGCGTCGACTGCGCGTCAAGATCGAAGATCAGCCGGACGACCCCAAGCTCATCGTGACGACACGCGGCATCGGCTACCGGCTGCTCGTCACGTCGTAGCCGCCTCTCGCTGCGACTCGACTCGACGGCGAACTGCGTTGATGCGCAGCGCTCTACGAGGTGACGGCGACGTCCTCGCAGATCTCGACAGCGCCGCCTACGTCAGTTCGTACTTCCTCGATCACAGCGTGCACCGCCGGAGCACGGCGAGCACAACCGGATCGAGCAGCGCGAGTGCAGCGACGACCGAGTGGTCATCGAGTGCGCAGCCGAATCACATCCGGCCATCCATCTCGTCAGCTGGGTCGGCGGCGTTCGGCGTTGCGGCGTCGTGGATCAGCGCCTGCAGCAGCGGCGTCTCGGCGCCGATCGTCGTGGAGTCGCCGTGGCCGGTGTGGACGATGGTCTGCGCCGGCAGCGTCAGCAGTTGCGAGCGGATGCTGGTGAGGATCGTCGGGAAGTCGCTAAAGCTCCGACCGGTTGCGCCTGGTCCTCCACAGAACAGCGTGTCGCCGCTGAAGACGACGCCGCTGGTGGCGTCGTAGAAGCAGCAGCAGCCCGGCGAATGCCCTGGTGTGTGGCGAATGGCGAGTTCGACCCCGCCTGTCTTGAGTGTGGTGCCTGGAACGATTTCCCTGTCAGGTTTGCGGTCCGGATAGACGACGCTCCACAGCATCGTGTCGCCCGGGTGCAGGTGGATCGGGGCGTCGACGTCGTCGGCGAGCGCAGCAGCGGCGTTGATGTGGTCGTTGTGGCCGTGCGTCAGGATCACCCCGGTGACAGTACGGCCGTTGACGGCTTCCACGATCGGTCGATGATCATGGGCTGCATCGATCACGAACACCCGGCGATCGTCGCCGACGAGCCAGATATTGTTCGTCACTTCCCACTCGCCGCCGTCGAGTGCGAAGATGCCCGTTGTCGTGACCAGTTCGATTCCCATGCGAATTCGAGGGTACCGGCGAGGCGACCGAGGGTTTACAGGCGAGCAGCTCTGAGGGTGCCTCGACGGACTTTTCCTGCTTCGTCACGCAACGTCTCCTGGGTGTATTCGAAGGTTCTCGGAATCTTGTAGATGACGAGCCGATCAGCGAGGAAGGCGCGCAACTCGGCCTCCGGGAGCTGTTCGGGATCGGCCTCGACGATGGCGTGGACGACGTTGCCCTTGTCCTCGTCCGGCAGTCCGACGACCGCAACCGAATGGACGAGCGGGTGTTCCTGGATGGCAGCCTCGACCTCTGCGGGGTAGATGTTCGAGCCACCGGACAGGATCATGTCACTTGCCCGGTCGCCGAGATACAGGTATCCGTCCGTGTCCAATCGGCCCATGTCACCGAGCGATTCCCAACCGCCATCGCGCTGCCTGGCGGTCGCGCCGACGTAGCGGTAGCTCGGGCGGTCTGTGAGGTTGCGCAGCCAAACCTCGCCCATCTCGCCGGTGGCGGCTTCGTTGCCGTCATCGTCGGTGATACTGACCGACCCGGGAGCCGGACGGCCGACGGAGCCGACATGGGCGAGCCATTCGGTCCCGGTGATGACCGTCGCCGCCTGCGCCTCTGTGCCGGCATACAGTTCGAAGATGCGCTCGGGCCCGAGCCAATCGATCCATACCTGTTTGAGCCAGATCGGGCATGGTTCAGCGAGGTGCCAGACGGTGAGCAGGCTCGACAGATCGTAGGCCAGCCGTTCGTCCTCGGGCAGCCGCCAGATGCGCTTCATCATCGTCGGGACGAGGTAGACGATGTCGGCGCGGTACTGCTCGATGGCGGCAAGCGTCGCAGCGGCGTCGAAGCGAGCCAGCAGGACGACATGGCTGCCGGCGAGCAGGGCGTTGCTCGCCCATACCGCTGGACCATTGTGATAGAGCGGCCCTGGCATCACCATGCACCCGTCGCGGCGGATCATGAGCGTCGGATTGACGGAGTTGTCGATCACCGCCGGGTCACCGGAGACGATCAGTTTCGGTCGACCGGTCGAGCCGCCCGACGTCGGCGCTTTCCAAGCCGGAGAGGCGAGTGCCAGATCGTCGATTTCCGGCAGCTCGATGTCGTCGTTGGAGTGGTCAGGCTGATAGCCGACCGGGAGCGAGAGGCGGCCTTCGATGGTTCCGCCGGCTGCTCCGATCACGATCCGCGAGTCGGCGAGTTCGACGATCGACTCCATTTCGCGACCTGGCAGCCGTGCTGACACAGGCTGCGGAACGGCGCCGATGCGCCACGCAGCGTGTTGCGCGACGAACCAGTCAACCGAGTTGGGCAGGGCGATCGTCACCATGTCGCCGCGCCCCACCCCCTTGGAGATGAGATCCCTGGCCAGCCGCTCGCTCGCCGCCACCAACTCCGATCGCGTCAGCGTGGTCGTGCCGCAGGTGACGGCCGATCTGGCTGGGTCGGCGATGGCCAGCGCATGCAGTTGCGAGCTGAAGGTAACGAGCGTCATGACCGAACCAACGTAGACGCGGCGGGCTGATCAGGTCGTGCCGTGCGTCGCCTGCCGGACCGCGCCGATGGTGCAGCAGATGGTGGTGCTCGACGGGCGCACTCATATCATCGCCGTCATGACCAGGCTGATACTCGTCCGGCACGGGGAATCGAACGTCGCCGTCGAGCGGCTGATCTCGAGCGGCCGGACGTGTTCAGGGCTGAGCGAGCTCGGGCGCCGACAGGCGCAGGCGTTGGCCGATCGTTGGTCAGCGAACCCCGAGATACGCGCTGACCTGCTGATTTCGTCGACGTACCTGCGGGCAATCGAGACGGCGGAGGCAATTGCCCCGGTCCTCGAGTTGCCGATCGTGCAGGTGGCAGACTTCGGTGAACATGACCCTGGACCAGAGGTCGAGGGTTTGACCTACGCCCAGTTCGGCGAGAAGTATCCGGACTTCCACTGGAGCGACGATCCCTATCTTGCCGGCTTCCCCGGCGGCGAAACGGTTGCCCAGTTCCGGTTACGAGTCGGCACGGCACTGGGGGCTGTGCTGCGCGATCAGGCAGACAAGACCGTCGTCATCGTCTGCCACGGCGGCGTCATCGACAGCATCTTCCGGCGACTGTTGAACACGCCGATCAGCGGAATTTTCGAGCTGTACACGCTGAATACCGCCGTGTCGGAGTTCGCCTCGACGGCGAAGAACACCTGGAGTGTCGTGCGCTACAACGACGCAGCGCATCTCGACGGGCTGCCGGCGGCCACGATTCCGCCGCACAGCGATTGAGGGATCTTGCAGCTGTGCTACGTTGGCATTCAGCGTTTTCCGCTGGAAGCCGGTGTGAGTCCGGCACGGTCGCGCCACTGTGAAGAACTGGCCAGCGTGTTACTGGGCGGTTCGTAGTCAGACACGGTCGGAGAACGTTTTCCATTGACTACTGGGACGCTGAATCCCGAGGGAGTGCATCGACATGTCGACCAACGCGCTGGTGTTGCCGGAAGCGAAACCGATCACGATTTCGGTCCGTGAATTGCTCCCGTGGGCCTTGTTCGCCGGATTCCTGCTGTTGCTGTTGATGTACATCGTCGGCGTCGAACAGGGTGCGACGTCGCTCGTCGGTGGGAACTACGTGCACGAGTGGGTTCATGATGCCCGTCATCTCCTCGGCTTCCCCTGCCACTGACGTCCCAGCGCTCACCTCATGGTCAGAAGACTGTTGATCCGTGGACTGCTCGCGGGTCTGCTCGCGGGGTTGTTCGGTTTCGGCGTTGCCAAGACGATCGGCGAGACATCCGTCGACAAGGCGATCGCTTTCGGGGGCTACGTCGAGAACAACATCCATCACGAGGCGCCGGAAGCGAGCTTCGTCAGTCGTTCGCTGCAGAGTTCCGCCGGCCTCGGAACGGGGGCGTTGATCTATGGGATCGCCCTCGGCGGGATCACCGCCCTGGTGTTCGCCGGGATCTACGGACGCGGTGGATTGACGAAAGCCAAACCGGCGGCAGCGCTCGTCGGCTTCGTCGGTTTCGTCGGCGTCTATCTCGCGCCCGTCTTGAAGTATCCGGCCAACCCGCCGTCGATCGGGCAGGCCGACACCATTGGTCGACGCACCGCACTGTTCGTACTGATGATCGCCTGCTCGATCGTCGGTCTGGTCGTCGCCGGGGTGGTCTGGAGACAGCTGCTTGACCGCACATCGCGATGGAATGCAACGGTGCTCGCAGCGCTGACGTACATCGTCGTCCTGATCGTCGTCTACGTCGTCTTCCCCGGTGTGAACGAGGTTCCGCAGGCAGCGATCCCCGGGGTCACCGGCGCAGTGACGGATGCAACGGTGACGTTCCCGCCGACGGTGCTGTGGCAGTTCCGAATCGCATCACTCGCCATTCAGGCGGTGTTGTGGGCCACGATTGCTCTCGCTTTCGGGTTCCTCGCTGAACGGCTCCTCGAACCGAAGCGGCCCACTGCAGAGACGACGCGGGAATTCGATCTCACCGCGACCGGTGGCTGAGCCCGGTTGAGCGTTTCCTGTTCGGTGTTGGTCTGTCGCGGCTGCTGCTGCGGCACGACCGAAAAACATCCGGGCATTGATCACGCCGCCCACCTGGCGACGCTTCGAGCTGCAGCGTTCGCCGGGTCTGGCAAGCTCTGGACCGTCGATTGTCTCGGGACGTGCGAGCGTTCGAATGTCATCGCCGTTCGATCCGGCGGACGGCGACGATGGTTCGGCGAGGTGTTGAGCGACGTGGCGATCGCGACCCTGGCCGCATGGATCGCCGGCGGCGGAGTCGACGAGCCCCCCGCCTCGATGTCAGGTGCGGAGTTCGTCCCAGACGACAGTCCGCTGATCACTGCCGTCCCCACCGGCTACACAGCGGACGAGATCGCCGGCCTGATCGCGAGCGTCGTCGCCGGGGGTGCCGGGTCGTGGAGTTTCGGTGTTCACGGTGCTGTCGCCGAGTTCGACGGTTGCGACGCGGAGCGCGTCGTCAGTCGACTCGGGCGGGTCATCGAATCGAGGACGTCGACGGCGTCGATGCGGATCACTGTCGGCGACGACACCAGGATGTTCAGCTTGAACAAGCCAGGCACGGACGAGCCGTTCGCGTTCGTTCTCGGCGTGCCAGAGTCATCGGTGGTTGGTGGGCGGACATCGCTCACCAACGTCGGGCCGGACCTGCAGGCGATGCTGCCGGAAGGCCGCCACGGAACGTTGTTCGATCTCGGCCTCGGGAGCCGCGCTGCGAGTTTTTGTGTCCGCGGTGACAACGCCATCAGTCGGTTCCTGGACCCGCATACCGGAGCGCAATGGTTCGATGTCGCAGACATCCTCGGCCCGCAGCTCGTTGCCGCCTCGCCGCACCGCGTCATCACGACGTCGATCGGTCGAGTCGAGATCTACACGCCGATCCCGCCACCTGACGCCGCTTCTCCGCGCGGCTCGCACACCCACCTCCTGCCGGGCGAGCTGGATCTCGGACTCGAGCTCCCACCTGGCATCGGCATGGACCCGCACTACGTCCCTGCAGCGATTGTGAATCTGTCGCCCGATTGGTTGCGATGGCGACCGGTCCATTCCGTCGCTCGGGCGTGATGCGCAGCTCGTTCGAGACGATCGAGCGATCGAAGAAGGACTGATGGCCGGCGGATGCAGATGAGTGCTCCAGCGGCTCGTCCAGGAGGACGACCGGTCATGCGACCCGGTGGCGGACCGTGAGCCCGGCGACGTTCGCGTCGTTCCGTGCTGCAACTCCATCGGCGAGGGTGAGGGTAACGGCAGTCAGCCCACGGCTCTCGCTGGTGACGAACCGGATGATGGTCCCGAGATCGACGGAGGTGGGGGTCGGCTGATCGACTCCGAGCAGCACTGACCACAGCGAAGCGGCCGCCTCGGCGTCGGTGACACCGAACTCGACCTCGACGATCCCGTCGACAGTGGCCGCAGCTGCCGGGCCGGGAGTGATGTCGTCCCAGAACCAGCGACTGCGGTCAGGGATCTCGCCGAGATCGAGCAGGATCGGGACGTCGCGCGATCGCACCTGCATGATCTGGTGGCCGAGTGCCTGCTGGTCGGTGACGATCCTGATTCCGAGCCCGCTCGTCCGATCACGGATGGCAGCAACATCGGGAACCTGCACCGACAGGCAGTAGCCGCCATGACCGCCGCACCTGTCGAGCCAGGGGTGCAGGAACGACGTCTCGTCGGCAGGTGCGATGAATTCGACGAAGTGCTTCGGTCCGATGGGTATCGTCTCGTCCGCAACGCCGTAGTCCAGCAGTACGGGATCGCTGAAGCCCGGCGGCAGCGAATATGCGGTGCGCATCACCCCGACTTCATCGGCCAGCGTCGCCGTGGCAATCACGACCTGGCGGAGCATTGCCCACGAGTCACTCATCGGTCACGATCCTTCCCATTTCCCGGTTTCCATGAATATACGCAGCGTCTCGAGGTGGGGCCCGATCTCGATGCCCTGCAGCGCGAGCCAATCATCGTTGTAGTAGGTATCGGTATAGCGGTCCCCGGAATCGCAGATCAGCGTGACGATGCTGCCGGTGACTCCCTCGTCTTTCATCTCACAGGTGAGAGCGAGCGCCGCCCACAGGTTCGTGCCTGTCGACGCGCCGCTGCGTCGCCCCGTGATCTCGTCGAGGAAACGCATTGCGGCGATGGAGGCAGCGTCCGGCACCTGCTGCATGCGGTCGATGACCCCTGGCATGAACGACGGTTCGACGCGTGGCCGACCGATCCCCTCAATCCTCGACCCCTGTCCTGTGGTGTGCTGTGGACGGTTGTTGCTCCAACCGTCGAAGAATGCGGAACCCTCCGGATCGACGACCAGCAGCTGCGTCGGAAAACGGCGGTAGCGGATGAAGCGGCCGATCGTCGCACTGGTCCCGCCGGTGCCGGCCCCGACGACGATCCAGCACGGAATCGGGTGCGGCTCCATCGACAGCTGCCCGAAGATCGATTCGGCGATGTTGTTGTTGCCGCGCCAATCGGTCGCCCGTTCCGAATACGTGAACTGGTCCATGTAGTGACCACCGGACACGTCGGCGAGCCGCTTCGCTTCCTCGTAGATCGCGTCTGGCTGGTCGACGAAGTGGCAGCGTCCGCCTTCCATCTCGATGAGGGCGATTTTCTCGGGGCTCGTCGTCCGCGGCATCACGGCGATGAACGGAAGTCCGAGCAGGCGGGCGAAATACGCCTCGGAGACGGCGGTCGAACCCGAGGATGCCTCGACGACCGTCGTTTCCTCGGTGATCCATCCGTTGCACAGTCCATAGAGGAACAACGACCGTGCCAGTCGATGCTTGAGGCTGCCGGTCGGGTGGACGGATTCGTCCTTGAGGTACAGCTCGACGTTCCAGTGCGGCGGCAGGGGGAAGACGTGCAGATGTGTGTCGGCACTGCGATTGGCGTCGGCTTCGACCTTGCCGATCGCTGCGTTGACCCACGTTCTGCTGGCATCGCATCCGCCGACTGATTCCATCGGACCACTGTATGGCTGGTGGCGTGGTGGCCGGACGATCGCTCGCCGGGGAGCCGTGCGTAGCTGCCATCATGGGAGGATGCCGGACTCGACGGAGAAGCGGGTGTCATGGGCAGAACTGTTCTTCGACCTCGTCTTCGTCTTCGCCGTCACGGAAGTGTCGACACTGCTCGAACACGACCATTCGTGGGCCGGTGCGCTGCGGGCGCTGATCGTCTTCGTTCCGGTGTACTGGGTGTGGGTCGGCACGACGATCCAGTCCGACGTCAGTGACATGTCAGGCCCCGGATTGCGGCTCCTTTCGTTCGGCGTAGCTCTCTGCGGGATGTTCATGGCGCTGGCGGTGCCGCAGGCATACGGCGACAGGGGGATGCTGCTGGCGTTCTCCTATCTTGCGGCACGCCTGCTGCTCGGTTTCGTCATTCGCCTGCGGGCGAAATGGACCATCAATCCCGTGACGGTCAGCATGGTGTTCACCGGTCCGGTTCTCGCCCTCGGCGCCCTCTGGCACGGCTCGGTCCGTGAGGCGTTGTGGGGGGTTGCTGCACTCATCGACCTCGGCACTCCCAGTCTGCTGCGTCGCAGACTGAGCGGCATGCGGTTCGAAGCGGGACATCTCGCAGAACGATTCGGTCAATTCGTACTCATCGCCCTCGGCGAGTCGGTGGTCGACATCGGCGCGTCTGCGCAATCGTCCGGCTCGTTGAGCTTCGGCGTCGGGGGTGCGGTTGCTGCGGCATTTGCCGTCAGCTGCGGGTTGTGGTGGGTGTACTTCAACTTTGCGGCCGACGCCGTCCGTCATGCGCTGGCGAGTGCGCACGTGCAGTTGGACATCGCCCGTCGAGTGCTGTCGTATGGCCACGTGGCGTTCATCGCCGCGATCATCGCCGTGGCTGTCGGCCTTCGAGAGGCGGTGACTCATCCCGGCACGGCGTTGTCGACAGGAGCGACCGGACTCGTCTTCGGTGGCGCGGCGCTGTATCTGGCGAGTTTCGGCTACACACGATGGATGATGTTCCGGCTCGTTTCGACGACTCGTCTGACCGCTGCGGCCGTGGTGCTGGCGGCGATGTGGCCGTGCTCGTACCTCCCGGCGGTTGCCGCGTTGGTGATATTGGCGGGCGTCCTGCTCGGGCTGAACACAGTGGAATCGTTGCGAGTTGCTCAGATCGGCTGGCGCACGCTGCTTCGTGAGAAGGTGACGTGATGGTCATCGAGGAGGTCAAGGCGCTGTACGCCGTGCCGCCGGGCGAATTCATTGCCGAACGAACACTGGTCGTGCGACGATTGAAACACGAGAAGCGGGCAGCGGACGCCGCAGCGATCGCCAAGTTGCGCCGGCCGAAGGCAGCGGAGTGGCTGCTGAACCGGCTCGCCAGGGAGGACCCGGCGGTCGTCGAGCGATGGGCGACGTCTGTTACCGGCGCACGCGACGCCCAGTCGGCGGCGATCGGCGGCGCGTCGGGAGACGACCTCCGGGCGGCGACAAACGAACTGAACGCAGCGACACGGGCGATCGCCGATGCGGCGCTCGGTCTCGACAGCGACATGAAACGCGACGATGTCGTGGTCGTCCTGCGAACGCTGATCGCCGCCGGCTCGACCGACACGTTGGTCAACGGCGTCGTTGGTTCCGAAGGCGTGCTCGAACCGGCAGACCTCTTCGCCGGTGCTCCGGAACCGATCCTTCGCCCGGCGATCAATCGCCCACCGAAGTCGCCAGGCCCGAAGGGGCGACGGCCGGCGCCGCCGATCGCCCGAGAGATCGAGCCGGAAACTGCGTCGGAGATCGAGACGAAACCGGAGCCGCGCCCGTCGGCCGGCGAGATGCGTCGGAGGACACGTCTGATTGCGGAGTACGGCCGTGCTCAGACCACGCTCGATGCTGCCCGTAGTGCCGTCGATGCCGGAGTCGCCAAGGTCGACGTTGCGAAGGACGCGCTCGCCAAGGCCGAGGATATTCTGGCCAGGCGGGTCAGCGAGTTGGAAGTAGCAGAACGTGATCTGCGGCGCCTTGCGGACGACGTCGAGTCATCGACAGGCTCATCGCGGTAGTGCGAGGACGACCAGTGTGGACCACACGAGATGGGTCGTGATCGGGGCGATCAGACCACCGGTGCGACTTCTGACCAGCGCGAAGACGGCACCCATCACGATCGCCGCCAGCGTCAACGCAGTGTTGCCGGCGACGGCCGTCACCGCAATGTAAACGACCGTCGAGATGACCAACGGCGTGCGGCCGCCGACGGCCTCAGGAAGCGAGCCGCGGAAGAACATCTCCTCGGCGACACCGTTGACCAACGCGAGTGCGAGCACAGCAACGACAGGGCCGGCATCGGCCTTGGCCAGCAGGTTGACGATCGGGCCGGCGATGAACGAGATGTGACGCCCGATCTCGTCGGCGGCGACGAACACCCCGAACATTGCCGTGCCGACCGCCGTGCCGATCGCCAATTCGATCCTCGGGTGGAAGGTGCCGCCCGTCCAACGAATCGGCATGCTCAGCAACGCAGCCACGACCCAGACGGCTGCCAGTGCGTACCCGGCGATATAGAAAGTGGCACTGCCCCGTTCGACCCTCAGCGTCGCGCCGATCAGCGCAGCTCCGACGATCAGCGCGGAGAGGGCGACCATGCGTCGGTGCCGTCGTTCCGGTGGGTTCTTGACCACTGTCGGTGATTCCACCGAGCGTTCAGACTGGGACGGCGTCACGCTTGCTGCGCATCTTTCGTGCCTGGCGATCCTTCAGCGCTCGGCTCGACGCCTCGAAGAACGGCATCGCCTGATGACCAGTCAACTGCTCGAGACGTCGTTCGGTGACGACCACTTCGTTGGTCATCGAATCAACGAGTGAACGGGCCGTCTGCAGGTCGACATCGGTGATCAACCGTAGCCAGTGCGATGACAGTGTCGGCGTCAGCAGCGGCACCGGCAGGATCAGCAGGCGGCGGTCCATCTGCCTGGCCGCCTTCACCAGCATCTCTCGGTAGGTCATCGCCTGCGGGCCGCCGATATCGAAGTGCTGGCCGGCAACATCCAGTTCGAGGCTGTCGGCAAGATAGGTGACGACGTCGCTGAGGGCGATCGGCTGCGTCTTCGTCTGCACCCAACGCGGCGTGATCATGACCGGGAGCCGTTCGATCAGTTGGCAGAGGATCTCCCAGCTGACGCTCCCGTCACCGACGACGATGCCGGCTCGAAGCGCCGTCGTCGGCGCCTCGTCCATCAGGATCTGCTCGACTTCTCGGCGGCTGCGGAGGTGCGGGGAGAGGTCGTCGTTCTCGTCCCCGAGTCCTCCGAGGTAGACAACGCGTTGTAGGCCAGCGGAGGCAGCCTCGCGTCCGAAGGCGATCGCGCCTTCACGATCGATGGCGGCGAAGTCGCCCCGGTCAAGGGAATGTACGAGGTAATAGGCGGCGTCGACTCCGTCGAGGGCCTGGGAGAGCGAGGATCGATCGGCGACGTCACCGAAGACGTCGGTCGCGCCGTCGGTGCGCGTCTTGGGATGGCGGGTCATCACCCGCACGGCGTGCTTGCGTGCGAGCAGTTCGGTGGTCAGGTGCGAGCCGACGAATCCGCTCCCGCCGGCGATGAGGATCTCCATCACCGTGTGATACCCAGCAGACATCGACTACACACCCTGCAGCGCCGAATATCGGGAGGTTCTGCACAGCGCGCGAAGTTCTGCACCGGTGCGGGCCTTCGCTGTCTCAACCCTGCGCCGTTGCTACCCGGTGATCGCCCGGAGGAACGCTTCGGCCTCGTCCCGACGTCGGGTGCGTTTCATCGGCGGCAACCCGTTGACGATGCTCCATCGATAGCTCGACGTACCGAGGCGCTTGTCGAAGACGGCGACGACACCCCTGTCGGTGGTCGAACGGATCAGCCGGCCTGCAGCCTGCGCGAGGAGCATCGTCGCTCGTGGGACGTCGATCTCGCTGAACGCTGCCGACCCGAGCAGCTCCCGCCTGGCCGACAGCAGCGGATCGTCAGGTCGCGGGAACGGGATTCGATCGATCGTGACCAGCGACAGGGTGCGGCCGGGGATGTCGACGCCCTGGAAGAACCCGGCGGTTGCGAACAGGCACGACGATTCGTCCTGACTGAACGCCTGGACGAGTGCCGTCTTGGGCAGATCGCGCTGGGTGAAGATCGGCACCTTCACACGCGGTTTGATCGCCGCGGCGGCTGCCTCCATCGCCCTCCAACTGGTGAACAACGCCAGCGTGCGCCCGCCTGCTGCAGCGATCAGGGCTTCGAGTTCGTCGTGCATCGCCTGCTGGTAATCCGCGTGGCGCGGGTCCGGCATGTGCATCGCGCAGTAGATCAACCCGTGCGCCGCATAGTCGAACGGGCTGTCGACGTGCAGTTCCGACACGGCCGTGCCGGGGATACCGACCCGATGGGCGAGCGAACTCGGGATCGTTGCGCTGGTCAGTACCGCCGTCCGCTTGTTCCAGATTCCGGCGAGGAGGATCGGGCCGACGTCGAGCGGAGCGATTTCCAACGATGCTGCTTCTGCGGTGCCCTCGACGAAGGCAACCGACTGCTCACCGAATCCGAGCGCCGCATCGATGTCCTCGATCAACGACGTCGCCATCGTCTGCGCCCGGATCACGCGTTGCTTGGCATCGTCGACCGGTGTGTCCACCTTGCGCAGCGCTGCCTGCAGCGCGTCGAGGCGTCGCCGACCGTCGTTGAGGATCTCGACGAGGTCGTCTGGCAGCGGCCGTGGCAATCGTTTGCCGAGCACTCGTTGCATCGTCTCTCGCACGGCGACACCGGCGTCGATCACTGCCCCGGTCACGGCAGTGTCATCGAGGATTCGTCGAGCCGTCTGTGCGGTGCGGGTGAACCGGCTCGCCGAAATCGAGATACCGACCGTGTCGCTCATGATGTCTTCGAGCTGGTGGGCTTCGTCGACGACGACCACGTCGTGGTCCGGCAGGATGACGCCGCCGCTGGCGACGTCGAGTCCGTAGAGGTAGGTATTGACGACGATCACATTGGCCGCAGCGGCGCGGTTTCGGGCGGCCTCTGCCCAACAGACGTCTCCCATCGGGCAGCGTTTGGCGCCGGGACACTCGTCCGACGAGACACTGACGGATTGCCACGCCCTGTCCGTCGGTACCCAGCTGAGTTCGGCGGCGTCCCCGGTCGTCGAGGTCGCCGACCACTCCGCCAGCCGCTTGATCTCCAGCTTGGTGGTACTGGCGAGGCCCTCCATCTCGATCTGCGACTGGTCGGGGTGATGGACCTCCCTCAGGCGCTGCACGCAGATGTAGTTGGAGCGTCCCTTGAGGACGGCGAATTCGAACTCCCGCCCGAGTGTCTCCTTCAGGAACGGCAGGTCCTTGTTGGCGAGCTGGTCCTGCAACGCCTTCGTCGCTGTGGTGACCACGACCGTCTTGCCGGACAGGATCGCCGGCACGAGATAGCCGAGTGACTTGCCGACGCCGGTCGGCGCACCGACGATCAGATGCCTGCGTTCGGCGATGGCGGTGGCGACGGCACCTGCCATCTGGCGTTGACCCGGGCGATCCTCCGAGCCGGCCATCGTCGCCGTGACCTCGGCGATCGTCCGCTGTGCAGTCGCTGCTGCCCTGGCCACGGCTGACGTTCTGGCGGCAAGCGGCGCGTTGTCCTCGGGAGCCATGAGGAGTTCACGCTACTGGGGTCACCCGTCGCCATCGGGGAACCCGCGTGAGGTCGCGGTCACGCCGCCCCGTGATGGCGGAATTCGGGTGACCGCCGGTCGCCACGTGGCGTGACAGCGCAGCGGTAGAGACCGTCTGGCCCAGACCCCGGAGCCGGCATCGGCGTTCAATGACCACAGCGGAAGGCGGAGAGGGCGGTACTGTCGAGAGGCCATGTCCAACGCCGCCACTGCTGCCGCCAACGCCGCCGGGCTCGACCCGAAACGCATCCCCACACACATCGCCTGTGTGATGGACGGCAACGGGCGCTGGGCACAACGGCGAGGTCTCAAGCGTACGGAGGGACATGCTGCCGGCGAGGAAGCACTGTGGGATGTCGTCCAGGGAGCCCTCGACCTCGGTGTCAAATGGCTGACGGTCTACGCATTTTCGACAGAGAACTGGCGCCGGCCCGTCGACGAGGTCCGCTACCTCATGAACTTCAACCGTGAGATCCTCCAGCGCCGCAAGCACCATCTCCACAGTCAGGGGGTGCGCATCCGATTCGCCGGTCGTCGTGACTGGCACGTGCCGCGCAAGTTGCTGCGTGAGCAGGACGAGTCGATGTCGCTGACCCAGGGAAACCGCACGATGACGCTGACGTTCGCCTTCAACTACGGCGGTCGGGCGGAGATCATCGACGCCGTCAAACGGATGATCGACGACGGCGTCAAATCCAACGATGTCACCGAGAAACTGATCTCCAAGTACTGCTATTTCCCGGACATGCCGGACCCCGAACTGATGGTGCGCACCAGCGGCGAGTTCCGCATGTCGAATTTCCTCCTCTGGGAACTGGCTTACAGCGAACTCGTCTTCACGCCCGTACTGTGGCCGGACTTCAGGGCGAAGAACCTGTTCGAGGCGATCAAGGAGTACCAGGACCGCAACCGTCGCTTCGGCGGCATCGAGAGCGGCTCGGCACCGGACTTCGACCCGCCGTCGCACGCCATTCCCGAGGCAGCCTTGGACACCGGCTCGTGATTCCACGCAGGCGACGACGATGAGCCTCTACCGCGATTCCGGTGTCGTCCTGCGTACCTACAAGCTCGGCGAATCCGACCGCATCGTCGTCATCCTCACGCTCGGCCACGGCAAGATCCGTGCCGTTGCCAAGGGTGTGCGCAAGACGAAGAGTCGCTTTGGCGGGCGCCTCGAACCGTTGAGCAACGTCAGCCTGCTCGTCTACGAGGGTCGTGAGCTGGACACCATCAGTCAGGTGGAGACGATCGATTCGCTCGGCCCGCTGTATGGCGACCTCGACCGTCTGACGCAGGGCCTCTCGCTGTTGGAAGTCGTCGATCGCATCACGCCGGACCGTGAACCTGTGCCGCATCTGCATCGGATGCTCGTCGGCGCGCTTCGATCGCTGGAGTCGCGACCGTTGCCGCTGGTCGTTCCGGCATTCTTCTGGAAGTTGCTCGCTGCCGAGGGTGTGCGCCCGGAACTCGATGTCTGCGTGCGCTGTGGGGAGGCCGACAATCTCATCGCCTTCGACATGAACGAGGGCGGAGTGTTGTGCAGGACGTGCCGTACTGGCACGCCGATCTCGGCTGAGGCATTGAGGCTGACGAGGATGATCCTCGGCGGCGGGATGAACGCAGCGCTCGACGAGCCCGTGACCCCGGCGACGGCCGAAGTCCGTCACCTGGCAACCGAGGCGATGGAGCACCACCTCGAACGCCGCCTCCGCAGCGTCGCTCTGTACGAACGCCTATAGAAACTGAGTCCAATTTTGCACCGCCGGCGGTGTAAAACGGTCCACAGAAGCCGGGAGCTACACGCCGCCTGTCGCCCGGCCCAACGCCGCGCAGACGTCTTCCATCGTCTCCGGTCGGACCCTCCCGACCCTGCGGCGGAACTCGGAGCGCTGAACGAGTTGCGTGTTGTCGAGGTTGACGACGGAGGGGACTCGCAGGCCGTCCGGCGCCCCGACCGGTACCTCCGTCGACAAACCCCGAATCGTCGAAGTCACCGGACCGACGATCACGCTGGTCAGGTGACTGCCCATCGGGTCGCGGGTCAACACCACAACCGGACGAACCTTGTCCAGCAGTGCCAGCCACAACTCGCCGCGCCGCGGTTAGGTGGATTCGTCGCCATACAGCGCATCCCAATCGGTGTCGTCGGCGAGGCGAGCCGGTTTCGGCCGATAGTTGGTCAACGCAATCTCGTCCGATGTGGGCGGATTGGCGAGGTAGGCAGCGATGTCCGATTTGGCGCGTGCTGATCGAAGCAGTTCGTCCACAGCCCGGTCCACTGCATCCGACACAGAGGCAGCGCCGACGGCCTGTTGGGCGGCGCGCAACTTCGACCGGTCGGCCGTAATCGTCACCTTCTCTCGTGCCATATTGCAGACCTTACCTGCAGCGGTAACGCCCACCGAGGTGCGCCGACCGTCAATTCGTCGTCGTCCGACGTGCGCCACGGCCTACCCTGGAATCCCTATGCCAGCAAGTGACCTCGAGCAGATCGTCAACCTCGCAAAGCGCCGCGGTTTTGCCTACCCCTCTGCAGAGATCTACGGCGGTTTCCGAAGCAGCTATGACTACGGCCCGCTCGGCTCGCTGATGCTTCGCAATGTCAAGGACGCGTGGGTGCGGGCAATGGTGCAGCAACGCGATGACGTCGTGCTGATCGACGCTTCGATCATCAGCCCCCCGGCGATCTGGGAAGCCAGCGGCCATCTCGCCAACTTCACCGATCCGCTCGTGGACTGCACGAAGTGCAAGCAGCGTTTCCGTGAGGATCAGCTCGACGACCCGACGCTCTGCCCGAATTGCGGTTCACGTGACTCCTTCACTGCTTCACGCGCCTTCAACCTGATGTTCAAGACGCAGGCAGGTGTCGTCGAGGGAGCGGGCACCGACGTCTACCTGCGGCCGGAGACAGCGCAGGGCATGTTCATCAATTTCATGAACGTGTTGCAGACGACTCGCAAGAAGCCGCCGTTCGGCATCGCTCAGGTCGGCAAGAGCTTCCGCAACGAGATCACGCCTGGCAACTTCATCTTCCGTACCCGCGAGTTCGAGCAGATGGAGATGGAGTTCTTCGTCCCTCCTGCCGACGGCCAGCAGTGGTACGAGTACTGGTGCAACGCCAGGCTCGAGTGGTACGTCAACCTCGGTATGCCGCGTGAGATGCTGCGCCTGCGCCCACACGATCCGGACGAACTGGCCCACTATTCGGTGGGGACGTCCGACGTCGAATTCCTGTTCCCGTGGGGCTGGGGAGAACTCGAAGGTATCGCCCAACGGACCGACTACGACCTCAAGCAGCACGCCGAGCACTCCGGCCAGAAGCTCGACTACTTCGACCAGGCGACGAACGAGCGGTATGTCCCGTTCGTCATCGAGCCCGCCGCCGGTGCCAACCGAACGATGGCGGCATTCATGCTCGCAGCGTACGACGAGGACGTGATCAACGGTGAGCCGCGCACGGTGCTGCGTCTTCATCAGCGCCTGGCGCCGTACAAGGTCGCCGTACTGCCGCTGTCCAAGAAGGACGCGCTGACGCCGACGGCGAAGGCGATCTTCGAGACGCTCAGCGACCGATACATGGTCGACTACGACGAGACGCAGGCGATCGGCCGCCGCTATCGCCGCCAGGACGAGATCGGCACGCCGCTGTGCGTCACCGTCGATTTCGACACCCTCGAGGACAAGGCCGTGACGATCCGCGAGCGTGACACGACAGAGCAGGTCCGTGTCCCTATCGCCGATCTGCTCACCGAACTGAACAGCCGCCTCGGCTTCTGACCGGCTTCTTTCCTGCGACGAACTCAGTCGCTGTCGGCAGAAGTCGCAGCATCTGCTACCTCCGGCGACAGCGACTCCGATTCGAGGTGCGTCAGGCGCTGTTGCGCTGGAAACGGCGAGTCGCCCACCATGCAAGCAGAATCGCCACGCCGACCGTGACGAGGGATCCTTTGGCGACCGTGACCGAGGCGATGTCGCCGCGGAACAGCGCCCGCACGGTGTCGACCACATAGCTGAGCGGGTTGACCTGCGAGACGCGACGCAGCCACGTCGGCGCCAACGTCATCGGCAGCAGCACGCCGGAGAGCAGCAGGAGCGGCAGTGTCACACCCTGGACGAACGGGGCGAAGGAGTCCTCGTCCCTGAGGATCAGGCCCATCGTGTACGACGCTGCCGCCATGCCGAGTGACAGTACGCAGATGACGGCGATCGAGACGAACGCACCGCCCCAGTTGGGTCGGAGGCCGAAGGGGATGGCGACGAGCGTCAGCAGGATCGCCTGCACACCGATCGTCACGACGTTGGACATCGTCCGTCCCATGATCAGCGCCAGCCGCGACGCAGGTGTGACCCGTTGACGGTCGACGACACCTTCACGTAACTCCTGGATGATCCCGAAGCCGGCGAAGCCGGCACCGAAGATCGCCAGCTGCAGCAGCAGGCCCGGCACGAAGATCTTGTACGAGTCGGAGCCGCCGAGTCCGCCGCCGCTGATGTTCTTCAGCAGTGGGCCGAACAGCGCAAGGTAGAGGATTGGTTGCGTCAGGCCGAAGAACACCCAGACGGGGTTGCGGACGAGTTGGCGCATCTGGCGGATGAAAATCACCCAGGTTTCGGTCACGATGGTCATGTCTGTCAGCGCTGCTCTTTCAGCCGTCTGCGTCTTCGCGCAGGGAACGACCCGTGAGGGTCAGGAATACGTCGTCGAGTGTCGGGCGATGGACCTGGACGGATTTGAGGCGCAGCCCCGCGCTGTCCAGCGCGCGAAGCAGCGGGGGAACAGCGGTGTCACCGCGTTCGACGGTGAGCACCAGTTTGTTGCCGTCGACGACGTTGGTGCGCGGCGCCAATGCCTCGCCGGCCACCTTGGCGGCAAGGGCGAGGTCACCGTCGACGCTGACGGTGATCACGTCGCCGGAGACTCGCGCTTTCAACGCCTCGGGCGTGTCATCGGCGACGATCTGACCGTCGTCCATCACCAGCAGGCGGTCGGCGAGCGCGTCGGCCTCGTCGAGGTAGTGCGTCGTCAGGACGATCGTCACGCCGTGGTTGTCACGAAGGCTGCGTATGTGCTCCCACAGGTTGGCGCGGCTCTGCGGGTCGAGGCCGGTCGTCGGCTCGTCGAGGAAGACGAGCTTCGGATCGTGCATCAGCCCGAGGGCGACGTCGAAGCGGCGACGTTGGCCACCTGACATCTCGGCGAGCGTGCGCCCTTCGAATCCGGAGAGGTCGAGCGTCGGCAGGAGTGCTTTCAGCCTGTCGGTCGCCGCAGCCTTGTTCATGCCCTGCAGACGGGCCTGGGTGATCAATTCCTCGCCGAGCCGGGTACCGGGCGCCGGCACAGCACCGATCTGGGCGACGTAGCCGATGCGTCGGCGAACCTCCCGAGAGTGCGTGATCAGATCGGCGCCGGCGACGAGGGCCGTGCCGCGAGACGGTGTGAGCAGTGTCGTCAACATCCTCAACGTCGTCGTCTTGCCGGCGCCGTTCGGCCCGAGGAGGCCGACGATCTCACCATCGGAGACATCGAAGTCGACGCCCTTCACCGCATCGACCGGCCCGGCTTTCGTCTTGAAGGAACGGGCGAGTTGTCGCGACTCGATCGCCAGGTTGGATTTCGTCATCGACACACTCTAGTCAAATTTGACTATTCGTCAAAGGGATTTCCGTCGAGCATCGATCGTGTCCGGCGGGCGTGGGTGACCGTCCATGTTCCGTTCATCGGCGAACGAATAGGTGCCCTCGTTCAGCCGTTTCAGAAAGGAGCGTGTCCATTCGAGCTCACCTTTGATCCGCGAGTCACCGAAGTCGATGACTTCGCGTACGTGTTCCGGCACGTCGCCGTCTGCACCGGTCGCTCCGTCTTCGATACTCGCTCTGATGAACGCCAACTCGTCCCGCTGTGCCGCGAGCTGTTTCAGTCGAGCGCCGAGTGCGGACTTCAGTTCACCGCGCGACATGAACAACATCAACGAAAGCGCAGGGACCAGCGGTTCCGCTGGGCGTTTCACCTGCCACCAGCTCGTGCGCAACAGCTTCTGGAATTCCTTTTCACCTTCAGCGGTGACGACATACTCAGTGCGCTCCGGCCGCCCCGGCTCTCCTGCCAACGCCGTGCCAGTGATCAGGCGGTCCTTCTCGAGGATCTTCAGCGCCGAGTACACCGAGCCCGTCTTGGTGTTCATCCAGCCGTCGAGATGCCAGGACAGCAGCTCTCGTCTGACGTCGTATCCGTGGACCGGTTGAAAGATGCGGACGACGCCGAGCACGAGTAGGCGAGTAGACGACACGACTCGAATTATAGGCAAATTTGACTATCGACGTCACTGTCTACAGTTCGACGAGCGGCGCACTTATTACGAAACTATTACAGATAGTTGCAACACTGAAACAACATTGCAGTAGTGTTACGAACCGTTGCTGACGTGCCCCCCGGGCCAGGACACACGGAGACCACTACTTTGATGAAATCGCTTCGCCGGACGATTGCCGCCTTGACCGTCACGATCGGAGGCGTCGGCGCACCAGCGTTGCTGTTGGCCACTCCCTCCGGTGCTGCTGTGGCGACGACATCTCCGACATCGATCGTCCGTACCGACGCCGGGGCGCTGTTGTCGTTCACGGCGACAGGCGGAACGCCCATCGCCACCGCGGCCTACGACGCCCTCCTGGCGCTGCGCAGCGGAGATGCGGCGAGATATGCACTCCGTCTCGACGACCTTGCGAAGCTGGTCGATGACAAGACGGGTATCGATGCCTCGCAGTTCGTCTCCCAGTGGGCGGTCACCGACACCACTCGTATGACGGCGATGTTGGCGGCGCTGACCCAGGTCGGCTCCGGATACCGCTACAACTCGCAGCTCCCTGGCGTTTCGTTCGATTGTTCCGGTCTGACGAGTTGGGCATGGGCGCAGGCCGGCGTCAGCATCCCGCATCAGTCACGGGCGATCATCAACACGATCGCCAAGGAAACGTTCGACGGTGCATCGCCGGGCGACGTATTCTACTACCCGGGGCATGTGATGGTCTCCCTCGGCGTCTCGGACGCATACGTCCATGCAGCAGACCCTCATCGAGGCGTCGAAGTCACGACGCTGAACGGTCGCCGCAAGTCCGTTCGCGTCGGCGATCCGATCGGCTGAATCGCCGCTGGGCGAGCTGTCCCCGCCGCCGGTCGGTTCATCGATCCCGGCGACGCGATCGTCGACAACACGAGCAGGGTCCGATGGTCGACGGCGAACGGATCGAGGCAGTGCTGGAGACGGGTTCCGGCATCGGCTTCGCCGGCGATGACCACTCCGTGACCTACGAGATCGTGCGCTCACGGTGAAGTAGCGGCAACGCCTTCTGCCGAATACGTTGTCTCAGAAGATCAACTCGGGGACGGGTACACCGAAAGACTCAGCGGGACCAACGTGGGCATTGGTCGATCTGCGTCGATGTCAGGTGGCTGCTGACCGAGTGGTGACACCGCTGGCGAGAATGTCGAGCGTCGCGCGCAACGCCGATGCGGACATCACCGGAAAGATGCCTTCCTTTCGGTGCACCGGGTCGAGTTCCGAGCAGTCGTAGTACGAGGTGACGAATGTCCCGGAGGTCATATGGCCCGTACGTCGGAGCGACACCGGATGCACCGGCCGCTGAGTGGGAAGTGCACGAGGTCGACGTCGATCCCCGTCTCCTCCTCGATCGCCGAGACCAGGGGCAACAGCAGGGAGATCGGGGTTTGTTCTGTCCTCCCACAAACGACACAGGTGATCGGTGCCGTCGGCGTTCCTCCACGCCGGTAGACCGCTGCACCGTGGCCCATGTGCACATGTTCGATGATGCCCAGTTCCTCGAACTGCGAGAGACAGCGATAGATCGTCGAATTGTCGACGTCCGGGTGGAGCGCACCGATCTGCTCGGCGGTCAGCATCGCCTCGGCGGTGAAGAAGAACTCGATCAGTGCCTGCTTTGCCGACGTGATCCGTCCACCGCTCTGGCGCAGGCGGCGCAGGGCGTCATCGATGCTCGCCGTCGGCTCGGAGCGCTCGGATGCCGGCGTCGTCACTGCCGATCCAGTCGTGAAGTGCTCACACGCATCAGCCTACGACCGGTATCTGACCTTCACGGGCTCAGCCAGCGCCGAGGCCAGGCGAGATGGTAGTCACGCCGTCCGCATGCACTCGGCCCGGGTCACCGCATGTGCACAGCAACGTGGACATTCGGCGACACGGGCGCCAGCGTTGACAGCCGCTCAGTTCCGGCTGCGTGCCGACTGCAACCGGTCGAGGAAGCGCAGCGCAGCCTGGGAGGACTCGACACGCCACAATGCAACGACGTCGACCGGCCCGTCGGCATCGATCTGCATAGACAGCGCCTCCGCCAGTTCGACGACGTGCGCACGCTGCCCCACGAGCATCGACGTCACGTCGATGTCGCAGATGTCGGCGATCACCAGCTTCAACAGCAGTTCGCTGCGCAGGTCGCGCAGATGGACGACGGGTGTATGCAGCCACTTTCGCAGTTGGGCCCTGCCGCTGCGGGTGCCTGCCCGGATGGTTCGGTTCCCGCCGGCGATGCCCGGTTCTTCGCCGACGGTGTGGATGTAGCCGCGAACGGTCAATTGATCGAGCGCCCGATAGGTCAACGCCCTCGACATCGACCACACCCTGCCGACATCTCCTGCCGGCTTCAGCCGTGCGGCGATGGCGAATCCATGCGTCGGCGCAGGATAGAGAATGCCGAGGCACGCCCATTCACCCAGTAACAGTTGTTGTTCTGTCGTTCTGCTCACTGCCACCATCGTCGCACCTGCGGCACGGCCGCCCGGTGATCCTGCTCGGGCGTCAGCCTGGCACGCCGCGAACGGCGGATCAGCGGGTGAGCATCGGCATGATCTCCCGACGTACGGCAGCGGCCAGCAGGGATCCAACCGTGCCTCCGTTGCCAGCGATGACCACCAGATCGGCACCCGGACGCCGCCCGAGTCCATCCGCGCCGGCAATGCTGCCGATGACGCCGACCCGACGTTGCGTTCGCCACGCTTGCACCAGTCGAGGCGAGCAGGTTGGGCAATCGAGCGATATGAAGGTCGACCGAAGTGTTGATCGCCAAGCCAGACTGATGCACGTTCACCGAAGCACATTCGTGGTGTGGTGGACCGCGCCCGTGGGAACCAGGATCTCGTGAAGAACGTCGAAGACTATCCGCAACTGAGAATCACCTCGAGTGATGCCGTGTCCGGGGTGGCGGTGCGCGTCGCTGGTGAGCTCGACGCTGCAGTCGAGCGACAGTTCGTCGATGCTGTCAGTCACGCACTGCAGACGAGTGGTGGCATGGTCGACGTCGATCTCACGAGGGTCACATTCATCGATTCCGGAGGTCTCAGGAGTCTGATCCGCTGCCTCACCGACGCGCAGCAGGCAGGCACGTCATTGGTGTTGACGGTGGCATACGGTCCCGTCACCCGCCTGCTGGCCGTGTCTGGCATCACCGAGTTGTTCACTTTTTCAGCGGCATCTTCGTTCCGACCGGTGCGGGCAGGGGATCCGGGTCATTTTCGAAGCCTCAGGGGCACCTGACTGCGGTGACCTGCGCCAACAGGGCCATGGTGGTCGATGCCCTGCTTCCATCCGAACGGGACGTGGATGATCCCCGCGGCCATCGGCCGATCTGCGCAGCGCTGGCGCGAGGGCCTTTGCTGCTGCAGGGATCAGCCTCGACCATGCTCTCGCAGCCGTTGCGGGCAACTTCGGCGGCAATCCTGCTGATGGCCCTCTGGGCTTCACTGGTGCGATCACCGGTGAGGGAAACAGGGTTGTCGTTCCTCTTCCCATGCGTGCTCCAGGGGTGCATACTGTACGCATGACGTTGCCGAGCTGGCAGTTCGAGGACAGCAATCTCTACGACGAGTTGCTCGCCGCGACCGATGTCGAACTCGACGAGGTGCCGTTCGGGGTGATCGCCCTGGGCGAGGATCACCGAGTCGTGTTCTACAACGCCGCGGAGTCGGCGCTGTCCGGCCTGTCGGCGACACGGGTGATCGGCAGCCACTTCTTCACCGAGGTTGCACCGTGTACGAACAACTTCATGGTCGCCTACCGCTTCCAGACGGAAGAATCGCTGGATGCTACGGTCGACTACGTGTTCACGCTGCGGATGAACCCGACGCCGGTCAGGCTCCGGCTGCTTCGGCGGCCGGGCGAACGACGGCAATTCCTGCTGGTCCAACGGAGCTGATTTGACCGACGAACTCGAGCGCCTCTACGAGCTCCTCTACCTGCTCCCGGTTGGTGTCGTCGCGTTCGACTCTGCCGGCGTCGTCGGAGCAGCGAATCCGCTGTCCGTCCAGCTCATGAATCCGTTCGTGGCGCCGACGGCGATGCACAACGCCTTTCTGCTGTTGGCGCCGCTGATGGCGGACCTGCGGGAGCTGATCGAGCGGCACGATGGTCGCCACGTCGTGGTCTCGCGACGCCGGGTGGTGCTGGCGCCAGATGGCAGAGCACCGATGACCGTCGAGTTCTCCGTCAACTGCTCACGTCCGGGCCAGTTCGTGGCGATCCTCGCGGACGTCACCGACCTCGTTCTTCAGGAGCGTGAACTTCGCCGGGAGCGAGATCGGATCCGCGTCATCGTCGAGATGGTGCGCGAATATGCGATCTTCACCACCGACCGCACCGGCCACGTCGATTCGTGGAATGCATCGGGGCAGCGATTGTTCGGTCTGACGACCGATCAGGCGATCCAGAGGTCGCTCGATGAACTCGTCGACAGCCAGGGGGAGCCACTGGGGGATGTGCTCGAGGAGGCGGTCCTCGCCGGTTGGCGACGTGTCCGGGGTTGGTCGACAGGTCCAGACGACATGGCTTTCTACTCCGACACGATGATCTCGACGCTCGCCGACGACGCGGGCCGTCCGGAAGGGTTCGTGGTCATCGTCCACGATGCGAGCGAGGTCCGCCAACGGGAGGAGGACCTGCGTCGGGAGGCGGACACCGACCCGTTGACGGCACTAGCGAACCGCAGGGGATTCGATGCCAGGGCCAGTCGTCTGATTCGAGCCTGCGAGGTCAACGGGGTCGCCGCCTCCGTGTTGATGATCGACATCGACCATTTCAAGTTGGTCAACGACACCTACGGCCATGACACCGGCGATCGGGTGCTGCGTGCCGTCAGCGACGAACTGACGCTCCGACTCCGTGCGATCGACCTCGTTGGGCGATTCGGTGGAGAAGAGTTCGCCGTCCTGCTGCCAGGCACCACCGGAGACGCTGCGGTGCTCGCGGCCGAGGCGCTGCGTTCTGCCGTCGAAATGCTGGGGATCGAGACGCTCGGGGGACAGGTGCTTCGCGTCCGAATCAGCATCGGTGTCGCCCAACTCGAGGGTGATCTGCCGCGCACGCTGCTGCGTGCGGACTCTGCGCTCTATGCGGCGAAAGAACAGGGTCGCAATCGAGTTGTCTCGGCATGAGCACTGCGGCCGTGGCCGGACGGCTCCGAGGTCGCAGACCTACAGTGCACACGCGTCCACACGATCGGAGCATTTGAGTCTCGCGAGGTGTTGAAGAACAGCAGATACTGAGTGTCGGCAAGGCACAGTGGTCGACAAAGGGGAGCATGAAGATCCCAGGGGCACATCCTGGGCCGTTGGCATCATCGGGGTTCGCCCTATCTCGACGGTTTCATCGGTAACTCTCATCTTCCCGGTCGCTCTGTGTCTTGCCGCCCTCGACGAACGGGGCAGACCGCTCTTCGACAGCGTCGCTTCGGTACGAATGCACCGTCTGCGTTGGCTCAGACGTCAGTGGCGGGCGGGGGAGCATCCCGACTTGGATAGACGCGGTGCCACGCAGTCGACGAGCTCATGCCGGAAAAGCCGGGTGGTCGTGCATGCTCGTTTGCGCACACCTCGTCTGGCTCGGCGTCGCACTGCCGACGGCGGCATCGGCTGATACCGGCGCCAACCGCATCTGCAATTCGCAACAGCAACTCGTCTGCACGACCTACGTTCCGTCAACGCATCTGTGGCTCGACTCGGTGTGCGTCGACGGGTCGCCAGCCGATCGTGCCGACCCTTCATGGTCCTGCGGCTCGTTTGCGAACCGAGCCCAACAGTGTCCGATGGGGTCTCACATCGACGTGAACCATTGGCAGACGGATGCTGCCGGCAACGTCGATGAGAGTTCGTTGCGGTGCACCGCCTTCCCGTGGACGATGCTCGCCGGATTCACCTCGGCCCGTATTCACGCGCAAACAGCCGGAACGGCTTCATGTCGTACGTTCGCTGTCGGCGACCCACTCGCCACCGTCTCGGTGCCGCCGGCAACCGTGTCGGGGCCCTTCGTCGTCTCGGATGCAGCGAACGGCGAGGCGTTCGTTGCCGGCGCCGACGCCAGGGTCTACCACACCTACATGACTGCAGCAGGGGTGTGGTCCACCTGGGACAGCCTCTCGGGGCCCAGCGGGGGCATTTTCGGCGCAGTGCGCAGCGGCACGAACTACCGGGGTCAGCAGGAGTTGTACGTCCGAGGAAACAACGGCCAGGTGTACCACCTGTATTCGACGCCCGGGAAGGGGAGCGGCTGGCAGGGGTGGGACACGTTGGGTTCACCGAGTACGAAGATCAGAGGTGACGTCTACGAGCAGACGAATTATCTGCACAACCAAGAGCTCTACGTGCTCGGTATCGACGGCACCGTCTACCACAAGTTCTCGACGCCACAGGTCGGCACCGGCTGGTCCAACTGGGACAGCCTCGGCCAGCCCGCCGGAGTCACGGTTACCGGCGACGTACAGGTCGGCGTCAACTCGGCATGCAACCAAGAGCTCTTCGTCAGCGGCACAGACGGGACGACCTATCACTCGTACTCGACGCCTGGTCAGGGGTCAGGCTGGTCAGCATGGAGTTCACTCGGCCAACCCGCTGTCGGCGCTCGCGGGTCAGTCGCCGTCGGTCAGAACGGCGATGGCAACCAGGTGCTCTACGTGATCGGCAGTGACAACGCGATCTACCGCAATACAGCGACTCCGGGCGTCGGCTCCGGCTGGGCCGGCTGGACGAGCCTCGGTGCGCCCGGCAGTCGGATCACGAGCTCGAACGTGTTCGTCGACACCTTTCCCGGCGAGAAGTTGACGGTCTTCACCGTCGCCGGCGAATACGTCGACTCGGCGACACCCGGCATCGGCAGTGGATGGAGTGATTGGTCTGCGGTCACCGCACCGTGCCCGACGAGAGCTCCATCGATCGAGGATGCCTCGGCGTACGTCGTAGGTGCTTCGCCGGCCGCAGCATGCACGCAGATCGCTGGACCGCTCGCACTTGCGCTGACGACGATCCGGACGCTCGAGTCCGCCGGCAACTATCAGGCGCAGTCGGCGGTGTCGACTGCCTCCGGCGCCTACCAGTTCCTCGATTCCACCTGGAATGGCTATGGCGGGTTCCCGCGCGCCTGTAACGCCCCGCCGGCAGTGCAAGACGCCAGAGCGGCCGCCGCCGTGTCAGCGATCCTGGCGGCCAATGGCGGTGACGTCGGTGCCATTCCGGTCGTCTGGTACCTCGGGCACGTGCCAGCACCGTTGTCAGCGGAATGGGATGCTCTACCGCGGGGGAACCGCCTGACTCCTCGCCAGTACCAGGCGGTATGGCTCGCGCTCTATCGCTCGCTCTGAGTACGAGTCCGGCGATCGACGAACTCATCGCGTCGCCAGTGCCGCAACGACCGCGCGAATGCATCAGTCCTTTGCGCCATCGGTCTCTATGGAGAAATAGCTACAAATGTTGTGATGTCCGAATGCGATTCATCCGGACAATGATCACGATCCTGAGATCGCGGGCGAGCCATCTTTCGGCGTCGAGGACGAGCCCGAAGTGATCGACGACCCGGGTCGGCTGTCTCGCCGTTCTCTGCTGCACGCGGCGTTCGGACGACACTCGGCGCCGCACTCGCGACCGGACTGGTCACTACGCTGTTCGATCGCACAGCGGATGCCGCAACACAACAACTCGCTGTCCTGACGATCCCGAAAATTTGGCCTGAGGACTCCGCTGCTGGAGGGCACCTCCCCGGCATCCTCGACTCGGGCGTTGCCGGTCACTGGCCTGGCACAGCGCCAGTCGGTGCACCGGGAGACTGCTGCGTGCTCGCGCACCGGACCTCGCACGGGGGTCGAACCATCTCACCAATGCCGTTGGAAACCAGGAGATCGACGTGCTCGACAAGGATGGGCAGGTGCACCACAGGTACGCGGGTAACCAGGAGTTGTATTTCGTCGGTCGGTACGGGCAGGTGTATCACGCCTATTCGGCGCCTGGCGCTGGAACCGGTCGGTCCGCCTGGAACTCGCTTGGCGGGCGGACGCGATCGTCGGCGACGTCATCGTCTTCGCGACCCCTGCTTCAGACCAACCCGCGATGTCTCTGCAGGGGGCGTGACATACCGAAACAAGGCGACTCCCGGTTGGGGTGCCGGCTGGACGGGTTGGACTCGCTGAGCAGCACGCACGCCACACTGCTCGACACTGTCCGGCGCCGGCGGTGATCGGGGCGGCGGCGGCCGCCCCGATCTGGCAGCTTCGATTTCGATGATGACACGGACATTTGTCCGAACGAACTCACCCGCTCAGGTCCATGCGAGCCTTGCTTGGGCGATTCCCCCACGTTCGTAGAACTCGAGGACAACGGTGTGCGCACCACCCGACAGCGTGGCAGTCGCTGTTTGGGTCCCATAGGCGTGATCGTTCCAGTAGTCGATGATCAACGCTCCGTCGAGGTAGAGCCGCGACCCGTCGTCGGAACCGACCGTGAAGGTGTGTTGCCCGGCGCTGAAGTTGACGGAACGGGTCCAACGTGCTGAAAAGTTGTCAGACGGCAGCACGCTCGACGGCGACCCATAGCCCCAGTCGAAGTTGATGTCGCGGTCGTCACGGCACAGCGTTGCGGAGCCGGAGAGGTCGTTACTCGAGTAGTACTCGCCGATCCAGTTGATGAACGAACCAGGGCATGCCGGTGTACCTGTCGCGCTCAGTGCCGCTGTCGATGCGACGGTTGCAGCGGCGCTGGAGGAGGATCCGGGTACTGCCGACGAACACGTGAACGTTGGCGCTCCACCGGCGGTGCCAGGGGTGATGGTCAGGGTCCAGTTCGAGGCGGTGGCGATCGAACCGACGGCGATCGAACCGACCGCGGCGCTGTTCAGCGTCACCCCGGACGGGAGCGTCAACGCTGGTGGCGTCATCGTCGTCATCTGCAGAAGCGTCGTCGGGTAGGCGAGCGTCGACGTGAAGTAGACGATGCTGCCGGCCCGTGCGGCGTCGGCGGAGTGTGCACACGCGGCAGAGGACCCCTTCGAGGTGAGGATGGTGATCCCAACGACGGCGACCGCCGAGAGGATGCCGACCAGCACGATGGCGACGAGCACCTCGATGAGCGTGAAGCCGTGATCGCCGTGTTGCTCTTTGGTCCGCACGCCGACCATCGAAGCCCGCCGACGCCTTCGCACAGTAGGAACGAATGGCTCCCGTCAGTAGTGCGTTCGCGCAGTTCATCGCCGTCGACGACGGGGTCTCCGCACGATCCGTGACGAGATGCACCTCAGGCGTGGGCGGCGAGCAACCTCGCTCGCTCGCGGAATTCGCGCATTGTCTCATGGATGATGTCGGCGACTGGACGGACAGCATCGATGCGTCCGGCGACCTGGCCGGTCAGTGCGACCGACGCCTCCATGTCGCCACCGAAGTAGAGGTCCAGGGCGCGTCCGAATTCGTCCATCCCGACGTGTTCCTGATGTTCGAGTTCGGTCGTTCGGGCGGTCCGCAGAGCACGGAGCCCCGGTCTGGAAAATCTGTTGAGGAATACCGTGTCGGTCTCCGCAGCATCGACGATCGCCTGCTTCCAATTGTCGTGAACCGGGGATTCGAGCGCGCTGACCATCCGCGTCCCCATCTGCACGCCCTCTGCTCCCAGCGCAAATGCCGCTGCCATGCCCAGTCCGTCACAAATTCCACCGGCAGCGATGATGGGGACGTCGAAACGGCCGGCGATCAGCGGGAGCAGCACCATCGTCGCCACGTCGCGTGGATTCTTGAAACCGCCGCCCTCTCCGCCCTCGACCACCAGCCCGTCGACGCCCGCGGCGACCGCTTTCGCCGCTGCCGCAAGTGTCGGCACCACGTGGAACACCGTCAATCCGGCGTCTTTGAGCTGTCGGGTGTATTTCGTCGGATCGCCTGCCGACGTCGTCACGAATCGGACACCCTGGTCGACGACGAACTGCACGATCGAGGGGTCGCGGACGAACAGTTGGGCGATGTTCACACCGAACGGCTTGCCCGTGATCTCACGCATCGCGATGATCTCGCGACGGACGGCGTCGAGTTCCCCTGACGACGTCTCGATGATGCCGAGACCGCCGGCCTCGCTGACCGCCGACGCGAGTCGGGAGCGTGCGATCCAGCCCATCGGTGCCTGCACGATGGGATAGTCGATGCCGAGCATCTCGGTGACACGGGTGCGTAGCGGGGCCGGACGCTGAGCATCGGCGGGAGCGGTGGTGAACTCCATGGGCTGTGGGTTCCTCTGTTTGGGGTCGACGAGACGGACGAGATGTTGGACTAGGTGAGTGGAAGCGAGTCGAGCGCCTCGATCGCCATCGCCGAGCGATCGGCGATCGCCCTGGCGAACCCGTCGAGGTCGACGTTCGACGTGTCGCCGAGCGCCCCACTGAGATACCGGGAGAGGACACCCTGCACGATGCATGCCGACTTGAAATGATTGAAGGCAACGTAGTACTCGATGTGCGAAACGTCCCGGCCAGAGCGCACCGCATAGCGGTGCAGCATTTCCTCCGCCGAGCCGAAACCGTCCGCCATCGTCGGCAACATGGCGGCATCGGACATCGTTGCGATCACGCTCCCGGGACGGACCCAGGTGTTCAGCAGATAGGCCAGATCGGCGAGCGGATCTCCGAGTGTCGAGATCTCCCAGTCGAGCACCGCCGCAATCGGACCCGTCGGCGAGGTGATGCAGTTCCCGAGGCGATAGTCACCGTGGGCGATGGTCAGCTCGCTGTGTTCCGGCAGCCGTTCGAGGAGACGAACATAGCTACTTTCCAAGTCGGGAGTGTCCTGGCTCTTCGACACGGTGTACTGCTTGTACCAGCGCCTGATCTGGCGTTCGACATAGCCGGTGTGCGGACCGTGTCCCAACAGACCGACCGCCTCGACATCGATGCCATGGAGGTCAGCGAGTACGTCGAACAGCGTCTCGCCCGAGATGCGACGCTGCTCGGGGGTCAGCGTGAGGGTCTGGGTGATGGAATGCTGCACGCATCCCTCGACGAAGCCCATGACATAGAACGGCTGTCCGGACACCTCAGGGTCCGGACAGAAACCGAGTGCAGGCGGGACGGGAACCAGCGTGTCCTGCAGCGCATGGATGGCCCGCCATTCCCTGCCCATGTCGTGTGCGGTCGCCAGCACGCTGTTGAGTGGCGGGCGGCGCAAGACGAACTGCTGGCCAGCAGCATCGGTCAATCGGTATGTCAGGTTCGAGTGACCACCGGCGATGAGCTCGAAGACGAACGGGGGGACCGCATGTGGTACCTCTGTCGCAAACCACCGCTCGACATTCCTCACCGAAACGCCGGCAGGTTCGGGAGCAGGGGTAAGCGAAGGTGCACCGTTCGTATCCATCGCTGTGATCATGCAGTCAAAGCCGCTGTGGATTCGAGTTCGGCGAAATAGTTCTCAGAGGATGATCACCGTGGGGACGGACAGCGCGGCGAGGTCGGTGCCCGACGGGTGGCCGCCGCCACGTCATCGCAACGCAGTGGGCACGGAGACGGTGCACGATCTCTGGGTGGCGAGCGAGGGCACAGCTACACGGTTGCGAGCCCACTGACATCGGCGAGCAGTTCGACGGACCGCAGCCGGGCCTCGGTCGTGGACGATTGGTGGACGACGATGAGTTCGTCGGCGTCGGCGTGCCGTGCGAAGGCGTCGAGATAGTCCTTGACGACCGCGGGTGTCCCGACGGCGGTGTACTTCATCATCTGGGTGAGGCTGCGGCCTTGTGGCGACGCCAGTATCGCATCGGCCTCTTCGTCGCTGAAGCTGCGGCCACCACCGATCAGCAGGGCGACCCGCGAGCGGGCGACGGTCAGCGACTGCTGCACGGCCGCAGCATCAGAATCGGCTGCGGTGACATTGACCCCGGCGATGACATACGGTCGGTCGAGTTGCGCAGACGGCTTGAAGTCCCGGCGGTAGGTGGCAACAGCGTCGTGCAGCGTGTTCGGCGCGAAGTGCGAGGCGAAGGCGTAGGGCAATCCCAGCTCAGCGGCGAGTTGTGCTCCGAAGATCGACGATCCGAGGATATACAACGGCACATTCGTGCCCGTGCCGGGAATGGCGTTGACGCCGCGGATCCGGGTGTGCCCGCTGAGATACCCCTGCAGCTCGACGACGTCCGACGGGAAGTTCTCTGCCGAGCGCTCATCACGACGTAAGGCGCGCATCGTCACGAGGTCGCTGCCGGGAGCACGGCCGAGTCCGAGGTCGATGCGCCCGGGGTGCAGCGTTTCGAGCGTACCGAACTGCTCGGCGATGGTCAGCGGCGAGTGGTTCGGCAGCATCACACCGCCCGACCCCAGTCGGATCGTCTGCGTGTTCGCGGCGACATGGGCGATCAGCACGCTCGTGGCGGACGAGGCGATCGACGACATGTTGTGGTGCTCGGCGTACCAGATCCTGCGGTACCCACTGGCCTCCGCGAGCTGCGCCAGCCTGACGCTGCCCTCGAGGCTGTCCCGAGCTGTCTCTCCCCGCCCGATGAACGCCAGATCGAGGATGGACATCGGAACGAACGCGTTGAACGGCATGGTGTGGTCAACAGCTGCGCCGGCTGTCCTATTTCACCGCCGCAGTCCAGCGGCCCGGTGCCCCGGCGTCAGCAATGGCCGGGCTGGGGTGCGCCGTCGATCAGCGGTCGGCCGATGAAATCGGAGGGTTGTTCGCCGTGTCAGCCGGGTACTGCCTGCTCTGCACCGAGGAGTTGTGATGGCGAGAAGCAGAAGACGTTGGCCGCTGATCCGCCAGCTGACCGGGAACGACAGGGGCGGGCGAGCAGACTCTGCCAGGTCGCCATGGGCTGATGGGCTCCAGGCACGCACGGTCGACGCAGACAGCGTCGTGCAATCTGTGTGCCCGTTCTGCGCAGTTGGATGTGGTCAGCGCGTCTTCGTCAAGGACGGCGTGATCGTGCAGATCGAAGGCGATCCGGACAGCCCCATCTCGCGTGGGCATCTGTGCCCCAAGGGTGCTGCAACGAAGGCGATGGTGCAGTCGCCCAGTCGGTTGACGACGATCAGATATCGCCGGCCGTACGCCACTGACTGGGAAGACCTGCCGCTCGACACGGCGATGCAGATGATCGCCGACCGTGTGGTTGCGGCTCGCCAGGCATCGTGGGAGGACGTCGACGAACTCGGCCGGCCGCTGCACCGATGCATGGGTATCGCCTCGCTGGGGGGTGCCACCCTCGACAACGAGGAGAACTATCTGTGGAAGAAGCTCTTCACGTCGTGGGGGGCGGTCCAGATCGAGAATCAAGCACGGATTTGACACTCGTCGACCGTCCCCGGTCTGGGGACATCATTCGGACGAGGTGGTGCCACCGGCTTCCTCCAGGACCTGCAGCACAGCGACGTCATCCTGATCATGGGATCGAACATGGCTGAAAATCATCCGGTCGGGTTCCAGTGGGTCGTCGAGGCCCAGCGACGTGGGGCGACCGTGATCCACGCCGATCCGCGGTTCACCCGCACCAGCGCACTCGCCGACATCCACGTACCGATCCGTCCTGGCAGCGACATCGCCTTCGTCGGCGGATTGATCAACTACGTCATCTCGCACGGCCGGGAGTTCCGTGACTACGTCGTTGCCTACACCAACGCAGCGACGATCATCGACGAGGCGTTCCGTGACACCGAGGACCTCGACGGGTTGTTCTCCGGGTGGGATCCGCAGACGCGGACGTACGACTCGTCGTCCTGGCAGTACGAAGGACTCGGTGAGAAGTCGGCCGCCGGCGATCGCCAAGAC
>JANXUF010000030.1 GCA_025356335.1 Actinomycetes bacterium
CTCCCACGAGCCATCAACAACCTCGCCGTCCAAGCCCTCGTCGCCGCCTACGCCACCAAGAAAGCAATCGTCGACGAATCCTCAGCCCGAGCCGCCATCACCGAAATCACCGCCGACTGAACCGCCCACATCCGCTCACCATCCACACTCAAAATGACGCCGCCATCCTCAACCAAGATGTCCGGCAACAATAGTCCCCTGGGCCACTGCGTAACCGCGTTGGTGGTGTTACTTCCGGTTCGACTGGTGTCGCCAGACATATCCAGCGGAGCCGGAAGGAACGTGTTGAAGTCTTACGAGATGTCATGCCCTGGCGCGGCACCACGAGGGATGAGAATATGTGTGCGGGTCGGCTGAGCTCGGTACTCCTTGGTGCTGGTGTGCCCGATTACGAGATTGACGCTGGGGGCCGTCCCGGCACTGCGATTTGTTGCTTCGAGCACGCATTACAGGTTCGATGATTCGGACGGCCCTGCTGACCCGCTTCGTGTTGAACATGATGGAAGGGGTGGTCGATGGATGTGATCATCGAGTGCTGCGCTGGTTTGGATATCGGCAAGGACGAGATCGTTGGCTGCGTACGGTTGCCGGGTCCGACGGGTAAACGTCGCCGCTCGGAGCTGCGAAAGTTCCCGACGTTCACGGCGGGACTCGAGGAGCTTGCGGACTGGCTGGCCGGGCATGGTGTGAGTGAGGTGGTGATGGAAGCAACGGGGCAGTATTGGAAGCCGATCTGGTATCTGCTCGAAAACCGCGGGTTCAACTTGCGGTTGGTGAACGCCCGGCACGTGAAGATGGTGCCTGGGCGTAAGACCGATCTTGCTGATGCCGCGTGGTTGGCTGAACTGTTGGAGCACGGCTTGTTGAAAGCGTCGTTCGTGCCGCCGGCGGAGATCCGTGAGCTGCGCGATCTGACCCGTTACCGGAAACGGTTGATCCAGACCCACGCGGCGGAGAACCAGCGCGTGCAGAAAGTGTTGGAGGACGCCGGGATCAAACTCGACTCGGTCGCAGCGGACGTGCTGGGCGTGTCGGGACGGTTGATGTTGCGGGCGTTGATCGCCGGTGAACGCGACCCGGCGGTGTTGGCGGAACTCGCCAAGGGTCAGCTCCGCAAGAAGATCCCGACGCTGCGCGAGGCGTTGCGCGGTTCGTTCCGTGCGCGGCACGCGACGATGCTGCGCATCACCCTCGATCATCTCGAACACTTGGAATCGGCAATCGCGCAACTCGACCGTGAAATCGACACGGTGATGTTGCCGTTCACGGCGGCGCGGGATCGGTTGGACACGGCCACGGGGATCGGTAAGCGAGCGGCCGAGTGCATCATCGCCGAGATTGGGATCGATATGGCTCGCTTCGCGACGTCGGCGCATTTGGCGTCGTGGGCTGGGGTCTGTCCGGGGAACAACATCACGGGCGGCAAACGGCGGTCGGGGACAACGAACCGGGGGAACCGGTGGCTCGGTGAGATACTGAATCAGTGCGCGCTCGCTGCGTCGAAGACGCGGGACACGTATCTGGCTGCGCAATATTGGCGTTTGGCGAGACGGATCGGCCGCAAGAAAGCGGCCGTCGCCGTTGGGCACTCGATCCTCGTGATCTGCTGGCATGTCCTGAGCAACGACTGCGACTACCAGGACCTCGGCGGGGACTGGTTCGTGCGACGCAACGACAATGACAAACGACGCGACTACCTGATCCGCCAACTCCACGAACTCGGCTACGGCGTCAACCTCAGCGGTCACGCTGCCTGACCGCTGGGGGAATTCTCCTTACAGACGCCTCGGGCTCTTGCATGGCCGGCCGTAGGCGGTAAAGCAGTCGGCGTACCGGTGAGCCGGTGCAGGGGCCGCGCCCGCCTTCGCTCACACGTCGGTAGTGTGGGATCCCAGTTCGCTCGGGCTCAGGACGCCGAGCGCGAGGGTTGGGTCGAACTCTGACGATTCGTTGAGTCCGGCGGGCACGACCACTGTGTCGTCCTCATACTTCTCGCGATTGTTTCTGACACGCCGTTGAATCGAGTTGCGCTGCTCGTCGAACCTCGATTAGCTCGTCTACTACGGGCTCGTCGTCGATCGGGGTGTCCTGCGAAAATGTCCTCAAACATTCCAAACCACCTGATCAGAGACTATTTCCGGAGGAAGTAGCGAGAGCGTTGCTTTCCGTGCCGGGGGAACCTGATTGGCAGCGAGGTCGACGTTCGTGGCGATGGGAGTCTGAAAAAAAGCCTCTCCCGAGGCCAACTGGTCATAGTCCATCCTCGCCAACAACCAGGTCGCCGCTCGACAGACCCCGCGGATCTGCTGTCGCACACCCCGCCGTATGCGTCGCATGATATCGAACACCGGAAAACGTTTGCTGCGAGACATGATCGGCCGTGAGTGTGTACGCGGCAGCGGTGTCGGATGATCCGTTGCCGTAGACGAAATGCGTCAGGTCTCCGCCCTCATCGGGCTCGCCAACAAGTTCGGCGACGAGCGTGGATCTGATTCATAGCGGTCAGTCTGCGTCGCGCGATCCGACGTTGCGCGATCCGACGGCGACACCAGCGGCGAATCGAGTACGGCGGTCAAGGGTCAGCGGCGACGCGGCAGTTGCACCATCTCGATCACCGTGCCGTCAGGATCGTAGAAGCAGGCAAAGCGAGTCGTGTCGGCCATCTCAACCGGTGCATCCGATAGGAACGAGACACCTGCGGCGCGCAGACGCTCGAACTCGGCGTCGAGTTCCGTGACGAACAGGGCTATCCGCACGGCACCGACGTTGGTCAGCGAGCCGTACGGCTCACCCGTCGTCGGAGGGTTGGTCCATTCGAGCAGATCGAGGTTGCAGGCGCCACGAATCGTCGGGTCGATCGACATCAAGACCCCTTTGACGCGGGCGTCGGCCGGTAGCCCCAGTCCTTCGAGCATCCCCGGATCGCTGGCCTCCGGTACGTCGGCTGCTTTGTGGAACCCGAGGAGTTCGTAGAACCGCTGCGATCGCTCGAGATCGCGACAATTGACATTGACATGAAAAATGCTCTTGATCGGCATGTGTCACCCCTGGTGTCCCGTCCGAGAGAGGGTTCGTCCAGTTGAACTGGGGCCCACTTCGAATAATTGCTCTATCGTAGCCTACTATGAAACGTCCGACAGTCTGTTGTCGGACGTTTGGGAGGGGAAACGATGAGTTCAAGAAAATTGCAAGTGCTTGGCATCGACCACATCAATCAACTGCTGGCCGACACCGATGAGGCCATCGACTTCTACGAACGGGTCTACGGCGCCCATGTCGGGGAGTTCTGGCCGGTTTACCGCAAGCACTTCGGACCGTACGACAACTTCGTGTTCAAGATCGGCTCGATGTTCGTGGAGATCTTCACACCCGGCGATCCCGACCATTCGTTCGGTCGCCAGTTCCAGCGGTACGGCGCCAATTGGCAGGGCGTGTTGTGGCGTGTCCCGAAGCTGGAGGACGCCATCGAGGCGCTCCAGGAGCACAACGTCGGGCTCGTGGACATCGAAATGGACCCGGAACGGCGCTGGGCGTTCACCGACCCGCGTTCGACCTACTTCTCCATCCAAATCGAGGACTGGACGCACTGGGACAAGACAATTGATCCGGTGCAGATCGGCGCCAACCACATGCTCGGGTTCACCGCCGTGGTGGACGACGCCGAGGCCGCAGCGGCGTTCTTCCTCGACCTCATCGACGAGTGCGGCGTCGAGTACCACGAGGATCGTCCGGCGCTGAAGGCGACGGCGATCGGCCTCACCGTCGGTCCGTACGTGCTCGAACTGCTCAGCCCCTATGGTGACGGCGAGATCTCCGCATTCCTCGCCAAGAACCGTCCGCGCATTCGCACGGCGACGTTCGGGGTCGACGATCTCGACACGCTTCGAAATGGACTGCAGCGCAATGGCATCACAGCCCGAGAGGGCGATCGAGCGGGCACCCTCGCCGTCAGCCCTTCCGACAACCTCGGCGTGATGATGCAGTTCGCCCAGCGGACCGTCTGACGGGCGTCGGCGACGCTCAGTCGTCGGGTGCACCGGCCACCGACCTGGCAGCCGATGTCACTTGACCGCGAGCATCTTGTCGACCAGCAGCCCTTCAACGGCAGCTCGCGCGGCGAGGCCCCGTCGCAGTTGACGTCTGGCACGTTGCACCGCGGCATCGCCCGGATCCAGACCGTGGAGCACCACGGTGCATCGGTCGATCTCGGTCATCAGTGCTCGGTAGCTGTCGAGCGGCCCGCCACCCGTATCGGCCGCCGTCGCCACCAAGTGCTGCGCGGCGAGAGGGAGCGGCGCAGCCAACCCGCCGAGCGCGGTAACCAGTCCGTCGCGAGTCTGCTCGAGAATGGCAATCTCCTGCTCGAGCGCACCGAACAGGTCGGTTTGGATCGCCCCGAACCGGCGCACCAGCGTCGCGATGATGCGCGCCTGTCGCTTCGATCGTTCGTCGTTGCGATCGGAATCCGCTGCTGCCAGCGTGTCGCCCGCACGCTGTAGCAGGGTTCCGACTCCCTCGTAGAACACGGTCAGCGGAACGCGTCGATGAGTTCCTCGCCGATGAGCTTGGTGCTGCTCATCGCATCGGCCTGCGAGATGCCGCCGAACTGCTGCAGGCACAGCAGACGATCGACGCCGACGTCCTTGAACTTCTGCATCTTCGCCCGGCAGGTGTCGACGTCACCGATGATCGTCGAATCGATCGAGTTGACGACCTCGTAGGCCTCCTCCGGGTCCAGTTCCATCCCCAGCCATTGGCGGTTGAGCAAGCGGATCACGGGCATCGGATCGTTCGGGTCGATTTCGCCGACGAGGTCGTTGGTCGGGTTCTTCTGCCGCCAGCTGTCGTATCCCTCCTGCACCCCTCGGACTGCGCCGACGAGTTGCTGGCGGGGGACACGGAAGATGCGCGGCGCCTCGTTGACGTACCACAGCGCAGCTTCTGCGGCTCGGCTGCGGATGGCGTCCTCGCGGGTTTCGGCGCAATGCACGAATGTGAAGCAGCCGAATTGATTGTTGAGGAAGTTTCCTGCGGGTTGCTCACAGCGGGCGATCGCTGCACGGTAGATCTGGACCAGACCGGAGATGTTCGGGTCGGCCGGCCACAACATCGTTGTCGCCAGCCCGCCGATGCCGAGCTCACCCGCCGATTCGAATGCCTCCGGACTCGTGCCCGTGACCCACAGCGCCGGGTGCGGCTGCTGGAGCGGCTTCGGCACAACGTTCAGTTCAGGGATCTTGATCAGATCGCTGTCCCAGCTAAATTTCTCGTCGTTCCACATGTGCGGCAGCATCCGGAACAACTCGTTCGTCTGCGGCCGGGACAGCCCGCCGTCGATGCCGAAGTTCTCCCACTCGCTGCCGGAAGAGCGAGCGAGTCCGAGTTCCAGGCGACCATTGGAGATGATGTCGAGCCAGGCGGCGCGTTCGGCGACCTTCAGCGGATGGTTGATCCCGAACGGCGACAGCACGCCAGCGTGTCCGATCCGCATCTTCGACGTGTTTTGCGCGATCAGCGACAACATCAGCTCGGGCGAGGAACTGAGGGAGAACTCGAGCGCTCCGTGATGCTCGACCTGCCACCAGATGTCGAAGCCGGCGGCCTCCGACGCCTTGGCCAATTCGAGTGTGTCGTAGATCCGCTCACGGTCATTTGCCCGCGAATAGGGCGGACTTCCATGTTGGATCTCACAAAAGATGTCAAGAATCACGGCTGTCGATACTCCTTGTCGTGCGGTTGAGTCCCTTGCCTCGTCCGAATCCCCGTACTCGGCACTCGCGTCTCGACCCCCAAATGTCGACAATGACGCTTCTTGCCATCCTTGCATCACACCGACTAATTGTCAAATCGTTCTCTTTTCTCAGATCAGCAATTGTTGGACCGAATCTACAGCGTGTTGCGACCCTGCTCCCGGTCGTCGATCAACTGAAGTGTCTGTCGAGCGACGAGATTCGGTTGGATGAGGCCTGACGAACTCACCATGCCGTGACCACTACTCGCCAACAGGCCGCGAGTGGCGTTGACACCTTCGATGAACTGCCAGATGACGGCGTAGTACAAGATCATCGAGACGTCCACCGATCGTCCTGTCGATGCCTCGTAACGCGCAGCGAGCTGGGGGAACGTCAGTGCCTTGCCCATCAGCTGCGGATCGGTCCGACGCGACAGCGGCATGCAGATGAAACCCAGCTCCTGCATCGGGGGTCCGAGCATCGCCCGTTCCCAGTCGATGATCGCCGCCAGCTTCGTGTCCTGCCACAGAAAGTTGCCGAAACGGTAATCGCCATGGACGATCACCATCTCCTGCTCATCGATGTCCGGCGCATTGTCCTTGATCCACTGCCCGAGTTCGCGCCACAACGGTTGGCTCATTCCCCTCTCGTGCGCCAGTTCGAGCAGTGGGACGAGGTAGCGGTCGACGATCCTGGCGGCGCGCTCAGACGCTGATCCGCTGACGCCGAGCACGTCGGCGACACTGCTCGACTGCCACGGGAAACGCTGGAGCCTTGCGAGGTTGTCGATGATCTCGTTGCCGAGCGCTTCACGGTGCGATTTCCAGATCGGCCAGGTCTCGACCTTGGTGATGTCGTGGGACTCGCCCTCAACGAATTCGGTCACGGTGAATGGCCCGGAGAACACTGCATGGTCATTGGTCCACGCCAGCAGCCGGGGAACGCGAACGTCGCTGCCGGCGAGGGTGCGGAAGATCGTCACGTCCTTGGCGACGTCGTACGGCGCAAGCGGCCCAGTGGCCGGAGCGCGCTTGATGACGACACGGCGAGTGTCCTGGCGCGAAGACGTCGCGACACGCAGCGTGCAGATGAACGTCTCCCACGAGGCGCCTCCGCTCGGGCGGAGCGTGCTGAGGATCTCGACGTCGGAAGCGTCGGGAAACGCTTCGTGGTGCAGGAAAGCGGTCAGCCGCTCCTGCGCAACGTCGACCGTTGTGGTGGGAGCGTTGTCGCCCGCCGGGATGGAGTGCGCTGTCGGGGGTGCCTGCATCGGGATCCTTCCGTCATTCATGGGGCCGGTTCGAGTACGTCGATGAACGATCGCTCTTCGTCGTGCAAGTGGACGCGCGGGATCAGAGCGAACATGGCGAGGCCGATGACGGCGAACGGGATGACGGCAACGAACGTGTCATGGAGCGCACGCGCGAACGACAGCGTCACCGGATCGCGGACGACGAATTCGAGCCGCTCCACCGCTTTCGGGCTCCCCGTGCGGACATCGTCGTCGAGTGCGGAGTAAGTGGAGGCAGAGAGGTTCGAGCGCAGGTGTGTCACCAGACGGCCGGCGAACACCGCGAGTGCGATCGCTGTTCCGAATGCCTGGCCGAGTTGGCGGAAGAAGCTTACGACCGACGTCGCCGCGCCGAGCTCGCGCTGGGGAGCCATCGCCTGTGTCACGACGACGAGTGGCTGGATGATCAGCCCCAGCCCACATCCGGTCACCGTCATGAACAGACTCGTCTGCAACCGTGACGAGTGCCTGTCGAGCAGCAGATAGAACGAGAAGCCGCATGTCGCCAGGATCATCCCCGTCACGATGACCATCTTGCAGCGCCCCGATCTGCTCATCAAGTGTCCTCCGACGAACGAGGCGATGGAGATGCTGATGATCAGCGGCAGCAGCAACAATCCTGAGCTGGTGGCGGACGCGCCGGTGATCAACTGAAGGAATATCGGCATGACGGTCCAGGGCGCCTGCATGGCGATACCGCTGAAGAACGCCGCCGACATCAGCAGCGGAAAGCCCTTGATTTTGAAGAGGTGCAGCGGGACGATCGGGTCCTCGGCGTGGCGTTCCCAGGCGACGAGCACCGCAAGCAAGGCCATCGACAGCACGGCAAGACCGAGAGTCTGCGGGGATGCCCACGAAAACCGCCTCCCGCCCCAGGTGACGAGGAGCAGCAGCGACACCGAGACAGTGACGACGATGCCGGCGCCGGTGAAGTCGACGCCGACCCGGGAGATCCGGCTCGATGGGAGGCGCAGCTGGCGCGTCGACCACAGGGCGAGCCCCGCAGGCGGAACGCCGACGAGAAATGCGTATCGCCAGGACGCGTGGTCGACGAAAAAGCCCCCGAGGAGTGGGCCGAGCAAGGTGGCCACTGCGACATTGGCGCCCATCGCCCCCTGATATCGAGCACGACGGCGTGCGGGAACGATGTCGCCGACGATCGCAAACGGCAGGACGAGCAAACCTCCGCCGGCGACGCCGCGGATCGCGCGAGCGGCGATCAGCTGATCGACATTCTGGGCAAGGGCGCACAGCACCGACGTCACGGCGAAGAGCACAACGGCGAACTGGTACAACCGCTTGCGGCCCCAGATATCACCGAGCTTGCCCCAGAGCGGCACCGATGCAGTCTGGGTCAGCAGGTAGACCGTCAGCGCCCATGAGATGCGGTCGAGTCCGCCGAGCTCGCCGGCGATCGTCGGCAGCGCCGTCACGATGAGCAGGGTGTCGAGGCCCTGCAGGAACATCCCGACCATCAAGCCGCCGACGATCAACCAGATCTGACGGTTGTCGAGATCCGTCGATGTGCCGCCGAACGACATCGCGGCGGCGCTGTCATTCATGTCATTTCCCACACACGCGAGCTGCGACGTCGCGCACCGCTTCCGCCAGGCCGACGCGTCGCACACCCGGATGGTCGACGACCGCCTGCAACCACGGCGGCAGCATCGCAGCGGCGACGATCACTGTCGAGGACAACGACGGATTGGTCATCGCCTCGGCGGTGAACGCCTCGGCGAGGTCTGGCAGACGCAGCTCACGCGACAACTCGGCAAGGGCGAACGGATCGGGGGTCGACACCGGGGCCATGATCGCCGGCAGGATGTGCAGCGACGAGGGTGTCGCCCCTCCGCCTGCCAGCCCGGGCCCGTCGGCCAGGATCAGCCCGCGGACGAGCTGCGGTCGTGCCCCGGTTGCGAGCAGCGCGACATAGGCGCCCAGACCCCTGCCGAGCAGTGTCGAAGGTCCGAGGCGGGCGAGGGCGGCGTCGACGTCGCCGATCAGCGCCTCCGAGGTGTATCCGCCGCCGACCGCTACATCGGATTCGCCGTGTCCCGTGAAGTCGAGGCCGAACACCGGTCCGGGCCAGTCCCTCGTGTACGACGGTTCGCTGCTCGGCGTGCGCTCGCCGAGGCCGTGCAGGAGCAACAACGGCGAGCCCCCTCGGTTGCTGAGTTTGTGGAGCGCCAGTGAGAGTCGTAGGTGACTCAGCCGCTGGACCGTCACCGGCATCGTCGCATCGAGGGTCGGGCGGCTCACGCCTTGGCCCGGTGGATCACTTGCAGTTCGGTGAATCCGTAGAGCCCCCAGGGACCGTTCTCGACGCCGAGCCCGCTCCACTTCACGCCGCCGAAGGGCTGGTGGGGCGCAAGGGTGATGTGCGTGTTGACCCAGGCCGTGCCGCATTCGAGCTGCGCAGCAACCATTCCGGCGCGCTCTGTATCGCTCGACCACACCGAACCACCGAGGCCGAAGTTGCTGGCGTTGGCGTGTGCAACGGCCTCTTCGGCACGGCGGTAGGAGATCACCGGCAGCGCCGGACCGAATTGCTCTTCGTCGACGAGACGGGTCCCGTCGGCAACATCTGCGATGATCGTCGGCGCGTAGAAGTACCCGTCGCCATCCATCCGAACGCCGCCGGCAGCCACCCTTGCCCCGGTGTTCACGGCGTCGTCGACGAGTTCGCTGACCCGGTCCAGCTGCGCCCGATTGTTCAGCGGACCGAGTTGGACTCCGTCATCGAGACCGTTGCCCACCCTCACCGTGGTGGCAAGGGCGGCGAGCGCGTCGACCACGTCGTCGTACATCGGCTCCGGAACGTAGAGGCGTTTGATTGCCGAGCAGACCTGGCCGTTGTTGGTGAAGGCACCCCAGAAGAGCTTGGAGGCGATCGCTCCGACATCGGCGTCGGCGAGGACGATCGCCGCGTCGTTGCCACCAAGCTCGAGCGTGACGCGTTTGAACCCATCGACGGCAGCGGCGGCGACCCTGCGCCCGGATTGCACGGAACCCGTGAAGCTGATCTTGCGGGGCACGCGATGCGCCGTCATCGCTGCGCCGAGCGGATCCCGTCCGCTGATCACGTTTAACACGCCCGGAGGGAGCGCCTCGCGCAGGATCTCACCGAGCTTCAGCGCCGTCAGCGGCGTGTACGGCGACGGTTTGGCCACGACCGTGTTGCCGGCACGCAACGCAGGGGCGATCTTCCATGCGGCGAGCAGCAGCGGGTAGTTCCACGGTGTGATCGCCGCAACCGGACCGATGGGTCGTCTGACCACCTCGGCGAACACCCGGTCGTCGTCCTGAATGACCTCCCTTGGCAGCTCGAGGTTGGCGTAGTACTTGAACCAGGCACTCGTCCCGAGTACCTCGCCGGTGGAATCGCGCAGTGGCTTGCCCTGTTCTGCCGTCAGCAGCGGAGCGATCTCTGCGGCCGCCGCGGCGATGGCTTTGGCTGCTTGGCGCAACGCCTCGCGTCGGCGATCCTCATCGGCGCGCCACGTAACGAAGGCGCACGAGGATGAGTCCATCGCCGCATCGAGCTGCTGTGTCGTGCAGTCGGGCGCCGCTGCGACGATGTTCCCGGTTGCCGGGTTGAGCACGTCGAAATACCTCTCCGACGCCACCGCTGCGCCGTCGATGGTCATCGTCAGGTCAGTCATGACCGTCCTCCCCCAATTCCGGTTTCTTCGACTGCGTTCAGCGCCGATTCGGCTGGACATTTGTAGGACAGACTAACACTTGTGCAATCCCGTCTCGGCATCGAACGGCCCGTCCGTGGGATTGGTCAGAGTGTAATCTGATGGTATGGAATTGGACCGGAAGAGGGAAAGGTCGCGATGACCCCGACAGAGCACGGGCACCCGCAGTTCGACCGCCGGCACTACGTGGCGCGCGGCGAGGAGATCGCCTTCGATGACATTCCCTTCGACGTCGACGCCGTCGAAGCGGGCGCCTGGGTGCCAGGTCCCTACGGTGCCGGAGACCAACTCGGCTCGTTCAACGAGGTCACGCCGGAAAAGTCGGCAAAGGCACTCGGGCTCCTCGATGTCACCAGGCCCGTGGAGACATTCAACCTCGCCGAGACGTTGTTCAACGGCTTCCCGGCCATCGGCTCTCGCGAGTTCGAGCAGCGGCTGTATATCACCGGATTTCAGCCTCGCCCGGAATTCGACGGCATCGCCGCCTCGACCGTCCCGCATGGCAACAACCGCATCAGCACGTTCGAGGAGCGCGTGACACTCACCTACAACATGGGCACGAAGATCAACGGGCTGCATCACTGCGGTGTCGCCAACACGTTTTATAACGGCTTCAAAGGGGACGAGATCGCCGAGACGTGGGGGTCGAACAGACTCGGGACCGATGGTCTGTTCCCGATCGTGACGAGGGGCGTGCTCCTCGACGTGCTCTCCTACAAACTCGACGCTGGGGGCGGCGATGTCGACATCGCCCCGAACGGGCAACCCCACCTCCGCAGCAACTACAGGATCTCGGTGGAGGATCTCGAAGGCGCACTCGAGCGTGCTGCGCTCTCCACCCCGATCGAGCCGGGCGATGTCATCGTCATTCGGACGGGATGGCGGCAGCTCATCGAGACAGCGCCAGACCGGTATATCAACGATCTCGTTCCTGGACCGTTCCTCCGAGAGACGAGATGGTTGGCGTCGTTCCGGCCGGCCGTCATCGGCATCGACGTATGGGCATACGGCAGCCTCGATCCCGAACTCGATGGCGGCCGCCCGTGCATCTGCCATCAGGAGCTCTTCATGCGGTTCGGTATCCGTATCGGTGAAGGCCTGCCTTCCGACGTCCTCGTCGACGCCGGTATCACCGAATTCGTCTTCTGCTTCAACGCTCAGCGCGTGCGGGGTGCCGTCGCGGGGAACTCCCCGCCATTCGCGCTGGCTCAGCGCACATCTGGCCGATGACGGTCCACCCTGTGGTCGGCCGGAACGCCGAGGTCGCCGGCGGATTCGACTCCCCCGACGATGTTCTCCAACAGCTCGCGGCGGCCGGATACTTCGCCGACGAACGCACTGCGCAGACCGTCTACCTCGCCAAGCACCTCGCCAAGCCGATCATCGTCGAGGGGCATGCGGGTTCTGGAAAGACCTCGCTCGCCACAGCCCTCGCCGCCGTGTCGCGCGCCAAGTTGCTCCGGCTGCAGTGCTACGAGGGCCTCGACGAGGCCAAGGTGCTGTACGACTGGAACTATCGCAAGCAACTCCTGGCGATCGAGCACGGATTTCGAGGTCGAGCGCCAGATGACGACACATCGGACGGCGGTGGCGTCTTCACCGAGTCGTTCATGCTCGCCGGACCGCTGCTCGCAGCGATTCGCGCCAAGTCGAGCACGGTGTTGTTGATCGACGAGGTCGACCGCATCGAACTGCAGACCGAGGCGTTGCTCCTCGAGGTGCTCTCGGAGTACCAGGTGTCCATTCCCGAACTCGGCACAATCACGGCAACGACGGTGCCGCTGGTGTTGCTGACGTCGAACGGCAGCCGCCTGCTGTCGGAGGCGCTCCGCCGCAGATGCCTCTCGCTGCATCTCGACTATCCGGCTCCTGACCGCGAGCAAGACATCCTCCTGACCCAGCTGCCAGGCCTGCCGCAGACGCTTGCCGACCAGGTCGGTGCCGCCGTGGCGCGAATCCGAACCATGCCGATCCTGTCTTCGCCGTCGATCGGCGACACGATCAGTTGGGCGAGAGCGCTCATCTCGATCAGCGCAGACGTGCTCGATGCCGGCGCACTGGAGCAGACGATCGAACACCTCCTGAGGCGGCGCAGCGACGTCGAGACGGTCCGCGAGGCGTGGTCGACGTTCGATCACGCGGGCGCGTCGTGAGCTCGATTGACGTGAGCTCGATCGTCGTGAGCTCGATCGTGGTGAGCTGAATGTTCGACACCATGCGAGGCTTCGTCGGAGAGCTCCGGCAGGCCGGCGTGCGCGTCTCGATGACCGAATGCGTCGATGCGATGCGCGCCGCGAGCTGTTTCCCACTCGATGAACGCGAGGCGCTGAAGGCGGCGCTGGCGGCGACGCTCGTCAAGGACCACCGTCATCGAACGGTCTACGAGGCGTTGTTCGACGTCTACTTCTCCCTGGATCGGGCGGACGTGCTCGAGTGCTCCGGCGACGGCGAACCCGGCGACAACCGGCCGCGGACGCTGGCGGGCACCCTGCCCAGCCGCGCCGAGGTCGTCGAGCTATTGTTCGACGCCCTCGCCACCGGCGACCGTGAGCTCGTACGACTACGAGCACGACAGGCCGTCACACTGTTCGCCGACTTTCGGGTGGGCGGAGCGATCAGCAGCCTGCTGTACGTGTACCGCACGGTCAAGGCATTGGATCTCGAACAGCTGCGAGCCCGCCTCGAAGCCGCCGACAACGTCGCCACCGGTCAGACGTCGCCGGGTGGTGCGGCCACCGACGTCGCTCACCGCGAGGGCCCCCAGCCGAATGACGTACTCCAGCGACGCCTGCAGGCCGACGAGCACGAACGACGCCTCGAGTGGGTGCGTCAGGAGGTCGACGCCGAGATCCGCCGGCTGCTCGTTGCCGCCCAAGGGTCCGGGGCCGTCGCCGGGCGGTTGCGCACGACCTTGCCGGAGGACGCGGATTTCCTCGCGTCGACCGCCGCCGATCGTCAGGCGATGACCGACGCGGTACAGCCGCTGGCACGGTCGCTCGCCGCACAACTGGCGATCAAACGGCACCGCCGTCATGGCGCCGTAGACGTTCGCCGCACGATCCGCCGTTCCCTGGCCTATGGCGGTACGCCGGCGGAGCTGATCCATCGGCGAGCCAGGCCGGCGAAGCCGCAGCTGATGGTGCTCGCCGACGTCTCCGGTTCGGTGATGATGTTCGCCCGGTTCGCACTTCACCTGCTCAACGCGCTTCAGACCGAATTCACGCGAGTCCGCAGCTTCGCCTTCGTCGACTCCGTCGACGAGATCAGCAGCCTGTTCCAGGAATCCGACGGCATCGTCGACCTCGCCAAGCGGGTCAATGACCAGGCGCAGGTCGTCTGGCTCGATGGACGCTCCGACTACGGGAACAGTCTGGAGACGTTCTGGAACCGGTGGGGCGCTGGGGTCACCGCCAGGACCACCGTCCTCGTGCTCGGCGACGCCCGCAACAACTATCACGCAGCGCAGTCGCACCTGCTCGGCGAGATCCACCAGCGCGCCCGTTCGGTGGTCTGGCTCAACCCCGAGCCCGAAGAGAGCTGGAACACCGGAGACTCGCTGATGGCCGAATACGGACAGCACTGCGACCTCGCCATCGAGTGCCGCAACCTGCGTCAGCTACGCCAGGCAATCGGCCGCATCGTCGAGTAGTCGAGTAGTCGAGTAGTCGAGTAGTCGAGTAGTCGAGTAGTCGAGTAGTCGAGTAGTCGAGTAGTCGAGCAGTCGAGCAGCCGACGCGCAGCGGGGGCGACACCACGTCGCCGCCTCTCGGGCCGGCCCGTCGAGCGTCAGCCTGTGACCCCGACGAACGGGGGCGCCCACCACGACCCGGCAAACACCTCGTCCGTGTGTTCACCGAGGTCGGGAGCCGGTCCCGGCGGCTGCAGCAGCTGGCCGTCGATGCGAATCGGGTAGCGCACCTGGCGCACCGGCCCGACTGGCGAGGAACCCTCCGAATACAGTTGGTTGACGAGCACCTGCTCGTCGACGAGATGCTGATCGATCGTCATGACCGGCGCCGCCGGCACGTCGTGTGCCTCGAAGATCGCCACCCATTCTGCCGTCGGCCGATGCTGGGTTTCTGCTTCGAGACGGTCGTAGAGGATGTTGGTCAGTTCGGTTGGGTTGTCGATCTTCTTGAGGTCGTTCTTCCACTCCGGGTGACCAACGGCGGTCACGGCGGCGCCGATCTGCGAGCCGCTCACCGGCGAGACGGCAACGTACCCGTCGCTCGTGCGCAACAGGGGTGATCGACCTCGCCGCAAATCCTGCTGCAAACCTTCCCCGAGAAACGTCCGATCCTGGCCGAGATCGGGAAAATCGAAATAGGCCAACACGTCGAGCATCGCCATCTCGATCCGGCAGCCCAGTCCTGTCTGATTGCGCCGCGCCAGCGCTGCCAGGCAGGCGTTGGCAGCGAACAACGCCGTCGTCTTGTCGGCGATGAGGGACCGGACCGAACTCGGCTGACCGTCAGCCCCCTCGCTCGCCGCAAGCCCACTGGCCGCTTGCAGGAGCACGTCGAAAACGGGCCGGGATTTCGACGGCCCCGTCGCTCCGAATCCCGTGATAGACACGCGGATCAGTCGCGGGTTGAGTTCGGCGAGGTCGCCGTCTCCGAGGCCGAGCGACTCGGCAACGCCTGGGCGCCAGTTCTGGACGAAGATGTCGGCAGTCGCCAGCAGCTGACGGAACTGCCCCATGCCATCCGGGTCCTTGAGGTTGACGACGACACCCTTCTTCCCGCGGTTGACGTTCACCCACATCGCGCTCAACCCGTCGACGCGGAGCCCGAAGTTGCGCATCGGGTCGCCGGCCGGCGGTTCGACTTTGACGACCTCCGCCCCGAGATCGCTGAGCACCTGGGTTGCAAGTGGCCCCGACACGTAGCTCGCCACTTCGACGACCCGCACACCGGAGAGCATCGCTACCGGGAGCTCATCCACCGTCGTCTGACTACCGTTGTGCCGATAGTCGGCACCATTCGAAGGAGTCACGATCGCCTTCCGTTCGACTTGTTGAACTTCACAACCATAGATCTAATGTCTGCTAGTAAGCAATTGCTGGACCGAATGCTGCGTGACAAACTGCTCGAGGAATGATGAAAGGTGGATATGTCCCACTCCGTGTTCCCTGGCGCCCTGGTTCCCGATCGGCAGCGGGGTGTCGACTCGAGTGGCGTCCGCATCGCGGTCCACGAATGGGGCCACGTCGACGACCCGCCGATACTGCTGACACACGGGGGTTCCGAGTTCGCTCGTTCGTTCGACGTCTTCGCCCCGCTCGTCGCCGCCGGCGGCTGGCGGGTGGTCGCTTGGGACCAGCGCGGCCACGGAGACTCGGAACACGCAGCCCTCATCAGCTGGGACGCCGACCTCCGAGATGCCATCGCCGTGATGGACACGCTGTCACCCGACCCGATGCCGGTAGTCGGGCACTCCAAAGGTGGGACGTTGATGACGATGCTGGCAGAGGCCGCCCCGCATCGGGTCAGCCATGTCGTCAATCTGGACGGCTTTCCGTCGACGGCCGCCCAACTCGCCCGGTTCGGCAGCGACGCCGTCACGATGCGCCTACGGGAACTGCCTGCCTGGTTGGACCATCGCCGCAACGACGACCTCGCCCGCCGCCCGGGAACCATCGACGAACTCGCCGCCCGGCGTGGCAGAGTCAACCCGCGCTTGACGCCGCAATGGCTGCGCTACCTCGTGACAGTCGGCGGGGAGCAGACCCCCCATGGTTGGCGATGGAAGCTCGACCCTGCACACAAGGGCGGCTCGCTCGTGCCCCTCCGACCGGAATGGGGCATGCTCGGCATGACCGGCCTCGGCATGCCGTTCCTTGCGGTGCTCGGCATGATCGCCGAGGAGGTCATGAGCACGGGAACGAGCGCCGCCCAGTTGGCGCCGTTGCTGCCGCCCGACGCCCGGGTGGTGGAATTGCCCGACAGCGGGCATTTCGTGCACATCGAACGGCCTCGGGCGGTCGCCGAGGCGATCCTCGACTTCGTCGCATCGACGCCGCAGTTACAGCCACGAGCGCAGCGCCATGCATCTTGACTATGACGTCCAGACGGAGGCCTACCGCAGCGAATTGCGCCGCTTCCTCGCGGCGAACCTCCCGCAGGACTGGCCGGGAACGGGCGCGCTCGGCCCCGACGAACAACGCCGATTCACGGAGCACTGGCGGACGATCCTCTTTGAGCACCGACTGTTGGCTCCGGCATGGCCGCTCGAGTACGGAGGGGGAGGCCTGTCAGCGGTCGAGCACGTCGTCATCGCCGAGGAGTTCGCCATGGCGGGCGTGCCGACCGGCGGCGCCAACGACACGTTCGGGATCAACATGCTCGGCAACACCCTGGTGGCGCTCGGCACCGAGGAGCAGAAGCGCCACTTCCTCCCGCGGATCTTGTCCGGGCAGGACCGCTGGTGCCAGGGCTACTCGGAGCCTGACGCCGGCTCCGATCTGGCCAGCCTGCGCTGCCGAGCCGAGCTGGACGGTGACGAGTGGGTCATCGACGGCCAGAAGGTGTGGACATCAGCAGGCAAGACGGCCAACTGGATCTTCGTGCTCGCTCGGACGGACCCGACAGCGCCCGCGCACAAGGGCATCACCTTCTTGCTGTGTCCGATCGAGCAGGCGGGTATCGAGATGCGGCCGATCAGGATGATGACGGGGCACTCGGAGTTCAACGAGGTCGTCTTTACTGCAGCGCGCACCGCCGCCACCAACGTCGTCGGGAGCCCGAACGCTGGATGGGCCGTCGCCACGACCTTGCTCGGCTACGAGCGAGGCGCCGCAGCGGCGACGCTTCCCATCCGCTTCCGCGCCGAACTCGATCGCCTCCTGGCATTGGCCCGCGACTATGGCCGGAACGACGACGCAGTGATCCGTGACCGCCTTGCCCGCGCGTACAGCCGGGTCGAGGTGCTCCGGTTCCTCGGATACCGGGCACTGACGTCGTTCCTGCGCGGTGAGAATCCTGGACCGGAGTCCTCCGTTTTCAAGTTGTTCTGGAGCGAGCATCACCGATGCCTGACCGAACTGGCGATGGACATCACCGGGCCTGCGGGACTGGTGCCCGTGGGCGTCACACCGACCGGGCCGCGCATGGACTCTCCCGGTGCGCCGAACACGACGGGATCCTGGACGGGTACGTTCCTGGTCGCTCGCGGCGGGACGATATACGCCGGGACATCGGAGATCCAGCGGAACATCCTCGCCGAGCGCGTCCTCGGGCTTCCCCGCGAGTAGCCGAGGCGCTGTCAGACGATCGGAGCGGTGATGTCGGACTGGCCGAGGTATTGCGACAGCAAGGCACTGCGATCACCGAGCTCGTCGGCGTCCGCACGCAGCACCACTTCGCCTGCGCGGAGCACGACGGCACGTGTGCACACCTTGAGGGCGAGATGGACGTTCTGTTCGACGACCAGCAGACTCGTCCGCGTACCGATCTCAGCCAGCGCCGTTGCCACGTTGTTGGCGACGAGCGGTGCCAGTCCGAGCGAGGGTTCGTCGACGAGTAACAGCACCGGTGAGCCGACGAGGGCACGTCCGAGGGCGACCATCTGCTGCTCGCCCCCGGACAACGCGAAGCCGAGCCGCCCGCTGATGCCCCGCAGCGCTGGAAACAGGTCATAGGCGTCGTCGAGGCTGAAGTCGCTGCGGCCACAGGCGGCTGTGGATCCGATCTGCAGGTTCTCGTGCACCGTGAGATCGACGAAGACCTTGCGGCCCTCTGGGACATGAATGATCCCTCTGGCCGCACGTTCGTGCACCGATATCGTCGAGACGTCCGTCCCTTCGAACCGAATGGTGCCTCCGTAGCCCACGAGGCCGCTGATCGCCCGCAGCGTCGAGGATTTTCCGGCGCCGTTCGGCCCGAGCAGGGCGACGGCCTCTCCCTCGCCGACCGAGAGATCGACCGAACGCACGGCGTGCGTCGGTCCGTATCGGACGTCGAGTTGTTCAATCTGCAGCATCGGCTGTCACTCCTAGATAGGCGCTCATGACCAGCGGGTCGCGCCACACTTGTTCGCCGACACCCTCGGCGATCACTTGTCCGAGGTCGAGCACGACGACCCTGTCACACAACGTGTCGACGAAGTCGATCTTGTGATCGATCAGCAGCATGGCGATCCGGCGGTGGCGCAGTTCCTGCAACAACCGACCCAGTTCGGCGGTCTCGGCATCGTTGAGGCCGGCGCTCGGTTCGTCGAGCAGCAGAACCCGGGGGTTGCCGGCGAGTGCTCGGCACAGCTCCAACATGCGCTGATGACCATACGTGAGCGAGTCGGCGGGGGCCTCGGCGACGTCTGCAAGGCCGGCGATCTCCAGAACGGTCATCGCCTCACGCCACCGGTTCCGTTCGTGCTTCCACATCGGGACCCGGCCGACCGTCGAGCCGATGAGTCCGCGCATCGACAACTGGTCGGACGACAACAGCACGTTGTCGATCACCGACAGACCTTCGAGGAATGTCTGAGGCGCTTGGAAGACCCGTGCGACGCCTGCACGCCACACCTGCCGGGGCCGCCCGAACGGCACCAACTTGCCGTCGATGCGCATCGAACCGGATGCCTTCACGATGCCGCTCAAGGCATTGAGGAACGTCGTCTTGCCGCTGCCGTTGGGACCGACCAAACCAACGACCTCTTCGTCCTCGAGGTTGATCGACACACCGGCGACGGCTCGAACACCGCCGAAACTGACTTCGACGTTCTCAGCGGTCAGCATCGTCCACCTCCCGTGCAGAGTTTGCGGAGGCATGCGCCTGGACGCCACCGGCGCCGGCCGCCGCCGCGCTCGTCTGCGCCGGTCCGCGAGTGCCCTTGACTCGACGAAATGTCGTCCGCAGCAAGTCTCCGACGCGCTTGAACAGCCCGACGAGCCCCATCGGCAGGACCATGATGACGATCAGCAGGATCACTCCGTAGACGATGCGCTGGTACCTCGAGATGCTCTTGATGAACTCGGGAAGTGCGACGTAGAACGCCGCACCGAGCACCGGCCCCCACATCGACTGCCTGCCACCGAGGATCAGCATGAGAAACAGGCCGACACCGAGATCGATGCCGTAGGTGTCGACGGCGACGACTCCGACCCAGTGGGCGATCAGTCCACCGACGAGTGCCCCCACGGCTGAGCCGAGCATGAACAGTGCCAACTGATGGCGGTTGACCGGGATGCCGGCGAGTTCGGCGACGTTCGGCTTCTCCCGCCCGGCAACGGCTTCTCGACGCAACGGCGATCGCTCGATGAACACCCCGAGGAGCAGCACTGCGGCCATGACTCCGAAGAACAGCCAGAACACACTGCTGTCCTTGAGGAACTGTTTCCCAAAGAATTCCAGCGGCGGCAGGCCGGTCTTCGTCCCGCCGGGCCCGGTGAAGGCCGGCCAGCGGGCAAACGCATAGAGGCCGATCGACGCCACCGCCAGCGTCCCGATGCCGAAGTAGATCGCCTGCGCCTTCCGCAGGAGCACGAAGATGCCGAGCCCGAGGAGCGCTCCGGCGACCAGCGCAGCCAACAGGCCGAGGATCACTGCGTGACCTTTGCCCTGCATCGTCACGAATGCCGAGACGTAGGCCCCGACGGACATCATGAACGTCTGTGTGAAGGCGAATCGTCCGGCGAGACCGAACACCCAATAGAACGCGACCGCCGTGACCGAATACATCAGCCACGTGTTCACCAGGAATTGCCACGACCGTGAGTGGCCGCCGATCATCGGGCCGATGATCGCCACGAAGATGAGGAAGCCGCCCAACGTCGAATAGCCGCGAGCGCGGTAGCTCGGCGGACGAGGGTGGAGCGAACGTGCCGACAACCGCTGCAAGACGCTCGCAGCCGCCACCCCCGAATCGACCGACGATCCGCTGGCCTTCGCGCCATCGACCTCGGCACTGCTGGGACCGTCGCCTCCGTCAGGGCGACCGCCGTCCGTACTGGCGCGACCGGTGGTCATGGCATTGCGGGCGCTGCCGGCATCCGCGGAACGCGGTTGCGCGGGAGCCGCCGACGCCGTACGAGCCTTGTTCACGAGCATCTTCTCCGTCACAGTCTCGTCCTCGACATGTTGAACAAGCCTGACGGCTTGAGTCCGATCACGACCAGCAGCACGATGTACGGCAGGATCGGCGCCCAGTCTGTGAAGACGTAGCCACCGGCCATCTGCTGCACAAGGCCGATCATCAACGAACCGGCGACGACACCGCCGAAGCTGCCGAATCCCCCGACGACCATCGCTGCGAAGGCCGAGAGCATCAGCCCGAAGCCGTAGTTCAGGTCGACGAACCCGAGCGGGGCGACGAGCAGACCGGCGAGGCCGGCGAGCGTCGTCGACAGTGCGAACGCGACGATCGTGATCGGCGATGTCCTGACGCCGCACAGTCGGGCCATCTCCGGATCGGTGGCCAGAGCACGCACCCGACGGCCGAACGACGTTCGCTGGATCAAGTACCACATCGCCGTGACCGCAGCGGCCGCGACCACGACGATCAGCACCCGTTGACGATCGATCGGCGCTCCCAATATCGAGATCGTCTTGTTGTTGAAAACGCCGGGGACACGCTTGGCGTCTGAACCCTGCCATGCGGCCAAGGCGCCGCGTATAGCGATTCCGGCGGCGAGGGTGGCGATTGCCACCACCATCGGCGGCCGCTTGCGAAGTGGCGTGTAGGCGACGCGCTCGATGACGATGCCGACGCTCGCCATCAACGCCATCACCAATAGGAAGGCGAAGACCATCGGAAGCCTCAGGTCCACCAGCGCCCAGAGCCCGAGATATCCACCCAGGGTCACGAGGTCCCCGTAGGCGAAGTTGAAGACATTGGTCGCCCGGTAGAGCACCAGGAAGCCGACGTTCAATAGGGCGATGATCGACCCGTAGGCGACGCCGCTGAACAACAGGGCGATGAACTTATCCATAGAACCCCCCGGTCCGGATAGATATGCAAGGTAGCAGGAGTCGCGAGCGGCAGCGCCGCTCGC
>JANXUF010000032.1 GCA_025356335.1 Actinomycetes bacterium
CGACATTCGACCGCTTGCGTCACCACGCTGTCGTCGCCGACGGGAACGGCGTCTCACTGCTCGACTACGCGACCTGCGACGCAGCGTTTCACGACACCGCGCTGGTGCCGGGAATCGACTGGCTACTGCAAGATCTGGGACACGGCCCACTCTGGGGAACGTTCGATCACACGCTGACCGACGCAGAGGGAGACGCCCACCAACGCCTTCGTCGGGCGGTCAGCCCGTGGTTCACCGCCAGACGGATCGACGGTCTTCGTGAACGGACGCGGCAACTCGTCGACGGCCTCCTCGACCCTCACGTCGACGCCGATTCGCTGGAGGCGATGGAAGATCTCGCCGACCAGGTTCCGAGCGCATTGTTCTGCTGGATGGTCGGGGCTGATCCAGCGGATGCGGCATTGCTGGCGCGCTGGTCGAAATCGCTGCTGCTGGTCTTCACCGCTCAGGCATCGATGGTCGAGCCGGTCAAGGCGGCGAAGGCCGAACTGCTGGAGTACACGCAGAAATTGCTCGAACTGAAGCGCCGCCAACCGGCGGACGATCTCGCTTCGGCGCTCGTCACGGCAACCGACAGCGGAGTCATCGACACGATCGACGCGGCCTGCCTGCTCGAGGAGCTACTGAGCGCGTCCGTCGACAACACCGCGAACACGATCGGTACGGCCCTGCTCACGCTGGCGACGCACCCCGAGCAGTGGACGCTGGTCCACCGTCAGCCGCATGACGGCGCCGATGGTGGCCTCTCCGGTGACCGATCGCTGCTGGCAAACACGCTCGAGGAGTGCGGACGCTTCGAACCGGCGATCCGCCACACGATCAAGTACGCAACGGCCGACACCGAGCTGATCGGCCACCCCATCACCCGTGGCACCTATGTCACCATTCGCATTGCCGCAGCACACCGTGACCCGGCTGTCCACCTCGATCCACATCGATTCGATGTGACCCGCAAGCTTGCCAAACCGCAACTCGCCTTCGGAGCGGGTCGTCACTATTGCCTCGGGGCGGCGCTCGGCAAGATGGAACTGCAGGAGGCCGTCGGCGGGGTCATCAGTCGCTGGTCTTCCGCTGCTGTCGGTGACGGTGCGATTATGAACATCGCGGCGTCAGGACATGTCGCCCGCCTACCGCTGGAGTTGACCCGATGACCGCTTCCCCCTCTCCGTCTTCCCCCTCTCCGTCCCCTTCCCCTTCTCCCTCCCCGTCCGGTTCCGCCGCTGACGACGCGTCGAGGTGGGAGAGACCGATTCCGCACTACTCGCTGGACCCGTTCACCGACAGCAGGACGATTCACGGACTGGTCACCGACGAGGTTCGGTCTGCACTGCACAAGCACGTCAGGGCCGGTCGGATCGAACAGTCGATCCGCGCCGCCATCGAACTGGCGCGAACCGACGCCGACCACGAATCGATGATGTGGAACCGTCTGCGAGTGATGGCGGCGGAGGACATCGGCCTTGCAGACCCGAACGCACCGGCGATCGTCTATGCACTCTGGCAGAGCGCTGAAGCAGCACCTCCAGCGGCCTACGACCGTCTCGTCTTTGCCGCCCAGGCTGCCGGCTACCTCGCCAGTTCGCCGAAGGATCCGACACCGGTCGAGATCATGCAGGTCGTCCTGCACGAGGAGCTGACGCCCGACATTCCCGACGCAGCCATCGACATCCACACCAAACGCGGGCAACTGCTCGGCCGAACGATGTCCGACTGGTATGCTACCGGCACCTTCGTCAAGCCTGAAGTGGCCGGTCGTGACCAGGTCTGGCGCGAGCGACTCGCCGACGTCTATCTCCGCCTCGATCCCCCGGCGAGCAGTTGAACGGGTTGATCGTGCGCATTGCCGACGTTCGCGAGGACGAAACCCTGCAGACACAGAGTCCTCCTACGTTCGCAACGGTGACCCGCGAGCCGAAGACCACCGAGCCGAAGACCACCGAACCGAAGACCACCGAACAGAAGACCACCGAGTCCGCCATTGACGAGGTCATCGCCTGCGCCCATGCGTACGAGCAGGCGCTGATCGACGGAGACGGCGCGGCCGCAGCGGCCTTCTTCGCCGACGCCGACGACGTCAGCCGCTTTGGTCCGGAGGGCGCACAGCTCGGCCGCCAGGCGGTCGTCGCCCTGCGGACGTCGTACTCACCGATGGTCACGCCGGTCTGGCTCGACGAGCAGGCCCGTCTGCTGGCGCCCGGGCTGATCGTGCACCTCGCCGTGTTGCAGCGCAGCGGGGTGACCGTGCAGCGGACGCAGGTGTGGAAGCACGACGGCTCGGCGTGGCGGATCCACCACGCCCACGTTTCACGACTCGCCGACCCGCAGGTGCCATCGTGAACGAAACCGTCCCCGAGTCGAGGACCGAACCTCAGTCAGAACCACTTCCCGAACCCGGATCGATCGGCGCCGGAATTCGCAACCGGTGGGTCGCGACCGATGGAACAGTGGTCCTGAGTCGTGTCACACGACCGCAAGCGACGGTCTCCGTCGATGCGCTTCCGACGGCGATCAATCTCGACCTGTCCCGGACCGCGGTCGTCATCGTCGACATGCAGAACGACTTCTGCCATACAGACGGTTGGCTTGCATCGATCGGCGTTGACGTGAGCGCCGCACGGGCACCGATCCCGGCCCTCGCAATGGCGCTACCGCGCCTGCGCGAATCCGGCGTCGCCGTCGTCTGGCTGAACTGGGGAACCCGTCAGGACCGCGCCAATCTTCCTCCGAATGTGATCCATGTCTTCGACCCTGACGGGACCGGCGTCGGGATCGGCTCGACTGAACCAACCGGTTCACCAGTCTTGCAGCTCGGCTCGTGGGGTGCCGCTGTCGTCGAGGAATTGCGCGCATCACCCGCGGATCGATGGGTCCACAAGCATCGGATGAGCGGATTCTGGGATACAGATCTCGACTCCGTCCTGCGCAACCTCGATGTCACCACACTGCTGTTCGCCGGGCTCAACGCCGATCAGTGCGTGCTGGCGACGCTCATCGATGCGGCGTGTATCGGCTACGACGTCATCATGCTGGAGGACGCCTCGGCGACGACGTCGCCGGCATTCTGCTGGGACGCCACCGTCTACAACGTGCGTCGATGCTTCGGTTTCACCGCGCTGCTCTCCGACATCGTCGCGGCGATAGTGCCGGCGTGAGCGAGCCCGCGGACAGACCGCCGTCCGTCGCCGTGCCTGTCGACACGGTCGATGCATTCATCGGCGACCCTGCACTGCTCGCGTCCGGCAGGCCCGGCGGTCCGCTGGCTGGTCTGACGCTCGCCGTGAAGGATCTCTTCGACATTGCCGGTGTCGTGACCGGTGCGGGGAATCCGACGTACGCGGCGACGCACCGGGCGGCAGAGTCGACAGCCAGAGCGGTGACCCAACTCGTGGCCGGGGGTGCCAGTGTCGTCGGCAAGACGATCACCGACGAACTCGCATACTCGCTGTCCGGCACGAACATCCACTACGGGACACCGCGCAATGTCGCCGCACCTGGCCGGATCCCTGGTGGATCGTCAGCTGGGTCGGCAGCGGCCGTCGCCGCCGGGCTGGTCGACTTTGCGCTCGGTACCGATACCGCCGGTTCCATCCGAGTCCCTGCGAGCTACTGCGGCATCGTCGGATGGCGGCCCACCCATGGCGCCATTTCGCTGGACGGTGTCGTCCCATTGGCACCGTCGTTCGATACGGCAGGGCTGCTGGCTCGTGACCCCGCCGTCGTGCTCGCCGGTGCACGAATTCTGCTCGACAACGGTGCACCTCTCGCCGGCAGTACACTGCCGGGCAACGGTGCGTCCACCGATTCGACGTGGGTGACCGATCGGCCAGGTGGACCGATTGCGACGACCCCGTCCTACGTCGAGCGCGTGCGATTCGCAGTCATCGCCGAGACGCTGATGGACTCCTCGCCCGCCGTTGCCGACGCCGTCAGTCGCATCGCCATCGAATGCGGATCGCCCTCCGTTCCGCTCGTGTTGGGCGTCGATCTCGACGACACGTTGATGGCGTTCAGAATGCGTCAGGGGTGGGAGGCATGGCAGGCACATGGCGAATGGATTCGCTCCACCGCCGGCATCGGAGGACCGAAGTTCGGCCCCGGAATCGCCAGTCGCTTCGAAGCGGCATCGCACATCACGCTCGCCGACGTTGCCGTCGCCGACCGTATCCGGTCAACCGTTCGCAGCATCCTCGACGAAGCGACGGCCGGCGACACGATCCTCGTGATGCCAGCGGCGGCCGGCGCAGCGCCTGGAGCGCCTGCGGATCGCCAGGCCCATGAGATGCAACGGATGCGGACACTGCGCTTGACCTCGATTGCCGGACTCGCCGGTCTACCCGTGGTCGTCCTGCCGATCGCCGAGGTCGAAGGTCTGCCACTCGGCGTTGCCTTCGTAGGCGCGCGCGGCAGCGACCTTCAGCTGATCAGCGCCGTCAGCAGCATGGCGTCATTCCTCGCCGGGCGCGTCACCGAATGACGGACGAGCTCACCGCCGACGAGCCGTCAATCAGCCCACTCTCCGGTCCTGCTGACCCTGCTGACCCTGCTGACCCTGCGGCTCCGATCGTCGCGCCGTCATTGTTCGATGCGACGACCGTCGACTGTCATCACATCAGCGCCGGCGACACGGTTCGGCTCGCAGTCGTGCGACCGCCGACGGCCGCCGACGACTTCAGCGTGTCGTTCGAGGTGTGGGATCCAGGCGGCGCTCAACCACCGAACAGCCACCCAACATCGACCGAGACATTCTGGTTTCTACAGGGCGAAGGCGTTGCGGTCAGCGACGGGATCGAGCTGACGATCCGCGCCGGACAATTGCTGGTGCTCCCGCCCGGTTCCGTGCACCACATCCGCAACACCGGACCAGGACGGCTGTACGCCATCACCACGATGCTGCCGGACCACGGGTTTGCCGAACTTATCGCCGCCGGTCCTCCCGCTGGCCTCGATGACGAGGACCTCGCTCTCCTGCGTGCGGCAATCCCGAAGCAGAGCAGATGACCGATCCAGCACAAGCAACCAACCCGGCATTGGCGGACCGACCCCACGAGCCTGGCCCGAGTCACGAGATCTCGCAGCGACTGCGACATTCGGTGAATCGGCCGTGGCAATCGTGGCGACGGCCGCAGACGACGGGCGGCATGTAGGGTCGCGCCGCATGGCGCAGCCGAACGCAGTGGTAGCCGGCCTGCTGCCGATCTGGCGTGAGACGATCGCCCTCGGCCAGGCGCTGCCATCGGAGGATGAACTCGCCGAACTACTCGGTGCAAGCAGGCCGGCGATTCGCGAGGCACTGATCCGTATGGAGGCCAACGGACTCGTCCGGCGCCTGCACGGTGCCGGAACGTTCGCCAACCCTGCCGCACTGCAGATGCTGCTGCGCCTCGACAGCGACACCGATTTTTCTGCTCGCCTCTCAGCCGCCGGGTTCGACGTCGCCGTCGAACTGCTCGAGTCGACCATCGTCATGGTCTCAGAATCTGATGCCGAACGGATGAAGTTCCAGCCCGGTACACGTGCGTTGCGCACCGTGAAACGATGGCGAGCTGACGGCTTGACGGTGGCAGCTGCCGTCGATCATCTGCCGCTCGCCCGCCGGGTCACCGACGAGCAGGCGCTCGAACTCGCCGCACGACCGGTTCGTGAGCTGGCTGGCGTCCTCGGACTCGGCAAAGCAGACTGGTTGTGCACGTGGCCGAGCGCTGTCGAACTGGCCGCCGACGTCGCCGAACGCCTCGAATACGACGTCGGGCGGGCAGCACTGTGCATCGAACAGGTCGGTGTCGATCGGCGCAACACCCGCGTCTTCCATGCACTGGAGCACCACCGACCGGGTGTCGTCGAATACGGGCTGATCCGCACCGCGTCCAGTTGACGCCGCTCGACGAGAGCGAGGACGGCTTCCGTGTCACCGAATGTGTGCTGATCTGCGCACATTCGGTGACACGGGCCGTCGTTGCGGCTCGACCTGCGGTGACCCCGGAGTCGCCATTACCGGCCAGCGGTAATACATTCGGGTCGATGCCGAGCCGACGCCGACCGAAGTTGCCTCCCGCCCCGCCGCCGACCGACGCCGAGCGCTTCGCCAAGGCGGTGCGCAGCTCCGAAGCAGCGGCGCGCAAGGCCGTGCAGGACGAAAAAGATCGCAAGGCGGCCGAGGAACGCCGCAAGGTCGAAGCGGCCGAGGCCAGGGTTCGGTTGGAGCAGGCGAAAGTCGCCCACCAGCAGGCCGTCGAGATGGTGAAGACCGCCAAACGCAGCGGTAAGGGTGCACCGGAGGCCGACCAGGCATGGCGCGTCGCCAAGGCGAACCTGCTCGAACTCGAGACCGGTCAACGCCCCGCCTGGGCCCCGAAGCCACCCGACCCGGAGATCGATTCCGAGGGCGAGACCGACAGAACCCCGAAGGACACGCCATGAGGCTGAGCGAGCGACACGAAGTGAGGGAGAGGGACCGGCTTCGGCGATACTCGCTGGCGTGAGCAGCATCGTGGTGTCCGAGTTGGAATACGCGCCACCTGGCGGCGACTCGCTGTTCTTCGACGTCAGCTTCGGCGTGGCCCCTGGAGAGCATGCGGCACTCGTCGGTCCGAACGGCGTCGGCAAGAGCACGATCCTGCGCATCCTTTCCGGCCGTATCCAGGCCGACTGCGGCGAGTTCGCCGTCGGCGGATCGATGCTGACGATGACCCAGGACGTCGGCATGTCCTCCCCGACGGACACGCTGCGGGAGATGCTGCTCGAGGTCGCACCGCCAGCGCTTCGTGTCGCCGGGCTGGCACTCGTCGCTGCCGAACGTGCACTTGCGGACGGGACCGACGACGGTATGGGGTACGCAACGGCGATCACCGACTGGGGTGACCTCGGCGGCTACGAACTCGAAACCAAGTGGGACGCAGCGGCACATCGCAGCGTCAAGACGCCGATCGACGATTTCTCCCGGCGACTCGTATCGGAGCTGTCCGGCGGTGAGCGCAAACGACTCGTGCTCGACCTGCTGCTCACCAGTGGCGCCGACGTGCTGCTGCTCGACGAGCCCGACAACTACCTCGACATACCGACCCGTGGCTGGCTCGAGGAGCAGATCAGGGCGAGCCGGTCGACGATCCTGATGGTCAGTCACGACCGCACGCTGCTCGGCAGGGTGGCGACCAAGATCATCGCCGTCGAAGGCTCCGGCTGCTGGGTCCACGGCGGTTCGTACGCGACGTTCCCCGAGGCGCGCGCCAGACGCCAGGAACTGCTCGGCGACGCTGTCAAACGGTGGCACGACGAGGAACGCCGCCTCTATCAGCACATGAAGATCATGAAGCAGCGCGCCGCACAGAACTTCAAGAACGCCACCAAGGCCAATGCCGCAGAAACGCGCTGGGAGAAGTTCGTGGCCGCCGGGCCTCCGCCACCTCCGGTCCCCGATCAACAGATCCACGTCAAGCTGCGCGGCGCCGACTCGGCCAGACGCGTCGCCAAGTTGGAGAAGGTATCGATCGGCGACCTCTTCCTGCCGTTCTCCGACGAGGTCTACTTCGGCGAACGACTCGGCCTGATCGGCCCCAACGGCACGGGCAAGAGCCACCTACTGCGCGCCCTTGCCGGAACGGACGAACCCGACACCGGCACGATCAGCTACGGCCCGCGTACCTCGATCGGCGTCTTCACGCAGATCAACGACAGGGCGGATTTCATCGGCAGGGAATGTATGGACATCGCCCGCGAACGACTGTTCGACGACGAGAAATCGATGAAGGCGCTGGCCCGCTACGGCCTTGCCGGCGCCGCCCGACAGGAGTTCCAGACACTGTCCGGCGGGCAGAAGGCACGCCTCGAGATCATGTGCCTGGAACTCGAAGGCCACAACGTGCTGCTGCTCGACGAACCGACGGACAACCTCGACGTCGAGTCGTCGGAGGCGCTGGAAAAGGCGCTCGACGGCTTCCAGGGAACGGTCGTCGCCGTCAGCCACGACCGTACGTTCCTGTCGCAGTTCGACCGCTTCCTGATGATCACCGACGATGGCGAGGTCTACGAACTTCCCGACTACGACGTCGCCATGGCCGGTCTTGCGCAGCCGGACACACTGGCGACCCTGCGCCTCGCAAAGAACCTCACGTAGCCCTCGAACGGTCATCACTGGATAGCGTCGCCGACATGGCTAGAGCTTCTCGGCACAAAAAGGGAGGACGGACGACCCCCAAAGGGACGCAGCCGGCGAACACGAAGGGCCGGGGGCATCAGCACCACGGACCCAACCTCGTCGATGACGCCAGACGGGCGTTGCGCGACACGTCGCCGATCTCGCTGATGGCGATGGCCTCGGGAATCATCGAGCTCTGCATGCCCCGCCCGTTGGACACCGCCGAAGAGACGGAGAATCGTCCGGTGCTGCTGGAGACGATCCACAGTTTCCTGCACGCCTCGCCAGGTCTCGCCGCGGTGACCGCCGTGATCGGTGAGATCGTCCCTGACGAGCACCTCGCGGCACATATCCGTGACGATGTCGCCAACGCCAAATTGCCGGCGCACATGCCACCATGGATCGGCACAATGGCAGGCGCCGAGGCCTACGACGTGTTGAAGATGGCCCATCCGTACAACGACGGAGACGACTACCTCGTCGGGGTGCATTGGCCGACCGGGGAGATGATGAGTGCAGTGGTCTACATCGATCACAACATCGGATCGGCCGTCAAGGATGCGTTCCTGCTCCCGGACTCTCCGGAAGGGCTGCGATTGCGCTTCTCGGAGATGCCTGCTGAGGACGTGACGATCGAAGCGACCTCGGCCGCCGACGCCAAGGCACGGATCATCGCGGCGATCTCCCAGGGTGAACTGACCGAGGGGATCGAGCCGACCGAGTCGTGGCCTGCCGCCCGATCCGTCATCGAATGGATGATGTCGTTACTGCCAGATGGCGGTACCGCCTACGACACCGAACCGATCAGCGACGACGATGCCGCCACCGTCATCGATGGGTTCGTGCAGTCCTCGTTCGCGACCGAGCTCGAGCTGCCGGAGGAGACAGTACGCGCCGTCGTCCAGCCGCTGGTGTGGTTCGCCCACGACTACGTCGGCGGCGACGCCTATCGCGTCAGCCCGTTGACGGTCGACATCCTGCTCGGCGACTGGTACGTCAACAAGGTCGAACTGCCGACCATCCAGATGATCCTCCTGCCGATGATCCTCAAGGCATGGACCCGGTATGCGCACGGCGTCCGCGGCCTGCCGGAGCACATGACGACGGAGACGATCGAAGCGATCGATCGTTGGGCGCCGTCGTACGTACTCGCCGTCGACGACCGGGGCGACGTCGATCCGCGCACCGGTGCACCAGAATCATCTTCGGTCGACGCCGATGACATCATCGACGTCGAAGGCCACGAGATCGAGAACCCTGACCTCGGAGCGCCCTCGGTCGAATCGACCTCCGTCGACGCCACTGAGGTGCCGGAGGAGTAGTTCGTGCCCACCGCAGATCCGGTTGCGCCGTCCGGATGGGCCGTCAGCTGCGGCGTCGGATAGACCGGGAGCATGACGATCATCAGCTTGGGGCCGCAGGTCTGCGGGTCGCTCGACGAGAGCGCGAGCCGTGAATGGTTGGTCGCCGACGGCCTCGGCGGATACGCGATGGGAACCGTTGCCGGGCTGCGGACACGGCGCTATCACGCACTGCTCGTCGTCGCCTCGGCAAACGGCGCCGCTCGCCGGGTCGGCCTCGCGGCCTTGGACGCCGTCGTCGTGATCGGCGATCAACGTATCCGACTGGCGACGCACGAGTGGGCCGGCGGGACGGTCGACCCGCGTGGCAACGAACTGCTCGCGCGATTCGACCTGATCGACGGCGTGCCCAGGTGGACCTGGCGATTCGGCGGGGTCGTGGTGCAACGCGAGATCGCCATGGCCCACGGCCGTCCAACTGTCGCAGTGACGCACCGGCTGATCGCCGCCGCCGGTCCGGTGCGTCTCGAGGTCACGCCGCTGTGCACATGGCGCGATGCTCACGGCGAACGCCATGCCAACGGCGACCCCGCTGTCACCCCGGTGACAGACGGCTTCGTCTTCGAGGGTCAGTATCGCCTCGCCGGACCGAACTGGCAGCCGGGCGGCGAGTGGTATCGCAACGCACACCTGCGTGAGGAAGCGGCCCGCGGCCTGCCGGCCGACGAGGACCTGTGGGCAGCCGGCACGTTCATGGCCTCACTGGCGCCAGGTGATTCGCTGGACATCGTCGCCTCCGCCGACCTGCAATCGGCTACTCCGGACGCCTGCTCGATCGTCGCAGCGGCTCGTCGGCGAGCCGCAATTCTCGTCGCTACCGCCGAAGCGACGGACGATGTCGACGCCCACCTCGTGCTGGCGGCCGATCAGTTCATCGTCGGCGGATCGGCGCCGGCGGTGGTTGCCGGATATCCGTGGTTCGGGACGTGGTCACGGGACACGATGACGTCGTACGAGGGCCTGTTCCTCACGACCGGTCGTGCCGCTGAGGGCCGCTCACTGCTGACTGCTGCTGCGCAGACGGTCTCGGAGGGGATGCTGGCGAACACCGCCGATACCGGAACGTTGGAGTACAACACTGCCGACGGGACACTGTGGTTCCTGCACGCCGTCGGCCGTCATGTCGCCGTGACCGGAGACCTCGACCTCGCTGCTGAACTCGTCGACAAGCTGTCGGACATCGTCGATCGGCATGTGATCGGGACCCGCTACGGAATCTGCGTCGATCCGACAGACGGACTGTTGCGTCAAGGCGCCGAAGGGGTGGCGTTGACGTGGATGGATGCGCGCATCGACGGCAATCCCGTCACTGCGCGACTCGGGAAGGCCGTCGAGATCAACGCTCTCTGGATCAACGGGCTGCGAACAGTCGCCTCGCTACGGCAGCAGTTGGGACGATCGAGTGACCGCCTCGACGGACTGTCGGCGACAGCAACAACATCGTTCGCCAGTCGCTTCGTCCGCCATGACGGGCTCGGCCTGTTCGACCTCGTCGACGGCCCGAACGGCGACGACCCGGCGATCCGCCCGAATCAACTGCTGGCACTCTCGCTGCCGATGGGACCAGGCGCTCCGGCATCGACGTACGACGTCTGCCGCGAGCAGTTGTCGACGACGTTGGGGATGCGCTCGCTCAGTCCAGCCGATCCTGCTTACCGGGGCCTCCATCGCGGCGATTCCCACGCACGAGACGCTGCGTACCACCAGGGAACGGTCTGGCCGTGGCTGATCGGCCCGTTCGCCGACGCCGCTCTCGCCACCGGCAACGAACTGCCGCTGTTCGACAGCCTCGATCTGCACCTCGGCGAATACGGTCTCGGTTCGATCTCGGAGACGGCAGACGGCGACGCTCCACACGGCGCCACCGGCTGCCCCTTCCAAGCATGGTCCGTCGCCGAAGTCCTCCGCTCCCGCAGCACTCGCACCCGCAGCACTCGCACCGCACACCCCGGAAACTGAGTCCACTGGCGCACCGCCGGCGGTGCAAATCGGTCCACAGAACTGCCTATGGATGGCTCAACTGCACAAACTCCTCGCGCCGCGGATCAGATCTCGCTGAGTCGTTTCAGCGCTTCGGCACGTTCGACCGCATGGTCGACCATCGGTTCGCTGTAGCCGTCCCCTCGCCAGCGATCGACGTACGTTCCCTCCGGGTCGAACTTGTCGCGTTGCGCAGACGGGTTGAAGATGCGGTAGTACGGAGCCGCGTCGGTCCCGGTGCCGGCGACCCACTGCCATCCGTGGTTGTTCGAGGCCAGATCGAAGTCGATGAGTTGCTCGCGGAAATACTGCGCCCCCCACTGCCACGGCAGGTGGAGGTCCTTGATGAGGAAGCTGGCGACGACCATCCGTACCCGGTTGTGCATGAAACCCTCTGCGAGCAGTTGGCGCATACCGGCGTCGACGAGCGGAAAGCCGGTCTCACCGCGAGCCCACTGATCGAAGCGTTTGCGGGCGGCTGCGTCGATGTCGCAGTGCATCATGCGCATCTTCGGCTGCATCGTTTCCCACGCACTTTTCGGCTGGTGGAACAACACGTCGGCGTAGAACTCACGCCAGGCGACCTCGGTGCGAAAGCGTTCGTGGCTCAGCGACTGGTCGAGCCGTGCGAGAATCGTGCGCGGGTGGATCGTGCCGAATCGGAGATGAGCGGAGAGTCTGCTCGTGGCGTCGAGCCCAGGCTCGTTGCGATGTTTCCCATATCCTGCAAGACGTTCATCGACGAAACGATCGAGTGCATCGAGTGCCGCCCGCTCCCCCGGTTTCGCCCATTCCGGCAACTCGGCAGGCGTGTACGGCTCGTCAGGCTGACGTTCCGGTCGCGTCCATGCCACGACAGGCTGGGCGATCGGCGTTCCCCACCCGTGTTGCTCCCAGGCTCGGGAGAACGGCGTGAACACCTTGTAGTTCGAACCGGAACCGTTGACGATCGTCCCCGGCGCAACGGCGTACGGCGACCCGACAGGGCGAAGCCGTGCACCGATGTGGTCGAGTCGGGACGCAACCTCGGCATCGCGTCGCACACCGAACGGGGCGAAGTCGCCGGTGACGAAAACGTCCGAAGTCTCCAACCGCGTCGCCAAGGCAGGAACGACCTCGGCGGGTTTGCCAGACAGCACCCACAGATTGCCGTCCATCTCCTTGTTCAAGGCGGCGAGTGATCCGAGCAGGAATCGCGCCCGTTTCGAGTCGGCTCGCTTCGAGTCGGCACCGAGCAGGGCCGGATCGAGCACGAACAGCCCGACGACTTCATCGCCGTCAGCTGCGGCCGCAGCCGCGCTCAACGCCTCGTGATCCGCAAGGCGCAGATCCCTTCGAAACCAGATGATCGTGCGGCTCACTCCGACTCCTTACCCAACGTGCTCAACATCAGACGAACCTACCGAACCGACTTTGTAGGTTTCGCCCGCACCGCATGGCTGGATCGCAGCGAACCGAATAGACCGCTGACGCAGCGGCCAGTTCCTTCAATTTTTCTTCAGCTGACGATCAACCTCGGCGGGGGCCATGGCGTGTGTTCCAATGTGGCGATGCGGCGGGGGCGGGAACGAATCGAGTCGTCCGACTCGGCGTTCGATCAGATGTACCGCTGCGAATTGTCGTCGATGATCGCCCTCGGGCTGTCGATGACGGGCAGCAGGGAGACCGCCGTCGATCTGGCGCACGAAGCGATGCTTCGCGCCTACCTCAACTGGCCGTCGGTCAGCTCGATGGACCGGCCTGGCGCGTGGGTACGACGGGTGGTGATCAACCTGGCGATCGATCAGCGTCGCCGGACGAAGCGGCATCCGATGTTGGCACTCGCCGGTGATGAACGGCCGGATTGATCGGTCGAGGGGCCGATTGGTTGGGATTCTGGACAGACGGCGAGTGGAGTTCGCCGGCTGCGTCCGAGTCGAGGTGTTGCACTGGAGAGCACTTCGTGTTCGCCCATCAAGACGGCGGCGTTGTGTTCGCCGTCAACGGTTCGGAGGTCGAGGTCTGGTACACGGAGATCTCCGGCCTCACGCCGGTCGTCGTCGACCTCACTTGTTGATGGAACGCGGCAATGTCACCGGAGATCGACGCATGGTCGATCTCCGGTGACACCGGTGGGCTGACTCGTCATGCTTGGGCGAGGAGTTCGTAGATCTTCCGACGTGTTTCGGTGATCAACGCCTCGACTTCTGCAACCTTTTCCGGCGGCAACGAGCCTGCCGCCTGGCGTACTGCTCCGAAGAGCTGGAAGACGGCAACACGGAGTTTTCCATCCGGTGAACCGTCTGCGCCCGTGGCCCAGGCCGGACCGTCGGAACGCTCTGCGCGTGCGGCCGCTTCGGTCTGGCCGGCTTCGGTCAGTTGATAGACCTTCTTGCCGTCGACCTCGTTGCTGCGGACGAGACCCTCGTCCTCGAGCGCCTGCAGGCCTGGATAGACGCTGCCGGGGCTCGGCTTCCACCTGCCACCACTCTTGTCGGCCATCCGGGTCATCAGCTCATAGCCGTGGGCCGGACCGTCGGTGAGGGCGATCAGCAGAATGGTGCGGATATCTCCGCGCTTCATCCGTGGGCCTGCCCACGGCGGAGGGCCGTCGAAACGACCCCACGGCGGACCTGGGCGATGACGATGGCCGCGGCCATGTCCGGGCCCCTGGCCGCGTCCTTCGAATTCGGCAGTGTCTTCGCTGCCGTGTTGGCGATCTTCGAATCGTCGTCTCATATGTATTTTCTCCTTGTTGAGAGACTGGCTCATTGCCATGTCTTGATGTATAATGATATATCGCTAAGTACGGATTTGCAAGCACTAATTTCGGAAGTTGGAAATCGGTGAAAGTTCGAGGAGACGGGTCGGGGTAGCGACCCGTCATCTAGGCTCCCCGTGTGCCAACCAGCCCCCACCGTCGCCTGTACCTCCTGCCGTTGGTCGCCATCGTCCTCTTCCTCGGCATCGCCAGGGCGGATGCCACTCCGACGACGCCGACAACCCCGGGTGCCGGCGTCACGACCGCCACAGGTGCAACGGCGACCTCGGCAACCCCGGGCGTTGCGACCAAGCCGGCGGCTGGTCAACTCTCGGCAGGTGACGCCGTTGTCCTCGGACTCGTCGAGGGCATCACCGAATACCTCCCCGTCAGTTCCACCGGTCACCTGATCGTCGCCGAACGGTTGCTCAAGGTCGTCCCCAAAGAGGGACTCAATCAGCAGTCGAAGGATGCCGTCGACTCGTACACCGTGATCATCCAGCTCGGTGCCATCCTGGCGGTGCTGGTCATCTTCTGGAAGCGGATCGTCGAGATCGTCCAGGGTCTGCTCGGCAAGAGCGCAGGCGGACGACAACTGCTGATCGGTTTGGTGATCGCCTTTATTCCCGCCGCCGTCTTCGGCAAGGCGTTCGAGCACTCGATCACCGGCCATCTGCTCAAGCCGCTCCCCGTCGCCGAAGCGTGGCTCGTCGGTGGCGCCGTGATCTTCGCCTTCATCCGCTGGTTCGGGCCGACGCATCGTGACGGCAAGGGTGCATCGCTGGAATCGATCACCATCAAGCAGGCGGCGATCATCGGGGGTGCGCAGATCCTCGCGCTGTGGCCCGGCACGAGCCGCAGCCTCGTCACCATCCTCGCGGCGCTGCTCGTCGGGCTGTCCCTGTCGGCGGCGGTCGAGTTCAGCTTCCTGCTCGGCCTGCTCACGTTGACGGCCGCGACCGGCTACGAACTGCTGAAGAACGGCAGCACTGTCCATCGGGTCTATGGCATCGGGACGCCACTGATCGGCATCCTCGTCGCCGCCGTCGCTGCCGTCGCCGCCGTGAAGTGGATGGTCGGCTACCTCAACCGCCATGACCTGTCATTGTTCGGCTACTACCGCATCGTCGTCGGCATCGTCACGCTGATCTTCATCGGCACGAAGGTCATCGGCAAGAACTAGATCTCAACCGGTCCGAACCCGGTCGGAACCCGGCGGCCAACGAGACTCAGGCGAGTGCGGACTCCGGTTCGTCCACGAAGCCCTGCCAGGTCTGCATGTACTTCACGAACGCCGGTCCGAGGCCCTCGGCTCGGAGGTGGTCCGCACTGACCGGCGTGGCGATGTGGGTGAATCCCGGATCGGCCGCCAGCCTCTGCGGATAGTCGTGATGCAGGATTGCGGCGCGGCCGAGGAACACGAAATCCATGCCGCGTTGCAGGCAGGCCCGCGCATCGTCCGGTGTCATGATCTTGCCGGCGCACCCCAGGCGGACGTCCCCGCGCGGCAGATCGGTGAACCAGTCCATCAGCGTGCGGTTCTGATACGCCTCATCGACCGGCAGCTTGGCGTAGTCCCACAGCGACAGGTCGAGGTAGTCGATCGCCCCCTCGGCCAATATCTGGCGCGCCAACTCGCGGATCTCCAGCAGCTTCAGCCCGAACCGCTCGGGCGAAAGGCGCAGACCGACACTGAAATCGGGCCGGCAACGTTCGCGGATGCCGTGGATGATGTCGTTGATCAAACGGGCGCGGTTCTCCGGCGATCCGCCATAGCGGTCGTCGCGCCGATTGAGCCCCTCGGTCAGGAACTGGCAGAGGATGTACGAGTGTGCCCCGTGGATCTCGACACCGTCGAAGCCCGCGTGCTCGGCCCGCAGCGCGGCAGCGATGAAGTCCTCGGCCAGCTGTTCGACCTCGGCCGTAGACAGCCCTCGCGAACCGGTACCCTCGTCGTCCGACGGCGCAACAGGCGCCTGGCCGATCAGATCCTTCGGGCTACGCATCCCGGCGTGGTGGAGTTGGACGACGGCGACGGAGTCGTTGCGTTTGATCTCGGCTGCGAGCCGGGTCAGCCCAGGGATGTGCTCGTCGCCGAATATCCCGAGTTGGCCGCTGAACCCCTGGCCAATCCGCTGCACGTGCGCGGCGCAGGTCATGACCAGCGCAAAGCCGCCCTTGGCCCGATAGGTCAGCCATTTGAACTCGTCGTCCGACACGGTGCCGTCCGGGTTGCTCTGCTGGTTGGTCAGCGGTGCGAGCGCAAAGCGCGACTTCATCGCCGGTCCGTGGGCGAATGTCATGGGAGCGAAAAGATCAGGCAAGGAGGACCGTCCGAACAGGTGTGAGAGGCTGACGCTAGCGAGGGCTCCGCAGCGGTTCCACCGTCACGTCCTGCGCCGAGTTTCCACCGACCGTCCTTGATCGGCGATGATCTGCGTTGTGCGTTTGCTCGAACCGTTGACCATCGGAACGGCGACAGCTCCGAATCGGGTGATGTTCGGGCCGATCGTCACCAACCTCGCCGACGACGACCGGGCCTTCACCGCTCGCCATCTCGCCTTCTATCGCGCCAGGTCTGCAGGCGGTTGCGGCATCATCGTCACCGAGGAGGCCAGTGTCCATCCCTCCGATTGGCCATACGAACGCGCCCCGCTCGCAGCGAACTGTCCCGCCGGCTGGAAAGCGATCGCCGACGCCTGCCATCGCGACGGTTCGCTCGTCATCGCCGCCCTCGGTCATAGCGGCGGGCAAGGATCGAGTGCCTACAGCCAGTCCCCCCTCCTGGCGCCGTCACGGGTCGCCGAGGTCAACACCCGTGAGGTCCCGAAGTCGATGGAGGTCGACGACATCCGCGCCGTGATCGCCGGCTTCGTCGCCGCTGCCAGAACGGCGATCGCCGCGGGGTGCGACGGTGTCGAGATCAACGCCGGCCAGCACAGCCTCGTTCGTCAATTCCTCTCAGGACTGACCAACCATCGCGGCGACGAGTGGGGATCTGACCGACTCAAATTCGCCGCCGAAATACTCTCCGGAGTGCGAGCGGCGATCGGTGCCGACCGTGTCGTCGGGCTGCGTTTGTCATGTGATGAACTGGCACCGTGGGCCGGCATCACGCCGGAGATGGCACCGGAGATCGCTGTCGCACTCGCAGCGCACATCGACTACCTCACCGTCGTCAGGGGTTCGATCTACACCGTCGAGAAGACCCGCCCGGATTTTCACGAGCCGCCCGGATTCAACATCGACCTGTGTCGCTCCATCAGGTCGTCCCTCGACCCATCGATCGTCGTGTTCCTGCAAGGTTCCGTCGTCGACAGCGGACAGGCAGAGTGGGCCGTGAACGGTGGCGTCTGTGATGGGGTCGAGATGACGCGGGCGCAACTCGCCGACCCACAACTCGTCGCCAAACTGCGAGCAGGTCACGCCGAACGGATCAGGCCGTGCATCCGCTGCAACCAGACCTGCCAGGCACGCGATGCCCGCAACCCGATCATCACCTGCGTCGTCGAGCCGTCGACCGGCCACGAATCCTCTGATCCGGACTGGTACCTGTCGACACATCATCGGCGAGATGTGCTCGTCATCGGCGGAGGCCCGGCAGGGTTGGAAGCAGCACGAGTCGCCGCTGTCAAGGGCCACTGCGTGCAACTCGTCGAAGCAGCAGATCACGTCGGTGGGAACGCCGCCTACATCGCCAACGTCACTCCGTTCACGGACTGGTTGGCAGCCGAAGTCAACCGTCTCGGCGTGAGCGTCACACTCGGCGCACGCGTCGACGCACGACCGATGGCGACCAAGCCGGCACTGACAACGAGCGCACGCGCCGGCGCGGCAGGTGGTTTCACGTGCGCGGATGCCGCCAAGGTTGAGGGTCGCCAGATTTTGCTGCAGGCCACCGGCTCGGTGCGCGGAGCGCGCCCCTTCACGAGCGACGAACACGCGAACATCGCCGACATCGCCGACGTACGCTCAGGCGTCGTCACGATCCCCGAAGACGGGCCTGTCCTGCTGTTCGATCCGATCGGCGGACCGATCGCCGTGGCGATGGCCGAACACTTCGGCAGCCGCGCGAGCTTGTTGACGCAGGATCAGATCTCCGGCAACGAACTGTCGCGCAGCGGCGACCTCGCACCCGCGAACGCCCGTCTGCAACAGGCCGGCGTGCGCATCGAGCGACGGACGATTCTGCGCCACGTCGCTGCCGACCACGTCGTCGTCGAGGATCGTTTCACGGGCGGGCAGCGGAACATCCCGTGCGTCGCGCTGATCGACTGCGGCTTCCGGCTTCCGGCGCCGCCGATCCCCGGTGCCGATATCGCCGCCGGCGATTGCGTCGCCCCGCGGACGATCCTCGAAGCCGTCCTCGAAGGTCGCCGCGCCGCCAACAGCCTCGACACCGTCCCCGCAAACTGAGTCCACCTACCCGCCACTTTTGGCGGGTAGGTGGACTCAGTTCCGGGGGTTAAGTATCGTCAGCGCCCGTTGCTGGACCGAGTTCGAGCAGCGTTCGAAATCAGAGGGGGCCACGATGCATATCCGGGACGAACGCAGCGAGCGACTCACGGAGCGGGTTGTCGCCTACGCCCTCGAGCGCATCCACCAGCCGATGGACCCGCGATGGGGCGCGAGGCCGGCACCGGAATTGGCACGTGAACTGACCGGCGCGATCTGCGCCGACGGCATCGGTGGAGACGCTGCACTTGCATTGTTCGACGAAGTCCTGCTGCCGGCGTGCCGCCCGATGGACAATGCGATGGACCTCGCCTACGTGCCGACGGCGCCGAGTGACGCCTCGATGCTCTTCGACATGGTGGTCAGTGTCAGCGCCATCTTCGCCGGCACGTGGGAGGCGGGAGCTGGAGCGATCGCCGCCGAGAATCAGGCACTGCAATGGCTGGCCGGACTCGCCGGATATCCGGTTGGCGCCGGTGGATGCTTCGTCTCCGGTGGGTCGAGCGGCAACCTCAGCGCACTCGTCACCGCCCGGCACCGCGCTCGCACTCGGCGGACCGGGCCACCGCCTGCCCGGTGGAAGTTCGCCGCCACCGCCCAGGTGCACTCCTCGGTCAGAGCCGCTGCGCGGGTCATGGATGTCGACATCGTCAGCGTGCAGGCGGACGAACTCGGGCGGATGACAGGAGCCGCGCTCGCTGAAGCGCTGGCGAGCGATGCTGATGGGCTCGACGGTCTGTTCGCCGTGTGTGCGACGCTCGGCACCACCAATGTCGGCGCAGTCGACGACTTCGACGGCATCGCCGACGTGTGCCAGACGTACGGCCTGTGGTTGCACATCGACGGCGCCTACGGCGGTGCCGTGCTCTGCGCTCCGTCGGTCGCGCCGCTGCTCAAAGGGTTCGAGCGGTCGGACAGTTTCGGCGTCGATCCGCACAAATGGCTCTTCGCCCCGTACGACTGTGCGGCGCTCCTCTACCGCGATCCGTCGATCGCCTCCGACGCCCACGCGCAGCACGGCGAGTACCTCGACATGGTCGATCGCGGCGAATGGAACCCTGCAGACTTCGCCTACCACCTGTCCCGGCGCGCCCGCGGCCTGCCGCTGTGGTTCTCATTGGCGACGTATGGAACCAGCGCCTACACGGCCGCAGTCGAGCAGACGCTGACAACGGCCCGAGCGTTCGCCGAGGCGATCCGTGAACGGCCAGAGAGCTTCACGCTGCTCCTCGATCCGAGCCTCAGCGTCGTCGTCTTCGAGTGCAACGGCTGGGACCTGGAACGGTACCGATCCTGGACGATCAGCCGAGCGAAAGAGGGGCTGGCACTGATCGTTCCGACGACGTGGAATAGTCGGCCGTGTTATCGGGTATGTCTAGTGAACCCCGTCACGACGGCCAGCGCTCTGACCGATTTACTCGATGACATGGCACAGTGGAATCCGCAGGGCGGTTGAAGCACCCCCTCCAACAGCTCTCACCCAACCCAAGGAGATTTTCGATGTATACCCTTCCCGAACTGCCATACGACCTCGCGGCGCTCGAGCCGCACTATTCGGCAAAAGTCCTCGAACTGCATCATGACAAGCATCACGCCACCTACGTCAAGGGCCTCAACGAGACCCTCGAGAAGCTCGACGCCGTGCGCACCTCCGGCGACTACTCGTCGATCGTCGGCCTGCAACGAACGCTCGCTTTCAACCTTTCGGGCCACGTGCTGCACTCGATCTTCTGGAAGAACCTGTCACCCGAGGGTGGCGGCGAGCCGTCAGGCGAACTCGGTGACGCCATCGAACGTGACTTCGGTTCCTTCGAGCGCTTCAAGGCCCACCTGACCCAGGCGACGACGACGGTGCAGGGTTCCGGCTGGGGCGCTCTGGCGTACGACGGATACGGCGAGCGTCTGTACATCGAGCAGGTCTACGACCATCAGGGCAACGTCGGCCAGAGCGGCACGCCGCTGCTCGTGCTGGACGCCTGGGAGCACGCCTACTACCTGCAGTACCTCAACGTCCGCCCCGACTACGTCAACGCGATGTGGAACATCATCAACTGGGACGACGTCGCCAAGCGCTACCTCGACGCCAAATCCTGACCGTCTCACCTTCCAGAAGTCAGCAGACGTGATCGTCGGCGAGCCGAGCCGGGAGGTTGCCGTGACGTTCCAGCGCTTCCGTCGGGGGAGCACGAGGGGGCGGTAGCCCCTTCGTCCGGCGGCCCGGACAGCTTGCTGGCCGCCGTCAAGAGAACAGCGCGGCGAAGCCGCTCATCGACAACTCGACCGAACGGAGAGAGCGACGGCGAGGAACGAGCCGAGCGAACGAGTGAGCGTCGAATAGCCTGAGCGAATGGCTTACCGGTATCTCTGGACACCGCTCGAACTCGGGCCGGTCACGACGCGTAACCGCATCGTCTTCAGCGCCCACCTGACGAACTACGCCCGCAACGGCAAGCCGACCGAGCAGCACGCCGCCTACTACGGGGCGCGGGCTGCAGGCGGTGCCGGGCTGATCATCACCGAGGAGCACTCCACCCACCCGACCGACTGGCCGTACGAGAAGCTGATCCACGGCTTTCACCGCGATGTAATCCCCGGCTATCGGGCGATGACCGATGCGGTGCACCGCCACCGGGTGCCGATCTTTGCGCAGATCAACCACAACGGGGGTCAGGCGTCTTCGATGTTCTCCCGCCTGCCCGTGTGGGCACCGTCGGCCGTCGCCGATCCGTTGTTCCGCGAGGTACCGAAGGCTGTCACTCAATCGGAGATCGACGAGATCATCGCCGGCTACGCGCTCGTCGCCGAGCACTGTGCGGAGGGCGGGTTCGACGGTATCGAACTGCAGTGCTCGCACTCGTCGATCGTTCGCGGCTTCCTCTCGCCGGCGACCAACAAACGAACGGACAGCTACGGCGGTTCGTTGTTCAACAGGACGACGTTGATGTTGCAGATCGTTGCTGCCGTTCGCAAGGTCATCGGCAGCCGCATGGCGCTCGGCGTGCGGATCTGCGGCGACGAGTTGATCGAGGGTGGCACGACGATCAACGACGCCGTGGAGATCGCCAAACTCGTCGAAGCGAGCGGCCAGGTCGACTACATCAACACCTCGATCGGGGTCGCCACGGCGAGTCTGTTCATGATCGAGGCATCGATGCACATCCCGCCGAACTACGCGATGTTCATCCCGTCAGCGCTGCGCAAGGCGGTCGAACTGCCGGTCGTCGGCGTCGGGCGGTTCAAGGATCCGCTGCAGGCAGAGCGGGCGCTGGCAGAGGGCCACTGCGATCTCGTCGGCATCGTCCGTGGACAGATCGCCGACGCCGACTTCGCCGCCAAGGCTCGTGCGGGGGCAACCGACGACATCCGGCTGTGCCTCAGCTGCAACCAGGAGTGCGTCGGCCGGATGGGCCTCAACCGCTGGCTCGGTTGCATCGAGAACCCGAGGACGGGGCGCGAAGCCGAACGTTCCGCCGCTGCGCTGGCGATCACCCACAAGCCATCGAAGCCGAAGCGCGTGATGGTGGTCGGAGCAGGACCGGCCGGTCTCCAGGCGGCCATCGCCGCGGCGCGCAACGGCCATTCGGTGACGGTGTACGAGAAGGAACCACACGCTGGGGGGCAGGTCCGTCTCGCCGCCTCGGTCCCGAATCGTGCCGAGTTCGGTGACATGATCCGCAACCAGTTGACCGAGTGCAAGCGCCTCGGCATCGCAATCGAATACGGCGTCGGTGTATGGCCGGGGTTCGTCGACGAGCAGCGGCCTGACCATGTGATCGTTGCCACGGGTGCTGAACCGCAGCGGCCATGGTGGGCAGCGGCAGAGGCCCACAACGTCTGCGATGTTCGTGACGTGTTGACAGGCGATGCCGATCCGTTCGGTGACGTCGTCGTGATCGACGAGGTCGGCTTCCATCAGTCGACTTCGGTCGCCGAGCTACTCGCAGACCGCGGCTGCACGGTCGAGGTGATCACCAACGGCATGGTCGTCGGCCAGGACCTCGGCATCACCCTCGACATGGAGAACTGGTGGATGCGGGCGTCCGCCAAAGGCATCACCCAGACCGTCGAACTCGTGCCGATGGGGATGGACGGTGTGACCCTCAGCCTGCTGCACCACCCGACCGGCACGAACGTGACGCGGACACCCGACTGGGTTGTGTTGGCGACGCACGCCAGCCCCGTCGAATGGCTATATCTCGACCTCAAAGCCGCGGGCCGCAGTGTCGAGCGGATCGGCGACTGTGTCGCACCGCGGCGGGCACATGCCGCGGTCGTCGAAGGTGAACGCGCCGGCGCAAGCGTCTGACCTCCACAACCGCCGAGTACCTGCGGTCCAGGCGAGTACCAGCGGACCGCGCACCGACCCGCGTGTACTCGCACGGCCCAGACGTACTCGGACCTCCTCCACAACCGCCGAGTACCTGCGGTCCAGGCGAGTACCAGCGGTGCGCTCACCGACCCGCGTGTACTCGCACGGACCAGACGTACTCGGACCTCCGCCACAACCGCCGAGTACCTGCGGTCCAGGCGAGTACCAGCGGTGCGCTCACCGACCCGCGTGTACTCGCGTGGACCGGACGTACTCGCGTGGACCAGGCAGCATCGTCGACAGAGGCGCGAGGCATCGGGTCGAGGACGGCCGAATCGGGATCGAGAGCTTGGTCGCATCGGTGGTTCGTTCGGTGGATCGCACTGGCGGTGTTGATCTGGGCGTTATATGCGGCGCTGCTCGGCTATGTCGGCGGCCGGGCATTCCAGCACGATCACACCAAGGCGTTCCTCGCCGCGCTGATCATCGGCGTTGCGGCGACGTTGCTCATCGAGGTCGTACGACGGCGGTTCGAGCGGCGTGCTCTGGCTTCGAACGGGGGCCGGGGCGGGGACGACGATCGCCGCGATATGGACCGATCAGCACCGAAGCCGTAGCCTGCGTATCGCCATGATCGCCATCATTCCTGTCCGCAACGGAGTCGCTCCGATCGGCGCCGCCGAGGCTGCGTGCGAGGCCGGCGAGGCGTTCGTCGTCGGCACGGGCACGGTCGACGTCGCCCATGAACTGCTGGCCTACGTCCCGACAGTGCGGTACCTCGAACATGCCTTTCGGCCGCACGAACTGAGCGCAGTCGTCGCCGCCGTCATCTCCGCGGCGACGAAGAAACGCTCCGTGATCCTTCCCGGTTCCCCCGACGGCCGCGACCTTGCTCCGCTGCTCGCACTGCAACTCGGCTGGCCATTGTTCGCCGGCGCCATCGAGGTGCGCGCCGACAGGGTTCGCCTTGCCCGACTCGGCGGTACTGCGATCGAACAGGTGCAGTCCGATGGGCCGTTCGTCGCCACGTTGATCCCCGGCGTGCGCGGCGCAACACCCATCGCCGTGCTCACCGACACCAACGGCACGGTGCCGAGGAAGGCGACACCGAGGCCGAAGCAGGTCAAGCGGGCCTCGAGCGAGTCAGGCGCCCGCACCTCGAGCGATCGTCCACCGAGCGTCGACGCAACCTCGCTGGAGGTACTGCCGCCGGACGCAGCAACGATGGATTTGAGCGAGGCGTCACGCATTCTCGGAGGCGGTGCCGGTTTGAACAACGAGCAACGGTTCCGGCAGCTGGCGAGCGTTGCTTCGCTGCTCGACGCCTCGATGGGGGCGACCAGGGTGATCACCGACCACGGATGGGTCGGACACGAACGCCAGATCGGCACGACCGGCGTCGTCGTCGACCCCGACCTCTACATCGCCTTCGGAATCAGCGGTGCCGTGCAGCACACCAGCGGGCTCGGCCATCCTCAGCACATCATCAGTGTCAACACCGACGAGCACTGTCCGATGATGCAACTCGCCGATCTGGCGATCGTCGCCGATGCCAATGCCACCCTCGACGAACTCGCAACACTCCTCTCGAAGCTCGCCGCAAACGACGGTTCGGCCTTCGCAGCACCGCCTGGAACGTGTCCGGCAGCGAACGACGGATCGAAAATCGCGGCGATGGACGGATCGAAGGACGGATCGCAGATCGCCGCCGATTTCGCCGCGCCCCTCGCCACAACACCCGGTGCCAGCTCATGAGCGAGACGGACTTCGACGTCGTCGTCGTCGGCGCAGGGCCGGCCGGATCGTGCGCCGCGCTGTCGCTCGCCAAGGCCGGACACTCTGTGCTGCTGGTCGAGCGCGGCCCCTTCGCCGGGTCGAAGAACATGTACGGCGGAGTTGTCTACCCGCGCATCCTCGACGCCCTGATCCCCAACTGGTGGGAGGAGGCGCCGATCCAACGTTGGGTCACGCGTCGCCAGACGATGGTGATGACACCGACGCAATCGTTGACGATCGACTATCGCAGCGATACCTGGGCAAAGCCGCCGTACAACGGCGCAACCGCCTATCGGCCGGACTTCGACTTCTGGCTCGCCGGAAAGGCAGAAGCTGCCGGAGCGCAGTTGATCTGCTCGACGACCGTGACCGGGCTGCTCCGTGACGGCCACGGCCGGACCATCGGCGTACGGACCGATCGGCCGGACGGCGACATCACGGCTCGGCTCGTCATCGCCTGCGACGGCGTCAACAGTTTCCTCGCGAAAGAGGCGGGGCTCTATCGCCGTGACGTCGACGCGAACAGCTTCACACTCGGGGTCAAAGAGACGATTGCGCTACCGACGGACGTCATCAACGAGCGTTTCGGCGTGCGCGGTCGGGAAGGCGCCGACATCGAGATCATCGGCTGCACCGGCGACGTCAACGGCGGCGGTTTCATCTACACGAACCTCGACACCATCGGCGTCGGTGTCGTGCTCAAACTCTCCAAGCTCGGCGCCCAACGGCAACGACCAGAGGAGATCATCGCCAACCTCAAAGCGCATCCGTCGGTTGCTCCGCTCGTCGAAGGTGGGGAGGTCAAGGAATATTCTGCACATCTCATTCCCGAGGCCGGCTACGACATGATTCCGACGCTTGCCGGCGACGGACTGCTGATCGCCGGTGACGCCGCCGGCCTCTGTCTTGCTGCCGGCATCTGGCTCGAAGGCGTCAACTTTGCACTGGCCAGCGGCATGTATGCCGGCGACGCCGCCGCCGATGCGCTGCGCAGCGACGATACGTCGGCGGCCGGTCTGGCGGGATATCGCCAGCGTTTGGAGCGCACCTTCGTCCTCAAGGACCACGCCAAGTTGCGCCATATCCCGCATCTCGTGCTCGGTGATCGGCTGCAGCAGGAGTACCCGCAGATGGTCGCCAATATCGTCGAGCGGATGTTCCGCGTCGACAACCCGCGACCGAAACCCGGCATCAGGCGGATCCTCACGCAGGAGCGCAGACATGCCGGAATCCGTTGGCGCGATCTCGCCAAGGACACATGGACTGCGATGCGAGGATTCGGATGAATCGATGGCCGGAGATCTCCTTCGAGGACCGCATGTCGACCGTCCATTTCGATGTGCACGAACGCGCCCACATCACCGTCGACGGCGATTCCTGCCACGGCTGCACGACGAAGGCCTGCGTCGTCGCCTGTCCGGCAAACCTCTTCGTGCCGACCTCGGACGGAGGCATCGTCTTCAACTACGAGCAGTGCTTCGAATGCGGCACCTGTTACATGGTGTGCAACGTCGAAGGGGCGATCACCTGGACCTACCCGGATGGCGGCCACGGCGTCGTCTTCCGGCGGACATGAGCGTCTGCGGACTGGCGCGAGGGCGGTCCGAGCCGTGATCGTGACCTGCCAGAAATGGGTTGCTCTCGGTGCTGCCGATGCCGACAGTGCCGGTCACAACGCCGCAGATCAACGATTCGGGGGGACCTCAGCCGCAGACCAGGCCGCGCTCGAATGGGCGCTGCGACTCGGCGCCGCCCGTTCGGAGGCGGTGACGGTGATCGCCCTCGGCCCTGACGAAGCCTCGAAGGCACTGCGTGACGCCGCCGCTGCCGGAGCGGACCGGCTGCTTCGCGTCGACAGTTCGACTTCGATCGACAGTGTCGATGTCGCCGCCGCGATCACCTCGGCACTCCAGTCTCTCGGCGCGGCAGATGTCTCCTTCATCGTCTGTGGGGACTACTCACTCGACCGCGGCAGCGGCTCGGTCCCTGCGTTCCTGGCAGCGATGCTCGGTATGGCGATGGCGCTCGGAGCCGTCGGAATCGATCTCGCTGACGGGACCGATGTCGAGGTACTCCGCCGCCTCGATGGTGGCCGTCGAGAACGGCTCCGCCTCCACGACAGCGGCGTCATCTCCGTCGAGGGATCGACGGCGACGCTACGCAGAGCGTCGCTCTCCGGTGTACTGGCGTCGAAGGCGAAGCAGATCGAAATGCACACGCCAACCCGTTCCATCGATCACGTAGCACGAGCGACGACAATGTCGACGTACCGTCCGAGAGCCCGGCAACTGGCACCCCCCGTGGGGGGTAATCCGCTCGCCCGGCTGCACGCCCTGACGAGCGCCACACATCGCTCGACCCACGGTGAGACCGTGGTCCTCGATCCGCAGATGGCCGCACGCCGAATCGTCGAGGCGCTCACGGTATGGGGTTACCTCGATGGCGAATCCGGCCCTGCCGCTGACGCCCCGACTCGTTGAGCGAGTGGGCAGGTGAGCGGGTGAGCGGGTGAGCGGGTGAGCGGGTGAGCAATCTGGCGGCAGACTCCGGACGGGCGACCGCCCATCGCCGGTCGGGTGTGGTGCTCGGCGACTGCGCCTGGCCGGATTTCGACGGGGACGAGGTACTGCTCATCCCACTCGGATCCTGTGAACAACACGGTCCTCACCTGCCGCTGGACACGGACTCGCGAATCGCCGTCGCCGTCGCCGTCAGCGCGGCACGACGTCATACGAGGGCTGTCGTCGCGCCGGCGTTGCATTTCGGTGCCAGCTGGGAACACCACGGATTCGCCGGTCTGTTGTCACTCAACGATGAGGTGTTGACCAGCGTGCTCGTCGAGCTGGGTCACTCCGCCGACTGGGCGTCCGGCATCGTCTTCGTCAACGGGCACGGCGGCAACGTCCTCGCTGTCGAGCGGGCCGTCGCCGTCCTCGTCGACGAGGGCCGAAACGTTCGCTGCTGGTCTCCGTCGTACACGAATGCCGATGGCTCTGCGGACTTCCATGCTGGTGTGTCGGAGACCTCGATGATGCTGGCGATCGAACCGGCGCTCGTTCGTTCGGAACTCGCAGCAGTCGGATGGACGGGCTCGATCGACGTACTGCGTCGTCGGCCGGTGATCGACCTGAGCCCGAACGGCGTACTCGGCGACCCGATCGGTGCCAGCGCCGAAGCCGGCGACGTGCTGCTCGCGGCGCTGGCCGACGACCTCTCGCAGTTGATCACCAGCCTGCTGGCCGAGGTCGATCGGCGGCGGCCGCTCGGCTGAGCCCGCTCAAACGGTTCGGGCCGACCCGACCGGCGGGGGTTGCAACGCCGACGTCCCAGCATCCGTGAACCAGGCAACGCCGTACGGTGCCACCACGAGCTCCTTGCTGTCGCGCCGGATGTCACGCCATCCGAGCAGATCGGTCGCCTCCTCGATGCCACACCACGCCAGCGCCTCGAACGGGAGACGGGCGTGGCGCGCTGCAACATTGGCGACACCGAGCAAGCGTCCGTGCACGTCGTGTTCGCGTACCCACGCAAGGATTGCCGGGTCATCGTACGCGGCGATGTACGTACGGCCGCCCGTCGACAGCGCAGCCGCGCCTCTGCGAGCCGACAGCAGGCGCCGAAACGACTCGAACACCCGCTGTTCGACGCTGCCCGCCGAGTGTCTTCGTGATGCGCCGCTCCAGTCCATCTGCGGACGATGAATCCAACGCGAATCGTCGGCATGCAGAACGTCGACGGCATAGTCCTCGTCGTTACCGATGCCGAGCTCGTCTCCCATATAGATCAACGGGATCCCGCCGAAGCCGAGGCTGACGCCATAGAGCAGTTCGATACGACGCACGGCCAGGTCGAGTTCGTGCACAGATCCGGACCTCAACGCCTTCTGCACACCGCACAGTTCAGCGGTGGTGCCGCACGTGCGCTCGTCGCCGACGTCGTCGTTCGTCGAGAAGGCGACCCCCGCAGCGAACGAATCAGGGAAGTCACCGCGATAGAACGCTGCCAGAAAGGCACGGTGTGCCGGGCCGTCGAGTCCGACCGAGGCGGCAAGGGCGTCGTCGACCGCCCAGCCGATGTCGTCGTGGCAGCGGACATAGGTGCAGAACGCGGCGTCGACAGGCGTCGCGGCCAAGGAGGCCAGCGAAGCTGCGGCGAGACGCGTCTCGCCGGAGGCGATGCTCGACCACAGCATCACCATCAACTGGTTGTGATAGGCGAGGTGGCATTCGCGTCGCTCCGACGGATACGCCCCGAGGTAGGCCGACAGGTCCGACGGCGCGACGATCGCTTCGGCCTTGACCAAGACGCCGGGGGCGGCGACATCGAGCAGCGAGCGGAAGGCCTGCGCGAGATAGTGCGCCTCCGGCTGGTTCTGGCAGTTCGTGCCGAGCCGCTTCCAGGTGAAGGCAACGGCATCGATACGCAACACCTCGACACCGGCATTCGCCAATGTCAGCATCACTTCGAGCATCTCGACGAAGACGTCGGGATTGGCGTAGTTGAGGTCCCACTGATAGCTGTTGAACGTTGTCCAGACCCACGCTGCAGCGTCGGCGTCCCACGTGAAGTTGCCAGGCGCCATCTGCGGGAACACCTCCGGCAACGTCTCCTCGTACCGATCGGGCATCGTCCTGTCCGGAAACATGAGATAGAACTGGCGATAGCGAGGGTCGCCTGCCCTGGCCGCCTTCGCCCACCTGTGCTCGTAGGCGGTGTGATTGACGACGACGTCGATGCAGGGGCTGATGCCGCGCTGGCGCAACGCGGTCGTCAGGTTGACCAAATCGTCCCAGGTCCCGAGTCGGGGATCGACGTCGGCGTAGTCGACGACCGCATACCCGCCGTCGTTCTGGCCGTCCCTGGCGCGCAACACGCTCATCAGGTGCAGGTAGTTGACTCCGAGTTCTTCGAGATAGTCGAGGTGTTCTGCGACTGCGGCGAGGGTCCCGCACAGCCTCGAGACGTAGGCGACATAGCCGACGCGGTCAGGGGCGTGGAACCAGTCCGGAGTCGCCTGGCGGCGTGCGTCCATCGCCCGCAGATCGACCGGCCGCCTGGCCGTAGCCTGGGCCACCGCGACGAATACGGCATCGAGCAACCGGGGCGCATCATCGCCGAACAGCGCCTCGAACAACGCCGACAGTTCGCCGGCTGCCCTGTCGGCCCGCGCCCACCATGATGCGGACTCGAACGGGCCGAGGTGAGGTTCGAGAATCGTCTCGATCCGAGCCACGGTCGCAGACGCGAGCATCAACGGAAGCCGCCCAGCGTGTGACGGCGGATGGTCTGACAGCGGATGGTCTGACAGCGTTGAGATCGAAGGTTCGGCGTCTGCGACTCGAGTGCTCGAAGGGCTTCAGCCCTTGACGGCACCGGCGGTGAGGCCACGAACGAAGTAGCGCTGCAGCGAGAAGAACACGCCGAGCGGAACGATCATCGAGATGAAGGCACCGGCAGTCAGTCGCTGCCATTCGGTGCCCTTCGTGCCGACGAGGTCGTTGAGTTTCCATGTCAGCGGCTTGAGGTCGCTCGGACCGAACACCGTGGCGACGAGGAAGTCGTTCCATACCCAGAGGAACTGGAAGATCGCCAGCGAGGCGAGCGCGGGAACGGCGAGTGGCAGCACGACCCTGGTGAAGATGACCAGGTGGCTCGCGCCGTCGATCCGCGCCGCTTCGATCAGGTCGCGAGGCAGTGCCTGGACGAAGTTCTTCAACAGGAAGATCGCCAGTGGCAGGGCGAAACAGGTGTGGGCGATCCAGACCGAGACCACCGAGCCCTTGACGCCTGGGATGACGAAGAGCGTGAAGGTATGGCCGCTGATGGTCAGGTGGGCACCCTGGTTGATCAGACTCAGCAGTGGAACCATCGCCATCTGAATCGGAACGACCATCAGTGCGACGACCCCGACGAAGACCCAGTCGCGTCCTTTGAAATCCATCCACGACAGCGCGTACGCCGCCAGCGCGGCAATCACGATCGGAATGAACGTCGCCGGCACGGTGATCTTGACGGTGTTGAAGAAGTACTGGCCGAGGCTGGTGCCACCGGTCGTCGACCACACGTCCCGGTAGTTCGCCAGTGTGAACTGCGGATGGCGGACGACGGTCCACCAACCGGTCGTGAGGATCTTGTTCGCCGGCCGGAACGACGAGACGAACAACCCGACGGTCGGGATGGTCCACAGGATGCACAGCAGGCCGACGCCGATCTTGCCGGAGCGCGTACCGAGGAAGGTGGCGATCCGGCGACCGAGCGGGGGCTCCGGACCACGCTCGGTGCCCCGGGGCGGCGCGTCCGAGAGCGGGATGGAATCCGAAAGAGGCAGAGAGATAGCCATGGTTATCCAAGCTCCCGGGCACGGCGCTGGCTGCGCAGGTTGAGAATGACGACGGGGACGACGACGACGAAGAGAATCACGGCGAGTGCAGACCCGTAACCGGGCCGGTTCTGCGGAATTGCCTTGTCGAACATCTCGTTGGCCAACACGTTCGTGTTGTAGTTACCGCCGGTCATCGACTGGACGATGTCGAACACTTTGAGAACGGCGATGATCGTGGTCGTCGTCACAGCGATGATCGTCGGCATGACGTAGGGGATCGTGATCTTGCGGAATACCTGGAATTCCGTTGCCCCGTCGATTCTTCCCGCTTCGCCGAGCGAGTCCGGCACGCCCTTGACAGCGGCCGACAGCACCGTGGTGCAGAACCCGGCCTGAATCCAGACGAAGACGATGATCAAGAGTGATGTGTTGACGTGCGGTAGGCCCGGCAGATAGTTCTGCTGCTGCAGCAGCCACGCCCTCGGCTTCGCTCCGAAGACCCCGGTCAACGAGTTCAAGAGACCGAACTCGTGCTTCGGGTCGGAGGACTTGGTGAGGATGAACCTCCAGATGATGCCGGCACCGACCATCGAGATGACGGTCGGCAGGAAGATCAACGTCTTCCACAGGCGCTCGTTCTTCATGTTGTCGGCGGTTCGGGCGACGATGAGGCCGACGCCGACGCTGAAGCCGGTTCCGAGGATCACCCACCACAGATTGTTCAGCAACGTCATGCGGGTCTTCGGGTCGGCGAAGATCTGCCGGTAGTTCTTCAGCCCGATGTACGTATCGACGTTGAGGCCGGTGCCACCCTTGTTGGTGTAGAAGCTGGTGATGATCGTGCGGATGGCAGGGATCGCCAGCCCGACGATGAGGAAGATGACGGCGAATCCGAGGAACGGAAAGATCTGCGCCCGCTCTTTCGCTCGACCGCGTAGGAGCGTCGTGAGCCCGTAGATCAGCAGGATGATGGCGAGGAAGGCGCCGATACCGATTGCAGCCTGCAGAAACGTTTTCCCCAACTCGACCACGATCAGGTCCCCCCATATGAGACGTTCATCAAGATGATGTATAGCAGTACGACCCACAGCACTTCGACATGCAGCACATGCGCGTGCAGCGATTCGACATGCCATGCGGACAGCTCGGCATGGCGCGCTTCAACGGGTCGGATGACGTCAGACGGAGCAGGTACCGAGGCACCTGCTCCGTCATGACGATGTTCGGCTAGATCAGGAAGGCCAACTCTTCTGGATGTTGTCCAGCGTGTCCTTCGTGCTCTGACCGGTGACCCATGCGGTCAATTCTTTCCACTCGGTGCCGGATCCGACTGCGGCCGGCATCAGGTCTGATGCATCGAAGCGGAAGACCGTGGCGGCCTTGAGCTGCTCGGCGAGCGTCTTCTCGAACGGATCCTTGTAGTTCGACAGGTCGACCTTGTTGTTCGAGGTGAACCAGCCGCCCTGGGCGGCACGGGCATTGGCGAAGTCTGCCGATGTCGTGTAGTCCTGGACCGCTTTGACTTCGGGAGCGTCACGCAGCGCTGTCACGAACTCGCCGCCACCCTCGATGGCACCCTTGTTTGCGGGGTTGATCGTCGGGAACGGGAACGTCGCAGCTGTTCCGGTGGGTCCGAGCACGCCGCCAGCCTTGACCAGGTCGTTGGCAACGAAGTTGGCCATCTGGTACATGTAGCACGACGAATCGAGGATGCCTGTTGCGGCGGTCCCGAAGGCGGTCGTGGCGATGCCGTCTGTGCCACCCTTGACGTAGCCCTTGGTCTTCCAGATCTTCCCGACCTGATCGAGGTCCGCCACGATCCGCGGGTCGTTGAACTTGATCTTGTTGGAGATCCACTGGTCGTAGACGTCAGGACCGTCGTTGGACAGCACGACTTCTTCGAGGAAGTCCGTTGCCGGCCAGCCCGTTGCAGTACCCGACTCGATACCGGCACACCACGGCGTTCCGCCGTCGGCGACGATCTTGTCGGACAGCTTGAGGAGCTCGTCCCACGTTTTCGGGATGGCATAGCCCTTGGCAGTGAATGACTTCGGGTTGTACCACACGAGGCTCTTGAGGTTGGCGCTGAGCGGCGGTGCGTAGAACTTCCCGTTCACCGTGCCGTATGACAGCCAGCCGGTCCCGTTGTTGGCGGTGACCGAGGGGACGAGGTCATCGCGGGCGACGACCTTGCCGCTGGCAACGAGCGTGGCGAGCAGACCTGGCTGCGGAACGATGGCAATGTCTGGCTGGCTGCCACCCTGGACGGCTGTCTTGATATCGGCCTCGAACGAGCCGGAACCGGTGTGCTTGATGGTCACACCCGTGCAGGTCTCGAACGGCTTCCAGGCGGTGACGAGTTTGTCGGCTTCGGTGTCACGGATCGACGAGCTGATGGTGACCGTCTTGCCCTTGAGCGAGCCGTCACATTTGTGTCCGCCGAGACTGTCCGGATTGCTGCCGGCACTGGTCGCTGCCGCCCCTGCAGCTGTCGCGGCCGTGCCTGCTGCTGAGCCGGCGACGGTGGTCGCTGCGGCCGCCGTCGTGGCGGCGCCAGCTGGAGTCGTCGATGACGACGTCGATGTGGACTTCGAGCTGCCACATGCCGTGGCGATGAATGCTGTCGCGGCCAAGAGCCCGACAACACGCTTGCGGTGATTCATGCTTCCCCCTTCGGAAGTGTCCGTGGCCAGCTCTGACAGCGGCCCGGACTCAATATTTTTGCTTTTTTGGAAATGACACTGGAATCTCGTGGAAGATTCCATGCATAGTTGTAGCACATCTCCTGCCCGGATGTGCCAAGATTCACCAACTCGGGTGAAAAACACCGAGACGCACGGACCACAGACCAAGGGGGGTCGTTCGGGTGTTGACGCTCAGGTCACGCTCCGACGGTCTTGACGAAAGGGAACCAACCACCATGGCGCAGATCACGCTCGACAAGATGAGCAAGACGTACGAGAACGGCTTCCACGCCGTCAACGATCTCTCGTTGGAGATCGCCGACGGCGAATTCCTCGTGCTCGTCGGTCCCTCGGGGTGTGGCAAGTCGACGGCGCTACGAATGATCGCCGGACTCGAATCGATCTCCGGTGGCGAAATGCTGATCGGCGGCCGGGTCGTCAACGACGTCCCTTCCAAGGATCGGGACATCGCCATGGTGTTCCAGAGCTATGCCCTGTACCCGCACCTGTCGGTGCGCGACAACATCGCTTTCCCGCTGAAGCTGCGCAAGACCCCGAAGGACGAGATCAAGCGTCGGGTCGACGAGGCGTCGAAACTGCTCGAGCTCGACGAGTACATCGACCGCAAACCAGGCCAGTTGTCCGGCGGCCAGCGCCAGCGCGTCGCCATGGGACGAGCGATCGTCCGTCAGCCGCAGGCCTTCCTGATGGACGAGCCACTGTCGAACCTCGATGCCAAGCTCCGAGTCCAGATGCGTTCGGAGATCGCCAAACTGCAGCGTTCACTCAAGGTCACCACGGTCTACGTCACCCACGATCAGGTCGAGGCGATGACGATGGGCGACCGAGTCGCGGTGTTGTCCCGCGGCAATCTGATGCAGGTCGATTCGCCGCAGAACCTCTACGATCATCCCGACAACCTCTTCGTCGCCGCCTTCATCGGCTCGCCGCAGATGAACCTCATCGAGGGCGTGCTCCACCTGACGGGCGACAGCGGCAGCGTCGACCTCGGGACACAGTCGTTCACCGTGCCGACACGGGTCGTGTCCGCCTACCCCGGCCTTCGTCGTTACGACGGGATGCGCGTCGCCGTCGGTGTCCGCCCGGAGGACGTGCACGACGCAGCGATGGGTGGCAGCGACGTCAGCACGATCAGCGGCACGGTAGAGGTCCGCGAGGGTCTCGGGTCGGAGATCGTCGTCCACGTCCGTGTCGATGCTCGATCGGTCACACCAAGCGA
>JANXUF010000093.1 GCA_025356335.1 Actinomycetes bacterium
TCTCGGCAAGTGCTGCCTCGGCGACGGCAGGGTCGAGTGCCGCTTCGACGACTGCCTGGATCAAGGTGTCCTTGTCCGGGAACACGCGAAAGATCGTGCCCTCTGCGATACCTGCGGACTCTGCGATCTGGCGAGTCGTCAGCGCTGTCCCGTGCTGCAGCAGCAGCGGCAGCGTGGCGGTGATGATCGCTGCACGCCGTTCGTCAGCCGGCATCGCCGCGGCGCGTGTCGGACGGCGATCGCCGGTCCCGGATGGTCCCCGCACTTCCGTCGAAGAGGACTGTCCGCCGTTCATGCGCACACTCTAACTTGAGTGAGCGCTCACTCACACCTGTCCGATGTTCTGCATCGATGTAATGAAACGGTCATCTGGGGGGACGCTAGGGGTCATGAACGAACACAGTGTCGACGTCGTGGTCATCGGGATGGGACCCGGGGGTGAAGATGTCGCCGGCGAACTGGCAGCAGCGGGGCTGCGGGTCGTTGGCATCGAGCGGCACCTCGTCGGCGGAGAGTGCCCCTACTACGGCTGCATCCCTTCGAAAATGATCATCCGCGCCGCCGACCTGCTGCAGGAGTCGCGACGCGTGAACGTCATGGCCGGCACGTCCACCGTCACACCTGACTTCACGATCGTCGCCGACCGCATCCGCGACGAGGCGACCGACAACTGGGACGACACTGTCGCCGTCGATCGCTTCATCGCCAAGGGTGGCACCTTCGTTCGTGGAACGGGGCGCCTCGACGGGCCTGGCAGGGTCGTCGTCGGTGACGACGTGTACATCGCAGGGCGCGGCGTGGTCGTCGCCACCGGCACCTCGCCCTCGCTGCCGCCCGTCGCCGGACTCGCCGATGCGATGCCATGGACGAACCGTGACGTCGTGAAGGTTCGCCTCGTGCCCGCCTCGCTCGCCGTACTCGGCGGCGGAGCGATCGGTCTGGAGTTGGCACAGGCCTTCTCACGCTTCGGAGCGTCGGTCACCGTGATCGAATTCGCCGACCGCATCCTCGCTGCGGAGGAGCCGGAATCCAGCGAGCTGATCACCGAGGTGCTGCGGCGCGAGGGACTCGACATCAGGACAGGCGTCGGTGCAACTGCCGTCGAGAGAACTGCCGGTGGCGCCGTGAGGATCACACTGTCGGACGGCGCCACGGTGTTGGCCGACGAGATCCTCGTGGCAGCCGGCCGCACGCAGAACATCAGCGGGATCGGGCTCGAGACCGTCGGTATCGATGTCGACGCCGGACCGGGCTTCACCGTCGACGAGCACATGCGCGTCGTCGGTGCAGGTGCACTGTGGGCTGTCGGCGACATCGCCAATAGGGGTGCATTCACCCACATGGCCGTCTACGAAGCCGGTGTTGCGGCCGACGACATCCTCGCCAAGGCGGACGGCCGGATCGCCGAGGACCACGCAGTGCCGAGGGTGACGTTCACCGATCCGGAAATCGGTTGTGTCGGACTGACCGAAGCACAGGCGCGCGCAGCCGGTATCAACGTGCATGTCGGTCGTGCCGACAGTTCGACATCGGCCCGCGGCTGGATACACGGCGAGGGCAACGACGGATTGATGAAAGTGATCGTCGATGCCGACCGCGACATCCTGGTCGGTGCGACTGCGGCCGGTCCACGTGGCGGCGAGTTGCTCAGCTTCTTCAACCTCGCCGTTCACGCACGGGTTCCGGTCGCCCGTCTGAGAACGATGATCTACGCCTACCCGACGTTCTACCGCGGGGTGCTCGATGCGCTGGCAGCCATCGACTGACCAGTGCCGACCGGCGGGGCGGTCACGGCGTCAGGCCGAGTGCCTTGCGGACCAGGGCGATCTCGGCGTCGCTCTGCGGCACGAGCGGCTCGACTGCATGTTCGCGTACGAGTTCGGGAATCCAGCCGACCCGCACGTCCGGCGACAGCGGCAACGGTTGACGGCTCTGGTCGGCAGTCTTGGTCAGCTCCGAACCGGCGATCAGCTCCAGTACGTGGCGTTCACCCGCCACCGTTCTCGACCACGGCAGGCTGTGGCTCGACATCCACACGACGTTCTTGGTGATTGCCAGTAGCAGCACGAGCCGCACGACCCACAACGCCCAGCCGGCATAGCGGCGGACCTGGTCGAGGGCGACGGCGAGTACGACGGCCAGCGGCATGGCGGCCATATAGATGTATCGGGCCTCAGCTGCGGACGCGAATCCGAAGCCGTGGACACGTTCGACACCGATGCCTGCGTACAGCATCACCGGCACGACCGTCAGCACGACGAGTGCCGAGCGATGTCGCCACAGGACGCCACGGGCTGCGCACAGCGCGACGATCGCCACCAGTCCCACACCGGCGAGCACCGACAAGCCCATCAGCCCTCTGAGCGTTTCGAGCACCCCGGTCCTGGTGAAGGAAAACACTTCACGCGGCGTCCCTTTGATCGAACCCGCTGAATCGGTTTCCCACGCCAGGAACCACCAGCTGTACAGCAGGGCGGACGGCACCGCCGCGACCAGCAACGCCCTCCATCGACGCCGAAATGCCAAGAGCAGCGCGACCCCGAAGACGTAGACCGGACCGAAGCCGGACGACATCAACCCGACGACAGCGAGCGCCGACCCTGCGAAGTCCCGCCGGTCGACCGGCCCGTCGTGATCGACGAGTACGAGCTGTCCGAGGAATGCGAGCAACGACATGGTGTAGGAAATCTGGATGGCGAACATGATGTTCTGCCACCCCGACCCGAAGAGCAACAACAGTGCGCAGATCAACGTGGTGGTCCATGCCGACGCGCCGAGACGCCGGCACAGACAACGCACCAGCAGCACACAGCCGAGATGAGCGGCGAGCGTCGGGAGGAGGAACGGCCAGTGGGAGCCGAGTCCGAACGTCAATTGCAACGAGCGGAAGAGCAGCACCGGCACGGTGAGCCAATGCCCGTCCTGGGCGGTGAACAGCCAGGCGGCAGTGCCCTCGTCGGCGTGTTGCACCGTGCGTCCGATGAGCATCGCCCAATCATCCTGGGTGAACCATTGCCGGCGGCCGACGACGTAGACGACGACGACGAAGACGAAGAGCGCCACACGGAACGCCCACCGCGCGCCGTCGTCGCCGGCACTCCAGTGGATCGCCCGACGGACTGCTCCCTGACCGGTGTTCGCCCCTGTGCGCATCGATGGCTCACTGGGTCCCGCCGTCATACTCCGTGCCGTCGTCACGGGCGAACGACCCTGGTCCACCAGAACGCGAGGAGCTGCACACTGCTCCTGGCGATCGCCGCAAGCCGGAAGAACTGGCTCTTGCCGTGTGGACGGAAGTAGTGATGGACCGGTGTCTCGACGAGCGTCGCCCCGCTGTCACGGAAGTTTCGCATCAACTCGACGCAGATGATTCCACTCGTCGAACGCAGCGGACGGTCGAC
>JANXUF010000098.1 GCA_025356335.1 Actinomycetes bacterium
GCCGAGTCGGCCCGGCGCAGACCAACCCCCGCGCGGCCCGGCGCAGACCAATCCCCGCGCGGCCCGGCGCAGACCAACCCCGCGCGGCCCGGCCCGCTCGGCCTGGCGCGGACCGGCCCTGTCGGCCTGGCGCAGACCAACCCCGCGCGGCCCGGCCCGCTCGGCCTGGCGCGGACCGGCCCTGTCGGCCCGGCGCAGACCAACCCCACTCGGCCCCGCGCAGACCAGCCGAGTCGGCCCGGCCGTCGGGCTTGTTCCCGACGGCCGGACGGCGTTACGTCTGACGTGTTACGTACTGCGAGACGGCCTTGCCGTCGGCGGATCAGATACCGATGCGCTGGGCGAGGAGTTCGCGGTGGTAAGTCGGGTCGCCGAAGAGCAACTCAGATGACTTGGCGCGCTTGAAGTACAGGTGCGCCGGGTGCTCCCAGGTGAAGCCGATGCCGCCGTGGATCTGGATGTTCTCGGCGGTGGCGTGGAAGTAGGCCTCGGAGACGTAGGCCTTGGCGAGCGAGGCGACCGACGGCAGTTCGTCGTTCAATTCAGCGGCGCACCACATGCCGTAGTACGCAGCGGACTTGGCCGACTCGACCTCGAGCAGCATGTCGGCGCACTTGTGCTTGATCGCCTGGAACGAACCGATCGGGCGGCCGAACTGCACGCGGACCTTGGCGTACTCGACGGCCATGTCGAGGACCTTCTGGGCTCCACCGACCTGCTCGGCGGCAAGTCCGATAGCGGCGAGGTCGAGCACTCTTGACAACACGGTCCAACCTTCACCCTCGGTCCCGATGAGCGTCGCCGGAGTGTCGGCGAACTCGATCTTGGCCTGCTTGCGGGTCTGGTCCATCGTCGAGAGCTGGGTTCGGGTGATGCCGGCGGCGTCTCCGTCGACGGCGAACAGCGTGGTGCCCTTGTCGGTCTTGGCGGCGACGAGGATCAGCGAGGCGATGTGGCCGTCGATGACGAAGGACTTCGTGCCGTTGATCTTCCAGTCGGTGCCGGAACCGGTGGCTGCGACGGTGATGCCGGACTCGTCCCACTTGCCGGACGGCTCGGTGATCGCCAGCGTGGCGATCGTCTCGCCGGAAGCGATGCCCGGCAGGTACGCCTGCTTGGCAGCTTCGTCGCCGGAGTGGATGAGGGTGTTGGCGGCGAGCACGACGGACGAGAAGAACGGGGCGCACAGCAGCGAACGGCCCATCTCTTCGAGGACGATGCCGAGTTCGACGTACGTATAGCCGGAGCCGCCGTACTCCTCCGGGATGTGCAGACCCTGCAGCCCGAGCTGCTCGGCAGCCTGCTTCCAGACGGCGACGTCGTAGCCCTGGTCGGTGTCCATCTGCTCGCGCACGGCGGTCTCCGGCGACTTCGCATCGAGGAAGCTGCGGACGGTCTTGCGGAGTTCTTCTTGGTCTTCGGTAAACGCAAAGTTCATGCCGACGATGCTGACACGCTGTCTCCGAACTCCGCCAGTTGGTGCATGTACACTTGTGTACGCATGTTGGGTATCCGGGAACTCCGAGCCGATCTCGCTGCCGCAGTCCGCCGAGCGGGCACCGGTCAGCGGGTGACCATCAGTATCGGTGGCCGTCCGATCGCCCAACTCGGTCCGCTGGAGATCGAGGCCGGCCAGTCGACGATGGAGGACCTCGTGTCTGCTGGACTGATCGTTCCACCGCGCCGCACCGACGAGGGTGACCACACCAGTCCCGTACCGATCTGGAGCGGCACCCGCCTCGACAGAGCATTACGCGAGGTCAGAGGATGACGACGACGTTCTTCGACACCAGCGCAGTCGTCGCCCTGCACGTCGTCTCTGCCCCGTACTCGGTTGCTCGCGACGCCCTGCGGAAGACGACCTGCGTCAGCGCCTTGGCGTTGACCGAAGCGTTGGCGGTGATCGCCAAACTGACCGACGAGGCCGTGTTGCAACGCGATATCGAGGATGCGATCCGCCTGCAATGGGACCGCTACAGCGTCGTGCCGATCGACCAGCGATGCCTCGACCGGGCCGCCGAACTGCTGCGCCAACAGCCGCTGCGCCTCGCCGACGCACTGCACCTCGCCGCCGCCGACCGCCTCCCCCGCCCGATCCGCTTCGTCACCTTCGACGCCGGCCAGATCCCCGTCGCCCTCTTCCTCGGCTTCGACGTCGTCTCGACATAGGCCGTCGTCGGCACGGTCGGCAGCTCCCGTCCGGGTTTGCGGCAGGTCGGCGTCGCAGGACGTGGCTTTGCGGGCCCCGTGTCACCGAATGTGTACAGAATCGGCGACATTCGGTGACACGGGCCTCCCCCGTCGAGGCGTTCGGTCGTAGCGGCGCGCGTCCCGTCGGCGGGACGTGGCTTCTCGGGCCCCGTGTCACCGAATGTATACAGAATCGGTGACAGTCGGTGACACGGGCCTCCCCCCGTCGAGGCGTTCGGTCATCTGTCTGATCTGGTCGACGACCCATGATGGCCGGTCGACGAGATCTTCGTACGTGAAGGTCAGCACAACGTGGCCGAGCAGCGTGAGTTCCGTATGTCGTTGGGCGTCGACTTGTCGCTGCTGGCGTGTTGCGTGCGTCGCGTGGCCGGCGACCTCGACGACGAGACCACACGGGAAGAATGCATCGACGCGAGCGATTGTTCGGGCACCGTCGCGGAACACCTGCTGCATGACGGGCGGCGCAATCGAGCCTCGGCGGAGCGCCGCGAGGAAACGTCGTTCGAGATGACTCTCGCCGCCCGTGTCGATCAGCGCGTCGACCAGACGCCGGTTCCCGTTCAGCCGCCCCGCCTGCTGAGCGAGCACTCGGTCGCGCAGCCGGCTCTCCGAGATGAGCTTGAGGCGGATCGCCGAATCGATGGCGTTCTCCGTCTCAGCCCTGGAAAACTCGAACAACGGGGAATCGAGGATCGTCCGCATCGCGCTCGACGTGCGAAGACCGTCGACCGTGACGAGATCTCCGGAGACGAAGGCACGACGAGTCGAATGCACAACCGCCGAGCTGATCACCGAGCGATTCCGACTCGACCTCTCGGTGAGCAGCTCTGGCCTGGATTCCGGAAAGCCGTCGAGGTGGAGCAGCCGCGACGCCGACCGACCGGCGACGATTCCAGCCCCGGCGAGATCCGCGACTGCGGCTGCGACCTCGCCGATCCATGTCGGTGCGACGCCGGGAAGGCGAAAGGACCCGGGCCCGGCACGCACGAGCCGACCACTGCAGACCAAGCGATAACGCTCACCGCGGGTGACGCCGAATTCCTCGAGTTTGGCGGTGGCGATCACGTTGTGATGCCCGGCGACCCATTCGACGACCTCCCCCATTCGCTCGTGCATGCATCGCATCGTGCACTGCCGGTGTCACACAGTTTCCCGGCCTGCGTCCCGTGTCACCGTTTGTACACAGAAATCGCGACATTCGGTGACACGGGAGCAGGTGCTCGCCTCCCACTTCCCCGGGCTGCGTCCCGTGTCACCGTTTGTACACATAAATCGCGACATTCGGTGACACGGGAGCAGGTGGCCGCCTCCCAGTAGCGTGGCCTCCATGACCTCGCTGCACTGGGCTGATAGTCGTCTCGAAGTTCACCGGCTCGTCGTGGGACCGTACGCCAACAACGTTTTCGTGCTGCGATGCCGTGAGACCGGCGAATCGGTACTCATCGATGCGGCGAACGAGCACGAGAAGCTGCTCGAGCTGGCATCACGCCTCAACGTCAAACGGGTCCTCGAGACCCACGGCCATCACGATCACATCGGCGCTGTCGTGGCGATGCGTGAGGCCGGGTACGAGGTCGCCGTGACCGCCGCCGACGCACCGATGCTCAAGAAGGTCGGCTACGACGTGTTCATCGACGACGCCGAGATCATCGAGGTCGGCAACCTCCGCCTGCTGGCGATCCACAACCCTGGCCATACCCCCGGCAGCATCTCCTTCAAGGTCGAGGGCACTCCGCTGCTGTTCACCGGCGACACACTGTTCCCCGGCGGGCCCGGCAATACGAAGTCGGCGGGTGGCGATTTCGCAACGATCATCGACTCGGTCGACAACAAGCTGCTGACGTTCCCCGCCGAGACGATCATCCTCCCGGGCCACGGCGTCGACTCGACGATCGGCAACGAACGCCCACACCTACAGGAATGGGTCGCCCGCGGCTGGTAGCCGTTGGCGACAGACGACTCCGTCATCTCGAGGGTTGGTTCCAAACCGCCACGGCTCCTGCGCTCGAAGGCGCTTCGGCGCTCAAAGGCGCTCGAAGGCGGAGGTCAGCTGATGGCGAGGGGCGGGAGCTCGTAGCCGTGCGTCAACACGCTGAACCAACCGGCGACGGAGGTCAGCTGATGGCGAGGGGCGGGAGCCGGTAGCCGTGCGTCAACTCGCTGAGCCAACCGGCGACGGCGATCGTCGTGCGGTCGTGCAGGTACGGGCCGACGACCTGGATGCCGACCGGCAATCCGCCTGTGGTGAAACCGACCGGTGCGGATGTCGACGGCAGGTAGGCGGCACCGATCAGACATGCCCATGCGCAGAGTTCCTCGTAGCGGCGCGTCGAGCCGTTGACTTCGATGACGCGACTCGAGAAGGTCCCGTCGAACATGTGCTCGAACGCCGGCGTCAAGGTGACCGGGCACAGCACGACGTCCCACTGCTCGAAGAAGGTCGCCCACTGGTGACGGATGGCGGCACGAGCGCGGTCACGGCGCATCCACTCGACATGCGACATCAACGAGTCGGAAAACGCCCCACCGGCACGAACTGTGAGCCTAGCGATCTGCTCGTCGGAGAGTCCCGCCGATGCAGCGGCACCGACCAGGTCACCGCCCGATTGCGCTGCGGCCGCGGCGTCGATGTTCGGGCGGGCACCACGGTCGACCTTGGCGCCGGCCTGTTCCAGCGCGTCGGCCGCATGCTGGTAGATCCCGGCCATCTCTGTGTCGATCGGGATCGCCGGATCGTCGAGCCAGGCGGCCACCCGCAGACCGGCGACGTCGAACGAGTCGGGCCACGGCAATTCGACGTTCCATGCAAGCGCTCGTTCCGGTGCCGGCCCGGCAAGCACACCGAGCAGCAGATCGAGGTCAGCGGCCGACCGGGCGATCGGCCCGAAGCAGTTGATGTCCGACTCCGTCAGCCCTCCGCCGAGGGCGTCGAGATAGCCGAACGTCGGGATCAGCCCGAACGACGGCTTGTGGCCGAACACACCGCAGAACGCCGAAGGGATGCGGATCGATCCGCCGATGTCGGTGCCGAGTTCGAAGCTCGTCAGCCCGGCGGCAACGGCGGCGGCCGCACCTCCGGACGATCCGCCAGGTGTACGCGACAGATCCCACGGGTTGTTCGTCACGCCGAAGAGGTCGTTGAACGCCTGTACATCGCCGGACCACTCCGACAGGTTCGTCTTGCCGAAGACGATCGCCCCTGCACGTTTCAGCGAGGCGACCGCAGGCGCGTCGTGCTCCGGGACGTGGTCGGCCAACGCCTCTGCCCCGCCGGTCGAGCGGATGCCCTCGGTCTCGATGGCGTCCTTGATCGTGATCGGCAGGCCATGCAACGGGCCGCGCCAATCGTTGCGCAACGCCGCCTTGTCGGCCTCGTCGGCGAGCTCCTCGGCGCGTTCGATATCGAGTCGGCAGACGGCGTTCAACGGCGCATTCAGCGCCTCCACCCGTTGCAGATAGGCGTCGAGCAGTTCTCTGCTGCCGAGCTCGCCTGAGCGAATCAGCGCTGCCTGTTCCGATGCCGGTTTGAGGCACACGTCGTTGCTGTTCATCGGCTCATCCTTGCACGGCGGCAAGGGAGCCGACGGTCGTCCACGTCGCCGGTGAGTCGTAGCCGATCGCCCACAGCGCAACACCGCCGAGCAAGCTCGTTCTGGCGAGATCGATCCGCAGCCGGGTGCCTTCGGCATCGACGAAGTTGACCTGCCTGGTCTGCGTGCACGTGTTCGTCCCGTCCGTGTACTGCGCCAGGTAGGTGAACGACGACTCGCCGGTCTGGGCGTCGAACACCGGCGTCGCCGCCCGCTTGGCCAACAGATCGTCGATACCGCGCTGGCTGACGTTCGTCTTGCTTGTCGGCGCGTCCGCCGAACAGGTCCCATCGGTCGACACGACCCAGTTGTAGCCATAGAGCGGTACGGCGAGGTCGAGTTTGGAGGTGTCCTTGACCGCCGCCGTGGCGCCGGCGATCGCCCGCCGCACGAACGAGAGCGGGGCGATCGGGCCTGGCGTCGCCACCGAGTAGTCGTACGCAAGAATCCGCAGCCGGTCGACGAGCGGAGCCAACGCCGCGTAGTCGTACACCCAGTAACCGCTGTCGTCGGTGCGGCCGGCGTCGTAGATCGGCGGCACCGTCACCGACAACGTCTTACCGTGTGCGTGCAGCTTCGTCGACAGTTCGCCGATGAAGGCCGTGAAGGCAACGGAGGTCGATTCCCACGACGAATGAGGGTCGTTGTAGCCGAACTGCTCGTAGTCGATGTCGATGCCGTCGAAGCCACCGGCGGTCACCAACGCAACGATCGCATCGGCGTGTTGTTGGCGTCTCAGCGGATCGGCCAGCAATGTCGCCAGCGTCCCGGTCGACGTCTTGTCGAGGATCGAGGGCATGACCCGCAGCTTGTGCCGGCGCGCCTCTGTGACAACCTGCGCCGACACATCGGCGGTGACGGCGGAGTCGAGAACGATCGTCTCCGGATCGACGAGCGTGTACCAGAACGGCATCGCCTCGCGGAGGGAACCACCGTACGTCTGCAACGACGTCGTCGAATCCGGCAGCAGGAACGCCGGCACCCAGGCGTCGAAGGCGATCGTCGCCGGCGCAATCACTGGGGCATTCGTGCTCGTGGGGGCCTTCCCCGTCGGGCGGAACACGGCGATCACCAACCCGGCGATGATCACCGCCGACGCCACGAGGACGGTGACGGTACGCCGACGATTCGACGTCCTCGGCGATCCGACCGGGGGCTTGCGGACGAACCGGACAAGATCGTCGGTTCGCACCCCGTCGAGCGAATCGAGCATGCGGTAGGCCCCATCCGGCGAGATGGCGACACTGTTCGGGACGGCAACAACCACGCACCCGGCGGCAACAGCTGAACGCAGACCCGTCGGCGAATCCTCGATGGCGACACAGCGCTGCGGATCGACGTTCAACGCCGCAGCTGCCGTCAGATAGGGCTCAGGGTGCGGCTTTCCGAAGACGACCTCGTCACCGGTGATCGTGATCTTGAACGACCCGCTCGGCAATTCACCGACGATCGCATCGACGAGGCTGCGCCACGACATCGTCACCAATGCGCAGGGGATCCCGCGTTCGTGTAGCTCGCTGAGCAGCTCCCTCGCCCCGGGCCGCCACGGGATCTGCTGGCGGACCTTGGCGATGACGACGTCGAGCATGCGATTGACGATCTCGTCGATCTCCAGATCGACGCCGCCGCGATCACGCAATTGGGCAGCGGAATCTCGCAGGTCGAACCCGGTGACACTCGCCTGATCGTCCTCGGTCCACGTGCCGCCGAACTCGCCGACGAGTTCGAGTTCGGCGTCGTGCCAATACGGTTCCGTATCGACGAGCGTCCCATCCATGTCCCACAGCACTGCCTCGAGGCGTGACTTCTTCAACGACGCCTCCACCGTGCTCGACCGCTCCGATTCGATGTTTTCACACTTGACCCGGGTGTAATGGGCATGTGCCAGTCACAACGACGATCACGATGGTCCCGGCCACCCTGCCCGAACCACACGAAACAGCGGTCCTTCGGGCCGATGGGCGTGCGCTGCCGGCCTATCGCGAGCAGTTGCGCAAGATTCCGTCATCGAGAAACGGGCTCAGTGTCGCCGGCCTGTACCTGCAGACGGCCGCCATCATCGTCGGTGCCGTTTGGCTCGGTCCGTGGTCGTGGCCTGTTGCCTTCATCCTCATGGGGAGAACACATGCACAGTTCGCCTCGCTGATGCACGAGGCTGCGCACCGGCTGCTGTTCGCCAACCGCAAGCTCAACGATGTCGTCGGGCGGTGGCTGCTGGGATTCCCCTCGTTCACGTCCACCGATGCCTATCGCCGCGTCCACATGGCACATCATCGAGACGAGTTCGGCCCGGACGAGCCGGACATCGCACTGTACGCCGGCTACCCGATCCCCAGGGATTCGTTGCGACGCAAGCTCGTCCGGGATGCGACAGGGCGAACCGGTTTCAAGCTGTTCCGCTCGCAGTTCCGCGGCCTGCGCTCCCCCGACGCCCGTGTCCGCCACACGCTCTACAAGATCCTCGCCGTCCAAGCCGTCATGCTCGCCGCCTGCATCGTCAGCGGGCACTGGTGGATCTACCCGCTGCTGTGGGTCCTGCCGTACATGACCGTCTGGCGGGTCATCAATCGCCTGCGCTCGATCGCCGAACACGGCGGCATGCAGCGTTCCAAGGACCGCCGCCAGACCACCCACTCGGTTCGCCAGCACCCGGTCGCCCGCTTCTTCCTCGTGCCCTACAACATCGGCTGGCATCTCGCCCACCATGTCGACTCCGGCATCCCCTTCCGCAACCTCCCCCGCTATCACCGTTCCCTCCACGAAGCCGGCTACGTCGATGCAACCATCGAATATGCCAGATATCCATCGATCTGGAAGGCGCTGTCTCGATGACCCTCGACGTTGCTCTGTCCGTACTCGACCTCTCCCCCGTCTCGTCCGGTTCGACGGTCGGTGACGCGCTGCGATCGTCGATCGAACTCGTCCAGTTCTGCGAACGCGTCGGCTACCACCGATACTGGGTTGCCGAGCACCACAACATGCCGGGCATCGCCAGTTCATCGCCAGCCGTGCTGCTGGCGCACCTGGCATCGGTCACCGAACGCATCCGGCTCGGCTCCGGAGGCGTGATGCTGCCGAACCATTCGCCGCTCGTGATCGCCGAGCAGTTCGGCATGCTTGAAGCGATCCATCCGGGGCGGATCGATCTCGGTATCGGCAGAGCGCCCGGTACCGATCCGAACACTGCGCGGGCGTTGCGACGGGGCGGCACTCTCGACGTCGACGATTTCCCTGAGCGTTTCGACGAACTCGTCGGCTACTTCACGGGTGCCTCGACGCGTGCCAATCCGTTCCACCGCATCACCGCCGTACCAGGCAACGGCCACATGCCGCAGATCTGGATGCTCGGCTCCAGCGACTACGGTGCCAGAACGGCAGGCATGCTCGGGCTGCCGTTCTCCTTCGCCCATCACTTCGCCGCCCACAACACCGAGGCTGCGCTAGCGATCTACCACCAGAACTTCACGCCCTCTGCCGGCCTCTCCGAGCCATACGCTTCGATCGGTGTCAACGTCGTCGCCGCCGATACCGACGAGGAGGCGCGCTATCTCGCCGGTTCCGGTCTGCTGTCGTTCCTGCGGCTGCGTCAAGGCCGGCCGGGCCCGATGCCGACGCCGCAGGAAGCTGCCGACTACGACTACAACGCCGCTGAACGACAGATGATCGACTCGCGCCTGGCCGACAGCATCGTCGGCAGCCCGGAAACGGTCGAGGCGCGCATCGACGACCTCGTCAGCAGGACAGGAGTCGGCGAGATCATGATCACCACGATGACCCACGACCCCATCGCCCGTCGGCACTCATATGAACTCGTCGCCAACCTCGGTCGCACCGACACCGACATCGACAGCAACGCCGACACCGACAACAACGCCGCCACCGACACCACCGACACCCACACCGACGAGCGGGCCGCCTGAAGCTCGCCGTCGGCGTACGTCGACCCACCGGGTCACCGAATGTCGCAGCCGCTGCGATATCTCGTGACTCGGGACGCCACAGGCGGGCAGCTGCGAAATTGTTCGACCTATTACCACTATCGCCGTAGTGCTAATACACTGACCGACGTGAGTGAACTGTTCCGTATCGAGGATCTCCACGCCAAGCCGATCGAGGGTGATACCGAGATCCTCCGTGGCATCGATCTGGCCGTGCAGGCCGGCGAAATCCATGCGATCATGGGCCCGAACGGCTCCGGCAAGTCGACGCTGGCGAGCACACTGCTCGCCAGTCCTGAGTACGAGGTCACCCGCGGGCGCATCTTCTACCAAGGCGACGACATCACCGACTGGCCGACCGACGTACGGGCGAAGGCCGGCATCTTCCTTGCTTTCCAGTACCCGCAGGAGATTCCCGGTGTCTCGGTGATCCAGTTCCTGCGCCAGGCGCTGAGCGCCCGCAAGGGCATCGACCTCTCGATCCTCGAACTGCGCCTGTCGACGATGGGCTGGATGAAGCGGCTCGGGATGGACTCCGGCTTCGTCGACCGCTACCTCAACGAAGGCTTCTCCGGTGGCGAGAAGAAGCGCAACGAGATCATGCAGATGGCGATCCTCGAACCGGAACTGGCGATCCTCGACGAAACGGATTCGGGTCTCGACGTCGACGCCCTCCGTACGGTCGCCAAAGGCATCCGCGAGGTCAAGGCCGACCGCCCGAACCTCGGCATCGTGCTGATCACCCATTACCAGCGCCTGCTCGACGAACTCGCCCCTGACTACGTTCATATCCTCGTCGACGGACGCATCGTCGCCAGCGGCGGGATGGAACTGGCAGCAGAACTCGAACGAGACGGCTACGAGGCATTCCGGAGCGTGACCCAATGAGTCTCGACGTCGCCAGACTGAAAAAGGACTTCCCGGTCCTCGAACGGGAGATCGATGGCAAGCCGCTCGTCTACCTCGATTCGGCGAACTCGTCGCAGAAGCCCCAACAGGTCATCGATGCGATGTCCCGCTTCATGGAGACGTCGTACGGCCCGGTCAGCCGCAGCGCATATCAACTCGCAGCGAACGCCACCGAGTTGTTCGAGGGTGCGCGTCAGAAGGTGCAGCGGTTCATCAACGCTTCGAAACTCGAAGAAGTCGTCTTCACGAAGAACGCCACCGAGGCGCTGAATACGGTCATCCAGTCGTGGGGCCGCGCCAATCTGCACGACGGCGACGCGGTCGTGCTGACGCAGATGGAACATCACGCCAACATCGTTCCGTGGCACATCCTCAGCGCCGAGAAGCATCTCGAACTCCGTTGGGTGCCGCTGACCGACGACGGCCAACTCGACCTGACGCACCTCGATCAACTGCTCGACGGTGCCAAGGCGTTCTCCGTCACGGCGATGAGCAACGTTCTCGGCACGCTGACGCCGATCCGGCTGCTGACCGACGCTGCCCGTGCGGCCGGTGCGATCAGCATCGTCGACGGCTGCCAGTTCGTGCCGCACAACGTCACCGACGTGCAAGCGATGGGTGCCGACTTCTTCGCCTTCAGCAGTCACAAGATGTGCGGCCCGTCCGGCATCGGCGTGTTGTGGGGACGTGAGCAACTGCTCGAAGCGATGCCGCCGTTCATGGGCGGTGGCAACATGATCTCCGACGTCCGTCTCGACGGCTTCGACGTCGCAGAATTGCCGGCGAAGTTCGAGGCCGGCACTCCCCCGATCACCGAAGCGATCGGTCTCGGCGCAGCGATCGACTATCTCGACGAAGTCGGGATGGACAACGTCCGCCGGCACGAGATGGACATCGCCGGCTACACCATCACGATGCTCAAAGAGCGCTTCGGAGACGACATCACGATCTACGGACCGGACAACGTCGAAGTCCGTGGCGCAACGATCAGCTTTGCATTCCGTGGCATCCATCCGCACGACATCAGCCAGGTCCTCGACCAGACGAATGTCTGCGTCAGGGCCGGCCACCACTGCGCCAAGCCGTTGATGCGTATCCTCGATACGCCTGCGACCACTCGGGCGAGTTTCTATCTCTACAACGACGAATCAGACGCCGACGCCTTGGCCAATGCCCTCGACGGTGCCTCCGACATCTTCAATTTCTAGGAGCAGACCATGCCCGGTTTGGAAGACCTGTACCGCGAGATCATCCTCGACCACTACCGTTCGCCGCGCAACCGCGGCACGCTGGAGACGCCGCCTGCACACATGGCCAAGGGACACAATCCGCTGTGCGGGGACGAGATCCAGGTGTACCTGATCGTCGGGGATGGCTACGTCGAGGACGTCAAGATCAGCGGTCAGGGCTGCTCGATCAGCCAGAGTTCGGCATCGATGATGAGTGCTGCCGTCAAGGGTAAGACGGTTCACGAGGCGCGTCGGATGATCGATGCCTTCCGTTCGATGATGAGTGTCCACGAGCGCGCTGTTGCCGGCAACCGGATCGACCACGAAGAGCCGGACGACTACAGCGACGTCAAGCTCGGCGACCTCGATGCGCTGCGCGGCGTCGTCAAGTTCCCGGTCCGCATCAAGTGCGCAACGCTGTCCTGGAACACGCTGACCCAAGCGCTCGAAGAAGCCACCGCCTAGATTGAGGCGGTCCTTTCGCCCATCGCCCGCTGATGGCGGGCCGCAAGCTGTTGCAGCATGAGGATGAATACGACGCTGGCGACGACACTCACGAGGCTGAAGAGGCCGACGATCAGGAAGTCGTTGCTCAACCGCTGAGCGAGCTTGTCGGTGGTGGACGAACGTCCGATGCCGATTGCCAGTGCGCCGACGCCGAAAATCGCGCCGACCAGCGTCGCGATCTGGATGCCGAACCAGATCGGGATGATCGGTGCGACGGCACTGTCGCGCCAACGCTGATCGCCGGGGGCGATGTCCGGATCACTCGCCTGCCACAGATCTCGCCACATCATGAAGTTGAGGATGAACAATGTGCAGCCGCCGAGGATGTTGATGGCGATCGTCGCCCCAGGTCCGAAACGCAGCTGCCGACCACGGCTCTGCAGATTCTTGGCGAGGCGAAAAGTCCAGACGATCTGGACAACCGCGGCGGCGATACCGACCAGACTGGCAAGCACACCGACGCTGTTGTAGAACGTCAGCGAATCGCTGAAGCCAGAACTCGTCAGCGTTCCGTCGCTCAGATCGACAGCCTTCGAGCGCACGAGGACCAGCGCAATCGCCCGCAACGCCGTCGTGATCGCCGTGATGACGAGCAGTAGGAGCATCGCTTTGGTGAGACCGGCGATCGGCTGTGTCGCAGAGCCGTACGATCCGGGGCCCCCGTAGGCGACGTACCCTGGCGGCGCACCGCCGGGAGGGTTCGGCGTGTAAAAGCCGCTCTGTGGATAGCCGCTCCACTCGCCTGCAACGGGAGGCGGGAGTTGCGGACGGCCGCTGTAATCAGGCGGCGGCGGGAAGTCACTCACGCCGTCAAACTACAGCAACCCTGTAGCAAGCCCCGCCATGCCATCGCCGAATGGGCGCCGACCGACAAGGCAGAAAATCAACCCAACTGCTCACGCAGCGACTCGAGATACGGAAGCGCACGCTGGTCCTTCGGCCGGTTCGCAGCACGCTTGGAGTCGATGATGGCATCGAGGTCAGCCACCGCGACAACGAGACCTTCTCGCAGCTGCGCTGGTTGCGAATGAACGACCCACTGGTCATATCCGTTGAGCTCCCCGGCGGGACTGAAAACCAGGTCCATATCGCCAAGGCGAGTGACCAGATTCAGCATGTGTGGCATGCTCTGTATGAATCCGGCATCGATGTTGGTCGCTATCGCTTCGTCCTTGGTTCGAAGTTTGGCGTCAAGCTGCTTGAGCGCCCGTGCCAGACGCTCCAGATTGTCTCGGTCGCGCAAGGGAATGATGTCGATATCTTCCGTGGGTAGCGGGGAACCGTGAATGATCGCCGCGAAACCTCCGAGTATGACGAACTCGACGCGCTCGTCGGCGAGGATCGCACAGATCTCGACCGGGTCGAACATCACCGGGCTCGTCTGGGCCCGACGAACCGTGCGTTCGAACGAATGTCCATCAGCTTGTTGGCAACATCGACCATGTATCGAACCCGTTCCTCGACAGACATTCGCAGGAGCCGCCGGATCTGGCCGATATCGACACCGCGTTCGTCCTCGAGCGCTTCTGGCTGATCCATGACAAGAGTCTACGGCTGGTCGCAGCATGGCCGAAGTCCATCGATGCCGAGACTGCCACGGAGTCGGCCGGGGTCGACCGAATCAATTTGATGTTCTTGAACCCGTGACACATCGATGACCCGAATCGACGGGATCTGCCTTGAGCAGATCGTCAACCTGACCATGTGGCGAACTCAGAGGTGCGTCGCTGATCGGCGATACGGTTCTGCGTCGTCTGCAATAGATGGTGCAACAATTTCAGCGGGAACGAGTGTGAGGGCGATGATGCCTACGCTCAACGGGCGGTCATCGCCGTTCAGGTCGATGGACGATGGAGATGTTGCTTCGCCGCCCACGATCGTCACCACGAGAACGTTGGTCGGTGATCCGGCGCGGGCCGGAACCCGTGTTTCGTATCGCTGCGGGCCACTGCGTGTCTCGTCGACATGGAGGACGACCGTCTTGTCGACAGTCACCGTCATCGCCGAGTGCGTCCTGCGTTCGGTCAGGAAAGGTAAGGCGTCAAGTTGAAGCGTCCAGCCGTCAGAACTGTCGGTCGACGGTGTCGTCGGGTGGGGCAACACAATGGTCAATGCGTCGTCACCAAGCCAGACTCCCCAATCTTCGGCACCGTATCCGCCAGTGCATTGGTACCTGTAGGCGTTTCCGTCGGAAGCAAAACTGAGACGCGTCCCCGCCAGATACGACGCAGCAGCGCGGAGCGTCGCGAGTTCGTGTTTGGCCCGAGCGGCGGAGCCCGTCGCCACCTCGAGCTGCCGTTCCAACAGGTCCACGGTCGTGTCGAGATATGCAACGTACGCCTGACGTAGGTCACGTTCCTTGTCGAGATAGACGCTGTCTTCCAGGGTGCATCGGGGGCCGCCCGGCACCTTGACCGGAGAAGGCGATAGAAGAGAGTCGCCACGATGCGGTGCTGGAGCGAGAGCAGCGGCACGTGTCATCGCTCGACCGATCGCCGCAGCCACGTCGGCGTCGGCAGGCTCATGCTGATCGAGGGCGCTGCCCCATTTATCGATGAACAGCTGCCGGTTCCGGGCACTTACGAAGGATCGCCAACGTGAGCTATCACTCGCCCCACCGTGATGAAGGATTCTCGACTGCGGTTGGTAGAGCACGACCAGGCCACGCTGGCGAACCGCCATTGCCAGGTCGACATCGACGTAGTACACCGGATAGAACCGCTCGTCGAGGCCCCCGATGTCATCCCATACCTCGGCCCGGACGAGCAGTGAGCTGGTCCCGCAATAGTCCACCACCCGCAGGCGATCGAAGGCGGTCGGTGGCGGTCGCTCACCGAACCACGGCGGCGACGAGGTCGCGTCGCGCCAGAGGATCATGCCAGCGTTCTGAAGTCGGCCGTCTGGGTAGAGAACCTTGCCCCCGATCGCGCCCGCTGTCGGATGAGCATCGGCTGTATCGACAAGCGCCTCCATCCAGCCCGATTCGACTTCGGCATCATCGTGGAGCACGATCAACAATTCGCCCCTCGCCACATTCCGGCCGCGATTGGCCGCACCAGCAAGCCCGAGGTTCGCTGCCGAAGCAATGAATCGAACGCCGTTCACGAGATGGTCGAGACGCGGTGCTTCCTGGACGATTGGTTGATTGAGCACCACGATCACTTCGAACGGAATATGCAGCGGTCCGTGCAGCGAGATCGACCGCAACGTTGCCATCAGCAGCCCCGGCGGCGCTGTCGCTGGAATGATCACCGAAACTCGAGGTGTCAACGACGGGGCAAGATCAATCGTCACCGACGACGACGATTCATGCCCATTGATAGGGAATGATCCGTTGTGCCTCAGGCGAATCCCACGTGAGCTCCCACCGGTCGGGGGCGTCGTAGTCGTAGAGCTGACTCGGCATACTGATGATTGATGCCTCGTCGTCTCCGACGTTCTTCCAACCGTGGTAGACACCCGGCGGGATCACAACCATCCCCTGGTTGCGTCCGCCGAGTAGGAACTCGTTGACTGCGCCGAACGTCGACGATGAGCGACGAGCGTCGTAACACACGATGCACAACGAGCCCGACGCTGCGAACAGCCGGTCGGTGGTGGCGAGATGTACGCCCCACGCCCGGACTCGCCCTGGGAACGTGGTCGTCAAGGTCACCTGCACCAGCGGAGCCTCGGCGACGTCCCAATCGGCCCGTAGGACTTCGGTGAGATGACCATGGTGATGCGACACCGGCCGCGTCAGCCGGTAACTAACGCCCTCAATCAGTTCGAGCCTCAATGCTCCCTGCGCCGTGGTCAGAGCAATCCGTCGACCCGCATCGGCGAAACCGTCAATGACATCGCCAGTCTCGGCAAACGCAGGTTGGGGTGCAACCTCTGTCATCGGCGCCGATACTAGACGCTTGACTCCATCAGAAGAAGTCCTCATGGACCGATCCTTCGCCGTGCTGGGGTCCCCGCACCATCGTCGACTCTCGAATCGCCGAAGTCCCTGAAGGCCCAACACGTCGCCACGCAACGACGACAAGGCTGAGTTCGCAAGCTCAGGTGCGTTTGAGGTCGGTGACCGTGCCGGCGCTTGCTCTGACGAGGTCGTCAGGGGCGATGGCGAAGACGTCGTTCCACGTCCCGGCCGCTGCCCACACTTCGTCGTACTGCAGCAGATCCGGGTCGATGAAGATCGGCAGCGGCGAGCTGTGACCGAACGGCGGCACGCCACCGATCGGGAATCCCGTTGCTGACCGGACGGCATCGGCATCGACGCGCTTGCATTTCGTACCGCCGGCTGCGCGTGCGAGCTGCTTCTCGTCGAGCAGATTCGAGCCACTGACATAGGCGAGCACGATGCGCTCGTCGACGGCGAAAATCAGGCTCTTGACGATCTGCCCGACGGTGACGCCGATCGCTGCCGCTGCGTCGGCCGCGGTCTTGGTGCCTTCCGGAAATCGTCGGGGCGTTATCGTCAATCCGGCCTCCGCAGCTGCGGCGACGACAAGGGCGACGTTCGGGTGGAGCGGTTCCAATAATTCTGTCACGCGACGGCGTTCAGGCGAACGGATCGGCGAACGGATCGAGCGAACGAGCACTCGTCGCCGCAGCCGGCTCTTCGGGAGCAAACGCTGCGTACCCATCCCGTTCGAGCTCCTCGACGAGTTCCGGCCCGCCTGTCTTGACGATCCGGCCCTTGGCGAGCACATGCACGACATCGGGACGCAACTCGACGAGCAGGCGCGAATAGTGCGTGATCACGAGGGCGCCGAGGCCGTCATGGGTCAACTGCTCGACCCTGCGTGCGCAATCACGGAGCGCATCGATGTCGAGGCCCGAGTCCAGTTCGTCGAGAACAGCGATCTTCGGCTGGAGGATCGCCATCTGCAGCGTCTCGTTGCGCTTTTTCTCGCCGCCGGACAGATCCACATTGAGCGGACGGTCGAGGAACCGAGGGTCGAAGTTGATCGCCAACGCCTCGGTCTCGAGTCGTGCCGCCAGATCCGTCGTCGAGGCGTTGCGGGCCTTCAGCGCCTCGGCAAGCGCGTACTGCAACGAAACACCCGGCACTTCCGTCGGGTACTGCATGATCAGATGCAGGCCGGCGACGGCACGCTGCCACGTCGGCATCGCCAACACATCGATACCGTCGAGTGTCACCGAGCCGCTGATCACGTCGTACCCAGGCTTGCCCATGATGACAGCGGACAGCGTCGACTTGCCGGCACCGTTCGGGCCCATCACCGCATGGACTTCACCCGACGAGACCGTGAGGTCGATGCCGTTGAGGATCTGCTTACCGCCGATGCTGGCGTTGAGTCTTTCGATTTTCAGCACGCTCATGAAATATGCACCTCGATCATTCCGTCGACGACCACTGCGTCGTACACCGGCACCGGCTTGGTTGCCGGCAATGTCAGCGGCTGGCCCGTTTCCAGGCTGAAGGCGCTGCCATGCTTCCAGCATTCGATTTCCTTGGTTTCGCAGATGACTTCGCCCTCTGACAGCGAGACGTCGGCATGGCTGCAGGTATCACCGATGGCGTAGACGTCGTCGCCGATGCGGACCACGGCGATCGAGTAGCCGTCCGCCTCGACCTTCCTGGCGGTGCCGGACAGCAACTCGTCGAAGCTGCCGGCAAGGATGCGCAAGCTCACGACTTCACCCGTTTATCCAGTTTCGCCACTGTGTTGGATGATGCGGCGTCGATCATCTGCGCAGTCACTGCTTCACCCGTTTATCCAGTTTCGCCGCGACTTTGGCGCGGAGCCCTTCGGTCAACGGTGTATCCGGCAGCTGCTCGAGCACCTCGTCGAAGAACCCGAGGACGATGAGCCGCTCCGCAACTTCCGGCGGGATGCCGCGGCTCTCGAGATAGAACCGTTGGTCGGCATCGACCGGGCCGACAGTGCTGGCATGGCTGCACTTGACGTCGTTGGTTTCGATGTCGAGGTTCGGGACACTCTCGGCCCACGCCCCGGCCGACAACGTCAGGTTGCGGTTCGTCTGGAAGGCAACGGTGCCTTTGGCGTTCTTGTCGATGCGGATCAGACCCGTGTAGACGCTGCGGGCGGTGTCGTTGACGGCGCCCTTGAACAGCAGATTGGAACTCGTTTTCGGCGCGGAATGCTTCTGCATGGTGCGGAAGTCGTGCATCTGCGTACCGTCTGCGAAGTACAGCGCGATCTGGCGCACGTCGGCGCCGATGCCGACAGCGACGGCGTCTGTCCTGACTCGGGCGTAGTCGCCCCCGAGGGAAACAGTGGCCAACAACGTCGACGAATCGCGGTCGGCCTCCGCACGCTGGTGGGCGATCATCCAACTCTTCTTGCCGAGTTCGTTGATCGACAGATACTTGACTCTGGCGCTGTGAGCGATGCGTAGTTCAACGCTCGGGACCGTCAACGCGGCGATGTCATCATCGGAGCTGAATCGCTCGACGACGCTGAACTCGCTGTCCTCGCCTGCCTCGATGATCAACCTCGGGAAGGTCGCCACGCCGGATTCGGTCAAACGGTGCTCGAGGGTGATCGGCTCGGTGAGCACCGTGCCCTTCGGGACGCGGATGAAGACCGGCCGGGAAAAGGCGGCGTTCAACTCGTCGAACAGATCCCTGCCACCGGCGAGTTCGCCGGCGGCCACATCGGTGGACACCAAGGCGGCGCCGCCGGTGACCGCCACGTCGTCGACTGCCGGAACATAGGCAGACAGGTCGAGCTCGGCGATGCGGCTGTAGCGCCAGATCTCCTCGGCCGCTGTCGGAATCGCTAGCTGACCGGACCGTTCGACCGCTTGACGCTGCACGTCGGACAGTCCGCCGGTGGCCGCCAGCTTGGTCGCTGCTTCGAGGTTGAACGCTGTCACGAGTACGAAATTCTACCATCCGCGTGGTAATTATCGCCGGAAGCGTGCTCGACCGGCTTCCTGTCACATGCGTACGGTGGACCGCCGTAGGGGTGCATGGCTCGCCACGAGGGCGATCGGTGAAAGGGTGGCGATGACGGGGACGCCAGGCAAGAGTCCTGGCACGGCGTTCGGAGGCGTGTGGAACAGCCACCGTGACATCTCCCTGAACGCAGTCCAGTCCGTGTCGAGAGCACGTAGGAATGCGCGGTCGAAGTCGTCGTGTTGGTGGCTGTGGCGAAGCATCTCCATCTTGATCGGTTGCACGCCGGGCAGGTGGAACTGCACCAAACCGGTCGAAGGCAACGTTCCGAGTGGAAAGCGCACTGCTGCACCTCCCACGGATATGTCGACCAGTTCGCCGCGCACGTCGTCGATCTCGATCGGTGTCTTCAGTGTGACGCGGTACGCATTCCGGCGTGACGTCGCGAAGCTGACCGATCGGATACGTTTCGTCCCCAACAACAGGATCATCCCGGCGAGTGCGAGCCAGACTCCAGAAGCGACCGTCGAACCCGTTCCCGTGCGCCACGGTACCCAGCCCAGCATGCCGGCGAAGGCGTAGACGAGCACCGCGCCGACGACTGCCGTGAGACCCCACAACATGTTCGGCGCCCGCCCGCGGCGTCGCTGATCGGCGCCGCCCTTGGGTGTCACCTCGAATTGCAAGGTCTTGCGAGACACCAACCACCACAGGCACGCCAGGCCGACCGAATGCGGAAAATCCGCAATGCGAACGCAGTCGGCCAATGGATTTGTTTGCGCATCAGACGTTTCGAACCCCACAACGGGTGCTGAACATGGCGACAAATGCAATGGCGAACGTGACCGGGCCGGCGGTCGACGTGTCGGCCCCTGACGCCAGGACGGCGATCGGTACGGCAAACGCCACCAAGGTGGCGATCCCTTCCAACCACCACAACGTGCCGTTGAGATATTCGTGAAAGTTGCGCCACGACAGCCATCGTTTGGCCGCCCACAATCGTTCGTGAACGAGGATCTGCATGGCTCCCAGCCCCCACCGCCGACGTTGCAGCAGATACTGGTCCGGCGTCGCCGGCGCAAGCCCGACGGCGAGCGTCTGGTGGTGATACACCGTGCGCCAGCCCGCTCGAATCAGTTTGAGCGTGGTGTGCATGTCTTCGGTGATCGTTTCGGTGGCGACGCCGCCGATCTCGCGTAGCGCGCTGACCCGCAGCAATGACGTGGACCCGCACCAGAACGGTCCGGCACCGGCATGGTTTCGCGCCGGCATCAACACGTTGAAGAACAGACCTTGCTCGCCGGTGACACCGTCGTCGTCGAAGGCACCCGAGTTGTAAAACGCCTGCGGCCCTTGAACGAGCGCCACCGTCTCGTCGGCGAACCAGCCGAGCGTCGCCGTCAGAAACGCCGGCAACGGTACGTGGTCGCAATCGAGGACAGCGATGATGTCGGCACCGCCGCTTCCGGTGCTGTCCTCAGCAGCCAGCAGGTCGAGCGCGTAATTCATGTTTTCCCGCTTTGGCGTGATCGTGAACCGGGCGGCACACGTAGCGGGCGCCGTACGCTTCGCACATTTCTGCCACCCATGGCCTGTCACCATCATCGAGCACCCACGTCTCGTGCACTGGCTGCAGATCACAGCCGGCAGCGATCGTCGGTGCGATGACTTCGAGCGGTTCGTTATATGTCGGGATCAACAACACCACCCGCAGCCCCTGCGGCAGCGCATCCAACGGTCCAGGTGCTTCGCTGTCGATGTTCCACAGCGTTACCGACTGCAGTACGAGCCCGGCCAGCGGCAACGCTTCGAAACTGACGAGGACCCAGGCAATCGACCGATTTCCCCCACCGGACGGCAGCGTGAACCCGATCCTCCATACCAGGTAGGCGACGAGGGCAACAATGGATGCAATGCCGCCGATCCGAGCGAGGCGACGTGAACGAACCGCCTCCGCTCTCGGCGGCCCGAGTAACCGAGCCCACCGGGCGATCGGACGTTCCGCCGGGATATCGGCGTCAGGGTCGAGTAGTCCGACGACACGTTCACCAGCTGCCGATTCCAACCCTCGTATGTCCAAAGGTCGCTCCTCTTCTCGCGAGCAAAATGCCGGTAATGCTTCGGAGTGAGACAGACCCTTCGCCGGTCTGCTCGATCGGCGAGAATATCACTGTAAGAGTTTATCCAGTCACAGAATGATGATGCATTTGCATCGTTTGGAGCGACGCGCAAACTCGTCCGCGAGCTCGAAAAGCCGTGGTCCATCGAGACAATCGCGCCGTTGACGGAGAGGTGTGTGCCCAACCACACCTCTCCGTGGGAACCCCTTAGTGGTCCTTTTCGGAAGTGTCTGCGTGAATCGGGTCAGTGGTTGAGGTAGAGCCCGCAGGCGCAGTCGAGGGCGTCTTCTGGGGTGCCGGTGAAACTGCCGGTGGGCAGGATCGAGTCTTCGTAGCTGTCGCGGCTGGCGAGGTAGATCGCAAAGCCCCATTCGTTCGGTGAGCCGAGGTATCGGAGTCTGCATAGCGGCAGCGGGTCACCGTCGGCGTCGATGCCGTTGACGTACGCGAACGGTGTCCGGTAGCGCAGCGTGACTTCGATGAGGTTGGGCCAGTGTTGGCGGCGGTGTTGTTCGAGGCGGCGGGCGAGGCCGTGACGGGTGGTCTCGGGGATCGGCATTACCCGATGTTAAACACGTCCTGGTCCGCGGTTCGGCTACGCGGCTGTGTTGGTGTGGGCCTCGATGCGGGCCAGCAGCTTGTCGAGATCGCTGCGACCGAATTTCCAGTCAAACGGTTCAGCGACAGCGTTGTAACGGGTCTCGAACGCAGCGAGGCGATCACGGATCTCGTCGAGATCACCGAAGTCGTTGGGGGTGACGACTTTGCGTTGCACGATCGAGAAATAGATTTCGCATTGATCGAGCCACGACGCGTGGACAGGAAGATGAATTAGCCGCAGTGTCGGCCATGCCGATTCGAGTCGTTGGACCGATGCGAGTCCGCGGTGGCTGGAGCCGTTGTCGACGATCCAGAACACCCGTTTCGCTGAGGCGTACGGCTCGGTCGTCATCACTTGTTCAACGAGGCGACCGAAGGGGACGATCCCGGTTGATGGTTCGCAACGCCCCATTGCTGTGGCCCGGTGCACGTCATACGCGGCGAGATAGGCGAGGGCGCCGCCACGGTCGTATTCATGTTCGACACGCATCAACCGTGCACGACCCGGTGGCAGTGTCGGGTGGCAACGACAACGCGCCTGGATACTCGTCTTTTCATCAGCGCAGATCACGAACTCATCGGCCGCGAGGCGGACGCCGTCGAACACCCCGGCATACAAGTCCAACGCCACTGCTGCTTTCACCGCGAAGTTCGGGTCCCGCGGAGCGATCCATGAGCGGTGCAGCCACGGGCGGATGGCGTCAGCGTGCAACACACGCCACACCGTCGACGCCGAGATCATCTCCACCACTCGGCGTTGCTCGAGTTCACGGGCGAGCTCGGCGCAACTCCAACGCGATAATGGCACCCCCGTCGTCGCCGGGAGTTCGCACGCCAACTCTTTGATCTCGACACTCACCAGAGGGGGGAAATGTTCGGGGTCGACCCGAACGATGACGATCCACGAGCCCGGCCATGC
>JANXUF010000113.1 GCA_025356335.1 Actinomycetes bacterium
CACTGGCAATCGACCCGCTACACGCCGGCCGCGCGGCAATTGGTGCGGCCGCCGTTATCGCCTCCGCAACCGTCGTCTTCGCCGTGCTCAGATACCTGGACGATCAGGCTTGCGCAAATGTCGGCGTTCGCGTAATCCACCGGGGGGCTGTTCAAGTTATCCCGCAGTTGGTTCCGGTGTCTTTCTAGTCGACCGGGCGTTGGTGGTGCTAGCTGGGTCGGGTTCTTGTGGTGGTCGGCGGGTGGATCGGTAGCTGCGTCCGTCGAGGTGGATGGTGTGCGCTGTGTTGATGAGCCGGTCGAGAATGCTCTCGGCGACGACGGGGTTCGGGAAGAGCGGATACCAGTCTTCGGGTCGTCTGTTGGAGGTGAGGATGAGTGATCGGCTGGCTCGTTCGGTGACGAGTTCGTAGATGTCGTCGGCGTGGCTGGTGGTGAGGTCTCTCATCGCGAAGTCGTCGAGCACGAGCACGTCTGGTTTGGCCCATTTCCGTAAGCGTGATCCCCATGTTCGGTCGGCGTGCCCGCCGGCGAGGTCGGCGAGGAGCCTGCTTGTTTTGGTGAAGATGGCGGTGTGTCCGTGGCGGCAGGCGTGGTGCGCGAGTGCCTGGGCGATGTGTGTTTTTCCGACGCCGACGGGGCCGTGCAAGATGATGGATTGTCCGGCGGTGATGTAGCGGCCGGTGGCGAGGTCACGGATTCTGGCGGCCGGGATTTTCGGGTTGTAACCGAAGTCGAAGTCTTCGATCGTGGCGGCTTGTTCGAATCGTGCTTGCCGGACGCGTCTGGTGATCGCAGTGGCGTCGCGGCGGGCGATCTCGTCCTCACAAAGGCGTTGGAGGAACTCGAGGTGTCCGAGTTCGCCGGCTTGCGCCTGGCCGAGCCTGACGTCCAAGGTGTCGAGCATGCCGGACAGCTTCAGAGTCCGCAGCGTGGTTTCGAGTTGGTGAGCCCGGGTCATGACGCGACCTCGATGTCGACGGTGATCGGGAGGTCAATGACGTCACCGTCAACGCCGCCGTCGGCGTCGTGTTGTTCGCCGTCATGGTCGACATCGTTGTCGTCGATGACGAAGAGGCGTTGTGGTCCGTGGAGGTGTGCGGGAACGACCGGTGCTGCCGCTGGGGATGTTGTGGTGTCGGTCTCGGTCCCGGCGATCAGGATGCCTTTCACGGTCCGATAGGTCGGGTCGCCAACATCGATCGCCCGTCGGCACGCTGCGTTCAATCGGATCGTGTCGTACTTGTCGGCGAGACCGATCACACCCTGGCAAGCACGGAGCCGATGGAGCGCGTTCACGGTCATCAGATCATTGATGAGCTCGGCGACGTCGGCGCCGAGCTCGCCAGCGCGTTTGCGGCACCACACTGGGGTCCGCATGAAGAACGCTGCTTTCTCCGGCGGGTAGTCCGCCCAGTCGGTCTGGCGACCGCGAGCCAAGCGGGCGTGCGTTTTGATCAGGTCCGGGCCGATGAACACCTCCATCAACCGGTCGGTCAATCGTGCCTCGACGCGCATGCCGATGTGTTTCCATGGGACCGAATACAACACGCTGGCCACGTTGATATGGCAATCGGTCCCGACCTTCGGGCGGGACCACACCGCCGCCTGGAACACCATCCGCGGCAGCGGCGTGAGCGCCGGCTGTTCGACAGCGTTGAACACCACGATCGGCTGGGCGCCGCCCAGGCTCCGGTGCGAACGCACACCGGCGACGTCGGCGCACCACAAGACGGCGGCGGTCTGCATCTCGCCGAGGGTTTGCCATTCGCGACCGCGATAGAAACTCTCACGGATGTAGCTCATCGGTCGTTCGACACGAGGTTTGTCTTTCGGTTTCGCCGCGCGTGCGGGATCGATCAGACAGTCGTGATGGGCGGCGAGTTCCGAATAGCCGCGGTTCAGTTTCGGGTCATACAAATCGGGTTTGATCGTGCCGGTCTTCAGATTGTCCGGCACCCACCGCGCCGGTGCGCCACCGAAGAAATTGAACGCAGCGACATGCGCGTCGATCCACCCCGCCTGGTCCATCGACACGACCGGCCGGACGAACATGTGACGCGACATCGCCAACACCATCACGAACGCGTTCAACTTCCGGTTCCGGCCAGTCGCCGGGTCAGGCCACATCCCGAGATAGCCGTAATCGATCTGACCTTCCGATCCTGGCTCGACATCAGGCCGTAGAACGGTCGCGTCGTCGGCGGTGATTTCGTGCGGGAACTCCAACCACACATACCGGCGGAAACTCGTCAACCCGACCATCAGACCGTGCTCATCGCGCAGGCGTTGCCACACCGTCGCCGGTCGGTTCGTGACCAGCATCGTGACGATCCGGTCGCGGTGTTCGTTGATCTCGCCGAAGGTCAGACTCCGCGCTTTCGCGTCGACCAACTCGGGGAACCAGCCCGCTGCAAGGACCGCCCATTCTGCTCGGCTCACCGGCTCACCGCCCGGTGTCATCCCGGCGGTCTCGGCCGGGGTCACATACTTGCGGATCGTGCCCCTGTCGATGCCCAAACTCGTCGCGACGTCGGTCTTGGAGCGCCCCGAGTACCAGTGCTGCAACACCTCAACAATGTCGATCATGTCGAACAATCTCCTTGCCATGCTCACTCCTCGCTCGTCGGGATTGACCAGCGAGGGCTTACAGAACCAAGAAGCGAAAACCGGCGATGCCACACCACCCCGCCGAGGGATTACCTGAACAGACCCCGGTGGATTACGTGAACAGCCACCGGTGGATTACTCGAACAGCACACCCCGACCGCGATGGATTACTTGAACGTCGACAGCACTCGGCGACACCGACATCCACGAAACGTTCCGAGCACAATATGTCGAGCACGGCTTGTTCCTCGGCGGGGGCTGAGTTTCGCCGGGTGGACCCGGCGCGGGAGCCCGGTCGCCCGTGACGGCCGTGCCGGGAGGCGGCCGTCGCAGCGTTGACGGTGATGACGCCACGTCCGCTCCGGAACCCCGAAGGCGTTGCACGCCAGCGTGATACCGACACGTGGTATCCACGCAGTCACATCGGTTACGAGGTCTTCGGGGAGGTCGCGCTGACGTCGAGGTGTCGTACGTCGACGTGCAGCGCCAAGCATTTTCCCTGGGCGGTGACCAATTCCTCCAACGTAGACACACGCTCACGGGCACGAGCGAGTTGTTCTTCC
>JANXUF010000129.1 GCA_025356335.1 Actinomycetes bacterium
GTCTTCGCGGTCGATCTCTCGGGCGTCGAATCAGGCAGGTCTCGGTCGGCCGCCGAGCGTCATGGTCGATGCCCTACCAGCCATTCCGCTCAGCCCCTGCAATCCGACAAGTGCACCGGGGCCGGCGGGAGAGGTCTGGTCAGGGCCACGCTCACCAACTTCATGGCCAAAGTTCAGAAACGTTCTATCTTCGCGCCGACGATGAATGTGCCCGCCGAATCTCAGCGTGTCCGATATCGCCGGTTCCATGGGCGCTGTCATCGGCCAGAACGCTGACATGTCGCGCGCTCCCTACGGTGCTGATGGCGCGATGTCGATCCACACGTCGCCTGCTCCGATGGTGCGTTGGAGATGGACGTGCCAGCAGCCGGCTTCGTCGAACTTGAAACCCGTGCCCCACTCTTCGCCGGGTCGTGTGTAGTTGCTACCGGAGTGCGATTCCGGTACGAAGGTGAGCACGCCGGGCTGGTTGCTCGGAGAGGTCGATGTGACCGACAGGTCGCCGTTTCCAGTCATTCGCCAGACGATCTTCAGCTCTTCGCCGATACGGATTGGAAGGGAGTGCGTCAAGAACAGCAAGCCGTACACCGACGCGTCAGTTGCGACGCCCTGGACCTCGTCGCCGGAGAGGATGGGAGTCGGGGACGTACAAGCCGTTGGTGCCGCGTCAGCGGTCGCGGTGGTTGGTGGCGCCTCCGACGGTCGTGCAGCAGGTTCGGTTGCTGCCCCAACGGCCGGTGTCACCGTGGTTCGGGCAGTCTGAGATTTCGCGGCAGATGTCGAACAGCCGGATGCGGGCAGTAGGGCGAGGCTCAGTGAAGCCGCGACGATGGACCGACATCTTGTGCGCCGAGCAGTTTGGTCCACCGTCGTAGGATGCCCGGTTCGGCACTGCGCTGCAAGAGCAGTGGTCCACGACTCGGCGCTGCCCGACTCTCTGGTACCGCCAGTTATACGGGTGATCCTGGGCTGATGGCTCGGGCACTCTTCCAGGGCGGGACCAACGGATCACCCGTATAGCTGGTAAGGACCTCAGGCTGCCGGGTCGCTACGACACCTGCAGGTCCGGTGCGAGCGCCGGCGGGGTGTCAGGCTCCGGTGACGTAGGCGACGACCACGTAGGCGGCGTGTCGGTCGAGGTTCTGTCGGCGGTGGTCGTAGATGGTCGTCGTCCGTGGATCTGCGTGTCGGGCTGCGAGTTGCACGTCTCGCAGTGGAACGCCGGCGTCGAGGGCGGCCATGATGAACGCGGCTCGGAGCATGTGGGGGTAGACGTTGCCGAGGGCTGCGTGTTTGGCGATGGAACGGACCCAACGATGCGCAGTTCGGGGGTCGAGGCGTTGGCCATCGTGGCGGAGCAGGATCGGTCCGCTGGTTCGTTCGCCGATGGCCAAGCTGATCGTTCGGGATGTTCGTGGCACGAGCGGAATGACAGCTGGTTCGTGGCCTTTGCCAAGAATTTTGAGGGTCCGGTGTCCGCGGTCGAATCCGAGGTCCTCGATGTTGGTGCCGCATGCTTCGCTGACGCGAAGTCCGTTGAGGCCGAGGAGCACGCCGAGCGCTGATCGCGTCGGCGATCGTTGTTCGGCGGCGAACAGGAAACGTGCGAGTTCGTGTCGGTCCAGTCCTCGTCGTTCGTTGGGGTGGACTTTGGGTCGGCGGACGTATTGCGCCGGGTTGGTCGTGATGTGCCCGTCGATGTGGGCGAATCGGTAGAAGCCGCAGATCGTGGACAGGCGACGATCGACGGTTGCCGGGGCGAGTTGGCGTTGTTCCATGTGGTGGCGGAAGAACTCGATCTGGCCTCTGGTGGCGTCGAGGACGTTGATGCCGTGGAGGCCGACCCATTCGAAGTACAAGCGGAGGTCGCGCCGGTATGCGTCGAGCGTCAATCCGTTGTAGCGGGCGAGGAATGATGCTGCTGCGAGATCAGCGATGTTCTCGGTTCTCTCCCTCTGGAAGAGCTCGATGGTCAAGTCGTCGAATGATGTCATGGTTTGCCTCCGATATATGGGTTCGAGACCACAGACAATCGCATTGCGAATACGAACGTCGACGCCGTAGACGGCAACCGTGAACGGGGCGCTTTCACTTCCTCGGTCAGACGAGTGTGTAGTAGAACCCTCGTCCGAGTCTGTTCTCCCGGATCGGAGCGAGGAATCCGTCGTCGGCCAGCCGAGAGAGCATCTTGCCCGCAGTTGGTTGAGTGACGCCGGTGATCGACACGACCTCGCTGGCCGACACTCGTTTGCGAGCCCTCGCCCACGACTGAATCTGGGCAAGGCGTCCCGACGCCGATCCCAGGTGCTCGACCCGTCGGGAGAGCTTCGATCGCGCCACGTTGGTGATGTGCCAGGCGGGTGCGGCGTCGTGCGGCACACCGGACACAGAGCCGATGATCGGCCGGCCGTCGATCTGGGCCTTGGCGAGTCGGAGGATCGCTGCCGTTGTTTCGCCGATGGGGCGTTGCAGGACTGGCGCAGCGGTCTCCCCGTCGAACCAGCCTTCGTTGCACAGCAGATTGACGAGCAGCAACGCGTCGACGTCGGCTGCCGTTGTCTGCGGATCGATCTTTGCGAGGAGATCGACAACCTGGGGATCGGGAGCACCGCCGATCAGACCGACACGCACGTACGGCCCGTCCACTTCCGAGATCTCCGGCGTTGAATGCCCGACAGCGAGCATGTCGCGCACCATCCGGTCCACTCCAACGCCTTCTCGCTCCGCCAAAGCGAGCGATGACATCGCCTCGGCGAGACTCCGGTATCGGGGCACCGACGGGTGCGTGATGATGTTGCTCGGCCTGATCCCACCGATCAGCCCGCCCGGTGAAGTGACGGTCAAGACATCACCGATGTGTTCGACAACCGTCGGCTGTGGAGACAGCCAGTCTCGATGAACGACCCCATTGACGATCGCTTCGCGGACCGCTCCAGAAGGAAGCGCCCGGAACTGTCCACGGGCGAACTGGTCACCGACATGAACCGACCGATTGTTCGCAGCGCTGAGACGGTCAGCTTCGCTGACCTGTTCGAGTAACGAGGTCCTTTCCCGGTAACGGGCGGTGCTGTCCCCGGCTGGGATGACCCGATGGATGTAGTCGATCCCGATCACGGGGGTCTCCACGAACATCAGAGAACCAGCGTTGGTCAAACGGCCGTCCCCGGTGACAACGTTGAGTCGACGGAGAAGATCCTCATCAGTCGCCGCCGCCAAGTCGCCCGACGCTGACCGGGCGTACCTTCGAGCCAATTCAAGTGCTACCGCTGAGGCGTCAGCCATCGTGTGACCCGATGGCTGCGCCGACCAGTCCACACCAGACCGCAAGAGCTTGCCCTGATGCCACGTCGTCGGGTCCACCTCGACGCAATGATCGCCGACTCGCCACTTCACCTTGCCTCGGTAGCGGACCGGTTCGATCGACTCGTGCGTCGACAGCACCAGCAGCCGCGTTCCTTCGAGATCGACCGGGCGGACCGATACCGTCAACCGGCGCTCGGTGAGTTCGTAGAGACGGTGCCGAAGCCATTCACCGTCAAGGTTCGTCCCGATTCGCTGACCGTCGTCGGCGATGCCCAAAATGATGGACCCTCCGCCCTCGGTGTTCGCCATGCACGCCATCTCGTCAGCGAGGAATCTTGCTGCCTCGTCGTTGTGCACCTGCCCTTCGATGATGCGCCCAGCCATTCGCCGACCCGGTTCCTCCTTGACGTCCACCTGGGTACGTTCGATACCGTTCGGGGCCCGCTTCTCGGACAGCAAAGCCAACATTTTGTAAACCTGAGCCTCCACCGGGTCGGGGCCCAGAAAGCTGTAAGTCATTGCATGACCAGGAATTCTTTTAGTTTCACGTAGAAAGTATAAGCACTCGCCATCGGCGAGCAGAGCCTTTTACTTTCCATCGACGGACGCGAATCACCGGCAGACCCCCCGCCAACATCCTCGCCCGATTCCGGCTGTAGCGGACAGTCTTCGGGCGGATCTCATGATCCCTGACCTGCGAGCGTGTCAGTTGGCGATCGCTGCGATTGCGGCGTGCCGTCGCTGGCCGTGCTCGGCAGGACGCTGCCGCCGTTCGACCTCGGTGAAGCCCGCAGCCCGCAGACGGGCTGCGAACTCATCCACAGGCCAGAACCAGGCGGTCACCACCTTGTGTTCGAACGGTGCGACGTGCTCACCGTCGAAGAATCCGGCCACCAGTGTGCCGCCCGGAACCAACGCCCGCCGAAATTCCCCCAGCGCGCCGTGCAGGGCGCGTGGTGGCATGTGGATCAGCGAGTACCACGCAAGAATGCCACCTACCGAATGACCGGGAACGGGGAGCTGATCCATCGACGCGAGTGCGTAGCTGCCGTTCGGATGCGTGGCACGGGCGTGCTCGACGAACTCGGGGACCACATCGATTCCGGACGCGTCAACGCCCAGAGACCGCAGATGTTCGGTGAGATGCCCCGGTCCGCAGCCGACATCGAGCACGGCACCTGGCCGGACCGACAAATGCTGCGTAATGAACGCAAGATCCTCCACGTGAACCTGGCCGGTTGCCCCGAACAATTCGATGTATCGCTCCGCCTGAACGCCATAGGCACGCCGAACCCCCTCCACCATGCGGACTGTCACCACGAGCCGAGCCCGATTGCGGCGAGGAGCTTGGTTCTCATCACAGGCTTGGCGAACGCGGCAAGGGCGCCCGCTCCGATGCCGGTGTACCCGTCAAGCAATCGGACCCGGGTTCTTCCATCGCCGCCAGCATTACCCACATCTCCGACGGCCCGCACTTCCCCCGCCAACAGAGCCGGCGGTACCGGACACT
>JANXUF010000154.1 GCA_025356335.1 Actinomycetes bacterium
GTTTGAAGCACGAGCTGCCTGTCTTACCGAACTGGTCAATCGGTTGCAGTCGCGTTCGGTGTCACGCCTGACGATCGAAAGCCGACAGGACGACAACGACGATCAGCGAACGATCTCTGGCGCTCGACAGCGTGAGCCGCAGCTCGTCTTCGATCACAGGAAGGGCGAGAGCGAGCCGTTGCTGTGGATCGCCGACGCCTTCGCCTGGTCGATCGGCGCTGGCGGCCGATGACAAACGAGGGTCGAAAACGTCCTCGACCCGCTCGTCGAACTGCGTCCGTAAAGCGCAGAACCCGGCTCCCCAACCAAAGGGCTGGCAACCGGGTCCACTTCCGCGGATGCTTACCCGAGGCGCCGCAAGTATGCGCCCCGTCGAGCGGATTCGCAAGCCGGACCCCATCCCACAGTTCGGGCTGCACGGGTTGGTGTACATGCGCACTTCAGGATTTGGAGAACCCGTCGCAGCAACTGACATCGCCGACGTCATTGAGAGCATCAACGATTCGTCGCCTCCTGCGGCGGCGATGCGTTGTGGTCGCTACACCGTTGCCGATGGCCAAGGCGCGCTCCCGCTCGGAACGAAGATCTACTCGATCCGAGGTATCGATCCGGCCACGGCACTGGCAGTCCCGCAAGGAGCCAGCTACATACGTTTCGAGCCGCGGCTGCCCACGCTGCCAACGCCGTAGCCGGTCACGTTCGCCGCCGGCCCAACAGCTAAAGGCCAACTGTCGCAACCCGCAGTCGTCGCTTCGTCGCTGCCCGCCCGCCGGTGAACTCCAGCGGTAACCAAGCGCTACGGTACCGCCCACGTGGTGGCTCGGCACCGATGATCGGCGACTCGATGGCTCAGATCAACAAACCTGGTCCGGCGGCGGAGACCTTTCGCTTTCAGGCCGAACTGCTCGCTGCGGTCGGACAAGCCATTGTGGTCATCGACCTCGATCGCACGGTCATCTATTGGAACCGCGCCGCGGAAGCGATGTACGGCTGGTCAGAGGCAGAAGCGATCGGACGAACGTCAACCGATCTCCTGGCGCGCTCGGAAACCAGCGAGCAGCAGAAGAAGATTTTCGACGCCCTGTTGCGCGGCCACAGCTGGACGGGCGACTACGAGGTCACCTGCCGAGATGGCACGGCACTATCGGTGTTGGTGACCAACACTCCGGTGTTCGACTCCGACGGTCGGCTCGTTGCGATCATGGGTGCCGCAATCGACTTGACCGAGCGCAACATCGGTGACGCAGCCCGCCGTCAGCTGGCTGCCATTGTCGAGATATCTGCTGACGCGATCTTCAGCACCGACAACGACGGGGTGGTGACGAGCTGGAACAGCGCAGCTGAACAACTGTTCGGATACCAGGCGGCAGAGATCATCGGCATGTCGATCGCCGTACTGGCTCCACCAGGGGCCGAACTCGAACAGATCGCAATACGGCAGAGTCTGGCCGGTGGCCTGTCGCATGCGCGCCTTGAGACGGCGCGGCAGCGGCGCGACGGCACGCTGGTCGACGTGATGATCACGGCTTCGTCCATACGCACTGAAACGGGTCAGATGGCGGGCATATCGGTGGTGGCTCAGAACATCACCGAGCGTGTCGCAACCCAACGGAAGTTGGAGATCACCAGCCGGCGGCTGGCAGAAGCGCAACGCGATGCCAGCATCGGCAGCTTCGAATTCGACGTCGCCGCCGATCAATTGGTCTGGTCGGACGAGTACTACCGAATCCTCGACCTGCCAACCTCGGTGATTCCGACTCGGGCGGCCTTCATGGCGATGGTCCACGCTGACGACGTCCAAGCCGTGACCGACTGCTGGGTCGACTCAATCTCCCATGCCACCGCCTTCGACATCGAGTTCCGCATCGTCCGGCGCGACTCTGTCGAGCGTTTCGTGCGGGTTCGCTTCACTGGTGATCAGGACGCCGATGGAAGTGTCGTGCGATTGCATGGCACGATGATGGACGACACCGATCGTGTCGCCGCCGAACAGGTGCGCCGGGCCGCCGAAACACGATTCGAGATCATCTTCGAGCAGTCCTAGATCGGCGCCGTGATCGTGGACCTCGATGGGCACCCGACTCGGGTGAACTCGGCGATGTGCACCATCCTTGGACGTTCGGATGCCGAGTTGGTCGGCCGGCATTGGACCGACTACATCCCCGCCGACGAGATCCCGCTTGGCCAAGTGGTTCTGACTCGGACCAGAGACGGTCACGACACATACGCGGACGAGCGTCGCTACATCCGACCCGACGGGAGCACGGTGTGGGTCTCGGCGCACGTGGCTCTCGTTCGTGACGAGGCCGGTGTGCCGCAGTACTACTCGGCACAATTTCAGGACATCACCGTACGCAAGGAGCTCGAGATCGAGTTGGCGCAGAGCGCGTTGCACGACTCGCTCACCGGTCTTCCCAATCGGAGCTTTCTCGTCGGACGCCTCGCGGAGAGCCTGGCGATCAGAAGTCAAACGGGCACCGCCATGGCGATGATGTTCTTGGACATCGATCAGTTCAAGTTCGTCAATGACTCGTTCGGGCACAGCACGGGCGACGAATTGCTCAGAGTTGCTGCTCGGCGAATCTGCAGCGCTGCCCGATCGGGCGACCTGGTAGCGCGCCTGGGGGGTGACGAGTTCGTTGTCGTCTGCGACGACGCGACCGAGTCGCAGGCCGAGCAGATCGCCGTTCGGATCCTCGAAGCGTTGACTCAACCCTGGCAGTTGGATGAACTGGAGATGCACGTCAGGGCGAGTGTCGGCATTGCTATCGCCAGCGACGATTCGACGCCGGAGAGTTTGCTGCGCGATTCCGACTTGGCGATGTATCGCGCCAAGAAGCGCCGCACCGGAGGGATCATGGTGTTCGATGACGCTCTCCGCGAGAAGTCGGCGCGACGATTGGACACAGCGTCAGCCCTGCATCGCGCCCTCGACCGCGACGAGATGGTGCTCGAGTACCAGCCCGTTGTCGATCTGTCGACAGGCTCGATGGTCAGCGTGGAGGCGCTCTTGCGTTGGCACCATCCAGAGCGCGGCCTGATATCGCCGGTCGAGTTCATCCCCATCGCCGAGCAAACGGGGCTCATCGTTCCGATCGGCGCCTGGGCCCTTCAACAGGCGTGTCGACAACTGGCCGACTGGCACCGGCACCAACGTGCGCACTGCCAGACTGCACTGATTCGAGTCGCTGTCAACGTTTCGGTGCGGCAACTGGTGGCGTCAGATGTTGCGGAGCACATCGAGAGTCTCTTGACGGCCACAGCCTTGGCCCCCAACTCGCTGTGCCTCGAGCTCACTGAAAGCATCTTCATGGAGGACGTCGAGTATTTCGATGCGACCCTCGCTCGCCTGAAAGATCTCGGCATCGGCCTGGCTATCGACGACTTCGGCACCGGGTACTCGTCGATCAGCTACCTGAAACGCTTCCCGGTCGATGCAGTCAAATTGGACCGCGCGTTTGTGAGTGGACTGGGCACCGATCCGAACGACACTGCGTTGGTCGCGGCGATCGTGGCCATGGCCGGCGCATTGAAGTTGGCCGTAACTGCCGAGGGCCTCGAGACGACCGGGCAGCTGGCTGGGCTGCAGGCACTTGGGGTGCCGCTGGCACAGGGCTTCTATTTCGCCCGTGCGATGCCCGCAGAAGGGATCACGCGACTGATCACGTCAGCGCACCGCTGGGACATCGGCCCCGAATTCTGAAGCACCCGAAACAGCGCATTTCCGACCGAAGCCCTCTGGCGAACTGCGACCTGACCAGCCGGCGCGTACGCGGCTTCCGTAAGCCGAGTCATGCCGTGACATACCGTGACGTGCGGGTCACGTCGCGGGCTTCAGTCCGGCTCGCAGACGTGCAGCGACGGCCGACACCACCGCTCCGTGTCCGCCGGCCACCGACACCTACTCGGGCAACTTCAATGGCCACAGCGCCGTGACCCCCTTGATTTGCTTGGATCGCCTGAGCAGGCCCCAGTTGGCGCCGATGAAGCACAACACGCCCGTCACCGGCACGGAGACGAACTCGTCACCGAGTACATTCCGCACCACCGCAACCTGACCGAGCACACCGTCGACCAGCTTGGTGCGACCCGCCCGGCGACGTACAAACGCCAATCGGATCGGAGCCACGAGCCCTTGTCCACCATCTCGATCGAGCCTTGGTACTTCTTCGCGTCAACCACGAAGACACCCGAGGGCCCGATGACGATGTGGTCGATGTTTGCTCTGCTGCCGGGGACGCGCCTGTCATGGAGCACGTCGATGCCCGGTACGCCAGCGAGCACCTCGGCGACGCGCTCCTCGCCGGCCGCACCGGTGGCCCACGCTTTCGTCGCCTGCGACGCTGGAGTCATCGTGACCTCTGGCGTCACAGCGTTGGCAATCCTGCCGACCAACGGCCGCCGCTCGGCACGCTGGCGTCGCCTCTCCTGATCGTCGATGACAGACTGCCGCTTTTTCTCGATCTCGCGCTCCGACCGCCGCTCGTACTCCGCCCACGCCGATCCACCAGCCACATCCGTCGGTTCGTTGGCCGACCCGGAATGGCAGGAGACACATTCGACAACCCGGCGGTCCACCAACCAGTAGGCCTCGATGCCAGCACGCAAATCGTCGCCACATCTGACACACCGGTCGTCCCGGCGAAGCTCGAGCAGCTTGCTCATCGGGTCCCGCTCTCCGGAACACACCGACGATGCGTGGCCAGCTCCACCGGCTGGTAGATCGTGCCGTTGGCGATTGTCGCCTGGGCGATGCCGATCCGGGAAAACCCCGGCGAGAACTTGGCGCGCCGGCCAGGGCCGTTCATCGATGTACCCATCGAGGTGATGAAACAACGGCGTCGCCACGCGTGGTAGAGCCGAATTGCGTTCATCCGACGGCGCGAACGCGCGGGGTATCGCCGCACACAGCGGCTGTATCCAGCGAAGTGGCGACGGTTCTCCAGGCAGACGTCATCGCTATACGGATGTAGCTCAGCGCTGTCGCCGGCGACCGGCAAGGCGCGACCGGAAAGCCACCTTGCCCGGCGTGGCAAATCGCCCCGCTCGTTCCAGATCGGGTCCAACACATCGGCACCCGTGATTCGCAGACGTCACCACACGGCGCCGTCCGCTCGACAATCTCGAAGATCGTTCCCGTTATGCCGGCGGCCCCTGTCGTGCCGAGGAATGTAACTGCTCATGCTGTGTCGCATCATCAGGCTTCCCGCAACGGTGCCGAGCGGAGGGTGGTGAGCACGTATCGACAGTCGCTCCTGATCAGACGCGGACGCCTGGTGAGGATCAACGATGTAGACCAGGTGAGGGTTCAGTAGTCGCCCTTGATAACGAAGTACGAGCCGCGGATGGTTCCGGCGAGTTTCGACTTCTGGGTGGCGAATTTGAAGCGGGAGGCGAGTTCGTCGGGGACGTCCATACCGACGGAGAGCTTGAAACCGACGGCCCGTTTGCCGCCGTCGGCGATGCCGTACATCACGTTGACCGAGAGGCCACTCTCGTAGAAGACGTACGCCATCTTGATGCCCTCGACCTCGAACATCGTCGCCTCCAGCGGCTTCGAGGCGATGACGAGGTCGCGGTCCTCCTTGAGGATGCGGGTCACCCACTCAACGGCCGTCTTGGCCTTGCTCGCCGGCTCCACGGTGAAGACGTGGTCGTACTTGTTCTTGAAGTATCGCGCCTCGTTGGCCCTCAAGCCGGCCAACGCATCCGCCACCGGCGACGACTCGAGGCCGACCGTCGAAACAGTCTTGAAATCCACCGCGTAGGGCATGACGCACTCCTTTGACTCCCGTTGACGATCACCCCATGAGATCCCGGCCGAGGTGGGCTCACACTATCGTCCTCGCCTCAGTACATCGACCGGTTCGACGCGAGTTACTGAGTACGCGGAGGGTCGATTTTGGCGGTCTGTGTCCTCAGTAACGCCGGACACCACGATGCTCATTGCCGCCGCGTTTTGCTTCGCCATTGCGGCCGTGGGGTGTCCGGAACCTCTTCTATCGTGGTGAGTATGACGGACATGACGAATTCGGACCCTGCGGGCAGGCCCACCGGCGGCTCGCCGAACCGCCCCACGGGGCGTTCAACTGATGATGGAGCGGCGACCGTGATCGACGTGATCGATTGGCTGCTCGAGGGAGACCCGGCGATCCGTTGGCAAACGCTCCGCGACCTCGCTGGTGCTTCCCCCGACGAGGTCGCAGCCGAGCGCAACCGCGTGGAGCACGAGGGGTGGGGAGCCCGACTCCTGGCCGTCGAGGGGGAAGACGGACTCTGGGACGGCGGCGCCTGCTTCCCTGGCGACTACTCCTCCGCCGAGCCTGGCCAGCCATGGACGGCGACAATGCACACCCTGCAGACGCTGCAGATCCTCGGGTTGGACCCGGACACCGCCACCGCCCGTCGATCGGTCGGGCTGGTGGCCGAATACGGACGTTGGGAGCACGACGGACAGCACTACTTCGACGGTGAGGTCGAGCCGTGCATCAACGGCCGCACGATCGAGGCAGGCTCGTACTTCGGGATGGACGTCGGTCCGCTCGTCGAGCGGGTGCTTGGAGAGCGGCTCGCCGACGGTGGATGGAACTGTGAAGTCGAGAACGGGTCGGTGCGCTCCTCGTTCCACACGACACTCGACGTGCTCGACGGGCTGCTCGAGTTCGAGCGGGCCACCGGCGGGTCAGCCGCTGTCCGCGAGGCCAGACGCAGCGGCGAGGAGTACCTTCTCGAACGCAATCTGTTTCGCCGCAAGAGCTCTGGTGACGTCATCGATCCGGGGTTCCTCGAGTTCGCTTTCCCGTACTACTGGCGTTACGACGTGCTGCGTGCACTCGACTACTTCCGCCATGCTGATGCGAAACCTGATCCGAGGATGGCAGAAGCGGTGGACATCGTGCGATCGAAGCAACAGCCAGATGGCAGGTGGTTGCTCGACCGCATTTATCCGGGGCGGGTGCACTTCGATCTCGACGGCGGCGTCGGAACTGCGAGCCGATGGAACACCCTCCGTGCACTACGCGTGCTCGACTGGTGGGACAGGCAAACACCTACTGACCGATGAGCTCCCGTGTCACCGAATGTCGTCGGATATGTGCACATCCGGTGACACGGGAGCCGAGCAGCGCAGATCGGTCAGCCGACGATTTCCGATACCTGCATCACGGGTGCGATGTTCGTGTAGTTGGCCACGTCGGCCATCACGTCGCCCATCTTCGGGTTCCCGAAGGCGCCCTGCATGGCGTCCATCGACTCGAAGTAGAACGTGACGGCGGCGACGTTCGGGCCGTCGACACCCTTTTCGATCTCGGTCTTGACAGGAGCGAAGGTCTCGTTGCACAGCGGGACATGCGAGCCTGCGTAATAGTCATGGTCGAAGATGGTGCCTTCGCCGCTCGGGTAGGACACGGTGAGCTTGATCATGGAGCGAAGCGTAGAGTTCGCCGGCACTCGCCATCGACCCGTAGATCACGAGGCCGATCGCTGTCAGCATCCCAACGTACGGCGAACTTCGCGGCCGAGGAAAGCGGTGGCCTCCTCGAACAGCCTGCGCCGGTCCCTTTCGACTCACCCTTGGGCGCGCTCGCCGATCGCTGCCTTGGCAACGATCGTCGCGATCCGCTGTGCCCGGGTTTCGGCTTTGGCTGCGCCCAGGACCCACCACAGCATCTGCTTACGGGCGCTCGGCGGGAACCGGTCCCAGGCGACGCGCGCTGCGGTGTTGGCATCGAGGGCGATCGCCAGGTCGTCGGGCTCGACGAGGTCCTCCACCGGGTCGTAGATCGTCCACCAACCGTTCGCCTTGGCAACGTCGACAGCGCGACGGCCGGCTTCGGTCATCAGTCCGGCCGCCTCGATGTCGATCACGCGCCGGCGGTTCAGCCGGGTCCAAGCGCTCTTCGGCCGGCGCGGCGTGAGGAGCTGCAGACCTCGGTCGTGATCGAGCACGTTGACCGTGGAGTCGATCCACCCGAAGCAGATCGCCTCCTCGACGACGTCTGGATAGGCGCATCTCGGCCGTCCGGACGCTGCGCGCCACGAACACAGCCAGACGCCGGTGGCGTCGCTGTGGTTCACGGCGAGCCACGCTCGCCACTGTGCACGAGTCTCGGCGTGGTACATCGGGTAGCCGAACTTCCACGTCGCCGGGTGATCGGACGCCGAAGCGGGGACGGACGCCGAAGCGGGGACGGACGCCACGCGAGCTATCCCATCGTCTTTGCGCCGTCGATGGTCTCGCGGATGATGTCGCCGTGGCCGGCGTGTTGGGCGGTTTCGGCGATGATATGGACGATGGTGCGACGCACGCTGCGCGCTGCCCCTGGCGGAAACCATGGCGCTGCCGGCAGCGGGAAGGATCGGTCGAGGTCTGGCAATTCGAGGACAAGCCGATCTGTCGCCGCTGCGATCTGCTCGTAGTCGGCGAGCACCTCGGCGAGGCTTTCCGTGTCGAGCAGACGGAATTCTGCCTGGCGCGCGGCAATCATGGCGGGGTCCGGATTCGACCAGTCGACGTCGGAAGCTGCATTGTTCCCACCGCCGTCGACCATGAAATCGGCCCAGCCTTTCTCGGTAGCGGCGACGTGTTTGATGATGCCTCCGACACTGAGTTCGCTGACCGTCGAACGCAAACGCGCCTGTTCATCCGTCAAGCCCGCAGCCGTCTGGCGAAGTAGTTGGCGGTGCATCGTGAGCGATTCGAGCAGGTCGCTTCGTTCGGATGAAGGTTCCGATGGTGGCTTCGTGGATGGTGCGGTGTTCGTCATGTCAGCCAGTCTCACCGTTCCTACGAGGCGGTCGCGCCGACTGGCGTACCGCTCGCATCGATCGGATGCACGCGCCTGTCCCGGCGCGCAACCCACTCACGCCGGGGCCCGCGCCGGCCGGCAACTGGTCGACGCCCCAGGCGATCAGATTCGGGACGCCAGGGACGTGGGTCGACGTCGAGAACCTCACCGATCGTCGCTGTCGACTGACGATGGATACGGATTCGTTTCGTTTGGCCGACCCACATCGTCGCCAACCTCGACGCGCCGTTCGCGGTCATCAGCCCACCGGCATTCCAGCAGCATCTGCTGTCCGTGGCCAAACGAATCTACGAGTCCACCGGGCACGATGGAATCGCAACAACGATCGCTCTGGCACGAACGACAGCCGAAGAACCTTGACGAGCCCGGGGGAGCGCGGAGCGGCTACGTTGCGGGTGGCGCTTCGACGACGGCGATGTGGTTGCCGTCGGGGTCCCGCAACATGAACAGGAGCGGTGCGCCGGGTGTGCGCATCGGCTCGGGATCGACGTCGATGCCGCCGATCGCACTCAGCCGCTTGTGCTCGCCGAGGACGTCCGGCGTCTCGACACCGATCGAGCTGCCACCAGGCTGACCGCCCATCGGCGGGTTCAGCGCGAGTCTCGCATGTGACCCGGGCGGCGCAACCTCCAGCCAGCGCATCTCATCGTGTTCGCCGAAGCGGGTATCGGACCGCACCTCGAAACCGAGTTTCTCGGTGTAGAAGGCGAGGGCTGCGTCCTGGTCGGCGACGGTGAACATCGCCACGCCGATATCCGAGAGGGTTGTCCTTGTCGTTGTGTTTTCGCTCATGCACTGTCAGACGGAGCGGAACGCCGGAACTCATCGCCCACATCGGTGTGCTCGTGTCGTACGGTTGCTGGCGTGCTCGAGAACTATTCCGTCGAGGCTCAGCGTGTGGTTTCCATGGCGATGATCGAGGCGCGAGCACTCGATCACATCCGCGTCGGCACGGAGCACCTGTTACTCGGGTTGCTGGCGGATGACGCCGGAGAAGCAGCCGAGGTGTTACGGGCTGCCGGTGCGAATCTCACGTCCGCACGCCACAAGGTGGTCGAAGCGGTGGGAGCGGAGACCGGATCGCCGAGCAGCGGGGCGTTGCCGTTCACGCCGCGGGCACAACGCGCGCTCGAACGGGCAGGCCGGTTCTCGCGCAAAGAACGAGCGCCAGAGGTGACCGCAGGACACGTGCTGCTCGGCGTGCTCGACGTCGAGGGACTGGCGTGTCAGGTGCTCCGAGGGCTCGACGTCGACATCGTCCACCTGCGCGACGCCGTTGTCGCCGCTGACACCGACACCGATGTCGGGCCCGTCGACGCGCCGCCGACCGGGCCAATGCGGCCACGATGCCCCAGTTGTCACGCATCACTCGAAGAGACATTGGCCGAGATGCAGATCCCCGCCCGCGGCGAACGTGGGCAGACGACGAACCTCAGCGTCGCGTTTTGCGCAGCGTGCGGCGCAACCCTTGGTGTCATGCGTCTACAAGGCTGAGTCGGCGCCCCGGTCCGAGCACGCCCTCAGTCGTCGGCCGATCGATCGCCGGATGAGTCGTGATTGTCCGCCACGGTGCCAACGACCGCCGGCCGAACATCGATGGAGTTCGATGTGACGGAGGGTTCTGTGGCGATGGATGTGGCCGCAGCCACATTCGTCACCACAGCGGCTGGCGTGCTCGGTGACACCGCAGCCGTCGCCGCGACGCCACTTCGCAGCGTAATGCTGATGGTCGGCTGACTCGGGGTTCCCTCGAGCGCCCATGCGTTCACGAGTCCAGCGACGCCGCCTGCTCCAAGCACACCGATCACTGAGAGGATCATCGCCGTTCGGGTCCGCATGAGTCGAGAGTACGCACCTTCTTGGCCGTGCGTGTCCAGTCGACATCCAAGAAATGTCCAAGATCGGTCGCATTCCCGGCCGCGCCGTCTTCCTCCGCTGCCGTGCTCCCCCCGGTACGCCACACTGTCGGTGTGCATGTGCTGCTGGTCGAAGACGATATTCCGATTGCTGTCTCGCTCGTCGACGGACTGCAAGCGGCCGGCTACCGCGTGACCCACGTGGCGACGGGTACCGCCGCGCTGGCCGTGACCGATGTCGATGTCGTGCTGTTGGACCTCGGTCTCCCCGATATGGACGGGCGCGATGTGTGCCGGGAACTGCGTGCGCGGAGTACCGTCCCGATCATCATGCTGATGGCTCGTGGGGACGAGTTCGATCGAGTGCTCGGGCTCGAACTGGGAGCGGATGACTACGTCACAAAACCGTTCAGTTTCCGCGAGTTGGTGGCACGGATGCGCGCAGTGACGCGTCGTGTCGCGCCGCTGGCACCTGTCACCGATGTTGCCGCCGCGCAAGTGATCGGTCCGCTCCAAGTCGATCGTCGCGCTCGCCGAGTTCGGTTGGGTGGTGTCGAGGTGGCGTTGACGGCAAAGGAGTTCGACCTGCTCGCGTACCTCGCCGCCGATCCCGGCGCGGTGTGCACCCGCACCGACATCCTCGAGCACGTGTGGGACGTCAACTGGTACGGCCCGACGAAGACCGTCGACGCCCATGTCGCAGCGATCCGCAAGAAGCTCGGTGACGCTCAGTGGATCGAGGCGGTGAGGGGCGTCGGGTTTCGTTTGGGCTCAGTGCAATGAGGTGGCGGCTGGTCGCGGTGTTCGTCGGCATCACGATCGTGGTGTTGGCCGCCCACGACATCCCGCTTCGTCGTCATTTGCAGCAGGTGGAGCGTGATCGTCTCGTCACCGGACTGGAACGGGATTCGTTCGTGCTCGCCGGGCGGGCGGAAGAGTCACTGGAAACCGGCAGCGGTCCAGGCGACACGGCCTTGCAGCACGTCATCGACGCTTATCGCGCCAGCAGCGGCGCACGCGTCGTCATCACCGACCGCAGTGGGATCGCCGTGGCGATCTCGGACGAGGAGACGTCGGCGGGCACGAGCTATGCGACGAGGCCGGAGATCGCGTCGGCATTGGGCGGCAGTCTCGTCACCGGCGAACGAGACTCTACGAGTCTCGGGTTTCGGTTGTTGTACGTCGCTGTACCCGTGCTCTCCGGTGAGTCCGTGGTCGGCACGGTGCGCCTCACATATCCCGCCGCAGAGGTCGGACGTCGCGTCAGCGGGCGAGTCGGCGGCCTGTTGGTCGTGGCGGCGATCTCGATCCTCACCGCCGCAGCGGCAGCGATGGTGCTGGCCGGAACGCTCTCGCGTCCACTGCGTCGGCTGCGTGCAGCGACCGACCGCCTGGCGGGCGGAGACCTGACGGTCAAGGCCCAGAACGACGAGGGACCCCCGGAGATCCGCGGTCTCGCCAACGCCTTCAACACGATGTCTGCGCGCCTTGGTCGAATGGTCGCGGGTCAACGTGCATTTGCTGGTGACGCCTCGCACCAGTTGCGGACGCCATTGACGGCATTGCGACTGCGCCTCGATCAAGCGGCAGAACTGGTGGACACGGATCCTGCTGGAACGCGTGCCCGGATCGAAGCGGCAAGCGCCGAGACTGAGCGTCTGCAACATCTGGTCGACGGACTGCTCGTGCTGGCCAGGGCCGAGGGGCGCGAGGACGCAACGGAGGCTGTCGACATCGCCGCGGTCGCGCATGAACGAGTCGACGTGTGGCAGCCGCTCGCCGAGGAGCAGGGGATTACGCTGACCGTCACCACGCCCGCTCGGGCGCTCGGCATGGCAGTGCCGGGGGCCGTCGAGCAGATCATCGACAACTACCTCGACAATGCGCTCGCGGCGACCCCCGCTGGTGGACGCATCGATGTTGAGATCGAGTACGTCAGTGCTGCAGTTCCTGCTGCGAGGAACGCGCCGGCCGGGTTGTCCGTCGTGCTACACGTGCGCGACACCGGTCCCGGCATGACTGACGCGCAGCTCACGAAAGCCTTCGATCGCTTCTGGCGGGGCACCGGTTCTGTGTCGCAGGGGTCAGGCCTCGGCCTGGCGATCGTCGCCCAACTCGCCAACGCATCGGGAGCCACCGCCCGTGTCAGGAGCGGGCCGGGAGGCGGCATCGATGCTTCGGTGGCGTTCGCCCAGGCCGTCTGACGCGACTCCCATTCTCATAGCCCGTGACCCTCATGCTTCGAACTGCCGCAGGGTCGTCGTCCGGTGGACCCGGCCGTCGTCGCCCACCGCCAACCCATCGAGCCCGTTGCGTTCGAGCATCGCCATCGCTTGATCACCGGCCAGCATCATGGCTGCGGTGGCGAATACCTCGGCGGTGGCGGCGTCACCGGCGATGACGGTGACGGTCGAGAGACCCGCCTGCGACGGCCGGGCAGTCAGCGGGTTGATGAGGTGGTGGGCCAGTTCGCCATTCGCCGTGGTCCAATTGCGGATCGTGGTGCCGGACGTCGCGACGCCGCCGGAACCGATTCGCAGGCACGTCATGTGTCGGGTTGCCTTCGTCGGGTCCTCGACGCCGAGGTGCCACGACAGTCCGCCAGCCGGTTGGCCGAGCACGACCAGATCACCCCCGATATTCACGAGGACACCGTGCGCACCGTCGGCCATGAGGTCCTCGGCGATGACGTCCGCGGCAAACCCCTTGCCGATTCCTCCCAGATCGAGCGCCGAATCGACAGGCACGGTGAGGGTGGAGTCCCCGTAGTCGAGGGCGATGCCCTGGCTGGCGCCGATCCGAGTGCCGATGACCGGCGGCGCCGGTTGCGACGTTGCCGTTGAATGGGTGTATCCGTGCGCGAGCAGGCCCGGCAGCACGGTGATGTCGAACAGGCCGTCCGTCTGGCGCCAACCTGCGATGGCCCTCGCCACCACGGCCAATGTGTCCTCGTGAACCGATACGGCCTGCCCCGGCGTTCCGTTGGCGATCGTGATGTCGCTCGTGGCGACGAATCGGCTCCACAGCGACTCGAACAGCCGTATCTGAGCTTCGGCGCGCACGAGCATCTCCGGTCGCCCGCCGTGGATCACGACGTGGGTCTGGCATCCCATCGCTCGGAACGACACCTCGAGCGGCCCGTCGTCACTGCGCTGTCGGGTCGAATCGCCGTGGCTGTCCGTGGGCTCACGGAGCGTCTGCACGCTCATCGCCCGCTGGTCTTGGTCGTCGCTGCCCGAGCCGGAGCGGTGGCCGGCTTTGTCGTTGCCCGACGAGGCGCAGTCGCCGCGACTGGAACCGCTACCGGCGCTGGAGGCGTCTGCTGCGGTGGAGGCGAGACGATCTGAGGCGGCTGAGTCGGCGGCACCGGAGCGTTTGTATCGGCCGATGCCGTAGGCGACGGGACGGTTCGGGCGACGGGCAACGGCACGACCACGACGATCGACGAGTCGAGCAAGATCGGCGAAGCGGGCTGCGAACCGGGCTGCGAAACGGGCTGCGTTTCTGGATCCGAAACGGGCTGCGTTTCTGGAGCCGAGACCGGCGAGTCGACGATCAGCGACGGCGCAGCAGCGGGCGGAGCAGCCGGTCGACTCATTGCCATCGCTGTCGTCAGCATGAAGAATCCCGACGCTGCGACGCCAGCCGTAACAATTCTCGTGCGCCCCGCAGGATGCGGTCGCCGCCGTCGAGTCTGTGCACCGGATCCCGCCCTCGACGGTTGCGTCCCCCGTGCGCGCAACGCTTCGATCTTCGCTCGTTGCTGGTCGTCAGTCATCGTTCTGACCTCCCGAAGCTCCCTTGTGGGCGTCGCCCCGAGCAGAGGTGCCGCCGCTGCCGCCAGCTGCCGAGGTCGCCGTGGTCGCCGAGCGCGCCGGCACACGGGCCGATGCGGAAGCGGTGATCGCCGGGGCGTCGACCAGTGCGGGGGGAGGTGACGCCACGGGAACGTCGGAAGCGAGTGGAGCCGTTGACTGCACCCCGCCGTCGGCCGAGACACTAACCGGCGTGGCGGCGACGGAGCTCACCGACCCGGATGCGAGATCGTTCGTTGCCGACACGGTGACGGCCGAATTTACGAGACCCACGTCGACTCCGACGATGCGGCGGGTGTCGGTGAACCGAACGTTGATACGGGTGCCGTTGGTCGTCGCCGCAACGACCGTCCAACCGGACTGAGGCGTGGTCGACCGCAGGGCGATCGAGGTGGGCGCGATATCGACCGTGACCCAGCCGGCATCGCCGACTTGATAGATGACCGATCGGCCGAGCGGCGAGGTCGACGTCGAGGTGGAAGTCGCCGGCCCGATGGCACTCGTATCGGCGGTTGTCAGGGCCTGGGCAGTTGGTATGGACTGTGCGTTGCTCGGTGGTCCGAGGACACCGGCAAAGGCAACTCCGCCAGTGCCTGCGACGCTTGCCAAGCTCAATCCGGTCAACAACTTGTGTTTCATCGATTCCTCCATGGTCGGCGTTCGCCTGCCGGATATCAGTGAACGACTCCGTTCCCCAAGGGGCTGCCAGGCGACATCCAAGAAGCGTCCAAGACGCTGCTCAGATCGCGCCGTGCGCCGTGCCCCGCCCTTCGGAGCGACGCGTGGTGCCATGCGCCCGCCGTCGTCGTGGAACCCGTAGATCAACATCCGGGTCGCCGTCGCCTCCTCGCCGAGCTGCGGACGCCGTGCACCATCGACCGATGAGTTCCGGCCGTCGCCGTCGTCGTTATTGCGTCGGCACGCTGTGCCAATCGTGCAGGAGATCGAGATGAGCCTTCCGAAGATCGTGTCGCAAGCCGAGTGGGTCGCCGCGCAGAAGTCGTTCCTCGTCGCGGAGAAGCAAGCGACCAAGGCCCGGGACAGGCTCAATACCGAACGCCGTGAGCTGCCGATGGTCGAAGTCACGAAGGCGTACGAATTCGACGGCCCCGACGGCAGTGAGACACTGCTCGACCTCTTCGAGGGCCGGCGGCAGCTGATCATCTATCACTTCATGTTCCATCCCGAGTGGGAGGACGGCTGCCCGAGCTGCACCGCCGGCACCAGTGAACTCTCGCCGGCATTCTTCGAGCACCTCCACACCCGGGACACCTCCTATGCGATGGTCTCGCGAGCGCCATTCGAGCAGCTCGATCGGTGGAAGGCGAAGCAGCATTGGGACGTGCCGTGGTACTCATCGGGCGGCGGTGACTTCAACTACGACTTCGGCGTCACGATCGACGCCTCACGGGGGTTCGACGAGTTCAACTACCGCTCTCTCGACGACTACGCGGCGATCGGCCAGGAGATTATGAAGACCGCCGGCCAGCCCTACGACATGCCAGGCCGCAGCTGCTTCCTCCAGGTCGAGGGACGAGTATTCCACACCTACTCGCAGTACGCCCGCGGACTCGAGGGGACCGGCGGCTCCTACTACTTCCTCGACCTCACCGCCCTCGGGCGTCAGGAGGACTGGGAGTACCCGAAAGGCCGCAGCGGGGCCGCCCGACCGAACATCCCGGATTTTTCGACCTGACGCCACAGGGCGTTTGCTGCAGCTCCGACGATGCTCGTTACGCCCGCTCGAGCTCCGTCGGATGTGGAGATTCCTCCGTCAGCTGTGGAAGTAGTGGCCTTCGTCGAGGTCGTCGATGAGCCCGAGCCGCGTTGGCTGCCATCCCAACAGTTCGCGTGTCAACGCGCTGGACGCCGGGCTGTCGGCACCGAGGAAGCCTGCCAACCACGTGAAGTGCTCTGCGGCCTTCTCCGGCGCAATGGCGACCAACGGGAGGTCGAGATGCCGGGCGATCACCGCGGCGATGTCGTGAACAGGCACTCCCTCGTCGGCGATGCCGTGCAGCGTCGATCCTGCGGGGGCATGCTCCAGCGCCAGGCGGAACAGGTGCGCGGCATCGAACTGATGTACCGCCGGCCAGCGATTGGTGCCGTCGCCGATGTAGCCGGACACGCCCTGGTTGCGGGCGATCTCGATCAGCGTTGCGACGAAGCCGTGATCTCCGTTGCCGTGTACCGTCGGCGGTAATCGCACGACGGACGAGCGGATACCACGCGCAGCGAGGGAGAGCACGAACTCGGCAGTCGCCAGGCGAGTTGCCGGGCCGGCGCCCATCGTCGCCAACGCCGAGCCGGACCCGTGCCCGTCCTGTTCGTTTGCCAGCCGTCCGAGCGCCAGCCCGAGCGTTCCGGAGGCGATCACCAACGGTCGATCGGAACCTGCGAGTGCTTCGCCGAACGTCTCGACGGCCCGCCGATCGGCGTCGGCAGCGCCCTGGAAGTCTCCGGTGAAGGCGATGTCGTGCTTGAACGCCAGGTGGATGACACCGTCCGACGCCGCTGCGGCCTCGCCGAGGATGTCGAGATCGTCCAGCGTGCCGCGTCGTACCTCGGTGCCTGCTGCGGCGAGTGCGGTGGCCGAGGCATCGGAGCGCGCCAGCCCGATGACCTGGTGGCCTGCGTCGATGAGTTCGGGAACGACGGCCGATCCGATCCAGCCCGACGCTCCAGTCACGAGAATACGAATGGGAATCTCCTTCGTTCGTCGGCGCACTCGGTGCGGAGTGGCCGATGTCAGTTGCTGACATCACCATACCATCAATGTCAGCAACTGACATCACGCTAGGATCGAGGATCGTGCGTTGGGAACCGGGCAGTCGCAGCAGACTCCAGGAGGCGGCCCTTGCGCTCTACGGCGAGCGTGGGTTCGAGAACACCACCGTCGCCGAGATCGCCGAGCGTGCTGGGGTGACCGAGCGGACGTTCTTCCGGCACTTCACCGACAAGCGTGAGGTGCTGTTCTGGGGTGCCGGTGCGCTGCAGGAACTGCTCGTCGACGCTGTCGCCGGCGCGCCAGATTCCGCTGCGCCCATCGACGCGGTCGCAGCCGCACTCGCTGCTGCAGCAGCGTTGTTCGAGCAACGACGCGAAGGCTCGATGCTGCGTCAGGACATCATCACGGCAAACACCGAGCTACGCGAACGTGAGCTGATCAAACTCGCCGCACTCGCCTCAGGGCTCGCTGACGCGCTGCGTAGACGCGGCGTCGAAGACCCGGCCGCGAGCTTGACCGGGGAGGCGGCGATCGCCGTCTTCAAGGTCGCGTTCGAACGTTGGGTCGACACCACCAACCGGCTGACCCTGACGCAGCTCATCAGGGACTCGTTCGACGAGTTGAAGGCCGTCACCGCCGCCACGTCGCCACCTGCGCACTGAAACCGTTGGACCGACATGCAACGGTGTCGTCCACGATCGTCGAACGACAGACGAAACGTCGGAGGGCAGCTGTCGTGTCGTCGTCACTTGAGCGGTGAGCGTACGACGAGATCGCCGTTGGGCGTACTCACGCCAATCGCTGTTGCTTGAGCGGAGGGCAACGCGCTGGCGAGGATCACCGTGATTCGGGCGTTGCGCACCCCGGTGAAGGTGCCGGACGGGATGTGCGTGCCGTCTGCTCGTTCGAGCCAGACGTTGTACTGCTGTCCTGGGGTGAATCCCGTGCCGGCGAGATGGATCTGGGTTCCCCACGCCCGGGTCTCCAGCCGAGCATCACCGCGCACGTCTCCGGCCACGAGGCCGACCCGTTCACCCGGCGGTGGCGGTGGCGTGGACTGGATCGAAGTCAGCGCCACGACGAGGAGCACTGCTGCCGCAGCTGCGCCACTGATGGCGATTGCCGCCCGTCGGGAGCGTCGCTGGGCGCGAGCTCGACGGAGCTGCGCCGTGATTCGGCCGTCCAGCCCCGGTGGAACGATGGTGCGCGCCGGCGATTTCGATGCCGCCGTTGTGTGAGCGAGCGCTGCGGCGAGGACACGGAACTCGACCACGACCGCCGTGCAGTCGGCACAACTGGCGAGGTGTGCGTCCAAGTCGAGGTCGACCGGTGGTTCGTTCGTCAGGGCGCGTTCTGCAACGACGGCCTGCCAGTGTTTGCAGGTGTCAACCATCGTCCCATCCCAACTCGTCGAGCGACAGGCGCAGCGCTTTCAACCCGTAGAACAATCGCGATCGTATGGTCGCCGCCGGCACTTCGAGCTCGGCGGCAACGTCAGCGGCCGAGCGGCCCTGGTAGTAGACCTGTGTCACCGCATGGCGGTGATCGATCGTGAGTCTGGCAAGTGCCTCGTCGACGATCCATGCCTTCAGCAGCCCGTCGATCTCGTCGGCGGTGGCGACATCGACGGCGGTGCGGCTGTCGAGTGGCGGTCGTGCAGCGCTCGCTCGGGCGGCATCGATGATGACGTTCCGCAGGATCGCGAACAGCCAGGCGCGCAGCGACGCAAGGGTCGGATCGAACCGGTGGCCGGCACGCCACGCACGCACGAACGTCTCCTGGACGGCGTCCTCGGCATGCCCGCTGTCGCCGAGGCCGCGCAGCGCGAACCCGTACAGCTCGCCGGAGTAGGCGTGCACTGCGACGCGGACAGCGGCGTCGGTGCCCAGCCCAGGAGCTGGGTCGATCAGGCGCAGCCGCGCACGCACCGCCGCCCCCTCATTGCTTGCGGTTGACGCATCGCAGCGTTGGTCGCCGGAGACCGGCGCTGCAATACCGAAGGTGCTGGTTCAGGGCGCCGTGACCGTGATCTTCTTCATGACGATGTCAGCGCCCGACATGACGGGCACGTCCGGGCCGGGGAACTCGTAGGTGCCGATCGTGCCGGCGTCCAGGTGGAGCATCGGCCAATAGGCGCCTGTGGGCGAGGGCTTGTCCAGGTTGACCACGACATTGCTGCTGTTTCCCGCTGGGATTGCCACGTGCCCGACCACCGGGCCCGGCTTGCCGGCGACATCGGAGTGGATTGCGATGAACCCGCTCTTGCCGGTGATGTTGACCGACTTGATGGTGATCGTCTTGCCATCCGTGGTCTGATCGATGGCATCGAGACTGCCCGTCACGTTCGACGCACCGGAGACAGCAGGGGTGGCGGGGGCGGTGGTCGTTGCGCTGTTCTTACTGCTGCTGCTGCACGCTCCGAGCGTCAACGCGCTCAAGGCGGCAAGACCGACGATGGTCGAGCGGGTGGTGGGCATGTAATTCTCCTATGGCTGTTGCACGACGAGGCTGCCGTGCATGGTTGGGTGGATCTTGCAGTGGAACGCGTAGGTGCCAGGCACCGTTGGAGCGATCAACGTTTCCGGCGGCGTCGACGTGTCGAACGGTCCGATCGAAAAGGTGGCATCGTCTGCGGTGACGGTGTGCGCCTCGGCGTCGCGGTCGATGAATCCGATCGATGCTCCGGGAGCGACGGTGATCGCTGGAAAGGTGTAGTTCTGGACGACTACCTCCTTCGTGACCGATCCCTTCACGGTGGGCGCCGGCGCCGAGCCCGATGCGGTCGAGGAGCCGGAACCGCACGCCGCGAGCAGCGGGGCCGCGGCAATCGCAGCTACCAGGGCGCCTCGTCGATTCGACATACCAATGACTACGGACGCCGTGGCCGTTTCGTTGAACCAGGACTCAGAAATGTGAGCATGGTTGCGTTTGCCGCCGATCAGACCTGCGTGGACAGCGTTATCCGAAGGTGACGGGGACGCTTCTCGGGCCGCGGACCTGGCCTCCGGCCCACGTCACCGTCGCTCCGTCGGCAAGATGGAATACCGGGATGCTGGCGAGCCAGGTTTCGATGGCGACGCGCAGTTCCATTCGCGCGAGATTCGAACCGGCACACCGGTGGATGCCAGAACCGAAGGCAACGTGGCGGTTGACCTGTCGATCGAGAACGACTTCATCGGCGCGATCGAAGATCTCGGGATCACGGTTCGCCGCCGGGAAGTTCATCAGTACTCTGTCACCGGCTTTCATCGGGCAGCCGGCGACTTCGGTGTCGGATTCGACGACTCTCGCCATCGTCACCGGCGAGTAAGCGCGCAGCAGTTCTTCGATCGCCGTCGGCATCAGATCGGGTTCGGCGATCAGTCGCTCGCAGTCGGCAGGATGCGTCGCCAGATGCCACATCGCCGAGCCGATCGCCGACCAGGTCGTGTCGACGCCGGCGACGAGCGCCAAAGCGATCGAGCCGAGGACGTGGGCGTCGGGGACAGGCTGGCCCTCGACCGTGGCGTGCAGCAGGTCGCTGATGAGGTCGTCTCCAGGAGCAACCTTGCGCTCCTCGATGGCGTTGAAGAAGTACATCGCGATCGCCTGCCACGCCGGCGTGCTGCGCTCGGGCTCGTGGCCGAACTCGAGGACATCGCGCACCCATCCGGTGAAGGTCGGTGCCAGTTCCTCTGGCACGCCGAGAATCCACGAGATCACACGAACGGGAATCTGCTGCGCGTAGTCACCGGCGAGATCCGCCTGGCCCGTTTCGATGACGGCAGCGACGAGTCGCTTGCACAGGTCGCGGGTGAGCGGCTCGTACGACTCGACGCGCGTGTGCGAGAACCATGGAAGGATCAGCCGCCTGGCCCAACCGTGGTCGGGAGGATCCATGTCGATCGGTGGCAGGTGGACGCCGGGCAACGGGTCCTCGGTACCGGTATTGATGACGCCGACCTCGCGGGAACTGAAGTGCTCGACATCGTGGGCGACGGCGGTGATGTCGTTGTAGCGAACCGGCATCCACGCGCCACCCCAGCGCTCGCTCCTCGCCACCGGACATTCCGTTCGCAACTCGTTCCACACGGCATACGGGTCGATGACGTAGCCCGGATCGAGCACATCGAAATCCGTCTTCCAGTCAGAAACAGGTGCTGTCGTCATCGTTCCCCCAATGGCTCGACGGCGTGTGCCGCAGGCACCAGGATCGCAGATCGGAGAGGATCTCGGCGATGTGAGCGCAACGTCAGGTCAGGGGACCGACGCGCGGCCGACCTCATCGGGCGTCGACGTGTGTGCGCCGGGATTTGTCACATCATTCCAAACTTTGGCAATCTGCATCTCCTCATGGTCCGTATTAGGTTAACCTGACAATTTCTGAGGAGCCTGCAGTGCAAGTACGCAATCGGTGTGTGAAGGCAGCGACGGCGGTCGCCGCGACGATGCTGCTGGCAGCCTGTGGCTCCTCGACGACCACCGCCAGCCCGTCGACGACCACCGCCAGCGCCTCCACCACGACGGCCGCTACCGCCTCGAGCGCCACGTCGGCCCCGGCCGTTGCGGCTGCAGCGCCCGACGGCAACATCACCGTCTATTCAGGCCAGCACGAGCAGACGGTCGCCGCGCTGGTGGCGGCCTTCGAATCGCAGGCGCACATCAAGGTCAGCGTTCGATCGGATGACGAAGCGACCCTCGCCAACCAGATCCTGCAGGAGGGCGGCTCCAGCCCGGCCGACGTCTTCTTCGGTGAGAACCCGGCGTCGCTGAACACGCTCGACGCCAAGCACCTGCTGGCAACGACGACAGCGTCGACTCTCGCCGCCGTACCGTCGATCGACAGCCCGACGACGGGCAACTGGGTCGGCGTGTCCGCCCGTGCCGTTGCGCTCGTGTACAACACCTCGAAGGTCAAAGAATCGGCGTTGCCGACATCGATCCTCGACTTTGCCGACCCTGTGTGGAAGGGCAAGTTCGGGTTCGCCCCTGGCGAGACGGACTTCCAGCCGATCGTCACTGCCATCATCCAGACCAACGGCCTCGACGCGGCGACGGCGTGGCTCACAGGTCTGAAGACGAATGCCAAGCTGTACGACGACAACGAGGGTCTCGTTGCCGCCGTGAATCGTGGCGAGATCGAGACCGGCGTGATCGACCACTACTACTGGTACCGACTGAGCGACGAGGTCGGAGCAGGCAAGGTCACATCGGCATTGCACTACTTTGCGGCTGGCGATCCGGGCTCGCTCGTCGACGTATCAGGTGCCGGCCAACTGCTGTCGAGCAAGCATCCAGGCAGTGCCCAGGCGTTCCTCGCATTCCTCGTCAGCAAGCCGGCCCAAGACATCATCGCGACGAGTGAGAGCTACGAATATCCCCTTGCTGCTGGTGTCACGACCAGCAAGCCGCTTCGGCCGTTCGCCGACTTCGGGACGCCGGTGGTGACGATCGCGCAGCTCGGCGACGGCCAACAGGCCGTGCGGTTGTTGCAGCAGATCGGACTGCTGTAGGGCCAATGGTCGAGCAGCCCGACCTCGTTCGCAGGGTGACGCGATGAGACTCGCCCGTCGCCATCCGCGCGCAGCGCCGCCGTGGATCGCCGCAACCGCCACGGCGATCGGTGTGCTGCTGCTGGTCCCGTTGGTCGGGGTGCTGGTCGAGGCGCTCGGCACCGACAGCCGAACGGTTCGGCGTGTGCTCTCGGGCCCGCTGCTTCCGACGCTGCTCATCCACACGGTCGAACTGACGGCCATTGTCTCGATCGGCTGCGGTGTGCTCGGGCTCGGATCTGCGTGGCTGGTCGAACGCACGGACCTGCCGTTTCGGCGACTGTTCGCTGTCCTGCTGGTCGCTCCGCTCGCCGTGCCGGAATTCGTCGCCAGCTACTCGTGGGTGTCGTTGGCTCCGTCCGTGCAGGGCCTGTGGGGTGCGTCGCTCGTGATGACACTGTCGCTCTACCCACTCGTCTTTCTGCCCGTCGCTGCGAGCCTGCGGCGTTCTGACCCGGCGGTGGACGAGGTTGCCAGGAGCCTCGGCGTCGGCAGCGTCCGACGGTTCTGCACCATCACGCTTCCTTCGGTGAGCCGGGCGCTCGTCGGCGGCACGTTGCTGATCGGGCTGTACATGCTCGGCGAATACGGGGCCTTCGCATTGTTGCGCTACCGCACATTCGCAACAGCGATCTACACCCAGTACAAGACGTTGGACTCCAACACGGCGTCGGCGTTGACGCTCGTTCTGTGTTTGATCGGCGTCGTGCTACTGATGGGCGAGTCGCGGGTCGGCCGGCGCGGTCAGGCGCTCAGGGAATCGGGCCGGCCGGCCGCACGCTCGCGACTCGGGCGGGCCACACCCGTCGCCGTGATCGGCGTCGTTGCGCTCTGCGTCCTCGGCATCGGCGTGCCGATCGGATCGATCGTCCACTGGATGGTTCGCGGCAGTTCGACGACGCTGCCTCCGGCATCCGTCGTGAGCACGACGATCGAGTCACTGAAGCTCGGCGGAATCGCCGCTCTCATCGCCACGCTGCTCGCCGTTCCGGTCGCCGTGATGGCCGTTCGCCACCGCAGCCGATTGTCGTCGACGATCGAACGCAGCGCTTACCTCGATCGTGCACTGCCGGGTATCGCCATCGGCCTCACGCTCGTCACCGTTGCTGTGCATCAGTTCCGTTCGCTCTACCAGACGACCACGATGCTCGAAATCGCTTATGTGATCCTCTTCTTTCCGCTCGCCCTGGTGTCCGTTCGTTCGGCTGTCGCGCGGGTGCCGGTCAGCCTCGATGACGCCGCGCGTGCGCTCGGAGCATCACCGTTTCGTGTGCTTCGCAGGGTCATCGTCCCGCTCGTGCTGCCAGGTCTGGCTGCCGCTGCGACGCTCGTCTGGCTGTCGGCAACGACGGAGTTGACAGCCACATTGTTGCTCCGCCCGACAGGACTGAAGACGCTGGCGACACAATTCTGGGTGTACACCACTGGCCTTGCATACGGGGCCGCAGCGCCGTACGCAGCCATTATGATCGCCACCTCGATGGTGCCCGTACTCCTGCTCTTCCGGCTCGGCCGAGCGTCAGCCGGACGTACGAAACGGTCTGAGGCGTTCCGGTGAGCGCCGTCGAGGTCGAGCATCTGACGGTCGCCTACGACAAGCAGCCGGTGTTGATCGACGCCAGTCTGACAGTGGAGGAAGGCACCCTGACCTGCGTCCTCGGGCCATCGGGATGTGGCAAGACGACACTGCTACGTGCCGTCGCCGGCTTCGAGCCGGCCCGCAGCGGCACGATCTCGATCGGCGGCAAGGTCGTCGACGACTCGTCGAAACGGCTTGCTCCTGAACGACGCCATGTCGGCTACGTCCCGCAGGAGGGTGCGCTCTTCCCGCATCTGACCGTCGGCGCGAACGTCGGTTTTGCGATCGGCGGTCCCAACCGTGCCGCGAGGCTCGATCGCGACCGGCGGGTACTCGAACTCCTCGACCTCGTGGGGATGGCAGAGCTGGTCGACCGCATGCCCCATCAGCTGTCCGGCGGCCAGCAACAGCGGGTCAGCGTTGCCAGGGCGTTGGCGAGTGACCCAACCGTGGTATTGCTCGACGAACCGTTCGCCTCGCTCGACGCTGCGCTGCGCGACCGCCTGCGACATGACATTCGAGACGTTCTACGAGCGGCCGGGACGACGGCGATCCTCGTCACCCACGACCGCGCAGAGGCATTGTCGCTCGGCGATCAGGTGGCGATCATGCGCGACGGCAAGATCATCCAGGCCGGACCGCCGCGCGAGCTCTACCGCCTGCCGGTCGACCTCGGCGTCGCCACGTTCGTCGGCGAGGCGACTGTGCTCCACGCCGTCGTCGACCCGACGCGACCGACGTTCGCATCGACGGTGCTCGGCGAGATGACGCTGCTGCACCCGGCAGCCGCCGACTGCCAGGTGGTCGTTCGGCCGGAGCAGGTCTGCGTGCGACGGCTCGATGCGATCACGACGGCATCGTCAGCGGAGCGCGCCGGCGGCGCTGGTGGTGGTGCTGCCGCCGAGTTTGCCGGTGGTGCCGCTGGCGTCGGTCACGGCACCGTCAGACGCGTCGAGTATTACGGCCACGACGCACGCGTCGACATCGATCTCGATGCAACGTTCACCGACGTCCATGGAGAATCCTTTGACGCAAACGACCGAGTCGCCGGCGAAAGCGATGAGCGGCGTGGCGGCCCCGTCCGCGTGATCGCCAGGGTTGCCGGATCGCAATCCTGGGCCGGCGGTGACCGCGTCGTTCTGCATGTCGACTCGCCCGTATGGCCCCTTCCCTGACTGCGACCGACTCCGCCGACCGCTGAAGCGAGCACCGGGGTCGGCGCAGTCGACCGTGCTGGGCGCCGGCGCCGTCGGCAACCGAGGCGAGCGTTCAGAAGTCGGTCGCGACTCCGCCCTCTGCTTTGCGTTTGGCGACGAAGTCGCCCAATTCTTCCTTGACCGCAGCGTCCATCGGAGGAGGCTCGTAGGCACGGAGCATTTCCTTCCAGATCGAGTTGGCCTTCTGGTGCGCCTGCGGCGAACCGGCTTCCTCCCACGATTCCCAGTTACGCCAGTCGGAGATCATCGGGTGGTGGAACGCCGTGCGGAATCGCGCCTGTGTATGGGCGGTGCCGAAGAAGTGTCCGCCGGGGCCGACGTCGGTGATCGCCTCAAAGCCGAGCGTGTCCTCGTCGACGATCACGGGATCGAGGAACGCGCACGCCATCTGCAGCATTTCGGCGTCGAGGATCATCTTCTCGTATCCGGCATGCAGACCACCCTCCATCCAGCCGGCACCGTGCATCATCATGTTGACGCCGCCCATCAACGCTCCCCAGATCGAGAAGACGGACTCGTACGCAGCCTGGGCATCGAGTGCGTTCGCCGCGCAGACGTTGGACGAACGGTACGGGAACCCGTAGCGACGGGCAAGCTGACCCCCCATCATCGCCGTGCGCATGTACTCCGGCGTGCCGAACGCCGGAGCGCCGGACTGCATGTCGACGTTGGAGGTGAAGCCGCCGTACACGGCAGGCGAGCCGGCGCGAACGACCTGCGTCAGGGTGATGCCGGCGAGCGCTTCGGCGTTCTGCTGGGCGACAGCACCCGCAAGCGTGACCGGTGCCATCGCTCCGGCGAGCGTGAACGGCGTCAGCACCACGACCTGGTTGCGTGACGAGTATTCGAGGATTCCCTGCAGCATCGGAGTGTCCAGCCGCAGTGGTGACGACGAGTTGATGACGGTGAAGATCGACGGTTCGCGCTCGAGGGTCGCGTCGTCGATTCCTCGGGAGATCCTCACCATTTCCAGGCAGTCGATGTTGCGCTGGCGGCCGAGGCTGTAGGCGTGGATCGGTTTGTCCGTCAGCGTCAGCGCGTCGTACGTCGCGTCGAGATGGCGCACGGACGCATGGATGTCGATCGGCTCGACGGGGTACCCGGCGATGAAATTGACGACGTTGAGCATCTGCGACAGACGCAGCAGATTCTGATAGTCGACATGGTTGCCGGTGCGGCGGCCGCCGTCCATGCTGTAGGTGTTCGGCGCACTGGCGACGGAACCGATGGCGATGGCGTTGCCGCCGATCTCGAGGTTGTGCTCCGGGTTGTAGCTGTGGAGCGTGAAACTGGATGGAACGGTCGTGATCGTCTCCATCACCATCTCACGTGAGAAGCGCACCCGCGTCTCGCCAGGCCTGATGTCGGCGCCGGCCGCGGCGAGGAGACGTCTGGCCTCGGGTTCGAGGAACTCCATGCCGATCTCTTCGAGGATGCGCATCGAACCGTTGTGGATCATCTCCAACTCGTCGGCCGACACGACCTCCGTCGGGTGATAGCGAAGGTGCGGTTGACCGTACGGCCGTTGCTCGGGGAGCTTGCTGCGGACGACATCGCTGCGGCCGCCGCGACGCCGGCGAGCACCTCCAACCGCTTCGGCAGGATCGACAGCGTGAGCACCGGATTCGGCCACGAAGTCACCTGGCGTCCCGTTCGGCGTTCCGTTCGAGATGGTTGCACTGATGTTGCCGGTGTCGGACAAGGCGTTCCTCCCACGAATTCCTTGAACGATCGTACTGCAAATGGGCGGCAGGCGAAGCGCTGACTGTCTGGCGCGCCCGAACGACTAACCTCGGCACTGCGTGAAGATTCGAGGACGCCGACCGCCCTTCGCCACCCGTGACCCTCGTGAGCGTGAAGAGCGTTTGTACCGGGTCGTCCACGGCACGATCAAACCGATCTACCGCGCGCTGATCCCGACGAACGTCGCCGATCACCATCGGATCCCGGCGAGTGGCGGTGTGATCGTCGCTTCCAACCACGTCTCCTTCTTCGATTCCGTCGTGCTGATGAACTCGCTGCCACGCCGCCTGTTCTTCATCGGCAAGGCCGAATACATGGACTCGTGGACGACCCGCAAACTGTTCCCGGCGATGGGTCTGATCCCGATCAACCGTGAGCAGGCGCGCAAGGCCGTCGCCTCACTCGAGGTCGCAGCAGGCGTGCTGCACCGCGGCGACATGCTCGGCATCTATCCAGAGGGCACGAGGACCCGCGACGGATTGCTGCACAGGGGACACAGCGGCGTCGCCCAACTGGCACTGATGACCGGTGCACCGATCCTGCCTGTCGGTCTCGTCGGTACCGGCCGGATCCAACCGGTCGGAACGAGGGTGCCGCGCCCATTCCGCCCGGCGACCGTACGGTTCGGTGAGCCCATCGACCCGACGTCGTACGGCGGGCCCGGTCGACGTCGCCGACAGCAGATCACGAACGACCTGATGGAGGCGATCCGCCGTCTCAGCGGCCAGCAGGTCTCTGACGATTTCGCCAGCGATGAACCGCCGCTGATCCGCGGCGGAAACGAGTCGGTGTATCAGGTTCACCACGTCGGAGCGGTCGCCGCGTCGTGGCGTCAGGCCGCACAGTTCACCGTCACTGACATGTGCACGAGTTTCGACGACGCCAGAGTCGGCAGGATCGAGCGCCTCAGCTGTCAGATCGAACACGACGGCTCGATCCGTTTCACCTCGCAATTGGCGGTCTCCGTCAAGTTCCAATCAGTGGGTTCAGCGATCCACGTCCCAGCACAGCGCCGTCAGCCAGAGTCATAATTTCGTCAAGGGGGAAGCCACATGGGGAACACCGTTTATCAGGTGATCGAGCTAATCGGATCGAGTAGCGATTCGTGGGAACTCGCTGCGCAGAACGCCGTCAGGGAAGCTGCCAAGACATATCAGGATCTGCGTGTCGCCGAGGTCGTGGAGATGGATGTCCTGATCGAGAACGGCTCGATCATCGCCTACCGAACGAAGCTCCGCCTCAGTTTCAAGAGTTCCTGAGCCGCTTCGCCGCCGCAGGAGCATCGTCATAGAGTGAGGCGATGCCCCCACCGGTCCTGTTCTGCTCGGCCACTGCCTGGGAACGCTCTGCGGACGACTGGAGGACGGTTGCGCCAGGCTTGCTACCCGTACTGCTGCGGCCCGGAGTGCGGGTGGCTGACAGCGACGTCGCCCGGATCGATGTCGGATTTTTGTCGGCAGACCTGTGGCCGCACCAGTCGGGCAACTTCATGAAGATTGCGACGCAGGCGATGAACCTGCGCTGGTTCCACACCGCCAGTGCAGGCGTCGACCATCCGGTCTTCGGGTCGCTCCTCGATCGGGGTGTCCGCTTGACGACGTCGTCTGGCGCTTCGGCAACACCGATCGCTCACACCGTCATCATGTATCTGCTGGCGATGAGCCGAAACTTGCCCGGATTCATCGACGGGCAACGCCGACAGCACTGGGAGCAACGAACCGTCGGCGACCTCGAAGGACGCACCCTCGGCGTCATCGGCATGGGTCCGATCGGGGCCGAAGTCGCCAGACTCGCCAAGGAATTCGGGATGCGCGTCATCGCCATGCGCCGCACACCCTCCGGAGACGAACCGTGCGAGACGTGGACGCTCGACCGCCTCCACGATCTGCTGCCCGTCGTCGACGACCTCGTGCTGGCGGTGCCGCTTGCGGACGGAACGCGTGGGCTGATCGGCACTGTGGAACTGGCAGCGATGCCGTCGGGAAGCCGCCTGGTCAACGTCGGGCGTGGTGAACTCGTCGACGAATCGGCGCTCGTGGCGGCGCTGCGATCCGGTCACATCGGCGCCGCAGCACTCGACGTCTTCACGGTCGAACCATTGCCGCCGGACAGCCCGCTGTGGGCGATGCCGAACGTCATCATCACGCCGCACTCGTCCGGGACCACCGCCCTCAGCACACAGCGGGCGGTGATGAGGTTCACCGACAACCTCCGGCGCTACATCAGCGGCGACGACCTCGTCAACGAAGTGCTGCGCTGAGGACCTTGCCGGCGCGCGCCTGACGAAGGCCGAACCGCCACTACTCGGACGATTCGTTCAGCATCGTTCGGTGCGATGCAAACCGACGCCCAGCCGCCAGTGTTCGATCACGAGGCGGTCGCCGTCGGGGTGCAACGAGGTGAGCACCGCTTCGTAGAGCCGCAGTTCGAACAGATGGAACGGCTCCGGGGGAGCGACGGCGCCGGCATATCCGGCTATCACGTCCGCATCGGTGATCTCGATGGCGATACCAGAGATCTTTGCGTCTCCACCACTCATTGTTCCGTCACCCGGGTTAGCGTGCACCGCGAAACGGCCATCCCGAAGCAGGTCTCTGGCCTTGATCGAACCGGCCATCGAACCGGCATAGAGAGCGTCCGCGTGGAACTGCAGCTCCGTTCCGCTGACCCGCGGCGCGCCGTCCAACCGCAACGTCGCGAGCACATGGTGTTTCGAGGCCCCGAATCGGGCGCGCACCTGCGCTGCCAGCGCCGGCGCTTCATCGGCGAATCGGGTCCATCGTGCGGGTCTGGCCTGCTCCATCCGCTCGACAGTAGACATTCCGCTCAGTCGGTGGTGACGAACTTGTCCATGCCGGTGACCCTGAGCAGATTGGCGACCTGGGACGAAGCGTTCCGGATGCGAACACCGTTGCCGAGGAGCCTGGCGGCACTACCGATCACCCCGATGCCGGCAGAATCCATGAACGAAACACCGCCGAGATCGAGCACCAGACGATCGTGCAGCCCAGCCAACCGGGTCACCGCCAACTTGAACGCCGGTGCCGTCGCCATGTCGATCTCACCGGACACCGACAGCACGGGCACACCATCGTCGACAGCCTCGTCCAATCTCAAGCCGCCTTCCGACAGCATAGGTTCCTCCAGAATCAGCGCATCATGCCCGGATGCATCAGAATACGGGTGCCGGTGCACTCGCGCACATTTGCAGGCCGGGTCCCCGCCACGATGTTCGTCGGTCACTTCCCACTTCGACTCTGCCTGACTGTCCGACGGCCTCACCATCGCTGCGAGTGACGTCGGCCGATGAGCAGCGCTCAGAGCTGTACGAGTTGGACGACGAGCCGATACATCGTCGACGTCGGCGTGCGATCCGGCTTCGAGCAGGCGAACAGCGTCAGCCGGTGGTCGGAACCGAAACGTGAGGATTGGTCGAGGACGTCGTTCGCTGCGTCTGTCGCCGCTGCAGCGGTGCCGACGTAGTCGATGTGGCTCTCGACGACCTGATAGCTGCAATCGACGCCGTTCTGGCTGGCGGAGATCACCATGCCGGTGGTCAGTCTGTCGAGTTGCCTGAACGGTGCCGGGGGAGTCGTACGGTGGGCACCGAGCACCGAGTTGCCGCTGGAGCACAACGTGGCTGTGCCAGGCATGTGGACGACGCCGGCATTGAACTGGCTCGTATTGACGACGCCGCCGGCGAGGCTGCCTTCGATGACCTGCCAGTCACCGATGAACGGCACATGGATCACACCAGGGGTCAACACGGCGGGCGGCGGCGCAGGGATCGGCGGTGGCGGGAGCGCCGGCGGCGTCGTTGTCCACGGCGTCCAGGCGTTCGATGCGGTGAGCATCGTGTTCCAGTTGTGTCCGGTGGTGTCGCCGGCCCAGAGCGTCAGCTGGCCGATGTCCTTGTCGTCCGACAAACCGATCCAGCCGGACAGGCTGACCCCGGGAGGTGGAGCTGCAAGCGGGAACCAGCCCGACCAACCAGAGCCCACCCCTGGTGTTGCGTAGTCGTGCCAGACGGTGTTCCCTGTGACCCTGAACATCTCCTGGTTGCCCGACCAGTTACGCCAGACCCCGACGTCGCCGGTCGCACCTGCGGCCGAGCCGAGCGGTGACCACGCTGACCATCCACTGCCGATACCAGGGGTCGAGAACGAGTGCCAGACCTGGCCGTCGCCTGCGCTGACGTACAGTTCCTGGTTGTTGACGTTGTTTCGGCTGACGTGAACGTCGCCGCCCGGTGCAATTCCGGGTGCCGGCGCGCCCAGCGGCGACCATGCAGACCAGCCGGAGCCGAGGCCGGGGGTGGAGAAGCTGTGCCACACCTGCTGGTCCCTGCCGAGGACGTAGACCTCCTGGTTGTCGAGGTAGTTGCGGCTGACGACGACCTGGCCGTAGACACCGGGCGCGGGGCCACCCAATGTTCCCCAGCCGGACCAGCCGCTGCCGCGGCCCGGTGTGGCGAAGTCGTGCCACACGCTGCCGTCCGTCGAAACGACGTAGAGCTCAGGATTGCCGACGTAGTTCAGGTCGTAGCCGACCTCGACCGAACTGATGCCGGCGGGTGGCCCCGACAGGGTCGACGGCACGCTCCAGGCGCCGTTACTGCCGAACAAGTGCATGACCTGATTTCCCTGGATCCAGAACTGTTCGGGGTTACCGGTGGTGTTCAGACCGGTCGTACGCGGGTAGTGGTCGACCGATGTCCCGAGTGGTCCGGCCGCCGACACGGCCGAGATGCCCGACAGGGTCACGAACCCGGTGACCATCGCCGCACTCACGACCAACACTCTCCATGACCTGACGTTCATCGCTCTCCCACCCCGTCGCCGCGCCACACTGTAGTGGAGCAGGGCACCGAGGGCGATCGCGCCCCCGGAATCGCCGGAACCGGTTGCTCACTCCCCGATGTCCTCGTTCCATACCTCGGGGTAGGCGCTGATGTAGTCGCCGAGCAGGGCGACACACCGGGGATCATCGAGGATGACGACTTCGACACCGTGCTCGGTCAGCCAATCGTGACCGCCGACAAACGTCTGCTGCTCACCAATGACCAGGCGACTGATGCCGAATTGACGGATCAACCCGCTGCAATACCAGCACGGGGACAGGGTGGTCGCCATCGTCGTGCCGCGATAGGAGCGCTGTCTGCCGGCATTGCGGAAGGCATCGGTTTCACCGTGGATCGATGGGTCTCCGAGTTGCACCCGCCGGTTGTGTCCCCGTCCGAGGAGCGTTCCGTCCGCGGCGAACAACGCACCCCCGATGGGGATGCCACCCTCGGCGAACCCGATCTGGGCCTCCTCGAAGGCGATATCGAGCATCTGACGATCGTCCATCGTCCAGTCCTACCACGAACGCCGCAGACGCCCACGCGAGAGTTCGCCACCCCCGTCCTCGTGAGTCGATGCTCGAAACGTCGTGGTCACGGCGGTGACACACACGGGTCCGATCTGTTCCTCATGACGAATATGATGTGACCGGGCGATGACAAGCCGTCCGGCGTGGGCAACGCTGGACGGCGCTCACTCCCGCTCCATCGACCATTGTCACGAAATCAACTGATGCAAACCGTTCTTGTGCGCCACTGCGCCTGTCCACATCTCAACGACCGGGATTTCCGCGAACATGTTCGCAACGGGGCGATCACCGCTGCGCTGCTGCATCTGCGCACCGGCGTGGGTTGCGAAGCATGCCAGGACGGTATCGATGAGCGCATCAGGTCGGTGAACGAGGCAATCCCCTTCGCCTGACCTCGTCGTCGATCCCCCAACGCAACGACGCTCAGGACGGGCACGGCGATATTTCGACGTACGCCTACTGGCGCTACCACACACGCAGATCCCACCCAGGGAATATTCTCGTGCAGCAGCATCGAAATAACCAAACCCCACCGTGCTGAGGAGCGTGTCTAGATCACAACACAATGGTCCGCCCGCCAAGCGTTGTGCCAGAGGCCCTCGTCGTTCCCGCAAGGTTGAACACGAGGGCCTCTCTATCTGTCCGCAACGTCGTGCTGCTGACCCTGACCGATTCGTCAGAAGGACGCACCGAGACCGCCGACGTCGTGCTGGCAGAGTACGTTCTGCGAATGACTCCGACCCGGCTCGATGCGTTGGCCACGCTGCGTAGCAGGACGTCGGGGAGCCATCGCCGCCTGGAGACCGGCCTCGGACTGATGTCGGATGACCTGACGATGGGCCGGTACGTGGTGCTGCTGTCGAGATTCGCGGCGCTCCATCAGACGCTCGACGATCAAATTGCCTCGGCGCTGGTTCCCCATGCCGGTTGCACCGGGTTCGACGGGCTCGATATCGAAGGGCGTCGGAAAATGCCGTCGCTGCGCACTGATCTGGCAGCGTTGAAACAGCGAATGCCGCCACCGTGCGGGCATTTCGACGACATTTCGTCCGTCGCCGGCGCGCTTGGCGCGATGTATGTCTGTGAGGGCGCCTCGCTCGGCGGTCGGGTGATCGGTCCGCGTGTTCGGACGATGCTCGGTGACGCGACCCCGACGGACTATTTCGAGTCCTACGGCGACGACGTCGCCGATCGATGGGCGACATTTCGTCGCGCCCTCGTCCTCGCGCTCGTCACGGATGACGACATCGATGCAGCCGTGACGGGCGCCGTCGGTGTGTTCGATCGATTCTCTGCGGTGTTGCTCGGTGACTGAGCTGTGGGTGGCACCCGTCGATCTCGACAACTGTGCTGCCGAGCCGATCCATGTACCAGGGGCTATCCAACCCCACGGCGTCTTGATCGCTGTCACCGAACCAGCGCTCACGGTTGCCGTCTCCTCGACCAATCTGTCGGCGTGGTTCGGGATCGATTCGGACGCAGCAGTCGGTATGGCACTCGCCGAGCTCATCGGGCAGGAGGGCTGCGACCGCGTCGATCGGGCTCGCCGGCTCGACTGGGTCCAACGACATGACGAACTCGTGTTGAGGATCGATGCACGGCTCTATGTCGCCACCTTGTACCGGTCCGGTCCGTATCTCGTCATCGAGCTCGAGCGGGACGACGCCGAGGAGCAGCCTGCGGGATCGGTCGCCCGCGAGGCATCGATGGCGTTGCAGGCAAGCCGCACGGTGCTCGAAGTTGCAGCGGAGGCGGCGAGATGGATCCGCTCACTCACCGAATTCGACAGGGTCATGGTGTACCGGTTCGACGCCGATTGGAACGGGGAAGTGATCGCCGAACACAAGCGAGACGATTTGAACACGTTCCTCGGCCTGCACTATCCGTCGACCGATATTCCGGCCCAAGCGCGAGAGTTGTATCGCCGAAACTGGCTGCGGGTGATCCCGGATGTCGCCTATCGACCTGTCTCGCTCTTCCCTGCGGTTGCATACGAATCGGAACGGCCACTCGATCTGAGTGCTTCGACCCTGCGAAGCGTGTCACCGATCCATATCGAATATCTCACCAACATGGGCGTCGGGGCGTCGATGTCCGTCTCGATCGTCATCAACGGCGCGCTCTGGGGCCTGATCGCCTGCCATCACTATTCCGGAGCGCACCGCCCTGGTGTGATCGTCCGTAACGCTTGCGAGTTTCTCGCCCAGCTGATCTCGTTGCGGCTCGCCGAGACGATCGATTTGGACACGAATACCCACACACTCGAGCTGTCGGCGATTGCCGATCAGGTCGCAGATGCCTTCGCCGCTGCGACGCAATGGAGCGTCGACGACGTGCTCCAGGATCAGCAGGATCACGTGCTCGAGCTGGCGGATGCGTCTGGCGTCTACGTGTTCGCGGAGGGTTTGATCAGCCGCCTCGGCTCGACTCCTCCCGATGCCATCATCGCCGACATCGTTGCCTACTGGCCCGAAAACCATGACACTTTCCATACCGAACACCTCAGCGAACTCTGTCCGGCGGCGAGACGGCATCTCGGCACGGCGAGCGGCGTGCTGGCGCTCGCGCTGACGTCGGATCGTAAGGAGTTCGCATTGTGGTTCCGCGCTGAGCTCGTGCGCTCGGTCGATTGGGGCGGCGATCCGCACAACGCCAAGATCGCAGCGGTCGAGGCGGACAGTGTGCGGCTCAGCCCGAGGAAATCGTTCGACCTGTGGCGTGAAACGATCAGCGGCCATTCGCAGCGCTGGAACGACAGCGAAGTCCGGGCAGCGCAGCGGTTTGCGCGCCATCTCGGCGCGGCGCTGCTCCGTCGCGAGCGGGATTCGGCGACACTCGCCAAGGATTTGCAACGGGTCATGCGACCGGCAGCGCTGCCATCCGTGCCCGGCTACGACTTCGGGGTGTACTTCGAACCTGCCGGCAAGGGTGGCATCGGTGGCGACTGGTACGACGCCTTCACCGTCGAAGACCATCTCGTGGTGGCTGTCATCGGCGATGTCGCCGGCCACGGCCTCGAAGCTGCCTCGGAGATGGCACAGCTGCGCAATACGCTCCGCGGATTCTTGATCGACCGCCCGGATCCGGCCGATGCGCTGCAACGTCTCGATCGGGTGATGCTGCAAGTGCTGCCCGGCTCGATCGCGACGTGTGTCTGTTCAGTCATCGACACGTCGACCAACGAAATGTTGATCTCGCACGCAGGTCATCCTCCGGCGCTTCGCATAGCTGCCGGACTGGCCGAATTCCTCCGACTCGACGGTGACCAGCTGCTCGGCTTCAGCGTCGTGAAACGCAACAACCAGTTGGTCCGTCTGCAGCCGGGCGAGATCGTCGTGCTGTACTCGGACGGACTCGTCGAGACTCGTCTCCAGACGTTCGACACCAGGCTCGACCAACTGAAGACCGAGGCGATACGCGTCTTCGCAGATCCTTCGGACGTTCGACCGGCTGCCCATCTCGCCGCCCGTCTCACCGACCATGGCAAAGCAGACGACATCACGGTCCTCTTCGTCCAACGACAGCAGCACGGCGAGTTTCGAAACGAACCAGGCGGAAAGAGCTCCATTCAAAATTCGTCTCGACAAAACCAAACCGCTCGGCGGGCTGTGTCGTGACCTTTACATAGCGCAACGGTCCGCCCGCCGAGCGTTATAACAGAGGCCCGCACTGCTCCCCTCCCGCAGGGTCGAGTATGCGGGCCTCTTTCATTTTCCCCTCACTCCAACGGCGAGCTCAGGGCTTCTCTCGCCTCGGGCCGCACTTCCCCATATGCCGACAGACATCCGGTAGCACGATTTCTGACGGTGAATTCGTGATCCGTCATCATCATCATCTGCGTATACGGTCATATGAGTATGAGTTCGCAGCGACGGTCGGTGTATGCCCGACCGGAATCGAACACGATGGAATCAGCAGCAAACGCACTCTTCGATGCGACCCGCCGTTTCGAGGAGTTCGCTGCCCGACTGACCACGAGCGAGCAGCCGCTCGGCCGGAAGCGTGATGCCAGTGGCCCATCCGGGTCGAAGAAACGGACGTCCGCGACCGCACCCCAGGAGACGTGCGCAACGCCGGGCATCGATGCGGCAATGGCGAATTCTCCGTCTCCGTCTCCGTCTCCGTCTCAGGAAAAGAGAAACACGAGCCGGTGGTTCACCGACCGACCCGTCGTCGGTCGCTGGTGACCGACGAGCGACCGTTTCGCACTGACCGGAATGCCATAGCGGCCAAAAATCTGCGTTTGTGAGTGCAACCTCCAGCTCGTGATCGTTGTGTTGCTGAAATTCCTATGACCAACATGTGGCCAACGGAGCGCGAACTTCCGTGCCCAAACCCCACCTATCGGACGAGACGGGATGTCGTGAGATGTGTCCGCCACCGATGCGCCAGACTTGGCGCTGGGCTTTGTGGCGGAGGTGGACGGGAATCGAACCCGGCGCTGCCCGTGTTGTTCTGTGTTGTGGAGTACCCATAAGTCCAGCTCAGTAGCTGTTTTCGTGATTCGGCCGTGATGCTCCGTATCGGCGAATATCACCCTGTGTTGGATTTTCTGTGATCACGCCGTGATCACAGCGGCCAAAACTGCGCTCATCTGCTGTGTGGATCGAAACGCCGTCTGCCGGCGAGAGTGCTGATTCTGGCTTCCCGAGAAGTCCGGACATGCGGTCGCACTCGATTCCAAGGATCCCGCCGTAGAACCGGCGTTCTAGGACACCTAGGTTGTCAGGCGTTTTGCGTGCCGAGCGCTTTGAAGTGAGTGTGAGGGTGACGCTGGTGACGGTCATGCCGGTGAAAGCGCCGGAGACGAGGCGAATGATGTCGGGGCGGATCCGTTGCGGTCGGCGTGGACCCAGACTGCCGCAGCTATGAGGCCGGCCACGACGCCGCCCCAGACGATCACGTAGGTGCATTTTGTGGTTGTGAATGGCGTGATGCGTGCCGCACGAGCGGCCATCCATCGGGCGGTGCCGTTCCAGAGGAACCAGATGCACAGCACGCTGAGACCGACGTGCCCGATGTACTGCACAACGCGGAACACGGTCCATTCGCGCCCGAACCAGCGGTCCGACGTGATCGTGGCGGTGTACCACGACAGATGATGTGCCGGCCATCCCCAGTCGTGGGTGAACTTATCGAGCCCAACGTGACAGTGCGCCGAGTTCGGCCCACACGACAGTTTTCCAGAGCACGAACCGATGTGTGGCGAGGCCGCGCCAGTCGGGCAGATGAAATCGTCCGAGATCCGGTAGATGATCGGCGACAACGGGTGCGAGGATCCGTGCGACGATCCACGAACCGATCAAGGTCGCGGGAATGCAGAACGTGACCACGCCGGGGAATCCGTGCGCCCACACGCGCAACCGGGAGCCGTTCAAAGCGTACGCGAGGTCGGGGGCCATGGTGCCGATCACGAGGGCGACGCCATCCACGCGATCTGGCCAGCGTCGAGCGATCGGAAGGAACGGTCCTTGATGCGCAAAGAACGTGAACGGCACCGGCGGACACTAACTGTCACCCTCGAACCATTCGCCGCCGACGCCGACGGCGAACAGCGCGGAGTACTGAGCGGCGACGACAGGCCCGGCGTTCTCAGGCAGTCGCGTCCTGCTGCGCTGAAGGCGTCCCCAGAGAATGTGAGGTGGCTCGGCGCCTCGCTGGAAACGCATGCCGTGCATGGGGCCGGCGATGTCAGCCTTCGCCGTGCCCTCGCGAGATTCGCCGATCCAGTATCCATATAGCGGTCCCGAACCACGCATATGCGGCAACGGCTGCAAACGGAGCGTAAACAAGCCGAGTCGGGCAGAGACCGTCGCCACGGCACGCGCCCGCTTCAAGAGCCGCAACCTCAACATGCAGGACGATTCCCTCGACAACGCAGTAAACGACTACTCCGACGGCGAGATACCAGCGTTGCAGAACCGCCGACAGCACGGCCGGAATGCAGATCGGCACGACCATTGCTCCGACTGTGGCGCCGTTGTAGGGGACGAACGTCTTGCTGCGCATCGCCAACGTCACGACCACACTCCACAGACCAACCGTCGCAAGCAAGAGGACAGCCCGCTCGAAGCCACCCAACGTACGGTGATCGCGTGTCCTGCCGCCCCGACGATCCATCAGCTGTGCTCGTCCTCAGTCTTTCGCTTACGCGTCGCCGACAAGCGCGAACCGTACTCCGGACTGCAAGATTGGTGACCACTCACCCGGCGGTTTGGGATGGCGCTGACCGCTTGTGGGTGCGGTGTTGTGGGGCAGACCGCCGGACGCCGATGCCTCGTTGTGTGCGCGTCGATGGCGAGCAGCCGTCGTTCTGCGTGTCGCGTTGTGCGCGGTCTTGCGAACCCAGGATGGAATCAGCGTGGGTTCAGTGATCGACGTCCGGCGGCGTGCCGGGCACGGCAGGGGTGAGGCCGTGGCGGCGCATGATGTCGAGGAAGGCGGCCCGGTCCGGGGGGCCGCCGGCTGATGCATCGAGAAGCTCGGCGAGCTCGAGGAAGTAGGCGGGCCGGAAAATTCCGGGGGTTGCGACCGACAAGAACGCGCCGTCGACGCCGCCGGTGTTGTCGAATTGGTGGATTTGTCCCCGGGCAATGAATAGTGCCTCGCCGGGGGCGATCTTCTGGGCTTGGCCGTCGACCGTGAATGTGAAGACACCGGCGAGGCCGTAGACGGTTTCCTCGAACGCATTGTGGCTGTGGGGAGGTGGGACGAACGAGCCGGTGGGGACCCGGATCTCGAACACAGTGGCCTGGCCGTTGGTGTCGACCTCGTCCAGGAGGAACGTCACCTGGAGGGCGTGGAGGTGGATAGGGGATTTGGTCGTGGTGCTCATCGGGATCTACAGCCGCCCGAGTACGGCTTGGGCAAGCACGGTCGCCTTGGCGAGACCGTAGTCGGACTCTTTGTTGATCCCGGGCCAACCAACCGTGAGGAGGAAGCCTGCATCGCCTTTGATGACGTACAGCAAGCCCTCGGAGTAGTAAGCCTCGTCGCCGATGCCGGCGACGGGGTCGGGAGCAGCCCTCGTACCGTTGTGAGTCGTGACGTTCGTGATGCCTGTCCGGTCGCTGACGGACACACTGACTGATGCACTGAAATCGCTGTTGCCCCACACGCAATCCGGCAGGGTCAACGTTTGCTTGCCGGCGCCGAGCGGTTGACCGACGGCGGTGTCGACTTCGCCCTGTGTGAGTAGCGAACACGGATCGCCCGAGGTGCTTGGGCCGGTTCCACTCGCCGCTGTTTCCGTTACGGAAGGTGCTGCGGGTTCGTCCGGTGTTGTCGGTGCAATGTCATTCGAAGGGGTCGGCAACTCCAGTGTGGCTGCTGTCGCAGGTGCCTTCAGTGGATCGGTGCTCGCCGATGGGAAGCTCGCGCTGCCGCAACCGGCGAGCAGCAGCAGGCCTGCAGCGAGAACACCAGCGTTTCTTCCTGCGCGGCTGATGTTTGGACGTTGTCTGTTCACGGCAACTTCTTTCTTGGATTGTCCACGGGTCGTGGTCGGGTGACGGGTGAAGGTTCGGGCGCTGTGTGCAGGCTGACGGCGGGGCTGATTCGATCGATGCGGAAGTCGATGTCGACGTTCAGCACGCTGACGGCGTGTGCCGATTCCGCCTCGAAGACGCAGAAGCAGGTCTCGTCGCCCGGGACGTAGGTGGAGTGCAGGTAGCGCAGCATTGCGCCCGCTTTGCGTTGGTCGTCACAGACTCTTGCCGCGGATGCGACAGTTACGGCGAGCTCGTCGAGATCGACAATCGGGAGGTACCGCTCGACCAAAAACAGGCTGACGCGACGGTGGGGAGGGGTCACACGTCGACAGTGACGCGTTCAGTGTCGAGGCGCATCCGGGGAATTACGCAACTATGGCGAGGTGATGTGCACTCTCGCGAGCTGTGCCCGTGAACGCACACCGAGTTTGCGGTAGATCCTGGTGAGGTGGCTTTCGACGGTTCGTACGCTGATAAAGAGCGCTTGTGCGACTTCGGAATTGGTGTGTCCGGAGCCGACCAGCTCGGCGACGTGTTGTTCGCTCGGTGTCAGTGCGAGTGTTCCTGCTGCTCTGCCGCCGATGCGGGTGAGCTCGTTCGTAGCACGAGCGGCGAGCACTGGTATACCGAGTCGTTGGAACACATCGAGTGCGCCGTTCAACTCGATCCGTGCGTCGGTGCGGCGTCCACTGCGTCGTAGGACGGTGCCCAGCCACAGTCGAGTGCGGGCTGCTTCGACTGGCATGCCAACGTCCGGGACGCTCAATGAGGCAGCGAATGCGGTCTCGGCGGAGATGAGGTCTCCGTTCGTCGCCGCAACAAGACCTCGGCATCGAGCCGCGATCATGGTTGCCCACCCCGAGCTGGAATGGTCGCTTCGTTCGAGCTCGGCGGTCACATGCTCGGCCTCAGCCAGGCGACCGAGGCCGACCAAAGCTTCCACTGCGTCGCCGTGGATCCTGAGGATTGCGGGTTCCCCGATGCCGAGCTCGTCGGCAATCAAGAGTGCGCGGAGCAGATGACTTGCCGCGCTGGGGAGATCCCCGGCGCACAACTCGGCGAAGCCAAGACTCCGCAGATCGCAGGCGACATCGCCGGCGTCGCCCTGCGACTCGTCGTGGTCCAACGCGGCCAACGCGATATGGCGCGCTGTTTCGAGGTTGCCGAGGTGTGCTTCGGCGAGGGAATGGGCCGCTGTGACCGATGGCGAGTGCACACCGGTGAGAGCCGTGAGTTGGAGTCCGTCGGCGACATATTGCAGGGCAAGCGGAAAGTTACCGACCCAGCACTCCAGCAACGCGAGGTGACCAAAGATGATCGGTAGCGCATTGTCATCCCCTTCGTCATGAGCGCACTGGCGCATCTTTTCCAACCAGTGGCGCGCCTCGTCGAATCGACCAGCGAAGCGCAACAGCATGCCCATGTACATTCCGACCCTTTCCATCACTGGCAGCGGCTCGCTGTTCTGCTCGACGTCGATCGCCCGCTGCAGCACATTGATGGAGAGACCTTGACCCAGCCGAAGCTCGTGATACGCGACGTTCTTCAAGGCGTTGGCCAGCACGTCGGCGAGGCTCGTTTCATCGGCGATGAGTTCGACCGCAAGCCGAGCATGGTCGAGCAACACGTGCGCGTCGTACGGGGCGAGATCGGCAATCGCGGCGTGGCACCGTGCGCACAACAATCGGTCTTCACCCGCCTCGCCCAGCGCAGTCTCACACCACAGCGTCGCAGCCGTGCTCCCTGCCGTCCAGTACTCGATCGTCGCCAGCAGCAGCATCCCCCTGATGCGGTCAGCAGCAAGTACGAGATCCGCCAGGATCCCGGACACGATGGAGCGCGCTCGATCCGTGTCACCGACAGCGAACTCGAGCTCGGCTTCGATCAATCGTCGACGTTGAAGTTCGTCGAGTCGATCAAGCGGCGTTCGCGCCGTTGCCATTGCTGCCAGTTCTGCAGCAGTGACGGTGCTTCCGCGCTGGCGGGCTCGTCGGGCTGCGACGTCCAACGCCTCCGCGACGTCGTTGTCGGGTCCATCGGCCCCGAGCGCAGCATGCCGGGCGTGCTCTTCCAGATCATCAACAGCGGCAGCGAGTCGCGCGTGCAAGCTCCGACGTTCCTCGACACGCAACTGCTCATAGGGAATCGAGGCAAGCAGCGGATGAGTGAACCGGAACCGACCGAGCCGCAGTTCCATCGTCCCGGATCGGAGCACTTCAGCGACGCTCGTCTCCAGCGCGGACGGGCTTGCAAGAGCCGCTGCCACGGTGTCGATCGTCGGTTGCGCGAGCGATCCGCACACCAGCAACAGGTCACGCGCCTCGAGCGACAAACCGCCGAGTCGATCAGCGATGAGTCGCTCCACCTCGCTCGTGACCGGAAGCGAGTCGCGCAAATCTGTTTCACCTCTGCTCTGAAGAACTCGCCCCATCTCCAGCGACACCATTGGATTGCCTCCGGTGGCCTGATGTAGTCGGGCCAGAATCGGCCGCGACAGAGATATCGATAGCCGGCCGACGAGAATTTGCTGCAGCGTCCCAATCTTCACCGGGCCGATGAGCCGTCGGGTGGCGGCAAGCCCCAGGCACAATCTCTCCTGCGCTTCCGGGGAGTCCGACACCAGACGTTCGGTGCCAAGCACGCGGATCGGATCGTTGATCATCCGGCGGAACGCAAACGTGAGCACGGACCGAGACGGGCCGTCCAGCCATTGCAGATCGTCGATCGCCACGATCAGCGGCGCGGAGCGGCACAGCAGCCGAAGGATCCCGAGCACCGCCACCGCCACGACACGGTCGCCAGGCGAGCTGATCGAGGAGTCCTCGTGCAACAATGCAATCGACAATGCCCGCCGTTGAACTTCCGGAAGCTCTGACATTGCGTCGGCGGGAAGATCCTCCAACAAATCGCCGAGACCGGAGTACGCCCAAGCCGAGTCGGCAACGCTGCATCTACTCGACCGAACGGTGAACCCGAGCTGCTCGGCGGACTCGAGCGACCTGGCCCAGATCGCCGTCTTGCCGATACCCGCAAACCCTTCAAGCACCATCGCCGAAGCACGATCGGACTCGGTGAAGAAGGATTCGACGGCCGCCAACTCGCGACCACGCCCGACGAATCCGACCTGTGGTTCGCTCATTTCAGCCCTTTCACCGGTTTGGCACTCCGAGCCCAAATTCAAGCTAGTGCGATCCCAGGGCGCTTCAATGATCCAAGGAATCAAGCTCAGTGGCGCAGCGACCGACGCTCCGCGCTGGCTCTGTTGCGTTGTTGGCGGACTGTTGGTCGCTCCGCGGCCGGCGCACCGAACCCTCAGCCGCCCGCGATCAGAACGCGAAGTGTCACACGGATCTTCACCCCGCAACGGGCCGGTCAATAAATCCGTTCACCGAAGCGCCAGGAGACAGAACCAAGCGCCTCGATGCCTAGCCGTAAGGTGCCGGTCTATGGCACTCGCGTAACGTCCGATCGGCCCGGGCCTCCAGGCGCAACACACGCTCCTACGGCAAGCCCGGGCCGGCTCAAAGTTCGATGCCGAAGCTGTGGGATTCGATCTCGATGGTCGGTTGGCGGTGGATGCCGTGGGCGTCGGCCCAGGTTTCGACGACGTTGGCGAGCGACTGACGAAACTCCCGGTTGACGTCCTTGGCGGCGGGCTGGAGGGCGTCGATGAGGTCGATGGTTTGTTCGGCGGTGATCGGCCTGCCGGTTGCCCAGTGTTTCCAGGTGTCGAGTGCTTCGATGCGTCGTTGGGCTGCGGCGAATCGTTCGGGGATGGCGGTCCAACTGTCGATGATTCGCAACCCGACGCTTTCCTTCAGTCGCCGCACTTCCTTGTATGCCGCTGAGGTCGCTTGCTGGAACGGTTCCCGCTCCGCTTTGACCCGTGCGAGGTCCCCTCGGGCGTCGAGAGCGGTTTCGGTCGCCGCAGCCAGATCCGCTCGCGCCTGTTTGCGCGTACGCCATCCGGCATCGGCCAGTCGCTGCTTCGCTGTCCGTTCCGCACCTTCGGCGCGGACCACAGCGCTGGTCGCTACCTCGAGCTTCTCGTTGTACGGCCCGAGCTTCTCCCGTGCCGTCTCAAGGCGCTGCTCGGCTGCTGCCACCGTTCGCTGACCTTCGCCTTGACGTCGTTCGTGATCACGGAATTGTGGTTCGAGTTGCCAGTACTCGTCGACGGTGACACGTCGTAGTTGCGCCCACCAGTCCGGGACCTC
>JANXUF010000016.1 GCA_025356335.1 Actinomycetes bacterium
CGTGATGCGGATCGAGTTCGAAATCCTCGACAACGGACGTCCACCACGCCGCCGTCTCCGGTTTCAAGTGCGGCGGCGGCTTCTCGGTCATTTCGGACCCCGAACGGCCGGAAAGCCGTTTTCGTTCGGCGGCGCGAAATCGTTCGGGTTTGGAGTAGGCACGGGGGTGCGCCACCTTACGATGAGAAAAAAACAAGGTGGGCGGCCGGCGTCAGTCCTGACCGAGCATCCCGAAGTTGCACCGGGCACACGCTGGCAGGAGTACGCCAGTCCACATCGACCGGTCATCGAACATTGATAGCGGCGGGACGTGGTCGGCGGTTGTTGCTGTGCGTCCGCATCCCCAATGGCAGAGGGGACTGTCGGCGAGCAGCGAGGCTCGCTCTCGTCGGTACTCGGCGGTGTATCCGCGTTGCGCCTTCGTGCCTCGGTTGCGGTCGGCTTCGGTGCGTGTGTCGCGTGGTCGTGGTGTGGTGTGTATCGGGCACGGTTTCTTGTGCGGACATCGTGCGACACTGCATCTCGGTCGGGGTTTCGTTGGCATGTCGTCGCCTCGTTCGTGGTGTTGGTGGTCATCGGTTCGACGCCTTCGCTGGCGTCCGTCTCGCCTTGCGTGCGAGGTGGCGCTGGCGGTTGATTGATCGTCGAGTCTTGTCGCGTCGACGCGATCGGCTGTGGCTTCTGGCTGTCACTGATGTCTCCTCTGAGCGGGGGACACGGGACAGGGTGGGTATATAGACCCACCCGTCCGTGTCCATGGTGGTGCGTGTCTGTGGTGTCCATGGCCTGTCCATAGGTGGTGTCTATGGTTTGACCTGCGGCGATAGGTTGCGCGTCCATGGTGTGTCCATGGTTCGGCGTGGTCGTCATCTCAGACCCCTTGTCCATGGTCGATGTCCATGGTGAAATCGGTGTCCATGGGCGTGTCGGCAGGCCAGTAGCGGGCACCGTCGAACGTGCCGTTTGTGCGTTGTCTGGCGTCGACTCGGGCCAGTCCGTCGGCCACTAATTTGCGGAGTCGGCGCTCGGTTCGTTTCCACGGCGCGGTGCCTGACTTCTGCGGTGATGCGTGTTCGGCGTGGGCAGCGTCGCTCACTGTTGCGCCGGGGTGTGCCCGCAGGAAGGCGAGCGCGTCGAACCCTCTGGCGATCTTCGACGTGCCGCGGTGGTGGTCGTGTTCGATCGTCCACGGTCCGACGGGATCGGCTGGCTGCTTGAGGTGTGACAGTTCGACGACCTCGGATCCTGCTTCACCCCACAGGAGGATGACGCTGCCAGCCCCAGCGGTCAGCCACGTCGAGCCGTAGACATCTTCGAGCTTGTTCGGCTTGATGCCGCCCTGACCTTTGCGCTGGTGGTGCAGCACAAGGACGTCGATATCGGCGGCGTTGCACAACTGGATCGCACGGTTGACCATCGAACCTGATTCGTCATCGGTGAGCTTGGCGCAGGCGTCCTTCAGTGAGTCGATGATGACGACATCGGCGCCGGCCTCGCGTGCAAGGTTGAGGATCTGATCGGACTGCTTCGAGAGATCCGTCGGCAACGGGCCTTTGAGCACGACAAGCCGTTCATCGAGGACGCGGCGATGTTCGTCACCGAAACGCCGGCGCATCGCACGACTGATCTGCCGTGGCCTGTCCATCGCCAAGTACAAGACCTTCGTGGCCGGCAGCACTGGCAGCCCGAGGACGTTGTCGGTGATCCCGATGAGCGCTTCGCCGAGCTGGATCGCGATCGTCGTCTTACCGGCGCCCGGAGGTGCAACGACGAGGAGTGATTCACCGCGCGCCCACAGCACGTCACCGCCTGGCGCGCCCCATCGTGGCTCAAGCTCGGGGCCAGTGCTGAACACGAAGTCGCCGCCACTGAGCAGGCGCGAACGGGTCGACTCGGTCAGCGACGCACTGTCATGGTTGCGGACGTTGGCGTCGCGCACCAGGGCGTCGAAGGCGTCCACGTCGAAGTCGTCGCTCGGAGCGTCATCATCGACGTAGCGCTCAGCATCAGGGTGAGACTTGGAATCAGTTTTCTCCGGAGAAAACTGATCTCGGGTTGATTCCGCTTCGTCCGAGGTCTTCCACGGAGCAGCCATCAGGTCTCGGCCTCATACATCGCTTCGAGAGCGTCGGCGGATTCGATGACGAGGCGTTCAAGCCAATACCGCGTGCCGTGCGCCCGGCAGGCGAGATTGTGGCACGTGAACCGGTACCCGTCGAGGATCTGCGCCGTTCCTCCGTTGTGGTTGTAGCGGCCGCATCGAGGGCAAACGAACATGTACCGGCCGTCGCCGCCGAGGTCGATCACGGCACCCGGGAAGTCAGAGGCGAGCGCCTCGACGAGCTGTTGAATCGATGCCTCAGCCACCAGCCGGCGAGGATTCGTCACCGTCTGGTGGCTCAACTTTCGGCCCACCGGACGACCTCGTTGACCGCCTCCCGGCACTCGGCCATCGTCATGACGGTGCCGAGCGACTCCACCAGCACGATGTCATGACGGGCTGTAGGATCGACATCGATCGAACCCTGCCGGGGATGATCTGGACGGGAGCCTGTGGCGGGCTCTCGTTTCGCGTTTGGCGTCATGCTGCAGGGTGCGATTCGTCGAGGCCAAGCATCTTCCTCAGTCCGGCCGTCGGGACCCTGATGATTCGACCGATCCGGATCGACGGGATCTCGCCGCGCTGAATGCCGTCGTACGTCGCTTGGCGCGAGAGGCCGAGGGCGCGACCTGTGTCGGGCCAGACCGGAACGGTTGGCTGTTCCTCGGCGTTGGGCAGCGCACTTACACAGAGCGTGGATCTCGCCGAGGGAGTGATCAACAGTTCTTTGTCCACTTCGTCACCAACTTTCAGACTCAGTCACCCGCTGCGGGTTGACGTGAGTCTCAGTATCGGGCTAGCGTCTACTGATATGAATTCATCTATCAAAGACTGGACGGTTTGGCCGGACATCAGTGCCGAGGTCGAGCACGGCATTCCGGAGGACGACTACGACGGCAGCTCGTACTTCGTGGAACGGCGGGGTGCGATCCTCCAGTGCCGAACGCCGGCAAAGGACGGCGTTTTGGTGGTCGTCGAGGGCGTGCTCACGCGCACGATTCACGAAGAGTCCGACCGGACGTGGGCAACGGCAATGGTCCTCACAGACGTCACGTCGATCACGGTGCGATCCGAGGGCGCGTCGATCGATGAGATGTTTAAGACGGTCGGTCTGAGCACGTTGGCGAAGTCGATCACGCAGACCTACAAGCAGATGGCGTATGCCAATCCTCAGCTGTGGGGCGAAACCCGCGCCTTGCCGAGCCCCGGGCCCGCCGGGCTTCCCGAGGGCCACTATGCGATGTGGGCCCAGCGCTACATCGATGCCGTCAGCGAGAACGGCCGCGGGTACATGCCGAAACTGCTCGCCCAATGGCCCGGGGAAACGCGCTCGAACGTGCTGCGAGCGGTCCAACGAGCCGAGGACCTTGGCCTTTTCGTCCGAGCCGCGACGAAGAACGGCGGGGTTGGCGGCGGACACCTAACGAAAAAAGGACAAAGCTTGATGAAGAAGGGATCGGGCCAATGAGCAACCAGAGCAGCATCAGGCGCGACGGAATGGGAGAAACGAAGTGAACGGCAGCGTCAAGGGTTCGCGGGGTAACTGGTCGTTCGTGTTCGATGTGCCGCGAGTCGACGGCAAGCGGCGCCAGGTCTACCGACGCGGGTTCACGACGAAGCGCGAAGCCGAGGAGGCGATGCGCGACCTAATGAACGAGGCCAAGGGTGGCCTGATGGTCGCTCCGTCTCGTCTCACGGTCGGTCAGTACCTGACGGAGCACTGGCTACCGGTCGTCGAGAACCGGGTTCGGCCGGGGACGATCGACAGCTACCGCAAGATCGTGGCGAGCCGCATCGTGCCGAAGATCGGCCGTGCCGAGCTGCAGGTGCTCGATGAGCCGACGGTCGAGCGCTGGGTCGCCAGCCTGTCATCGGCTGGCCTGAGCGCAAAGACGGTCCGCAACGCTCACGGGGTGCTGTCGATCGCATTGCGTGATGCCCTCCGGTTACGTCTCGTGACACGCAATGTCGCTACGGCCGCGCAACTGCCTCGTGTCCAGCGACACGCGCCGAGGGCGTGGAACACTGATGAGATCCGCCGGTTCCTGGTGCACGTCCAGGCTGATCGCTGGTCGCCGATGTGGCGACTGTTCGCCACGACGGGAGTACGGCGCGGTGAGGCGCTCGGGCTGCGGTGGAAGGACGTCGACCTCGAGGCCGGCGTGATCGCCATCGCCAACACGCGCACCGTGGTTACTGGCGAGATCGTCTCCGGTCCGCCGAAGACCCGCGCCGGCGAGCGCACGATCGCGATCGACAGCGGCACGACGGCCGCTCTCAAGGCGTGGAAGAAGATCCAGAACGCCGAGCGGCTCGCCATGGGGCCGGGCTGGCGGGATACCGACATCGTCTTCACGTGGCCCGACGGTCGCCCGCTGTACCCGCAGGGCGTGACCAAGTGGTTCCGGGCACTGGCTGCCGACCTCGGTCTGTCGCAGATCGGCGTGCACGAGCTGCGGCATACAGCGGCGACGTGGATGATCGCTACGGGCGTGTCGCCGAAGCTCGTCGCTGAGCGGATGGGTCACAGCAACGTCAGCGTCACGCTCTCGCTGTATTCGCACGTGCTTCCAGGTCACGACCGAGCGGCCGCCGGGGCGCTTGCTGCGGCGTTCGATTCTCCGGCGGTGAGCAATCGGTGATCATTCGGTCATTCGAGGGCAGTCCTTCTGCCCTCTGACCTGCATGTTTGTTGGTGGAGCTGGGGGGAATCGAACCCCCGTCCATCAGGCGTTGAGCGTTCGTGATACGACCATTCCCGACTCTGGGACTGACGCTGTCCTACCGGCGGGTCGATTGGCTCCGGTTACCCTCGGCCGACGCCTCGTCTTTCCGGGGAGTCATCGGTCTTTCCCGACGTCATCAGTCTTTGCGGATGTCATCCCCCGCTTCTGTTGCCGGGCTGCGGTGGATCGGCCCCGTGCGGCATTTCTGCTCACGATGTCTCTTCACTACCTAAGAATTAGGCGGCGAGAGCGAACTGCTGGTTGGCAATTCTTTTTGGTGCCCCGTTTAGCGAGTCTGAGCAACTCGGGTCGCACGCTCGGCCAGCGATACTGATGTCGAAACCTGTCAGCCCCGTTGATTGAACGAAACTCCAGGTTACCCCTCCGCCACCCGAACGCAGGCAGAATTTCCCGTTTGCCCGAACGGGCTACGATCGTGGCATGCCCGGGCTCGCTGACGAGAAGTACATCTCCTTCACCACCTTCAAGAAGGACGGGACGGCGAAGCCACTGCCGACCTGGGTCGTCGGGCTCGACGACGGCACGCTCGGTTTCTGGACGTCGTCGGCTTCGTGGAAGGCGAAGCGGCTGGCGAACAATCCAAACGTCGTCCTCCAGCCATCTGACGCACGAGGCAAGCTGAAGGCTGGAACGACGCCCGTCACCGGAACAGCCGTCGTCGTCACCGGCGCAGCACTCGACGAGATCACCGCCAAGGTCAAAGCGAAGTACGGCTTCATGACGAAGATCACCAAGCTGCTCAACACGCTCGGCCACATCGGTAAGGGCAAGTTCCCATATGGCGATCGAGGCGTGAAGATTACCCTCGACGCCTAGTCCGTTCGGAATCGGTACATCCGCTGACCCTGGACGCCCGAGTCGCCGCCCCGTTTCACCGAATGTATGCAGAATGCGCGACATTCGGTGACACGGGACCGATATTCGGTGGGCATCAGAATTCGGCAGGCATGCCCTTGTTGTGGCGGCCGACGGCGTTGCGTATTTCGCGGTCGGCGTCGCTCTTGGCGAGCGCCTGGCGCTTGTCGCCTTTGGTACGACCCTTGGCGAGGCCGAGTTCGATCTTCGCCTTGCCGTCCTTGAAGTACAGCGACAGTGGAATCAACGCCAGACGTTCCTGGTGAATTCGGTCGCCGAGCCGTTCGATTTCCGACGCATGCATCAAGAGTTTGCGGGAACGGCCGGTCTCGTGGCTGTTGACTCCGTGGGCGAACGAGTACTGCGAGATGTGCAGACCCTCGAGCCACAACTGCCCGCGCTCGACGCGGGCGAAGGCGTCAGTGATCTGCACCTGGCCGGCACGCAGGCTCTTGACCTCCGAGCCGCGCAGCACCATGCCTGCCTCGTACTCGGCGAGAATCGTGTAGTCGTGATGCGCCTTGCGGTTGCTGGCGATGAGGAGTTTGCCGGTGTGTTTGCCGGTGATCGTCGGCGGAGCCATGGGACTACCGAGGATACAGATCCGGGCGATCACGTTCCGCTCGGATTGCGCCGCACGCCTCGACCGGACGAGCGAACGGGTCGGCGTGCACGCAGAATCGCCTCGGATTCGTGCATCGGTTGGTAACGTCGCCGCCGATGCTTCGATTGTCCGCCGACGCCTATGCGGCAATGATCGGCCACGCGTACGACTGCTATCCGGAGGAGATGTGTGGGTTGCTCGCCGGCTTTCCGGGCCGCAGCGACGCCGTCAAATTCTATCCGTGCGAGAACACGACACACTCCGGCAAGGTCTATACGGTCTCGCCGAAGGATCACCTGCGAGCAGACCGCGAGGCTGACGCTGGCGGCATGGAGATCATCGGAGTGGTGCACAGCCATACCCATACCGAGCCGTATCCCAGCGTCACCGACGTCAATCAGGCGCCTGATCCTGGCTGGCACTATGTGATCGTCGGCCTCAAGCGGGAGGCACCGGAAACCCGCAGCTATCGCATCGTCCAGCCGACGATCACCGAGGAACCGATCACCGTCCGCTGACCGCCCGGCTAGCGCAGCACGGTCCACCCGAGTATCAGCGGTCCACCCGAGTATCAGCGGTCCACCCGAGTATCAGCGGTCCACCCGAGTATCAGCGGTCCACCCGAGTATCAGCGGTCCACCCGAGTATCAGCGGGTCGTGAAGCAGGCCGTGTGTACTCGCTTGGACTGCACGTACTCGCTTGGACTGCACGTACTCGCTTGGACTGCACGTACTCGCTTGGACTGCACGTACTCGCTTGGACTGCACGTACTCGCTTGGACTGCACGTACTCGCTT
>JANXUF010000025.1 GCA_025356335.1 Actinomycetes bacterium
GGACCTTGGCTGGTGACCCCGTTGAACGAAACTTCGCCGGCCAACGGTGCGATCGCCGGGAACAGCCACTCGGCGGCCGTCACGTCGTCCAACTCGATCGCGAGCACTGCGTGGGCGATCAACGTGGTTGATCCGAAGGAGTCCTGCGAGATGGCATCGAGCCCCGCCGCCATCACATCAGTGAGCACGGCTTCGCCGACTTCGGGCCGACCGAGTTCGCTGCACACGAGGGCATGGGCGGCCCGGAACAGCGGCGCGACGTGCGAGTCGGTGTCCATCACCTGCTGGATGATCGGGAAGAGCTCAGCGTGGCGCCCGGCGAAGGTGCCGAGGAAGAAGAACTGTCCTGCGAAGACACCGAAGGCGTCTGGATCGCCGATCTGCACCCCCAGCGCCCACGTCTCGTTGGCGATGCGTTCAGCTTCTTCGAATCGTGCGGCCATCGTGGCGACGAAAGTCTCGATGATGCCGACGTGCCACCGCATCAACGGTTCACCGATCTGGTCAGCGATGTCGTGGAGCCGCCCCAGGTACCGGGCCGAACGGGTCGCGTCGCCGACGCAGACCGCCGTACCGTACGCGACGTGGTGCACGACGAACGCCAGGTGGGGATCGTCCGCCTCATCGGCGATGGCCGTTGCCTCAGCCGCGAGCTCGGCGCGCGCCGACGCCGCATCCGGTGTCCAGAGCGCGTAGAGGACGTCCGGCGCCACTCGAGCGACGAGGGTGGGGTCGAGGCTGGATCTTGCGAGTTCCAGGGCCTCGAGTGCCAGGGCCTGCCGTCGACCGTGCTGGCCCGTGTGCCCGAGGCTCTGCGCCAAAAGCGCAGTGAGGCGTGCCCGGGTTTCCAGGTCGGATCGCACGGATCTCGCGTATGCAGCTTCGACGATTGCCAGTTGCTCACCGGACCAGAGGCTGCGGAGCGACCCGCGTGTGGTGGCGAGGGCAGCTCGTATCAGCGTTGCGTCCGCACCACACGCTTGGGCGAGCTCCGCTCCTCGGCGGATCGTCTCGAGCGCATCTGGCTGACCAGCACGAGTAGCGGCCTCACCGAGCCTCACGAGCAGGTCCGCCCGCTCGGCGTCCGGTGCCGCGAGTGACGAGGCGAGGTCGAGTGCGTTGCGGAACCAGCGGACCGCTTCGTGAGGCGCCAGCTCCGACAGTGCGAGTTCACCCGCGGACGTCGCCCACCGCTGAGCTTCGCCGAGCAGCCCGCCGAGTTCGGCGTGGCGGGCGAGCTGCGGGGCGAGCTCGAGCGGCGGTGTCACTTGGGCGGCGAGCATCGCTTCGAATGCGCGAGCGTGGAGGGTCTCGGCGGCGCGACTGCCGAGTTCGGCCTCGAGCGCGCGTGCGACCAAGGCGTGGGTGAAGCGGACGTTGCCCGACAGCGAGGGGTGGTCGGCCAGGATCCCGACGGCCACGGCGCGATCGAGCAGTGCGGTCACCTTGTGGTCGGCGAGGTCGGTCATCGCCGTGAGCACTTGTTGATTGAACTGCATACCGAAAACCGCCGCGGCACTGAGCACCGGTTGGGCCTCCGGTCCAAGGGCGGCGACGCGGTGCCAGACGAGGTCGCGCAGTCTTGATGGCAGCTCGAGAGCAGTCGCGGGTGCAGATGATGCCACCTCGTCGTCGACGCCGATGTGGCCGGTCTCGTTCCAGTGTCGGAGGAGGTGCTCGGCGAAGAGCGGGTTGCCGGCCGTCTCAGTGTGGAGCCGGGCAGTAATCGCTTCCACGTCACTGCCTGTAGTTCCGGCGAGCTGCGCATGCACCATCACGGCGAGTTCGTCGACGTCGAAGCCGCGCAACTCGACGACGCTTGCTTCGGCGAGCACGGCCATGAGCGCTGCGGGCTCCCGAGCGCCCAGGACAAACAGGACGGGTGCCGGGCCGAGGTTGCTCGCCAGGTGCCGGAGCAGCTGGACAGCGGCCGGCTCGGCCCAGTGCAAGTCGTCGAGCATCAGGATCAGTGGAGCGACCTCCGCAGCGCGTTGGATGATGTCGAGCACTGCGTTGAACATCTGGTGGCGGGCGGTGCCGTCGTCCCCGGCCACCGCGACCGAACATGCCATCCGGCCGGCGAGGTGCGGGAGGAGCCGCAGCAGGTCGCCGCCGCAGGAGGCCGTGTGTGCCATGAGCACGTCACTCTCCAGGGTGTCGACCAACCGACCCACGACGCCTTGGAAGGGATGGTACGGCACGACAACGTGTTCGTCGCACCGCCCGTAGAACACATCCCAACCCGACGCCTCCCGTGCGAACGTGGCCAGGAGCGTGGTCTTGCCGATGCCCGCCCCGCCGGTCACCAGCACAGTCCGCACCCCGTCCCGACCTGCCTGCTCAGCTGCACCAGCGAGCATCGCCAACTCGCTGCGCCGCCCCACTCCGCTCCGCGTCGCAACCAACATCTCGTGGAGCGGCGGAGCCGCCCGACGCTCAGCGGCCTCGGCTGGTCGACCCGCGCGGGAACGGAGTCGGTCATCGAAACCATCCCAGCCGGCGGCCACCCGCTGGTCCAAGAGCCGCAACTCGGCCGACGGCTCGGTGCCGGCAGTCTCGATCAGCTCGTCGCGGTAGCGCTGAAATGCACGAAGCGCCTCGGTCTGGCGCCCCGAGGCCGCCAGCGCCCGGATGACGAGGCCCCGGGGGCGATCCCGAACGGGGTGCTCGATGATGTGTGGTTCGAGCACAGTGAGAGCGTCGTAGGGTCTGCGGTCGGCGATCAGCGCCTCGCCGAGATCCTCGATCGCGGCTGCCCTGACCGCCCCCAACCGGGCCACCTCGCCGACAGCCCACGCCTCGTCAGCGAACTCCTCGAGAGCGTTGCCCGCCCATCGCTCGAGCGCACGGCTAATCGCCGCGACGTCACCGTGTGCCGACTGCAGCTCAGCGCACGCAACCCTGGCATCGGTGACGGCATCCAATCGGTACCCGCCAATAGTGGTCTGCAGTGTCTCCTCTCCGACGAATCGGCGCAGGCGGGACACCGAGGTCCGCAGCGCACCGCTGGTGACTTCGAGCACCCCGCACAGCCACTCAGCCCGCACGGGAGCCGACGCGTGGATCGCGAGCACACCGAGGAGACGGCGCTGCGCTGCGCTGGGCAGCTCGATCACCCCGCCTCGCGGCCCGAGCAACTGCACGGGCCCGAGAACCCGGACGGAGGGCTCTTGGTTCGGCACCACCAGAGTCTTGCGCACGCGGTGATGCGCAGGTGACGCGAACCCCGTGGCTCAATCAGGCTCAATCCACTCAACAACACACGAGGTCCACGATGCCCAAATACCTGTTCGAAGCCAACTACACGCCTGAAGGCGTCGCCGCCCTCAAGGAGTCCGGCGCGTCGAGTCGGGCCAAGGCCGTCAACGACATGGCAACCGCCCTCGGTGGAAGCCTCGACTCGTTCCACTTCGCGTTCGGTGACGTGGACGCCTACGTCATCGTCGACCTTCCAGACGACGAAGCGGCCGCGGCCGCAGCGTTCACGGTCGGCGCGAGCCCCATGACAAAGCTCAAGACCGTCAAGCTCCTCACTCTTGACGAAGCCGACGCCGCCATCAGCCGCTCTGTCAGCTACCGGGCCCCGGGAAACTGACCCATGCCGAAGCTCATCGCAACCCACGAAGTCGACGACGTCGCCCACTGGCTCTCATCCCCCAAGCGCACCGAGGTGTTCGGCTCAGTAGCAAGTGACATTCGCACGTTCGTCGACCCAGAGAACCCCAGCCGCGTTGGTCTGAGCATGGATGTCTCCGACATGGATGCCTTCCAGGCGGTCATGGAGAGCGACGCAGGTGCTGCAGCGATGAAATACGACGGCGTCCGCCAAGACACCCTCGTGCTCCTCGTCGAAAGCTGACCCGCGCAAGGCATGTCCGTGCACGCCTTCCCATGGTTGAGCCGTCCCTGCTCGATACAGAGCGAACAGAGGGCCGCCTCCGAAAGCTCCGGTCCTTCCCCTGGCCTTCCCAATCACGCTGAGAGTTCGCCTGCACTTCGACCAACAGTTGACTTTTAGTCGATCGGCTCCGGCAATAAACTCCCTGCTCATACCGTGTTTTCTTGCGCTCCCGGAAGGATTCGAACCTCCGTCTACAGTTTAGGAATCCGTTGGTCAGGACACCCGTTCGACCAGTTCAGGGGCCGTGGCAGCACCTGGTTGGTTAACCTCTTCCCAAAGCCTTCCCACAAATGCCGGCCACTGCCGGTGCGTGACGGTCAGATGGCTGGGGGTGATCAGTGATGGCTCGACCGATGCAAACAGTGAAGGTCTACGGGGTCCAGGACCGGCGCTCCACCGTGCAAGCGAAGCTGCCTTGGGTGGTGCGCTTCACGATCGACGGCAGGCATCGCAGCAAGTCGTTCCGCACCCGGATCGAGGCCGACCGCTACCGAGGTCTGCTGTTGCAGGCCGTCCAGGACGGTGGGCGGTTCGACGAGACGACCGGGGAGCCGGAGTCGTGGCAGACCCCATTGGCTGACGTCCGTGTCCATGAGTGGTCGCGACGTTGGCTCGCGGAGCAATGGCAGGAGTGGCAACCGCGCACTCGCGCCTCGGCGACCGAGGCACTCGCCCGGTTCGTCACGCTCACGGTCGAGCGCGGCGCCAAGACCCCGGACGGTCTACGCGTCTACCTCTACACCGCGCTGTCACCCCACTCCGAGGCCGGTTACGACGTCCGGCTCGAGAAATGGATGGGCAGGAACTGCCTGACCCTCGGCGAACTCGACCGGGAACGCGTGGCGGACATCGACCGCCGGCTCGCCCTCAAGCTCGATGGTTCGCCGATGGCGGCGAACACCGCGAACCGGATCCGGATTGTCGCTCGCGCCTCGGTCCAATCGGCGATCGAGGCCGGTGCGGTCGCCGCCGATGTGTGGCCACAGCGATCCAAGACGAGAGCGCGCCGAAAGGTTGCCCGAACCCGACGCAGCGTCGACGTCCGCGCGCTACCAGGGCCTGCCGCGATGGCCGAAGCGATCGACGCGATCGTCACCCAACAGCCCGGTAGCAAGACCTACCGGGTGATGACCGCCGTCGCCTACTACGCCGGTCTGCGACCGTCAGAGGTCGTCATGCTCCGGGTCCGATCGGCCGTACTGCCGCCCGACGGATGGGGACGGCTGGAGGTCACCGAAGCTGACATCTCCTTTGATGAACCGGGCGAACCCAAGACCGGTCCCCGAAGCGTGCCGATCCCGCCGGTGCTCGTCGCGATGCTGCGCGAATGGGTCGACGAGAACGCGCTTACGTCGCCCGAGCGTCTGCTGTTCCGCACTCGCAACGACACCATGCCGAGCGGGTCGAACTGGGCGAGGGCGTGGCACCGGGCGCTCGAGTCAGTCGGCCAGAAGCCAATACGCGTCTACGACTGCCGCCACGCCGCCGCGACGACATGGCTCCGAGCCGGCATGCCTCTCGCCGAGACCGCACGCCGCCTCGGGCACAGCGTCGACACACTCGTGTCCACCTACGTCGGCGCTCTCGACGACGAAGAACACGTCGGCAACCAACGAATCGACTCCATCCTCGGGTAGCGACCGATGCCTCGTCCGCAACCGCCGAGGGGATCCAGCCACATGGGCGCCGGATCGAAATGTAACGACCTCCTCGTTACATTTCCGAAGACCTGGTGAACTACTCCTAGACGCCGCCGGGTGTTGAGCGCCCGATCCGGATTCGGTTGCCGTTTGGATCGGTGGTGGTGAACTCGTGCATGCCCCAGGGCATGTCGGCGATCGGGGTGACGGTCATTCCCGCGGTCGCGAAGCGGGTATGCCAAAGCTCGGTCTGGTCTGTGGTGATGTAGCAGCCGGCGCAGTTGGCTTCTGGGTCGAACCCTTCAACGAGATCGAGGTCGAAGACGCTCTGCTCGTCGAAGCTGACGAACGCGAACCCGTCGTCGTATCGGCGGACGTCAAACCCGGCCGCTTCCCAGAACTCGACAGTCTTGGCCATGTCGGGGTCGGGCAAGGTCGGGGTCACGTCGATGCCACCGGTACGGCGGACCCGCCAATGAGCGCAGATCCGGCAGATCTTGATTTCATCGTGGCATTGCAAGGGCGACATCGTCGAAGCGTCTCGGTCCTCACCGCAGCATGAGCATTCCATAGAGCGACTGTACGACCGGCTCGCATAGTGTTGGACCGACACACCAGGCGGGGCCCGTACAGTTGATCGGGTGAAGGTCGACGTGCTCTCGGTGCCCGACTGCCCGAACCATGCCATCGCCATCGCCCGGATCATTGAAGCGTTGCGTGCCGCGGACGTCACTGACGCCGAGATCACCGAGCGCGTGGTGACGAATGATGCCGAGGCTCACGAACTCGGGATGCACGGATCGCCGACGATCCTCATCGACGGGCGGGACCGCTTCGTCGAAGCCGGAACATCCCCGTCGATGTCATGCCGGCTCTACCGCACCGCGGCCGGGCTCGAAGGTGTACCGAGTGTCGCTGAGCTGATCGCTGCGGTCACGTGCTGAGAGGCTCCGGCTTGTGGCTTGGCGAAGGCTGCTGGTTCTCGTCAGCGCTGCGCGCATCTTGCGCGACCTGCTCGTTGACGAGCACCCACTGCTCATCAAGCCACGCGATCCGCTCGCCTTCACCCGTCGGGATCTGATCTGCCGGGATGCGCCACGCTCTGACCTTGATCGTCTCGCTGAGCGGGACAGCGTTGGCGAGTTCGGCGAACGATCCGTACTGGTCGAGTCCGGTGTGGGCGACGACGACGACATCGGCGACGATGGAGTCGAGGAGTGCGAGCACCCCGCCTGGTCGCGGAGGCAGAACGTGACCGAGGGCGGCAAGACGTGTCGCCCGTTCGGGGTTCTCGACTGTGAGCCGCGCGGTGGCTCGTTCGAGGCGGTCGCGGCGGAAGAGGCGTCCTTCGGGGAAGATCACGACGGCGGTCGTCGAGTCGACGTGTCGACCGAGTTCGCGGACCATCGCAATCGCTTGGGGGCCGTTGTCGCGTGGGATGAACACGGATCCGGTTCGTCCGTAGATGAGGTCGAAGCCGGGGTCGGCGAGTAGTTCGGCCATGATCACGCCGCGGGTGCAGTAGCCGAGGCGTTGGTAGAGCAGCGTCGGGAGTGAGGCGTCGACGATGTTGACGTGTCGGCACAGCACGATGACCGGCCCGGGAGTGAGCGCCGCCTCCGAGGCTGAGTCGATGTCGAGGCGAAGTCCGAGCAGTTGTTCGGCGCGACGGGCGAGGACATCGATGGACCATTGCTGCAGTCGGTCGTGGCGGGCGACCGAGGCGGGTTGGTGAAGGCGGGTACCGAACCCGGCGAGGGTCCAGTAGATGGGTGCGAGCAGGATTTCGATGCTGTCGTTGATGGCGTACTGGAGCAGGAACAGCGCCACTCGGACCGTAGGGAGTCGGATACGTCGCTTGGCGAGGTCGACGACAGTCGCCACCGCGAGGATCGCCGGGCTGGCGAGCACGCCGAGGACCGCGACGGTGAGCATCAGCGGGATCGTGCGAGCGCGTCGCTTCCACCGTGACGCCGCTGGCTCGGCGCTGGTCATGTCGGCGAGGTGTCACCGGAGGCGAGTTCCGCGGCGAGCGCCTGCAGACGTTGCAGAGGTTCGGCGGGCATCGGCGCGGAGGTTTCGGCGAGCGCCAACTTGAGGCGCCGGTAGTCGTCGGCGGTGAGGCCGCAGCGGCGGCAGGCGTGCAGATGACTGGACACCTTCGCTGCGCTCGCGGAGTCGAGGCCTCCGTCGAGGTAGGTCTGGATCTGTCGGCCGATCTCGATGCAGCGGGCGCCGCCCTTGCGTCGGAACATGTCGAGCATGGCGTGTGGTGTCATCGGGGTTGGCTCCGGAAGTCGGGGTGGTGTGTGAGGTTGGCGCGCATGCGGTCGCGGGCTCGGTGGAGGCGGCTCATCACGGTGCCGGCGGGGATGCCGAGCGCGGCGGCGGCTTCGTCGTAGGTGAGGCCGTCGACGTCGACGAGCTGGACCACGTGCAGATGCCGTGGCGAAAGGCATCCGAGTGCGTCAGCGATCCACGGTGCCGGCGCGCGTGTGGCGGCGACGTCCTCAGCGCTCGGTGCGGGTGGATTGCGCCGATCGTTCTCGCCAGCGAGGTCGACGGCATCGTGAAGGAGGCCAGGTCGTTGCCGGCGGTGCCGGTTGATGTTGGCGTTGCGCATGATGGTGAGCAGCCACGCCCGCGGGTACGCGCCGTCGAAGCCGTCGAGTCCTTTGTAGGCGCGGATGAGGGTGTCTTGGACGAGGTCCTCTGCATCGTGGGGGTTTCGGCACAGTGAGCCGGCCACGCGAAGCAGCACCGGCAGGTGGGGTCCGACGAACGCGTCGAACGACCCCGCCGTCGCCGGCGGGGTTGGGTTCGTGGCGCTGGTCTGCGACTCGTCGGCCATTGCGTCCAAGTCTCCTCCCTCGAGGCAGAGACCCGGTCAACGGCGGAATCCTTCCATCTCATTTTCCGATGCAACCGATGGAAGAGCCGACGGGTCGGGCGGGTTCCGATGCGGTTCGTCCACGGTGGGCGGACCCAGCGAAAGGGACCACCCATGCCAACATCGACCACCGCCCAACCCACCAAGGCGATCGTGCTCCAAGGGGGCGTAACCGGCATGATCGCCGGCGCCGCGATGGCGATGTTCGCCATGGTTGCCTCGGTGACCTATCAGCACCACGGGTTCTTCACCCCGCTGTTCCACATCTCAACCCTGCTCGGATCACCGGATGCGATGATGCGCTCGGCGATGGAGGCGACGGCCGGGAACAAGTTCTGGTTCTCCGCCGGCCCCGCCGTGTTGGGGCTGTTGATCCACATGATGACCGGCGCGATGTTCGGCATCGGCTTCGCATTCCTCGCCCGCCGCCTCCCCCGGACACTGCTCGTCCCTGCCGGCGCCACGTACGGGCTGGCCGTGTTCGTCGTGTCCGCCTTCATCGGCCTCCCCGTGGCGGCCAAGATCACGAACTCTGGGAGCACCATCTCGAACCTGGCCAGCATGGTCGGCTGGGCCACGTTCGCCATCGAGCACATGATGTTCGGCCTCGTGCTCGGTGTGCTCGCGTTCCGGGCCGCACCGGCCGCCCGCTCGACTGATACCGTGGTTGGTGCTCGATCGGCGATGCTGTCGCGATGAGTCCTTCCGACGCAGCACCGACCCAGCGGATCGTGCGGCTCGTCGGCGTCTACGACGCCGACAGCACCCTGCGCGGTGAGCTCGCCTACTGGGTCGGTGCTCGCCTCGGCCGCCGGCACTGCTCGCTCTGCGAGATCACCCACGGCTCCGTCCGTCAACGCCCCGAGTGGAAGGCCTGCCAGGCCGGCCTGCCGGTCCCTTTCGACACCTTCCACCGCAACGACCAGCCCGACTCGATTCGCGCCGCCTCTCACGCGCAGGCACCTGTGGTCGTCGCCGTCACCGACACCGGTCACGCGGTGCTCCTCGACGCATCGCAACTCGCGGCATGCGACGGTTCGATCGATCGGATGGTCGAGGCGATCGAGCAGTCCGCCGCACGCCTCGGCCTGACATTGACGCCCGCGTGAACACCGCCCAGCTCGACCGGTTCGACCGCTTCTTCGACGGCCACTACCAGGCGATGGTCGCCGAGATCGCCGACAGCGACCCCTCGGGAGCGCTGCGTCGCACACGCGCCGGCTTCGCGTCCGCCTACCGGTTCTGGGGCAAGGTCGAAGACGACGGCGACCCGGTCGAATGGGTACGACGAGTCATCGCCGAGGATCGCCACAGCCCCACACGCAACGCAGTCCCGGGCCCGGTCGACGAGCCCAGAACCCCAGCATCGGTGGACTCGAACGCCGAACGTCACCGCGTGGTCGCGCTGGCACGGCGACAGCGGGTCGCTGCCGGCGTCGTTCTCGGCGCGGGCGCGCTCGTCGCCATCGGTGCCGAACTGTTCGTGGCGCACCGATGAGCGCTCAGCCCGACACACCGCGCTCCCACTCGCCGTCCAGCCAGAGCGAGATCGTGCTCTACACCCGACCGGGATGCCCGTACTGCTTCACCCTCCGAGCCGGCTTGCGCCGGTCTGGTCTCACCTTCGGGGAGATCAACATCTCGGACGACCCCAACGCTGCCGCATTCGTCCGATCGGTCGCCAACGGCAACGAGACCGTGCCCACCGTGGTCGTCGGCGACGTGCACATGGCCAACCCGAACGCACGACGTGTCCGCGCGGTCGCAGCCCCGGCAGGCGGTTCGCCGGTTTCCAAATGTCGGGCCCGGTTCCGTCGGTCCAGTCGGACTGGGGACACGCCGTGACCCTCCACGTCGGCGACCTATTCCCGGACCTCGAACTCGTCGATCACCAAGGTCGACCGTGGCGAACCGCCGACACGCGTGGCCGGCCACTCGTGCTGGTACTGCACCGGCACCTGGCTTGACTGCCCTGCCAAGAACACGTGATCGCCGTGCGCGATCACCTCGACCAGTTCGGCGACGCCAGGATCGCCACCGTCACCTTCGCCACGCCTGAACGCCTCGCCGCGTATCGCGAGCACCTCAGACTCACCTTCGACGTCGTCGCCGATACCGACCGGAGGCTCTACCGACTCCTCGGTGCCGAACGAGGCAGCCGCCGCCAGGTCTGGTCCGCAGGCACCATCCGCATGTACGCCCGACTCCTCCGCGCGGGGCGACGACTCCATCGACCAACCGAAGACATCCGACAACTCGGCGCTGATGCCGTCATCGGCCGCAACGGCACACTTCGCTACCTTTCCCTCCCGTCAACACCTGACGCGCGGCCCCCAATCGCCGACCTGATCGCATCGCTCGACTGACCACCGTTGGCCCATGTCGGCGGATGCCGTGGAAGTGCTCTGGGCCCTGAGGGCCCAACGGTCCGGAACTTTCGCTTGACCTTTAAGTCGACCTGAGGGTTTACGGTGGCCCGGTGAGCACCTCGTACAAGATCAAGGACGTCGCCGATCGCAGCGGTTTCAGCGCGGCGACATTGCGCTACTACGAGGAGATCGGCATATTGCCCGAGGCGAGTCGGACACCGGCCGGATACCGGCTCTACGACGACCACACACTCGACCGATTGGCGTTCATCTCGCGCGCCAAGCAGCTCGGCTGCAACCTTGACGAGATCGCCGATCTGACCGTGGCGTGGGACGGCGGCGAGTGCGGACCGGTCCAGGACCGGCTCCGTTCGCTGGTGGCCGACAAGCTCGTCGCCGCGCAGCAGCAAATCGTGGAGTTGATGACACTGACGTCCGAACTGCAACATGCTGCTGCCACGTTGGAGTCGCATCGCCCCGACGGACCTTGCGACGACGATTGTGGCTGCGTCACCGACCCTGCCGGCGCGGCGCCCCAGCAGGTCGCGCTCGGCAAGAAGCCGGATCACGAGCGCGACACGCCACCGATCGCATGCACGCTCGGGTCGCAGTCAATGCTCGGTCGCCTCGACGAGTGGCAGCGCCTGCTCGGCCACGTCGAGTCCAGGGATCAGATCGACGGCGGATTGCGGGCGACGTTCGGGCCGGCGACACCGCTAGCCGAGTTGATGCGGCTCGCGGCGGCCGAGCAGGACTGCTGTCAGTTCTTCACATTCGTGATCACCATCGACAGCCGTGGCGTCGCTCTCGAAGTCCGCGCACCCGACGACGGTCTGCCGGTGCTCCACTCGTTGTTCGGGAACCCGACATGAGCGCCAAGAAGGAGAACGCAGCAATCGTCGGTGTCGGGGTGCTTGCGTGCGCGGCCTGCTGCGCCGGACCGATCCTCGGGTTCCTCGCCGCGATCGGCCTGGGCACCGCGGCCGGGTTCGCGCTGTTCGGCACGACCGCGATCGTGCTCGGCGCCCTCGCGGTCGTGTTCATCCTCCGTCGGCGACGTCGACACGCCAACGCGTGCGCTCCAACATCCGCTCCGGTCAGCGTCGAGATGCCGACCGCACGAGCACGACCGTGAGCCTTCGAACACTGACCCAGCAGCGGTGGCTGCTCAGCACGCTGCTGATCGCCGGTGCGGCACTGTTTACGGTCGGCGTCGCCGCCGAACGTCACGCCACTGACCACCACACCGAGTCGGGTACCGAAGCCACGAGTTCGCCCGCGCACGCCACACAGCCTCCGTCGACCACGGCCGGAGGCGACGCCGATGGCGGTGAAACGACCCAGACCTCGACAGCCACGGGCGGTTCCGACGGCGGCGAGGCAACGACTCACACCGAAGCACCCGGTGGTGAGGCGACCGGGCAGTCAGAGACGTCCGGAGAGACCGTGTTCGGCGTCAACCTCGAGTCCAATGGCCCGGTCGCTGTCGCGATCATCATCTCGCTGGGACTCGCGATCCTGACCTGGATGCACAACCGGCGCAGCCTGCTGCTCGTCACCCTGGCCTTCGCGCTCATGTTCGCCGTGTTCGATATCGCCGAGATCACCCATCAGATCAAGGAATCACGTGCCGGGCTGGCCGTGCTCGCCGCGTCGATCGCGGTTGTTCATCTCATGACTGCCGCTGTCGCCCGACAACGTGCAACCACTGACTAACTGCTGCGGCGCGGTGCTCACGCAATGCTTGCGGCGGGATCGTCTTGGCGAGGACGAGGGGTGCTGTCGGCCCAGATCGTGGCGCCGAGGATGTGCAGTCTGAACGCGAGGCCATCTCAGGGGTGATCGACTGCGAGCGTGGCCGACGGTTTCCGGTTCGACATGGCTCGGCCACCTTGGATGACGAGGCCGATGAAGGCTGCGGTCCATGCGGTGAGCGCCACGGCGAGGGTGATCTTGGGTGCCCATTCGAGCTGGTCGAGTTTGGTGACAGCGCGCATTTTGAAGGTGGCGACGCCGTACATGCCGAGCGGGAACACTAGCGCCCAGTAGGAGGGGTGGTAGCGGAGCGGGACCTTGCGGGCGATGTGGCGCCATGCACCGATGGCGACCATGACCGGAAACCAGAACGTGGCGGTAGCCCAGGCGAGTGTGACAAGTCCTTCGATGAGCGGTCCGAGCCGATCGACTCGAGAGGAGACGGCGCGGGCAGCGAGGAGGTTGGAGCCGGCGAGAACGGTGATCGCGACGGCGCCAGCAGCGATCCAGGCGGGAGGGTCGGCTTCGGTTGGTTTGAGTGGTTGGAAGGTCCAGCGAAGGAAGACCATGGTCATGACGATCAGGTAGAGCACGAGGCCGAGGCAGAACGCGGCGATGCACATGAACGCAAGGAAGTCGCTGGGGTGGTGGCCGAGGAGGAGTGCGCCGAACACGGCGACGGATTCTGTGGCGACGGTGAGCAGGAACCAGGAGCCGTTGATGCCGGCGCCGAGGCCGGGTTTGTCGTGGCGAAGCACGTCGGAGATCAGGGCGGTGTAGAGCAGGATCACGTAGAGCGGGAGTGAGCACCACCAGAGGAACTCGGCGAGGGTCCACCAGCCGTGGATGATCGCGGAGGCGCTGGCGAGCACGTTGGTCCCGGCGACGATGGTGAGGAACGAGAATCCTTTGGTGTGGCTGGTGAGGTCGGCCGCGAGGCGCTTGGGGTAGAGGGCGAGGCGTGCGACGAACAAGACGACGAGCACTGCAAACGCGCCGGCGGCCACGACGTACAGGCTGTTGGCCAGCCAGTCGATCTTCTGTTGTTTAGCGCCGATAGCGATGATGCCGGTAGCCATGACGAGCGCGAAGTAGCCGGGGAACAGAGTGGCGACGGGGTGGACGCGTGCCGCTGGTTCGTGGGTTTTGCCGGTGGTGTTGGTCATGGTCGGAGGTAGCGCAGGAAGGCAGCTGCGGCGGCAAAGAGGGCGACGGAGACTGCCGCGGTCGCCCAGGCGAGTGACTCGGTGTCGGTTTGGAAGGCTTCGACGGCGACGGTGATCAGGAAGACCTGGAACGCGACCAGGACGATGACGTAGAGCACGACGGCCGACGAGGTGCGTCGGGCTTTGGCGGAGGTTCTCATGTGCGCCTACCGAGTGCCCAGATGGTGCCGTCGGTGCGGACTTCGAGGTCGATGCGGCCGAGTGGTCGTGTGGGTGGGCCGGAGATGACGTTGCCGGTGCTGGCTTCGAAGTTGCCTTCGTGGCAGGGGCAGTGCCAGCGCTGTTCGGATTCCTCGAAGTAGACGACGCAGCCGAGGTGGGTGCACTTCTGGCTGAACGCGACGACCTCGGTGTCGGTCAGGCGGACGAGGATCGCCGGGTCATCGTTCCCCGGGTAGCGGAACAGGTAGGTGCTGCCGATCTCGACGGCGGCGAGATCGACGATCGCACGGGGCTCGCCGGTGTTGATGCTGCGCAGTTGGGTCCAGATCGCGATGCCGACGTTGGCAGCGGCCATGGTGCCCGCCCCGGCGACGAGGTAGCGCGCGAACTCGCGACGGGTGACTTCTTCTTCGGATTGGGCTTCGTAGGGAAAGTCCCGTTTCCATGGGGGGGCGACGGGGACCGGTTCGATGTCACCGTTCATGAGGGTGCCTCCATGTCGAGTCCGAAGGGGTCGTCGAGCCAGGTTGTGGTCACGCCGGCGAGCACGTCCACGGGGCCCGCGAGCGCGTCGTCGATCACGGTGTAGACCTTGGTGCGGACCTGTTGGCGGCCGAACAGGAAGTCGCGGAACAGCGACCCGCGTCGGGTGTCGCGGAACTCTTCGATGGTGCCGTACCAGAGCGCCTCGCTCGGGCACACCGACGCGCACATCGGGGTGAGTCCCTCCGAGGTGCGGTCGGTGCACATGTCGCACTTCATCATCTGGTCGAAGTCGGCCACGTACTTGGGGACACCGAACGGGCAGGCGAGCACACAGTTGGAGCAGCCGATGCACCGCGGTTTCAGCGCCGATTGGACGATGCCCTCCTCGGTTTGTTTGATCGCGTCCGCCGGGCACACCTGCGCGCAAGTGGGGTCTTCGCAGTGCATGCAGACCATCGGCGCGGTCTGGGTGCTGGTGGCCCGGTCGACGCGCTCGAGGTGGATCAGCGACTGGCCGCGATGAGTGCCGCATTCGGCGCACGCTTGAACGCATGCTTCGCAGCCGATGCATCGGCTCTGGTCGATGACGAACACCGGGTTGTCATCGATGCCGAACTGCCCGGATCTCACGACTGGTCTCCGTGCAGTTCCATGTCGCGGGCATCGGTCGTGACGACGTGGCCGCTGGCGCGTTCGACGCGTACGGCGGCGACTTTGAACTCGGGCATCTTCGAGAGCGGGTCGACGGCACGGTTCGTCAACTGGTTCGCGGCCTTGTCGCCTGGCCAGTGGTAGGGGATGAACACGGTGTCGGGTCGGATCGTGTTCACCACATGCGCCGGCACGGTGATCGTGCCGCGCCGGGAGGTGACGGTGACGAGGTCGCCGTCGGCGACACCGATGCTGTCGGCAAGGCGAGGGTGCATCTCGCACAGTGGTTCGGGGTATTGGGCGACGAGCGCAGCGATGCGCCGGGTCTGGGTACCGGACAGGTACTGGGACACGACCCGCCCCGTGGTCAACAGCACCGGGTACTCGTCGTCGACGACCTCGGCGGACAGCTTGTACGGGACACCATGGAAGCGGGCTCTGCCGTCGGGGAAGTGGAACTGGCCGCCCTCATGCAGGCGTGGCGTGCCCGGGTGGCCGGCCTCGGGGATCGGCCAGAACAGGCCCATCTCGTCCTCGATCCGTTGCCAGGTGGCGCCGGTGTAGTCGGCGGTGCCACCGGTGCTGGCCCGACAGAGCTCGTCGAAGATCTGCTCGGTGTTCGTGTATGGGAAGTACTCGCTCTTGCCGAGTCGTTGGGCGATGTCGAGCAGGATCTCCCAGTCGCGCCGGGCCTCGCCGGGTGGGGTGACGGCGGCGTTGATCTTGATGATCCGCCCCTCACCCGACGTCGAGGTGCCTTCGTCCTCCTCGTGCAGTGATCCCGGGAGGACGACGTCAGCATGCTGCCCGGACTCGGAGAGGAAGAAGTCGATCACGGCGTAGAACTCGAGCTTGTCGAGCGCCTCCCGGGTGAAGTTCACATCCGGCGCCGAGACGGCCGGGTTGAAGCAGATCGACAACAGCCCCTTGATCGTGCCGTCGTGGATCGCCTCGATCAGCTCCTGCGCTGGAAGTCCCTTACCGGGGATGTCTGATTCGTCGCAGTTCCACACCTTCGCGACCGCGGCGCGGTGCTCGGGGTTGGTGATGTCACGGTTGCCGGGCAGCTGGTCGCACTTGTGGCCGTGCTCTCGTCCGCCTTGTCCGTTGCCCTGCCCGGTGATCGTCGACACCCCGCACCCGGGCTTGCCGAACTTGCCGGTAGCGAGTCCGAGGTTGATCGCGGCGAGGACATTGTCGACACCCTTGGTGTGCTGCTCGATCCCGCGGGCATGCAGCATCATCCCGGTCGCCGCCGTGCCCCACAGCTCTGCAGCCTCCTCGATCCTCGCCGCCGGAACGCCGGTGATCCCGGCCGCCCACGAAGGGGTCATCTCAGCGACGGCGGCGACAGCCTTGTCGAAGTCGACGGTGTGGTTGTCGATGAAGTCGTGGTCGAGCCAGTCCCGTTCGACGAG
>JANXUF010000103.1 GCA_025356335.1 Actinomycetes bacterium
CCGTGTTTGGAGTTCGTGCGGGCGCTTGGATGGGTGCTGACCGGGGATGATGTTTCGTGATGGTGCTGGTGAGTCTCGCTGGGACCGCGTGAGGTCATAAGAAGGTGGCTGCTAGCGGATTTCGGACATGGTTCGGGGGGATTCATCGTTGTAGTCGTGTGAGTTTGACGAGGTTGTGTGCGAAGACGCCGTGGGCGCACCAGATGCGGGCACCATCATGTCGGCGTAGGTGTGTGCGTCGCCATCCGCAGTCGCGTTTCAGGTGCGAGATGCGGCCCTCGCAACCGGTGCGCCATTTCACCGCAGTGACGAACTCTGGGGCCTGTTCGATCGTCGCACGGGCCTTGGATGCTTTGCCGGTTCGTGGGATGACGACGGTGGTGACACCGGTGGTGGTGAGGTCTGTCTCGATGTTGGCGTCCCAGTAGCCGCGGTCGGCGGTGACCAACCCAGGTACGCCGGTGAGTGTGGTGATCCGTTCGATCGCTGGGCGTAGCAGGCCGGTGTCGGACGGGTTGCCGATGTGGACGCTGTAGTCGAGGATGATCCCGTCGGTGTTGTCGGCGACTTGGGCTTTGAAGCCGAATTGTGTGCCTTTACCGAGTTGTCCTTTGCTGATCGGTCGAGCGTCAGGTTCGTGCAATGACACGAGTCGTGTCGCCCCTGGCGGTTGTGTGCCACCGGCACGGCACCGGGCTTGTTCGATCACCTGCACGGTGCGTTCGATCAGAACGGCCAGTTTGTCGAGCAGCCGGCGGACCGGGCGACGTCTGCGACCCTTACCGTGTAACGCTTTCATCGCTTCCGTGACTGACAGTTCGGCGAGATCGGCGAGCAGCCCGGTGATCGCCAACACCTCGGTCTTGGCTTCGTCGCTGCGGCGTCGCAGCCACGCACCGATCGAATGCTGGAACGCCCGGGCCTGGGTGGTGCGGTCAACGAACACGACCGCCAGTCCGCCAGTCGTGATCCGGTTGAGTTGCACAGCGATGCGTGAGATCGCTTTCGTCAACAACCCGGAATCGGTCGGATACTTGATGTTCGCCTCGACAACGGTCGTGTCGACGCGCACCCGATCGATCGCCAACGGTGTCCGCTCGTTCGCCGCCGTCAACAGCAGCCGGTTCAATTCGTCGACGAGATCCGGACCCAACCGGGCGGTGAGTTTGCGGATCGTTGATTCGTTCGGGACTGGCGTCTCGAGACCGATACGGCAGAACCTGCGCAACGACAACGAGTCCGTCACCTGCACAACCAACCGTTCGTAACCGAGACCGTGACGGGTCTTCAAGAACATCAGGCGCAGGTACGTTTCGATCGGGATCGACGGGCGGCCATCAGTGCGCGAGAAAAACGGGATGAATGGTGCGAAGAATCGTGGATCATCCAACACGGCGTCGATCTCGGCGAGTTCACCGGACAACACTCGCATCCCTGGCGGGAGGAACAACTCGAAACGTGAGCCCTGGGGACCTAACATTCTCAACACGATGGCCTCCACCCTTGTACCAGAAGGGACGGAGCCCATCGTACCAAACACACGCGCGCCCGTCAGCGACCTGGAACCGCAGCTCAAGGACCGTTTCCGTTTCCCGGCCGGGTCGCACGCGGCGCAGACAGGCTGCTGGAGGCCTCTGCGGCCAAATCTGGAACGACAGTGCCAGCACCCCAACCCGACCGGGATCGCCGCTCAGACGCCAATCTGAAGGAAGGTTTTTTCGGTCGCATCCCCAAAAATCGTCCTCAAACCATGACAAAACACCTGATCAGAGACTATTTCCGGAGGAAGTAATTACACCCCTGTCGTTCCGGCTACAACCCATAGAAATCAAGGCGAACAGGACTAAGCGGCACTGAGAGGTACGTGGCGGTACACCACGGTTCATGGTGGTTCACGACGGACAATCGGATGTGACGCAATTCACACCATGGTGATCTGTGCGCTTTCCTGGGACACGGACGTGACAACGTCAATCAGGGTGAGCGGCTATCCGCACGACGGAGATCATCTGAGGCTCGATGCCGTAGAACCACCAGACCCGCCACGCGCCTGGGGTGTGGTTCTCGACGTACGACTCCCAGATGGCTTGTCCGAATTCGGCATCAAGACCTGCGTAGCGATGCGACGCCAGTGACCGGTGGCGCGGATCGGCTTCGAGCAACGCAAGCGCCTTGTTCACCTTCCGAAGCTTCTTGGGGTCAGCCAGAGAGCCTGCGGCGAGACGGTCGATCGTGTCCTGAGCTCCGGAGGTAATGAACAGCGCGAAGGGCACGTCCACACCTTACCCTTTTGCCCAGTACTCCCTTGGTGCAAGTGTACCGAAGTTGCAATTGGTCATTTGTTGACAACGGACCGGTCATTGCTACGATGCAGGCATGGCAGAGACGGCATATCGCCCGGTGATCGAACTCGACAGTCGCGGCCGGCTCCCGCTGGCGCGCTTCGGCGTCGCTGGTCGCACTCAGTACATCGTCGAGCCGACGGAGGACGGCGGGTTCATGCTGACCCCCGCCATCGTGCTGACCCCGCGAGAGCGGGCGATCCTTGCGGACCCCGAGGCGGTCGCCTCGATCAAGCGGGGGATCGCTGACGCTGCGGCGGGGCGGGGGAGCGTGCGGTCCTTCGCTGAATTCCTCGATGCGCCGGACGACCCCGACGACGATTGATGGATTCCCAGCCAACCCGAGACGTGTCAGGCCTGAACCGGTCGACGCATGGTTCCGACGAATTGTCTCATGTTCTCAGCAGCTCAGGAATCGAGCTGACCGATGAGGTCCTCGAAAGGATGGTGCGGGACGCTGAGGCTGGCTTCGATCTCTCGAAGCTTCGCCGCCGCCCGGGACGGTCGGCGACGGGTTCTGCCCCGGCCGAAACGCTGCCCGTGCGGCTCGACCCTGACCATTGACGGCCAGTCAATGAGCGCGCCGCCTGCGGAACGTTCAATGCCTCCGAGCTCGTGCGTGAGGCACTCGGACGCTCTCAAAGCTGGCTGACCGGACCGGGTGCGGACAACTCGGATCAGCGTCGGCGCTGCTCGAGGCGAAGCAGTAGTTCGTCGTCCTGTGCTGGATACAAATGGCCGTAGCGATCGAGCACCACTGACACCGACGTGTGTCCGGCAAGGGCGGCGACTTGCTTCGGGTTGGCACCGTCGGCGATCCACAGGGACACGGCGGTATGGCGGAGGTCATGGATCCTCAACGGCGCGAGGCCCGCACTCTCGACGGCCGGCTCCCAGAACCTGCGTCGGAACAAAGCCGGCCGAATCGGGTGGTCCTCGGGGGAGCGGAATACGAGGTCCCCGTTACTCACACCGTCCGTCCGAAGGTCGGCGAGGGACTCGCACACGAACGACGGCACCGGGATGGTGCGGATGCTTGCCTTCGTCTTCGGCGGACCGAAGTGAATGCTCGCCTCGATGTCGACCAACGTCTCGGTCACCCGAACGCGTTGCGCCTGCAGATCGACGCGTGCCCATCGCAGGCCGAGCAGCTCTCCCAGGCGAAGGCCGCCGAAACCTCCGAGGAGCACGAACGCTCGGTACCGGGGATCGATGGCATTTGCGAGCCAGAACACTTCATCGGACGTCAGGTGCCGCATCTCTTGACGCTCGATCTTCGGCAGCGGCAGTTTGGCGACAGGGTTGTGTTGGATCACCCGGTCATCGAGCGCAGCGGTGACGGTCTTGTTGAGGATCTGCACGACTGTGTGGATGGTCGCGGGTGCGAGGTCACTGCCGTCAGGTGAGCCGAGCTGGGCCACCCATTGACGCAGCGTCGTGCGATCGAGCTTGTTGAGCGGCGTGTCGCCGAACACCGGACGGATGTGCGTCTTGTAGAACTGAGCGTTGCGAGCCCGCGTGCTGGGACGAAGGTTCGTGACGGTCGGCCACCAACGCTCCCACCACTCGTCGACGGTGATTCGACCGAGGCGGGGGTCGACGAAACTGCCGTTCGAACGGTCGACCGAGACGAGACTGGCGTAGGTGTCCGCGTCACGTCTGCGCTTGAATTGCTTTGAACGCTCGTGTCCATCGGCAGTACGAAAACGGACGAGGTACGCTTTCGACCCGTCTTTTAGGTGCTTATCCAGGACCGATGCCACTTCGCGAGACTACTCTCCAGGTACACACCAGGTACACAGACCCACCAAAACTGACCGGACGGAGCAACACGGAGCGGACATAAAAGACCAGCTCAGAGGCTATTCGCCGAATTTGCCCAGGTCGGAAAAAGGGCTGTTTCGCATTTGCAAGGTAGATGTCAGGGGTTCGATTCCCCTCGTCTCCACAAATGCCTCTTTTGGCGTTCATGACTGTTCACCGGCGTGGAGGTGAACGTGCTCTGAGCTGGGAATATGTGTTTTGATGCTCATGAGCGTCCACCGTTGTTGTTGGAGCGTTGCTACGTTGGTTGCTACGGAAACCAAAAACGTAGCAACGGCGACATCGTCGTGAGGGGAGGGGCTCGTGCCCCGCAAACCAAATGGCAAACGTGTCGTCACCATCGATGGACAGATATCCGTGCGGGCCAAGAACGCCAACGGGGAAGGCTCCGTGTTCTTCGCCGAGAGCGAAGGATCATGGCGGGCGTCCTATGTGCTCGCCGGTGAGACGAAGCGTCGCTACGCGCAGGCGAGGACGCGGGAGCAGGTCGTCGCCAAGCGCGACCTCGCAATAGCGAACGCTGCCGCCGGCAGACCGGCCGTCACACGATTCAGCGACCGCACGACGATCGGTGAGTTGACCGTGGCCTGGCTGTCGACGGTCGCCCGGCATCGCATGCGGTCCTCGACGCTCGACGAAACCGCAAAGCGCCTCGGCCGCCTCGGTGAACTCCGTTCGTTGCCGATCAGCGACTTGACCACCGAGACGCTGACTGCTTGGCAGTCCAGGCTGCTGGACCGGCTCGCTCCGATCACCGTCGTCGGCACGCGCAAGAGCGTGGCTCAGGTGTTGAACTGGGCAGTCGAGCTCGGCGTGATCGACAAGAACCCGATCATCAAAGTTCGCCCCGCAAAGGTTGTGCCGAAAACCGGGTTTGTTCTGTCGGTCGACGATGTCGCCAGGCTGCTCGCAGCGACCGAGACGCACCGCTACGGCCCTGTCGTCGCCTTGCTGTTCACGAGTGGTCTGCGTGTTTCCGAGGCTCTCGGGCTGTCGTGGGACGATGTCGACCTGGACGAGGCGACGGCGATGGTCAGGCGATGCGCGACGTACACCGTGTCGACCGGCAAATCGCTCGGGCCGCCGAAGACGAAGGGTGCGCTCGGCCAGCACTTCCTTGCTCCCGGCACCGTCACGAAATTGAGGACATGGAAGGAGCGTCAAGCCGCGGAACGACTCGGCGTCGGCGCGTTGTGGCCGACACACGTCTATGACGGGCAGCGGATCGACCTGGTGTTCACGGCGCCGAACGGGGACCTCGTCAGCCGTCAACACATCGATACGTTGTTGCGCCGCGTCGGCGGCGACATCGGCCTCGACGCGAGCCGTCTGGGCACGCACACCGGTCGACGTTCGTTGATCACCGCGCTGTACACGAACGGGGTGGCACTGGACGACATTCAACACCACATCGGGCACTCCGACAGCAGGACGACGGCTGGCTACGTCGCCTCCCTCGGCAATCGACCGAGGCAGACAGCGGCGATCGCCGCCCACTTGATGGACCGTCGGCCGGTCGACAGCGTCGTGCCGATCCCGACGAACGGAGTGAAGACGGATGGCTGACCTGCAACCGACGAACTATGCAGCGACGCTCGCTGCAGCGAAGCGGGCGATCCAGGCCGCCCGAACCCGCGCGGTGCTGGCTGCAAATGGCGAGATGATCGGCCTGTACTGGGATCTGGGGCAATTGATTCTCCAGCGCCAGAGCGACGAGGGCTGGGGTGCCAAGGTGATCGAACGTCTGTCCAACGATCTCCGCAGCGAATTCCCAGGGATGACCGGATTGTCACGGGGCAACCTCGGGTACATGAGGCGGCTCGCGGGAGCTTGGCGCGACCGCGAGAGTTGCCTACGACTCGTAGGCAGAATCCCTTGGGGCCACATACAAACGTTGCTGGACCGTGTCGACAATCACGAGTTGCGCGAATGGTATGCCAGATCGGCGATCGAGTTCGGCTGGTCCCGTGCTGTGCTGATGAATCAGATTATGTCGAAGCTCCACCTTCGCTGCGGCGCCGCTATGTCCAATTTCCACGAGTTGCTGCCAGACGGCGAGTCCGAACTGGTGCAGCAGATCACCAAGGATCCGTACAACCTGGAGTTCTTGGCGCTGGCCGGCGATGTCGCCGAGCGCCACCTGGAACGAGCGCTGGTCTCGCAGATCGAACGATTCCTCCTCGAACTCGGTGTCGGGTTTGCGTTCGTCGGTCGGCAGTGGCGACTCGACCTCGACGGCGACGAGTTCTTCATCGATCTACTGATGTTCCACATCCCGCAGAACCGATACGTGGTCATCGAACTCAAGACCGGCAAACTGACACCGGGCGACGTCGGTCAACTCAACTTCTACGTCGCAGCCGTCGACGGTGAGGTACGCCTCGCTCATCACGCACCGACGGTCGGACTGCTGCTGTGCGGCGGCCGTAACGAGCGAACCGTCCGATACGCCCTGTCCCGTTCCTCGTCGCCGATGGCTATCGCCGGGTACCGCTACAACGAACTTCCACCAGCCGAACAGGCGGTGCTCCCCGGCGAAGACGCACTCATCGAACTCGTCGCCGACACCATCGCCCGCCTCGACCACAACGACACGTAGGTACGCGCGTTTCAAGACAGGCCCTCTGGCGGCCGAGTTGAATCAGCCAACGCGTCACATCGGTCCGGGCGATCCGTCCCTGATGAATGAGGGCTCGAGCAGTCCTGAGGTCGCGCGACCGCGTTGACAGATGCGCAACACGACTGGCGCCCAGTAGTCATTGCTCGGTGAACGTCGAGACAACGAGGTGCACGATGACATCAGCAAACAAGAACTGCCCGCCGACAGACTCAAGAAGCGTTGAGGAGGCCCAAGCCTCGGTGACGCCGTCGACAGACCGGCGGGCTCTCTGCGGAGCCGAAACGCACAGCATCAGCATCGATCCCGACGTCCAACCTCCGCCGAACCCGAGCTCCTTCGCCCGCCTTGCCACGAGCCACTCCGTGACGTTGCCGCCACTGGCGGTCTCTCCCACCGAAGCTGCCGTGATGGCCCGTTGTAGCCGGGGCTTTTTGTACAAGCCCATGCGGACGGGAGAGTTGCGATCGTTCAAGATGGGGCGCTCGCGAAAGATTCTCTACGGAGACCTCGTCGACTGGGTGAACTCCCTCGCCGATCGAGGCGTGGAAAGGTGACTGATTGCATCGGCGGTTTAGGGCATCATCAAGTCCAATACTCAACGTGAGCAATCGCACGGGTCCGGATCGACGGAGAGATTGCGGAACGCTCCATGACGTGCTCCGCACCATTTCCTGACTTCCGTAAAGTCTCCGCCGATTGTGTTCGACCAGCTCATCGCGACCACACGGATGTTCCGCATTCGCATCCAGAACCGTCATTTCGTGGGCAAGCAACTTGCACCGATGGCAGTCTCATAGCGCGATCCGGGGTATGCCAGCGACGTGCTCGGCTGTACGCCCGAGCGAATCACTGCGGCAGGGCGGTTCGATGACGGCGACCGTCACGCTGTCTACAAGGTCTCCTACTTCGACTCCGTCGGCGCGTTCGCGGTCGATCCTCATCTCGATAGCCGTTCTCATGTACCGATTCCTGGTCGACGACCGTTGCGCACCTGGTGTGTCTCGAACCGGCAGTCAGCCCGGCTATCGCACACTTCGGGCGGGTTGGTGCGGGTGCCGAGCTGCGATCGTTGTTGGCGCCGGGAGGGGTTCTCCGTCGAGCGCCCGGATTGCGATGGTGATCTCTGTGAGCAATTCGGCGGCGGTCTCCGAGGTGCTCGCTCGCAGCCAGTCCGCCGGCTGGCTGAGGGCGTCATAGACGAGTTGGTTGGTGCGGTTGGTGATGGCGGCTCGGAGGGTGTTGGTGATCGGGTCGCCACCGATGGCCGTGGCCGCTGCGCGTGTGAGGTGGCGGTCGTGTGTTCGGGTGAGGGTGGTGATCGTCTCGGCCCATCTGCCGTGTTCGGCTTCGAGCGCCGCTCGCTCGGCGGGACTGGTGGCTTTGTTGAGTTCCGCTCGAATTCGGTGAAGGTTGTTGTAAGCGTCGTCGCGTTGTTCGTTGGCGGCGACGGCGAGGCGTCGCGGGTCGCGTTCGTTGAT
>JANXUF010000117.1 GCA_025356335.1 Actinomycetes bacterium
CCACGACAACGCCACCAACCACGACAACGCCACCAACCACGACAACGCCACCAACCACGACAACGCCACCAACCACGACAACGCCACCAACCACGACAACGCCACCCGCGGGTATCGCCGGCGTCGTAGTGGCATTCCCCACCGTGTCGATCACTCCGGTGGCGGGACCCTCGCCGACAGTGCTTCCAGCGACAGGGCGGAGCGTCGAAGGACCGGTTACGCTTGCTCTTGTCCTCTTAGCTTCTGGATCGCTTGTAGTCACCGTGGTCCGTAGGTCCGCTCACCGCTCTTGAGCTGGCCAATCGGTCGGCGATCCGATTCGTGCTCGGCTGGTCCGCCGACCGGGCACCCCATCGTCCCCGTTGCCCCGGAGGACGGCGCCGCGGTCGGCCGGAGGGATCTCGTTCCCGGATGCCCCGGCCGGCCAGCCCGCGTGTGATTCTTCGTAAACGATGACATTGCTCGTAACAACGAGCCCGTCTCCCTGACACGGGTTGTTCACATCGGTGATCGATACCGCGGTTGCGGCCCGTCATGTGTCAGTCGTGTCGCGCCTTGGTTCGCTTCTCACCCGTTGCGCGCAGCAGTAGGGTGTCATCATGACCGAGCGAACCGTCGCCATCATCGGTCGGCAGTGCTTGGCGTGTCATCACCGCTTTGGCCGGGCCCGCCAGTCGCCCGAGAGCGCTCCCCCGATGTCCGTCGACGAGTACTTCTCGTTCGAGCGCCTCTTCGACGTTCGGTTACGAGTAAACGTTGGGGCCCGTTCACATCCAACCGGTGACCGTCGGCATCGTCGTCAAGAAGACCGGAAACTGGCTCGAGCGGCGCCCGAACACGAAGTGGGTCGCGATGTTCTTCCTTTGGTTCGCACGGTCGCTCCTACGCAGATCTCGCGCAAGCCGATAGTCGCAAGCACTCTGGTCTTCACTACGTCGACCTTGGCGGGCCCGACGACCTCTCCGCTGACGTGCGCTTTGTGGCTGGGCGCGCCGTACGCTTTCACGGGCCAAAGCAACGAGACCGGGTTTCGTGCAGACTGAGCTGGCCCGGCTCCGACGATTGCGGGCATTGTGAGTTCTGCGCTGCGTTTTCACGCGATGAAGGGGATGACGCGCCTGATTCCGCCGTTTACGGCGAATCGACTGCGGATGGCGTTGCTGCGCGCAGCTGGGCTACGAATTGGCAAGGGCACGGTCATGTGGGGCACGCCGACGATCATCGGCAACTCGGTCGAAAGGGCCAACCTCTTGATCGGGGTCGAGTGCGGTTTCAATGTCGGGTGCTTCATCGATCTCAGCGCACCCGTCACTATCGGCGACAAGGTCTCGTTCGGTCACGACGTGATGATCCTCACGTGCGATCCGAAGCACCGTCTCGACGCTGCGCGATCGACTGCGTCCGTGACGATCGGAGACGGCGCGTGGTTGGCCGCCCGCTGCACCATCATGCCCGGTGTGAACATCGGTGCTGGCGCGATCATCTCTGCAGCCAGCGTCGTCGCGACCGATGTCGCCCCGAACACCTTGGTGACCGGGCGCCAGACCATCTCGCTCGCTCGCTGGCGGTAAAGAATCGGGCCCACACAGAATCACACGGTCGTTACCTGGCAAACTGGCGGAGCAAAATTTCAACCGACACTAAGGACGGGTAGATGGAAGGTCAGACATTCGACCGCGACACCGGGATCCAGGTCGTGATCGCGTCGCTCTGCGACGTGTTCGACTTGATCGACGAGCCAGTTCCTGGGACGCTTGACGAGAACACGGTGATCGTCGGCGAGGGCGCAGTGCTGGACTCGCTCGGGGTGGTCTCCTTGATCGTGGAGATCGAGCAGCGATTGGAGCAGGAGTACGAAGTCGCTGTAACACTGGCCAGCGAGCGGGCGATGTCGCAGCGCAGCAGTCCGTTCCGCACGGTCGGCGTTCTCGCCGATTACATGGTCACGACGATCGAGGAGGACGGGGCTTGAACGAACAACCGGTCGTTCTCATCACCGGGACTCGGACGGGAATCGGTCGTCATCTCGCGCAGTACTACGCAGGCGCGGGATATGTCGTCGAGGGATGCAGCCGCAAGAATCCCGATTGGGAGGCACAGAACTACACCCACCACGCCGTCGACGTGTCCAACGAGCGGGACGTGGTGCGGATGGTAGCCGGCATCGGCCGCCGTCACGGTCGGCTCGACGTCGTCATCAACAACGCCGCCATCGCCTCGATGAACCACGTGCTCCTCACACCAGCGTCGAGTGCAAACAGGATGATGGAGGTCAACGTTACGGGCACGATGATCGTCTGCCGCGAGGCGGCCAAGGTCATGATGCGCCGCAAATACGGCCGCATCATCAACTTCACCACCATCGTGGCCCCGATGGCGCTGGCCGGCGAAGCGCTCTACGCAGCGTCGAAGGCGGCCGTCGTGACGCTGACCCGCATCCTCGCGTTCGAACTCGGTCAGTGGGGCATCACGTGCAACTCGTTCGGCGCTACGCCGATCATGACCGACATGATCCGCGGCGTGCCACAGGACAAGATCGATCAGGTGGTCAGCGGTCTGGCCGTCAAGCGCCTGGGAACCTACGAGGATTGCTCGAACGTCTGCGACTTCTTTATGCGACCGGAGAGCTCGAACATCACTGGACAGGTGCTCTATCTGGGTGGCGTCTCGTAGTGACGGGAGAATGGCTCCTCGAACGGATGGAGGAGTGGCGAGACCTGACGGCAATCGTCTGGGCTGACACCGGTTGCTCGTATGGCGAGCTGCTCGAGCGGGTCGAACGTTGGCACAGCGAGTTGACTCGGTTGGGAGTGTCAGCAGGTTCAGTCGTCGTGCTCGACGGTGAGGTCTCGCCGAACGCCTGCGGCTTGCTGCTGGCGCTGATGTCCATCGACGCGATCGCAGTACCGCTGACGCGAGGTGTTCGTGCTCATCGCCAATCATTCGCCGAGATCGCCGAGGCTCAGCTCATCGTCGAATTCGACGACGACGACGGATGGACGACGACAAGAACCGAGCATCACGTCACCAATCCGCTGACCGGGGCGTTGATCGATCGCGGCCGGGCCGGGCTCGTGCTGTTCTCGTCCGGCTCGACGGGCGCGCACAAGGCGATTCTGCACGACTTCGGGCAGCTGATCGAGAAGTTTCGCGTCTCACGCCAGCGCAAGTGCACGTTGACCTTCTTACTGTTCGACCACGTCGGCGGCATCGACACCCTCTTCAACACGTTGTCCAACGGCGGTTCGTTGATCACGTTGCGATCGCGCGACCCCGAGTCGGTCTGCAGTGCCATCGCCGATCATGCGGTCCATACCCTTCCGGCGTCACCCACGTTCCTGGCTCTGCTGCTGATGTCGCAGGCGCACCGGCGCCACGACATGAGCTCGCTGATGGTCATCGCGTACGGTACGGAACCGATGCCCGAGTCGACGCTTGCCCGCCTCGCCGAGGAGCTCCCAACGGTGACGCTCGTGCAGACGTACGGGATGTCCGAGCTCGGAGTCCTTCGATCGCGTTCGAAGGAGTCGGGGTCGTTGTGGATGCAGTTCACCGGTGACGGCTTCGAGGTCAAGGTTGTCGACGGCATGCTGTGGGTACGCACACCCACCGCAATGCTCGGATACCTGAATGCCCCCGACCTGATCGCCGCCGACGGCTGGATGAACACCGAAGACGCAGTCGAGGTCGACGGCGAGTACCTTCGCATTCTGGGCCGTTCCACCGATCTCATCAACGTCGGCGGGCAGAAGGTCTACCCAGCCGAGGTCGAGAGCGTGCTGGCCCGCCTCGCCAATGTCAAGACCGTCGCTGTCTATGGCGAGGCCAACGCAGTGATGGGTCAGATCGTTGCCGCCCGCGTGACGTTGATCGATCCCGAGGACATCCACGACTTCAAGCGGCGGATGCGCGCGTTCGCTCGCGAGCACCTAGCCCAGTACAAGGTGCCTGTCCGGGTCGAACTCACCGACGACGATCAGTTCAACGCCCGGTTCAAGAAGATGCGCCGCCCGAGCATCGTCCACGGCTCCGGCAAGGAGGCAGCCGATGGTCAACGGTGACGAACTGGCACCACAGGCGCCAGCACCAGACACACTCATGACCAAGATCCTGCAGGTCATACGCGAGGACATCGCGGGGTTCCACCCGCGCCTGTTCCTAGCAGTCGCGATCACCGCTCCTCTGCCGAAGGCGATGTTCAATCGGCTGCGGACAGCGATGCTGCGCGCGGCGGGCTTCCACCTCGGGCCACGCACGATCTTCATGCAGACTCCACGCATCAACGGGCTACGGAGGCCGATCGACAACCTCATCGTCGGAGCCGACTGTTGCATCGAGCGTGGAACGACATTCGAGCTGATCGAGCGGATCACGCTCGGCGACCGGGTCACGATCGGGAACCAGGCGATGATCCTCACAACGTCGCACGAAGTCGGGCCGCGAGAACGGCGCGCCGGTGAGCTGACCCGCGGTGCCGTCACGATCCACGACGGCGCCTCAATAGGAGCACGAGCGATCATCTTGCCCGGGATCACGATCGGTGCCGGCAGCGTCGTCGATGCCGGTGCGGTGGTGAACAAGAACGTCGAGCCAGGCGCGCGGGTCGCCGGTGCCCCGGCCAAGGTAGTCGTCGACAAATCCAACGCCTGACACGTCGCCTGTCGGCAGGCCTCAGTGCATCGGCGCGACACGACGCACAAAACCTGCGACGCAATCGTAAATTTCGGCCCGATGCGGCCCGCCGGCCAGCATGAAATGACCGGTTGCGGGCCACATCCGCAACTCCTTGTCGGGTGATGCCAAGCCTTGATGGATCGCCGGCGCGTTGTCGGTGGTGACCATCTCGTCGTCCATTCCCTGCATCAACAGTGCGGGCACGGTTACCGACCGGAGCACGGTTTGAGCCTGCGCCACTGCGACGCGCAGTTCGTCGACGACCGGCGCTGATGGGTCGCGCTTTCCGATCAACGAGCGCAGGCGCGCCGCTCGCGAACTTGCGCTGGTCATCGGTAGCACCCGAGAACCGAGTGTGACGAGACCGCTCACGTCGTGTCCGCTGGCGATGATCAATCCAAGGACGCCGCCGAGCGAGAAACCGATGATGACGACATGGTCGCAGCGCAATTGCAGGTCCTCGAAGCTGGCAGTGGCGGACTGCAGCCACTGCCGCCAGTGGCTGGCGTGGAAATCGGACACCGCTCCGCCGTGTCCGGCGAGGCGGACGCCCTGCACCGTGAACCCCGCGGCTGCGAGGTGCTGGCCCAGTGCGTGTGTCTCCTCAGGTGAGCCGCCAAAGCCGTGAATCAGCAAGCACCCGGTGGACCCGCCGTCGAACCGATATGCATCGACATTTGGATAAGGCACAAAGATCTCCTTTTGGAATGCTCGGCGCAGCGATCGCCAGCTAATCACAGGCAGGCCTGACCCGGCTGTTGAAGTAGGGTATTGGGGCTAACCGGTTGTGCGTGTCGCCGGCCAGTTGCATGGGACCATTTTGAGGGTGGTTTCGCCAGTAGGGCTGTCGGACGCTCCCTTGTCCAGAGGCGATGTGGAGATTGTTGTTGATGCGTCGTTGTTCGTCGTTCCACATGCGTCGGATGACGCGGTTGGCGAGGTGTCGTTTGTGTGAGCGGCGTGCTTCTCGTCGGGTTTTGCCTTCGGCGAGTTTGCGGTTGATGTAGTTCTGGGCGTCGTCGCGGTCGCGTTGCTGGGTGACGCTGGCGATGTAGAGCACGCTGTTGATGCGCCGGTTCCCGCCGTAGTCGAGGCGATGCCGGACGGGTTGGCCGTGGCCTTCACCGGACGACAGGGCGCCGGTGCCGCACAGCGGGCGAACTTCGACTCTCGAGCGAACCGGAACGGGTCACCGACCTTGACGAGCAGTGTGGCGGCGGCGATCGGCCCGATCCCGCCTTCGTCACGCAACGTGCTGCCGAGCAGATCGAGGAGCTCATCGAGTTCCGCTTCGAGTTGACGGATCTGGCGGCGTGCGACACGGTCTTGCTCGACGAGCGGGATCACCCACGACAGGCGGTACGCGCCAGCGGGCGTCGATACGGCGGTGGTGTCGAGGTGTTCGAGAGCGCGCAGGCGTGCTTCGGTATTGCCGGTCGTGCCGAGCTGATCGCGGATCTCTGTCGGGAGTTTCCAGATCTGGTCCTGCGCGTAGTGAAGGACCAGCGTGCGGACCTCGACCAGAGCGCGGCGGTGCACGAGGACCGCCTCGATCTTGGCGACCAGCGGGTCGTAGACCTCCAACGTTTGCACCGGTCCAACCGACGGTTCGCCTTGCAAGGCGCGGGCGACGGACACGGCGTCGACGACGTCGGTCTTGGCGAGACGCCGTGATCTGCGTTGCTGAGAGGAGCGTTGCGGTGGAACTTCGCGGGTGTCGAACCCGGCAGCAGTCAAGGCGACGGCGACGTGCGAGATCACACGGCGTCCACGGTGGATGTCGCCGTCGCCCGTTTCGCCCAGTTGTCCGACGACTGGCAAGGGTAGTAGTCGGCGTTGATCCAGGCATGGGAACGAGCGTGGGGCGAGTTCGTGCCGTTCCTCGAGTTCCCCGTCAAGCTGCAAACTCGTCTACACGACGAACGCCATCGAGAGCTTGGACGCACGCTTCCGTAACGCCGTACGCCATCGTGGGCACTTCCCGAACGAGCAGTCAGCATTGAAAGTCCTCTACCTCGTCGCCACCACGAAGCGACCCAACAGGGAGAATCTGACCGGCCAGATCTACGGCTGGAAACAGATCCTCAACACCCTCACCATCCACTACGGCGACCGCGTCGCCTACTAAAGTTCAACAGGATCTTCACGTCCGTTTACACAAGATAGCCGAGTGTCGTAATGAACGTGCCGGCGGAAAGGGCCAACGGCTCGGATTCCTTTCATCAGGTGATCTGGCCGCTGCGATAGGTAGCAGACGATGCGGTCGATAGCGTCTCGACGATGATCGCCCGCAGCACTGTGACGGTGCCTGCGCGCTTGATCGGTGCGTGCCTAAGCGTCACGCAGACCGTGGCGACCGTGACAGCCGGAACGCTATCCGCCTATCTCGGGGTCGTGACGCTCGCTGCCATGGCGTCCGAGCGTCGACGGTCCGTCCGGCCGGCGGTTGCCCCGTACTCCACTCGCCGATTCGCCGTCCTCGTTCCGGCCCACAACGAGCAGGTCGGCATTGGCAAGACACTCCTCAGCTTCGATCGCCTGGCGTACCCGCGCGACATGTTCGAGGTGCACGTCGTCGCCGACAATTGCAGCGATGAGACGGCGCGGATCGTCCGGGATGCAGGCTGGACTGCGCACGAGCGGTTCGACATCGAAGCTCCCGGCAAAGGTCCCGCCCTCAACTGGTTGTACGAATGTCTACACGCCCGCGGCGTTGTCTTCGACACCGTAGTCATCGTGGATGCGGACACGACACTCGATCCGCAGTTCCTGCGAGCCCTCGCTGTGTCGATGGATTCCGGCGCCCAGGCTGCGCAGGGTCTGTACGGCGTCCGCGACGCAGACGGCTCGACGGCCGCCGCCCTGCGCTATGCGGCGTTAGCATGCCGGCATCATCTCCGGCCGCTCGGGCGTACTGCGCTAGGGGGGTCGAGCGGGCTCTACGGGAACGGAATGGCTTTCGACGACGCGTTGATGCGCGATCGCCGGTGGTCCGGCCATCTCACAGAGGACATGGAATTCCAGATGGAACTGCTGCTCGATGGCGTCCGGGTCGCATACGTACCGGCGGCGAAGCTAGAGGCGGAGATGCCTGGCACGCTTGACAACGCCACCTCGCAGAACGAACGCTGGGAGCTCGGTCGACTACAGATGGCCCGCCGATACGTCCCTGAGCTGATCAAAAAGGCCAAACGCGGCGATCGCAGTCTGCGGCCGGCGTACGTCGACTCCGCATTCGACCACGCCGTCCCGCCTCTGTCGGTACTCGTCGCGTTCGACGGCCTGTGCGCCGTCTCGGCGGCCGTCGCCGCAGCGCTCCGCGGTCGGCGGATCGACCGGACGAATGCGCTGGCCAGCGCAGCGTCGTTCGTCATAGTCGCCGGTCACGTGGTCGTCGCTCTGCACTCGATCAACGCTCCGAAGTCGGTGTACCGGGCATTGCTCAAGGCGCCCTCCATGGTCTTCTGGAAGCTCAAACTATGGGTTCGAGTTCTCGTACGACCCGACGCTGTCACCTGGACCCGAACGACGCGAAACGCGGAAGCGACATGAGCGTGCTCGCTGGAATGCATGCGCCGGCGCTCCTTTTCGGTGTGCCGATCGACGACACGACGATGGAGGGGACACTTGACGCCGTCGGCGAACTCGTCGTGCGAGGCCGAGGCCAAGAACGCACGCATCAGGTGGCAACGGTCAATGTCGACTTTCTCGTCAATGCTTTGGCCGACGAGTCGATTCGGAGCATCTTGCAACGTGCCGACCTCTGCATCGCCGACGGCATGCCGGTCGTGTGGGGAGCGCGCGCCTGCGGCATGCCTTTGACCGAACGTGTCGCCGGGGCCGACCTCGTACCGGCGCTGGCCGAGCGGGCAGCGACGACCGGCTGGAAAGTTCACCTCTTCGGATCTGCTGCGGGCACGGCCGAGCGCGCATGCGAACTCCTGCTCGCCCGTTATCCGGGAGCGGCGATCACCGCCGACTGCGGGCCGATGTTCGCTGATATGGGCAGCATCGACGAGAACGTGATCGATGGCATCGCAGCCATCGATCCGGACATTCTCTGTGTCGCACTCGGCAATCCGAAACAGGAGCGCTTCATCGAGGCCTACCGCGGCCGGCTGCGCACCCCTGTCATGATCGGCATCGGTGGAAGCCTCGACATGCTGGTCGGCGACAAGAAGCGGGCTCCGGGTTGGTTACAGCGCGTCGGCCTCGAGTGGGTGTTCCGCGCTGCGCAGGAGCCAAGCAGGCTGGGGCGACGCTACGCACGTGACGCATACGTGTTCTTTCCGGAGCTCGCCTCGTCGATGCGTGCTCTCCGCCGTGAGCGGGGCGAGGCGTCATTCGACCTTGCGATTTCCGATCGTTCGGTCACCATTTCTCCGTCTTTGGGTCGGGTTGCGCACGTCGAGACGCTGACGCGAGCGAACGCTGCGCTGTTCGGGGGAGCACCGCTCGAACTCGACCTCGGCACCAGCGACGCGCTCACCCTCCCGGCGCTGACGCATCTGGTGGGCTTGATCCGCATGGCGCGACGGGCGGGCTCGGCGATCGGCGGAACATGCTCTGGAGCGATCACCGTGCAGGCCGCAGCCCTCGGCATCGCTATGTTGCTGGAGCCCGTACCGTCGGTGACGTGATGCACCGCAGGCCATTCACGGTGTGCTCGGGTCCGATCTACAGTGCGCAGAAGGGCCGTGCTCGAACGCGGTAGCGTTCGCAGCCGTGCTCGTGATCCTGCTGCATCCCCTTCGCTCGCCGGAGTTGACTGGAGGGTCTGTTCGCGGTAACCGCACATCGCTGCAGCTTCGAATTGCTCGATGGCGTGATCAAGGTCAACGACCAGCAGTTCGGGCAGGTCACCCTGAAGGCCCGGCAGGCAGCCGGCGGAACACGCGAAGGCGACATCATCGCCTCCTGGAGCCTCACGTTCACGGCGCGCACGGACGATCTCAGAGACTCCCCGTCGCTCGAGGTACCCAAGCGTCTGATCGCCGACAGAGCGACGATCAATGCCTTCGATTCCGCCGACTCCGGCGCGAAGCCAGGGCTTCCAAGCGCGATCACCGTGTGCGCCCGCACGAATGGCGTCAGGCTGACTCCTCGTATCAGGTCATCGGGCGCGGATGCCGGCATTTCGTGCCGGTCGTGCCCTGGGTGAGTTCGACGTTATGGAGCGATGCGACCATTGGCCTGCGCACCGAGGTCGGGCGGACGCCTGCGCGCTCCTCAGCCTTGGAGGAAATCGTTGCTTTCGCCGAGTGACATGGTCGCCGTTCTGAGACAACGATTGCAAGCGTTGCGGCGGCTCCGAACTCGCGATCGAGCGGCAACAGACGATCGTCTTCGCGTGCTGTTCGTCAACACTGCCAAGAATCCCCCCATCGGAGCGGGTCCATGGCTTCATGCGCAGACACTGCGCAACCTGGACAAGCTGCGCTTCGAGTTGCATGTCGCCTGCGCAACGGGAACGACAGCGGTTCCCGCTCCGATGCTCGGGCTGGTGGACAACATCCCCGGGGTGACGGTGCACCAAACGGATTTCGGGGCCGATCATCTCCGAGAGACGTTTTCTGGCTCGCGACGCCGGAAATTGTCAGCCGGGCTGGCGGTGTTCCCGATCGCAGCCAGCTTCATCCGTCTTGCGTACTTCGCCCGCCGCCATCACATAGATATCGTGTACACCGACGAGCGGGCGCGCGACGCTCTCGCAAGCACACTGATCGCTTCGCTGTCCGGCGCCAAGTGCGTGATCCACATGCACGTCGCCTATGGCGGCTGGATGAGCTCCAGCGTTGCGTGGTCGCTACGACGTGCCGACGGGATCATCGCCATCTCGCACTTCGTTGAGCGCTCGCTGCTCGACGATGGGCGCCCCCCCGAACGCCTTCATCTCGTGCCCAACGCCATAGGCGTCGAGCAATGGCAGCCGGGCGTCGGTCGGGACGCGATTCGGCGAGAGTTCGGCATCGCAGGAGATGCTCCGGTCTTCACAACGGTATGCCGACTGATCGCCGGCAAAGGAGCGGACGATCTGATCCGTGCGCTGGGGCTCATCGTGCACGATCTGCCGGACGCGCGGCTCATCATCGTCGGCGCGGAGCAGACGCCCGGCTATCGAGCCTCGTTGGAGGCCTTGGCTACCGAAGTCGGTGTTTCCGACCGAGTCATTCTGACCGGCCGCCGGGCAGATGTCAGCGCGATACTCGCCGCAAGTGATGCCTTCGCAATGCCGTCGATCGGCGAGCCGTTCGGACTCGCTTACCTCGAAGCGATGGCGATGTGCCTTCCCGTGGTTGGGTACGTTTCTGGCGCTACCGCCGAGGTGATCGACGACGGGGTGACCGGGCTGCTCAGTCGCGTCGGCGATGTCGCCGGACTCGCCGAACACCTGTCATTGCTGTTGAGTAACCCGGAACAGCGGTCGACAATGGGCTTGCGTGGCCGTGAGATTGTCGAAACTCGCTTCACGGCGCCGCTCATGGCCGCAGCGACAGCGGCCGTGTTTCGCGCCGTCGCCGGCAGGGACTGACGCCGCCTCCGGCCTATCAGTCCACTGTTGCGCTGTCGACGAGTCCGCCGGAGGACCGCTGCGACACTTTGCTGGCGGAGTCGTGCCGAACCTCGAACCGATGCCGGACCACGAGCATCACGTACGCGAAGTTCTCCGCCCGAAATCGCCGGACGCGGCTTGCGGCCACTGGTGTCGAGACGGCCGGCGGAAAGGTGTCAAGCAGGATGACGACGGGCACGTGATCGCCCGTAGCAGTCGCCTGCCGTGCCATCTCGAAGGCGATAGTCCATCCCCGCTGAGGAGACTTCGGCAGGCGAGGTGCACAGCTCGAAGCGCCGAACGGCACGCCGTTTGCACGTTGAAGCTCGGCCTGCGCAGGCCAAGCTCGTACGAAACGCGCGTCGCCAGAAAGTTCGTCTCATTCCGCTGTGCCGGATGAGCCATTCGCCCACTGACGACTTCATCCGGCGGCTCGCCAGCACGTTCTTGAACATGCACTCGCTGAGGTCGCACGAGGCGACACCCCAGCAAGGCCTTCGTTCGATTCACCGACGTAGCGGCGTTCTCAAATGCCTGCCACGGCGTCTCGAGGAAATCCGGTGCTGTCGATCAAACACGGCGCCGTCCCGGGGACTCATGCCCCAGACGCAGCGTCGAACTGATCGATGCCGTTCAGACGTCCCGCAGCGCGAACATAGTTCGGGTCTCGGAGATTCTCCAGCGTCTCCCCGCCGGCGATCAACTCGTCATCGGTGAGCACATCGATCGACGCGACGCCGTCGCGGAGATCCATCCAGAAGTCTTCGATGTTTGCTCAACCCGGAAAGCGGTCGGAGATACCGATGATCGCCACGTGAGCGGAAAAATCACGCTCGCCTTGTGTGATGGATTCGGCGTGCCTCGTTGCATCGGTTAGCGTTTCCCGCGTCCCGGGTCGTGCCATCGCTTGAAGTCGCAATGATAACGTGCTGCGATGCCCGGTGCAGCGGTCGTTGACGCGTCACCCCTCACCCGTCTGCAGCACGGGATGGTGTTCCACACGGAGGGCCTCGCTATCGGCGCCGACGTCGAGCACATGGTTATCGAATTGGACAAGCGTTCGCGATGTATTGCGGGACAACCCGCCTGTGCTGCGGGTCAATGGCATTCGCAATGCTCGGTTGGTGCGCGAGTTGGCGCTGTTCGGGGCGATCTCGACGAATTCGGGCACAGGTTTGGCATCGATGGCAGACGTGAGGAGTGAGTTTCCAGCTGCCATTGCGGCGATGAACCCGAGCGAGCTGCGGACAATCGACGACCGCTACGAGGCGACCACAACATGGTCACAGCCGGGCTTGGACCGCTTCGACGTCGTGCTCCAATCACGCACTGCGCCGGCAGCGCCGACCGTCCCCGCTACGCACATCGACGCCGCCGTCGATTTCACTTCGTGTGCGAACGAGCCCGCACGTCGGGTGTCCACGCTGCTCGCTCTGGACTTGCGGAACGCGCTCCGGGAGACAGTGCCCGGCTACATGATTGCGACGGCCTTCGTCGAACTTGCGTCGTTGCCGCGAACGCCGAACGGCAAGATCGATCGCAACGCATTGCCCAAGCCGGACAGCGGGCGAACCGAGGAGTCAGTCGACGCAGTCGCCCCGGAGAATGATCTAGAGGCTGCGATCGCACTGATGTGGCGTGAGATGCTCGGCCCCGACAGCGTCCGGAGTGGAGACGAACCTCTTCGACTTCGGCGCCAACTCGCTGACGATGGTGCGTGTCAGCACTCGCCTCGCGGAGGTTCTTCACCGACGGGTCTCCGTCGTGGACATGTTCCAGTTCTCGACGATTCGTGCGCTCGCCGGTCATCTCGGCGCTGGCGTGGCCGAGCAGGCAGCGTCGTTGCAACAGAGCGACGAGCGCACCACTGGACGACGCGATGCGATGCAGCGACGCGGCCAGACCCGGCGACATCCCCGAACAGAGTGACAGCATGTTTCCCGACGTGACCTCGCGGCGAAGCGGCGCATACGCTGATGGTTCGATGAGACGCCGACGATCTGTTGACCGCGTCCTTTTCATTCAGTCGTCCACATCGTTCGTCGCCGACGCGCAGGTGCACGCAAGTCTCTGCGAGCATCTGCCGGCGTTGGGCATCACCGTGCATGTCGCGATCAACCCTGGACCTGTCGGACGGCCGTCCAAGTCCTTCGAGGCGTTCTCCGCCATCCCAGTAGCACACGTCCGGCCAACGCGATTCGGTGTCCCGCTTGTCGGAGGCGGGTGGTGGGCCAAGGCGAAGGTCGCTGTCCTGACTATTCCGGCGTTCATCGGAGCAGTCGTCGGCCTGACTCGCTACGTTCGTCGCCACGAAATCGGCGTTGTCCATTGCACGGAGAAGACCCGGGAGACGGTGATCGGATTCATCGTCGCCCGCCTGTCGGGCGCACGGCTCGTTGTGCACCTGCATGTCAAAGTCGAGGACTGGTTCAGCATGCCCAGCAAGTGGGTGCTTGGCCACGTCGACCAACTGATCGCCATCTCCGAATTCGTTGCTGGGTCAGCTGTGGAGATGGGGTATCGGCCTGCGTCGATATCGGTTGCGCTCAATGCGTTGACGTCACCCGTAGAAGGGTTCCGACGACAGCCAGCAGATCGAGACTGGGTGGTCAACGAGTTCGGAGCCGATCCTGACGCCGCAGTGCTTTGCATCGCAGCGCGACTGAATCCGTGGAAGGGGCACCGATACCTTTTCGAAGCGCTGGCGAAGATCTCGAAGTCTCATCCGAACTTCGTCCTCCTGGCAATCGGCAGAGACGACAGCGGAATCCTCGACGAACTGCGCGCCGCGACCGTGGCGCTTGGCATCGATCAGCGAGTGAGATTTGCCGGCTATCGAGACGACGCGGCGCGCGTGATCCGTTCCAGCGACGTCTTCGTCATGCCGAGCGCCGAGGAGCCCTTCGGCCTGGTGTATATCGAGGCAATGGCAGCGGAGCGACCCGTCGTTGCGTTCCGCAGCGGGGGTGCTCAGGAGATCGTTCTCGACGGCGTCACCGGCTTGTTGGCGCCAATCAACGACGTGGACGCTCTGGCGGAACGCTTGCTCCTGCTGCTCGACGACTCAGAACTCGGCGAGCGCCTCGGCACTGCGGGCCGAGCACGTGTGCTCGAACATTTCCTGCCAGACCGGTTGGCCGCCGACGTTGCGGCCATCTATCGCTCGCTCGAATGAGCCTCGCCGCAGCATCGCCTGGTCTCAGAACCCCGGCTTCTGCCACACCCGCTGATTGAGAATGTCCTGCACTGCCGTAACGTACGTATCGGCCTCTGCCGTGTGCCAACGGCCGGCGAACCACAGGCCCACGCAACCCCACAGGTCGCCGGCGCTGTAGGGATTGCCGCCGACGGTATTCAACCATGTCTCGTTTCCCTCGAAACATGACCGACGAGCTGCGAGCGCTTCGTCGAGGTTGTAGGCCGAAGAATTCGTCGCCATCGGAAAAGAAGCGCCCCAGTAGGGATAACGGACCTGCATCAGACCAATCGACTCTGGGCATTGTCCTGAGCGCCCATCGGTGCCGGGCGGGTGCCCAGGAACGCAACGCGACGAATCCGTGGTGAAGTCGCCGGCGGCGGACTGGTTCCACGACGACTCCTTATACGTTTGCGCCCGCACGATGTCCTCGTCGATTCCCCACTTGCACGCCTCCCATTGGATGATCTCGTCGGTCGTGCCGGCGAAGTCTCCATCGACCCTGGCGAAGAAACCGGACTGTGCGGCGCCGTTCCCCTTGGTGCGGTTGAACACGGCATTCCCCGGTCGGACCTCCGCCGCCGGGCGGACCAACGCAGCGCAGGTGGCATCACTCGGGAGCGCTGCGCCGACCGGAAGAGTCGAGAAGTGGGCGACGGGCGGTGGAAGCGCAGTGGTGGTCGTTGGGATCGGCACTCGGACGACGACGGGCGTCGTTCGCACTGGAGACGCAGCTCGCGGCTCGGCGGAGACTCCGCATCCTTTGACGAGCATCAGGCTGGCGGTGACAACGGCCACAGTCGGCGGACGAAAACTACTCAAGAGACGGAACATTTCGCCAAATATAACGGATCGATGACAAACGTCCCGGTTTCGTCATCAAGATCTGCAGCGCCGCGGGGCCGACCGACAGCCACCGGCGTTCACACGGCCGCGCCTGTCCCCGATCCGTCGTTTTGAGGTCGGCGTTTAGCGGGACGAATCGACGAGATGTCCGGCTGCACGAGCCGCCAGTGCCATCGCCGTCAACGTCGGATTCTTTTCCGGATTCGTCGTGAAGGTGCTGAGGTCGGCGACGACGACATTCCGGGTGCGGTGCAGTCGGCTCCATTTGTCGACGACGCCGAACTCTGCGGACTCATGCATCCTCGCGGTGCCGCCGAAATGCACCGAAGCACCCGGTCGAGGAGTCCAGTCGACGGGGAGCACCCTGACCGGGTTTCCAACCGCTGCAAAGACGGATTCGAAGCGTTCACGCACCGCGTGCAGTGTAGCCGATGCCACATCGCTGTAGCGCATGCGAATATCGACGATCGGCGCCCCACCCGCATCGCCACCGTTCGGAACTAGCTGCACGCCCTGCACGTCTTCCGGAACCATCGTGCTGAACACCTGCACGCCGAAGAGGCTGCTTTTGCGATGCGCCAACGCTTTCGGTCGCTGTCGTTGAGTCGCCATGCCGATCGTCGCCGACGAACCACTCAGTGGTGTGCTGCCGGCGTACGGCTCGCGGGCCAAGTACAGCGGATGATCGACCATCGTCAGCGGTCGCTCGAAATCGACCATCCACCACTCTTTGGGATGATCGTGCAGGTAGCGTCCGACGAGGCCGCCGTCGTTGCCGAGCCCATTCGGATACGACCGCGATGTCGAATTCAGCAATACCCGGGTCGAATCGATAGTTCCTGCGGCGAGCACGATGGCTCTGGCGCGCATCGTCTGGCGGCGCATGGTCGCCACATCGACGTACTCGACACCGGTCGCCTCGTCCCCACTGTCGGAGACCAGCAGGCGATCGACACGAGCACCGAGCCGCAATTCGAACGAGGCGGACTGCTCGAGCGGTTTGACGATCACGTGGTAGCTGTTGAACTCCGAACCGCGACGTGCGAGCATCCAGCGACCTCCCCGCGCCAGGGGCAACACCGTGAGCTGTGGCGCGTCCATCGAGTCTCCCAGCGCCTGCCAGTCAGGTGGCGAGCTGATGCGGTAGCGGGCACGCCCGGCAGGGAGAACGGGAAGTGAGACTTCCGGTCCGGTGATCTTCAGCAGATCCTCGACCATGCCGTAGAACGGGACGAGATCGTCGTAGCTCACCGGCCAGGCGAACCGAGCATCCAGGCGACCTCCGTCGGAGAAATCCTCAGGCGCGAACCGAGGAACAGCGGCTGTCCAGTAATTCGACAAGCCGCCAGGACTCAGGCTGCTGAACCACTCGGTCGACGGATCGCCGAGGGAGCGGTGACGTGCGCTGAGCAACTCCTGTTGCGATCGCCAGCGCAAGAGCGTGTGGCCGCCAGCGCGCAGGATAACGCCCTTGGGCAGCTGCAGACCCGCCTCGAGCATGGTGACTCGAATGCCGGCGTCGACGAGCACCTTGGCCGCGATCGCCCCGCACGGCCCACTCCCGATGACGATGACGTGATCGTCGCCAGCTTCCGTCCGGTCAGGCAGCATCAGCGTCTCGCACGATCTCGGAAACCCTCTGCAACACCTCTGGCGACGGAAGCGGGGTGTCGGCCAGCTGGACCCCGGTGTCCAACTGCGCCGAATTTGACATGCCGAGCAGCATGGAGTCGACGCCGGCCGTCTGCGCGCCGAACCAAATCGCCAATTGCACGAGCTCGACACCGAGCGTGTCGGAGTAGCGTCTCAGACGTTCGAGTCGGTCGACGCGGTCCGGCTCCACCCCGGGGTTCTCGCCACGGACGAATCGGGCGATCACACCACCGCCGAGCACGCCGCGAACGATCGTTCCAACGCCGTTTGCCCGTGCGGTCGGCAAGACATCCGCTGCGGCTTCAGGATCGAGAACGCCAAACGGCAGTTGGATCGCCGCCAGCCCTGTCACGCCGACCCACGAGGCCGCAACGGCGACGCTCTCGCAACCGACACCGAAATGCCGCACCAGACCATCTGCGATCAACCGCTCGATGACCTCCGGAAGCTCGGACCTGTCCGCCGCCGGTGGACCATGGAACTGTAGGAGGTCGATCCGCTCACGTCGCAGCCTGACGAGGCTGGCACGCACCGCTCCGGCGACGTAGCCGGCGGAGAAATCGTGTGTCGAGTAGGCCTCGCCACGGGCCACGCCGATTCCGTGACCAATCCGGGACCTGATGGATGTCGCGACCAGTCGAGCTGCTTGCTTCGCACGCGAACGTTCTTCAAACCGATATCCGACCTTCGTCGCAACGACGACATCGACACCGGCAGCCTGAAGGGCCTCCCCAAGGAGCGATTCACTGTTGCCGTTGCCGTAGGCGTCGGCAACGTCGAAGAGCGTGATGCCGGCGTCAACTGCCTGGCGGACGAGGCGCACTGCAGAGCCTCGTGTCTGGCGCGCTTGAATGCTGCCCAACTTGTTGCAACCCATGCCGACGGCGGACACGATCAGGTCGGTGGAGCCGAGATGACGATGCTGCATCACGAGAGGGTAGCTTGTGGCCCCGTCGGCGATGAAACACGTCAGCTCGAATAGCCCTTGTCGGAGAACAGCGAACGGGCGAATCGGTAGGCCGAGTAGGTGATGGGTGCCGTGACGAAGATGCGCTCCCGCATGCGACCGACCGCCGTTGGCCGAAACCAGTTCGGATAGAATTCGATCTCCTCGGTGAGGTGAGCGAACGGGTCGGGATTCGGCTCGTCCATCTCGCCGAACGTGAACGCCAACATCGGTCGTGCGTCGGCGCTTCGGTTCGGCATGCCACGGTGCCACAGCGTCGATCTGCGAAGGACGACGTCACCCTGCTGCAACGGCATTCGGGTGGAGCGGCGATACAGGCGCTGAGCCGCATATTGCCAGAAGCGGTAGAAACGCTTGTTGGTTCCAGGCAGCACGTCGAGGGCGCCGTTCGTCAGGTTCGTGTCCACGACAGCGACGTTGCAGATCAAGAAGTCGGACGTGTACACACCATCCATGTGATAGTGCTGCGCCTTGCTCTTGGGCAGATTGAAGTTCAGCGTGACTCGCGGCCGTAGCGCCCACGTCGGATTCAACGACTCGACGAAGTCGATGATCCCCGCTGCGCGGATGTCGTCGTAGGCAAAATGCGCAGCGATCCCCGGAACGCAGTTGAGATGACCGCTGTACATTCCGCCACCCGCGAACAGGGAGCCGTCAGCGCTGATCCTGGCGAACTCCGCAGACAGGGTTGCAGCAAAGGCTTCCAGCCCGGACTTCGACACCACGCCGCGCAGCACGGCATAACCGTCCTCGTCGAGTCCACGCTTACAGGCGCTCGCCATCTCATTCGTCAACGTGCTCACTGGTTCATTCCTCGGTGCTGTCCGCTCGGTCGCCGCCGGAAACCGCCATAATAACAGCGACGGTGCAAAGCGTCCGCGACGCGCCCTCGTTCGCCCCGCAGCCGCATCACCCGTATGCGTTGCCCCTTCGGGCTCAGCGCTTCGTGGTATCCAATCGGCGCACAATGACAGCGGGCACCCCGGCGACCAACGTGTCGGGCTCGACGGACCGCGTGACGACCGACCCGGCGGCGACGATGCATCCCGGTCCGATCTCGACCCCTGGAAGGATCGTCGCTCGAGCACCCACCCATGTGCCGCTTCCGACGCGCACCGGCTCGTTTCGCAGAGAGCCGGCACGCTCCTGCGACGGGCCGATGTGATGACTGTTGGTGATGATCATGACCTCTGGTCCAAACGCCACGTCATTGCCGATGTCGATCCTCGCCGAGGCGTCGAACGTACATCCGGCATTGATCCAACAACGCTGTCCAACAGTCAGCCTCGAGGCAGGCCGAGCTGGACCACTGAGCTTCACCGGACCTCCGAACGTCGTCGCCCAACCGACGCGCACGCCCGCAAAGCGAAGCGCACGTGACCGCAGCCGATTTCCGACGAGAGGCGGCAGTGACCGGCAGATCGCCGTCGCGATCCACAGACGAAGGTCGAACTCACTAGTCTCTTCGTGAATGGCGGCTCGGGCCCGCCCGAGCCGTTCAATCATTTTACAATGCTATCGACGGCCGACGCCGACGCATCGGCCCATCGCGTGTACGCATCACCTTCGCTCGCCGAGATGCTCAAGCGGGGTTTCGCGCCGGGCGCACTCGTGCGAGGACTTTTCCCCATCCCTGCCTGGCGGCGTCGCGTTCGAAATGGTCCGGCGAGCGCAAAAGCAGGAACACGACGAAGTACACAACCGTGGCGACTGCGCCCGAGAGCACGAACGGCTCCGAACGCAATGGCCAGCCGGCGGCTAGCATCGCGCCGCCGGAGATCGCGCATCGCAGCACTCGGAGGTAAGTCGACCGACGGAAGATGTACGGCGCCACGACGGTCACCCCGATGCCGATCTGGATCGCCTCGGTGCCGATGTAAGCCAGAGCGGCGCCGATCGCTCCATTGCCGTAGCGGTTGTGGCTCCAGCGCACGAGAACGAGGTCGAGGGGAATCGAAGCGATCGTGGCAGCCAGCATCAGATAGCCGATGAAGCGGGCCCGGCCGCTGGCGATGGCGAACTGAGCCAGCACTATCGTCTGATAGCTGAGGATGGCGACGACACCAAAGATTGCCAGGACGGCTGCGGAGCCGGAGTACTCGTTCCCGAACAGAGTCGACGTTAATGAGGCGCTGACGACGACGGTGCCCAAGCCGATCCAGACGCCAAAGACAAGCATGGTCTGGAAAGCCTGGCTGATGAGCTTGGGGACGTCCTCGGGCGCCTCGCTGTGCAGGCGGGCGACTCGCGGGAACACTGCGGTGAGCAGTACCGCCGGGACGAACAGGAGTGAACCGAAGATACTGTCGGCTGTGGTGTACCAGCCGACTTCGCGCTCGGTCGCGATCAGCGAGATCACGAGCGTGTCTACCTGCAGGTAGATGATGACCATCGCGTCGGCGAACAGGTAGGGAGCGCTTGCCTTCATCAGCCGGACCCCCGAAAAGAGCGAATCCTCTGTCGACGACGACGCCACACTCCGAACAATCCGGACGAACATGATCGCACTCAACGCAGTGACGGCCGCTCCAATCCACGACATGACAATGACCCCGGCGCCCAATGCCAAGGCAGCGACAATCGCCACCACTAACAACACCTCGTTGGCGATGTCGATCTTTCCTACGGCGCCCATCTGCTCCGAGCCGAACAGCACGGCGCGTTCGCTGTTGCCGATCAGGCCGAACAAGGCGCCGACCGCGCCTATTCCGATGATCAGCAGCAGGCGGTTCTCGTACTTTGCGACGACCGCAAAGATGGCGACGAACGGAAGGAGTAGGACGAAGACCAGCAGCCTGACCTTGATGACCTCGCGGCCCAGCGATCGTGCCTGCGTGCGACGCTTGGCGACTTCCACGGTGACGAATGCGCCGGTGCCGAACGTCGCCACGACGGACACGATCGCCCAGAGCGAAGTCGACACGCGAAACTGGCCGAGGCCGTCCGGCCCGAGAAACCGGGGCAGTACGACGAGCAGCACCGAACTGAGTATCCAGGTGGCCACCTGCGATCCGAGGATCGCCATAACGTTCCTGCCAAGGCTACGCGCCGGACGATCATCCGTCGGTGGAGTCGCAGGCTGAGCAGGGAGGTCAGCCACTCGGTTCCATCCGTGGCGTGGCTACCTCGGGCTCACCAACTCGTCGCTCGAGCACCCGCGCCGGCACGCCGACCGCAGTCGCTCGGGCTGGAACGTCATGCAGCACGACAGCGTTAGCGCCGACCTTGGCGCCGCTGCCGATCGTGATCGCACCAAGAACGCGTGCGCCTGCACCGAAGAAGGTATCATCGCCGATGGTTGGCCAGACGCCTGCTTCGAGGGTACCGAACGTGACTGCGGAGATCACTGTGACATTGCTGCCTATCGAGGTGGCATGCAACACACATCCGACGGGGTGAGCAATGTACAGACCGCCGCCGATCTGCAGCCCGATCGACAGTTCAAGCCCATACAGCCGAAGCAGACGACGCTGGGTCCAGGATGAGGTGCCGCGTACACCCACGCTCCGCAGGGCGTTGGCCAAACGGAACCATGCCATGGCCCGCAGTGACGGATTCTGATAGAGCAGTCGCAGAACCTTGGTCGTCGAGACCGTATCGATCGACACCACGCTCTCCGGAACGACCCACCGAGCGGCATCTTGCCAAAACGTCCTTCGCGCATCCGCCATCACGTCCCTGAACCGCATTGGCCTACTCTACGAGCCCGCTGATCCGGCACAATACCTCTCACAAATGTTATCCAGAGACGGTTTTTGTCACCGTGAGCGTTCTTGTAACCGTTCTCGGGCTTGCAAACACAAATGAACCCGGAGAAATCACGTTTTGTAACCAATCTGTTATGTTGGCAGGATGGTTCGAACGACGATTCTCGGCATCGCTGCCGTCGGAACATTGCTTACCCAGGGTTGGGGATGCAGCACGGGTCAGCGCGGGGCGAACCCGTCGCGCACCACCACGATGACGCCTCGGGTCCCGATTCCGACGCCGACGCCGATGCCTGGCCCGACGGGCGGCAGCAGCAACGTCGGGTGCGGACTGCAATTGGCGACATCGCCACTGGCATTCTGCGAGACGTTCGATCAACCGCACAGCGGCGGCACTCGGACCGGCGACCTCGACCCCGTGCTGTGGGGTGTATCACGCATCGGCAAGATCGACTCTGGACAGGGCGCGTTGAACCTGATCTCCGACACCCAGATGATCGCGTGCGGTGCCACGACAACCGTCGGCCCTCCCAATGCTGTCCGTGTCTGCAACGGGCAGGTGTACGAGTCGCAGAACGACAACCACGGTGTCGTCAACATCGACCTCTACCCGAAGCAGCCGTTCGATTTCACCGGTCGGACCGGCACCGTCGGCTTCGATGTGTCCGCCGACTCTGAAGGTATTCACGGCGCCTGGCCGGAGTTCATCATCACTGACAAGCCGGTCCCCGGCGCCCGGTCCGACATCTCGAACACCGGAGGAACGAGCGGGAACAACGACGTTCTCCCCCCCGCTGCCGCCAACGAGATCGGAGTCAACTTCGACGGAGGCTGCGCCAAAACCACCGATACCACCGGCGTCGCCAAGATCTATGTGACCAGGAACAATGCTTTCATCGAGGTTCCCGTCAACCAGACCGACTGTGTCAAAAAGGGCTCCCCGACAGCGATGAACCATGTCGAGGTCCGCGTGAACCAGGCGCGGATCGAGATCTGGATGTCCGATGGCGGATCGAGAACGCTGAAGATGGTTGCGTCAGCTGACAACCTCAATCTGAGCTTCACCAAGGGTCTGGTATGGATGACCGACGCGCACTACAACGCCGACAAGTTCCCGAACCCGAACGGGCAGCGCGTGCACACCTTCGCGTGGGACAATTTGGCCTTCGACGGTCCCAAGACCTACCGAGACCTCGGGTATGACGTGCCCGAGGCGAACGAACGTAACGGCGCAGCGACGAGCCTCGGCTATTCTGTGGGAAGCCCGAAAACGCTCAATGTCGCTGGAAACGTGACATGGGGACCGAACACGACCGGTGCACAGATCGTGTTCAACTACTGGGTGTCGGGCACTGCCGTACCGAGCGTCTCGCTCAACGGAAACGAATTCATTGATACGCCGAATCCCTTCGCTGCCGATGGTCTCTCGTTCATGTGGCGCTCGATCTCCATACCGATTCCGAGTTTGTCTCAAGTACACAGCGGCGCCAACTCGATCACGTTCAAGTCGACCGATGGCTCCACGGTGGTGGCCAACATCTCGCTCATCATGGTGCACGGGGCCGAGGTGCCATAGCCCGCCCCGTTCGATACTGACCTGCGACGTCTGCGCGCGGTTCGAGGTTTCGTCAACGGGTCGAGTTCAGCAGACCTTCAGGAATCTGCTACATTTGCAATCCATGCACGAGCTCATAATTCGAGCAGCGACACAACATCCGTCTCGACCTCAGACAGCAGCCTCGCCACCACCTCTCGTGTTCGTCTGCATTTTCTCGATGGGCTACGCGGACTAGCCGCGTTGTACGTCGTCATTTTTCACACATTGACGATCAATGTTCCAGTCGGCCACGTCTCCCTGCCGATGCGAGTCACCCGGCAGATCTTTGGTTACGGACACCTGGCCGTCGCGATCTTTATCGTTCTCTCCGGCTACAGCCTGATGCTCCCTCTTGCCCGCTTCGGACGCTACGAGTTGTTGGGTGGATTCCGCCCGTACATCCGCCGTCGGGCCAGACGGCTGTTACCGCCCTACTACGCAGCGCTCGTGCTGTCGATTCTGTCGATCGTCGTGTACAACTCTGTCTCCTCCGCAGGCTCCGGTGAGGCGCCGGGGCCGTACGATGCTGCGCGGAGCACCGGTTCGCTCATCTCGCACGTGTTCCTCGTGCACAACTGGAGTTTCGACTGGGCGTTCCGCATCAACGGCCCGATGTGGAGCGTGGCGACGGAATGGCAAGTCTATTTCCTCATGCCGCTGGTGCTGCTGCCGCTATGGAAGCGCTATGGTGGAACGTCCGCGCTGGTCGCGACCTGGGGCGTTACGCTGGGCGACTTCTTCGTGATCCCAGACAACGAAAACCTCTATTGGGCGGCGCCGTGGTTTATCGGCTCGTTCGCGTTCGGGATGTGGGGGGCGGTCGCGATCTTCTCGGAAGTCGACCAAGCTCGCCGTTTCAGCAGCCTGTCGTGGGGATGGATCGCCTGCGGTTTCGGAGCGACGATCGCCGGGATCATCGCCACGGGGAAAGGCGATATGTCGCTTCCGATACTCGACCCTGTCGTCAGCCTGTTTGCGCTGTCTCTGATCTGCCATGCATCGCAACGGGTCGTGCGTGGTGAGCGGGACGCCGCCGCCGTTCGAGCGCTGTCGTCCCGCCCGGCGGCGTACCTCGGCGGATTCTCGTACAGCCTTTATCTGATCCAGCATCCGCTGTTACGCCTGCTCGAAAAGGTGCTCGGCGACACATCGTTGAGCTACGAGCAGATACTCATCGTCGCCGTGCTTGTCGGTCTTCCATGCATCGTCTTCGCGGCGTGGATCTTCTCGTTGGTGTTCGAGCGACCGTTCACGACCGGTGACGTCATCATGCCGTTTCTCCGCCGTCAGCTTGGCAACAGCCGCCGCGACCGCTCCGATCACACCGCAACGCTGCTCGCCATCGAGGGTTCGGACGCACGAACCGCAGAGGGCCGCGCCGACAAACGTCGATCGGCTCGGCGCGGGTAGTTCGTGGCGGCGGCGATCGCCGTTCCGAGCAACATCAGCCCGGGTGCATCCCACGCAATGTCGACCGATGCGTAAACGACGAACATCACGATCGACAACACGAAGGTCACGAGCACCGTGAGGTCCTGGGCGCGGTCTACCGTCTTGAGCGCTGCTGCGCCGAGGAGCATGGTGCGGCCAAGCATGAAGAACATGGCGACGAATCCGCCGAATCCGAAGCTCACCCAGACCCAGAGAATCGAGTTGTGCGGTATGTAGGCGTTGTAGGCGAATCCAGTCAGCTCGGCGAGAGGAGCCGGTCGGTAAAACGCCTGCCCCAGCCCGATTCCGAGCACCTTGTTGGAACGAATGGTGAAGTTGAGGTCGTAGTTCTCATAGGTCCGATAGATGTCCGAACTCTGATTGCGTTGGGTGACCTGGGTGGGCGAGATCACCGACTTCAACGCCTGTGCGGGAAATCCAGCGCCCGATTGGGAGTTCCAGAACGCGCCGACGTAGAGGACCATGATCACGGCGACCGCCGGGACGATCTTCATGAACGTTCGACGCTGCCTCCAGAAGAGAACGATGCTGAAGAGCCCCAATGACACGACCAAGGCGATGATCGCCGCTCGGCGTTCGGCCACGATGTAGACGACGATCACCGGAAGCGACATCACTGTTGTGACCACTCGCTGGGTTGTCGAGATCCCGCGGATCAGCCACGAGGCGATCAATAACGCGAAGAGCACATTCATCCGCAGAACAGCGCCATGGTCGGCGATGGTCTCGGTGAGCTTGAGATCGGCGGCCGACAGGCCGGCGACGCGTATCAACCCGAGAAATGCGTTGACTTCGATCGCCGCGAGTACGGTCCACAGCAGCCACCGAAACTCGGCGCGGCTGCGGCATACCGCGACGCTCAGGAAATACACGGCGATGAACGGGAAGAACGGCCGGAACTCGAAGAGGGCGATATGCGAATCGCCACCCTTGCCGGCGCCGTAGAACAAGCCCACCAGAACGAAAAACCCGAAAGCCAACACTGCCTTGCCCGCCGCACCCAACATGAACGGCCACACGCCGTCCAGCAAGAACCGAATGCAGAGCGCGACCAAACCCGCGAGGAGACAGATCTCCAGCGGGCTGATGATCAGGCTTTTGTTGAGGAACATCACCGATTCGTGCGCCGATAGGCCCTTGTTGAAAGGAAACCACGTGGACGACACGATGTCGCCGACAAGTGCGAAGAACAGCGTCGTGCACAGTCCGACGATCGGCTTCACCACCCAGGCGCCGATCGTCATGAACATGAGGCACAAGCCGATCGCTAGCGGGCGCGGCGCTGTGTTGCGGGCGATGAGCGCGAAGCCCGCTCCGACCGCAACGATGACGGTGTAGACGAGTATTCCTCGGGAGTGCCGTGGCCGACTGTGTGTGTGGGCTGCGACCCCCTCGAGCGCCGCCCGGGCATTCATCAGCCGCTGATCTTCAAGCTGAGGAAGCTCGCGCCGATGACGATGCAGACGACGAGCAGCACGATCGGCTTGGACGCGAAACGTCGCCCCTTCGGCGACGCGCCGGCTAGGAAGCAGCCGACCAGGAAGACCATGAGGACTTTCACCGCTAGAGAGTTCCGTGAGACGTCGACATGACTACGGCCTGAAAAATCGCTGCAGACGCCTCGGAATCTTGGTCACGCATTGATTGAGCACCACTCCGATCGAGGGAATTGATCCGATCTCGTCCGAAGCTGCGCGAACCTGCTCGACTGGCGTCACGCCGTGACGGACCACCATCAGGTAGCCAGTGGCATGTCGGAGCAGCGCGATCCCCTCACTCCCGACGAGGATCGGAGGCACGTCGATGATCACGTAGTCGAAGAGGTCGTCGAGGCCGTCGAAGATCTGCGGGAGACTGGTCGATCGAACGAGGTTGCGTGCGTCCGCCGGATCGCACGCTCCAGCGCCCAGAATCGACACCCGGTGATCGATCGTTTCGCTGAGCGCGTCCTTCAGCTCGACCGCCCCGGACAACACGTCGTAGAGCCCGGCGGCGCCACCGTCGTTGCGCCGCCTGGAGCCAGCCGTCGAGTTGAGATCGACGAGACACACCCCGACGTCGAGATCGTTGGCGAGGATCGCGGTGAGGGCTCTGGACACGACCGTGACACCTTCACCGTGCGTCGCCGCGACGACAGCGAGCCGGCGCGGCAGCGGCTCGTCGCCGTCCAACTGCAGACGGGCGACGAGGTAGTGGAAGGTCTCGGTCAATTCGGCCGGGATCGCGTCGAGCAAGGGAGAGATCGGCGATTGCGGCTTGACCGGAAGACGCAGGGTGCCGTCGGGCTCCCCCCGGCTCAGACCTCGTTCTGTCGCGGTGGCGCGACCGGCCGAACGATCGGCGCGGCCCGGCCTTTTCGGAAGGGGCGCGAAATCGGCCGACGGAATACCGGTGCTCATCGGATCGAACAGACCGTTTCGAGTGCAGCGCTGATTCGATTCCAGGAGCGATCGTTCGGGTCGATCATTTCGGTGCAGTCGCCGTCACGAGTTCTGGAACGATCCGCTGCGTGGACCGCCGCTTCGTCGGCTGCTTCGGGATCATCCCGATGACCTGAAGACCCTCGATCGCAACGACATCGCCCACCGACCGGACGGAATGGTCGAGCAGGGCTGCCGCGACGAGAGCGGCGATCGAGACGAGGAGACCGAGGATCAAGAACGTGACGAGCGTCAACGCGCGCTTCAGCATTATCGGTCGCGGGCTCGTCGGAACGGTCGGTTTGTCGACGACCTGCAGGCGCTGGCCGATGTCACTCTCGGATTGTTTGATCGCCAGCTGAGACTTGTCGAGCTGAGCCTGATCGCCATCGATTCGGGCCTGGGCCGTTGACACCACAGCGTTCAGCCGGGCGATCTGCACGGTCTGCACATCGGACCGAGTTCCGACGGCGGGAGCCGGGTTCTTCGTCAGGTAGGCGTCCAACGCAGCGTTCGCCGCGGTCACCGCTTGGGCGTCGGCGACGAGATTCCCTTGATAGTACTTGACCGCGACGGAGTACTGCGCCGTTTCGACGCCGAGCACATACGCCGTGTAGCTCGTCATCACCGACGTCGCCAAGCGCTGTGAGAGAACCGCATCATCAGTCGTTGCGATGACGGCGAGCACGTTGTCACCACTGGCTGACGCCGAGACGCTGGCCCGAATCTTGTCGAGCGTGATCGTGCCGGCAGCGACGGCCGACGTCAGTCCGGCGTTCGCCGCCACCGTACGGGTGAACTCGGCCGAGGAGAGGTGCTGGACGATGTCTCGAGCGGTCTTCGTCGCCGGGGTGTCGTAACCGAAATTCGGAGTGTTGACATCCGTCAGGTTTGCCAGGAACGTCGACGACGCAACGTTGACCGTTCCGATCGATTGGTACTGACGGGTTGTGTCCTTGGCGACCACTGCGCCGTAGGCGCCGAGCGCCACGATCGGCAACAGATAGAGCGGCCAGCGGCGGAACAGTGACTCACCGATCCGTATGCGCAGCGACTTCCCGCGACCCGACGACGCAGCCCGCTCCGCAATCGTGTATTCCTCGCTCGAACTCACGTCGAAATCCTAACTTGGACGATCCGCTTGTCTGACGCGGGTCCATTGGCCGCCTACTTCTGCCCGCAGCATATCTATCGTTGAACGGGTGGGAGCGACGCTCTCTCGTCCTCGTTATTCTCTCGACGTGTGGTTCCTAAGGATTCGCGCGGTGCGCGCGAACATCCTCCACGTTGAGCGCGTGCACGTCCACGATTGGAGCGTTGTACACGCCAATTGTCTTGGAGGACTGGCAGAAACCGTGACCTGGACAAGCTCGCGACTCGACTCTACGTCACTATTGACGACCTACTCGTCGACCCTCCCGAACGGGCACCCGAACGCCGAATGATGGAGAGCGCCATGATCGCACCGCAACTCTCCGATCCTGAACTGATCGCGTTGGCGGTAATCCAAGCGTTGCTCGCGTTCACGTTTGAAGCACGCTTCATCCGCCACGCCCACACCCGCCAAGCGTCGTTGTTCCCGAATCTGCCGCAGCGACCCGCCTACAACAAACGTCTCCGCCGGGGTGGAGCGACGATGCAACACATCATCAATACCGTCGCACGTGAGTGCCCTCCTGTGATCATGGTTCAGCGACTCTTGCCGACACTGAAGCACTCTTGGCTGAGGTCTCAACGATGCTTCAACCGGTTGGCTGGCTCCGCCGACGCCACCCCAGACTGAACATGCACACCCTGGTACGCCGCCGCCTGCCCGGTCGGAGGATCAGCGATACGGCGATCGAGATGATCAGACCCAACGAGGTCAACATCGAACGCTACCGATATCGGCGCCACACGATCGCGACACCTTGGACGAGCACACCAACAACAAGAACACCCGTACCAGCAGCATGAACACGTGGAGAGCCGGTTGCAGTGGAAGCTGCAATTCCGGTTCGGAGGGCAGGCAGGAGAAACCAACTCGATGAAATCGAAGAGGGCACTCCGGCCCGCATTCCCGCTGGTTCTGGGACTACGGCTGCACCTGATCGCAACACCATTCGGGCTCCCAATCGCCCACACGCCGACGACTGCCAAGACCGACAAACGCAACACCGCCGTCGCCATGCTCGAACTCGACACCGCCCTTGCTGAACGACCAGGGCAGATCCTGATGGCCGCCGAAGGCCACCGTTCGGCAAGCTTCGAAGCCGAACTCGACACCGACGTTGTCACCCTGATCCGCCCCACTTTCGGCAAAGAACCCGACCGACTCGGACAACAATTCCTGCGACGGTTCCGTCAGATCATCGAGTCGATCAACCAAAGCCTCAAAGCCCACTGGACCTAGGATGTTCGGATGCCGAGTCGATCGAGGTGGTGGCAGTCGGCATCGGGTATGTGCATGGCCGTGATCGTCGTCGCCGGGTGCGCGAGCGGAGCGAAATCGACGTCGAGTACGATCGTCGAACAGACGACGTCGACGACCGGGGCGACGACGACCGTTGCCGGCATCGTTGTGCACACGAACGAACAGGCAACGCCGTTCGACCGGCGACTCCTCGGCACGAACCTGCCGGCATGGATCGGCCCTCAGCGACTGAAGGACCCGAAATTCATCGCCGCGGCGAAAGCGTCGGGAACGACGATGGTCCGCATGCCGGGCGGGAGCTGGGCCGACGGCTACCACTGGTTGGCGTGTGAGAACGGCGACAGCGGATGCTCGGCCAACTGGGCGGCGAAGCCGAGCGATTTCCTTGAGTTCATGCGCACCACGGGCATCGCCGGCATGTGGACCGTTTCGTTCAACACGACGGCTCAGGAGGCTGCCGCGGTCGTCGCTTTCTTCAACGGCCACGTGGGCGACGCACGGGTCATCGGCGTCGATCGCAACGGCAAGGATTGGGGAACCGTTGGCCAATGGGCGACGCTACGAGCCTCGCACGGGAGTCCGGACCCGGTCCCGATCACCTATTGGGAGGTCGGCAACGAGGTCTACGGGGCGAAGCAGTCCGCCGGATCGGAATGCGCCTCGTGGGGCTGGGAAGACGTCTGGACATGCGATGGTACGGACTACGTCAACGGCGACAAGGACCACGACGGTTACCTGCAGTTCCGCGCAGCGATGGTCGCCGTCGATCCGTCCATTCTCGTCGGCGCCGTCGGCGTCGCCAAGCAGTCGGACTGGAGTGGGTGGGGCAACAAGGTCATCAGCGCTGCTGGATCGGCTCTCGACTTCTACTCGGTCCATCAGTACGCGTTCGGCTCCAGGCCGGCGATTGGCGATGTGCTCCCCGCCCCTTCCGCCACGTGGAAGGGCCTCATGACGAACGTGCAGGCGGCACTGTCGAAGGCGGACCCGCACAGGGCCGTCCCGGTCGCCGTCACCGAATACAACCTCGTGTCCTTCCAGGACGCCGACCAGGATCGGTTGATGACCAAGTCGGTGAACGCTCTCTTCCTCGCTGACACGATCGGGCAGATGGCCCAACAGGGTGTGACGATCGCCAATCAGTACGACCTCATCAACGGCAAGGCATCGAACGGCACCGACTACGGCATGGTCGATGCCGACTCGATGGCGCGCAATCCGCAATACTATGCGCTCGCCCTCTGGAGTATGTTCGGAGACGCCATGTCGCCGGTCTCCACGACGTTCAAAGCGACGCAGCTCAGCGTGTATGGCGGGACCGATGCCGCGCACAGGATGTTTCTGCTGGCGATCAACAAGACGGACAAGCCCATCAGCACCTCTGTCGGGTTCGATGGGGCGACTGGCCCGTATGGCGCAACGGCAAACGTGATGTCGGCGTCGGCTCTCGACGGCACCGACGTCGCCTTCAACGGCAGCGACAACACCTCCGACGGTTTGGCAGCTCACACAGCGCTCGATCTCGGCAGCCATTCCGGCCCGTTGACTCACGAGTTCCCGCCTTACTCGATCACGCTGCTCAGGCTCGCGCCGGCAACGGGATGATCGCCCGGTCCGCTGCGTGCGCCAGGTCGGACCAACCTACGCCATAGTGGGGAATCCCGCATGGTGGTGCCGGCAGTCTCGTCAACCCGGCTACGTTCGAGCGAGGACGCACGGCATCCGCCAGGCGGTCGTCGACGAAGGGACGGAGAGGCAGCGTGCTCGATCGGAAAAGGGCGGCTCGGGAGCGGAGCGAGGGCAACCGGGTGCTGATGACAGTCTCCGGGGTCATTCCTGCAAACATCGCAGCCCAGGTGGCCGACGGTCGGCGCCCGCGGGTCGACTACCTCGAACTCGCCGCGAAGATCGGCGCAGATCTCATCGACTACGGCGACGCCGAACGGGCACGATCCTGGGTGATGCGACGGGTGGTCCGCGTCGCCGGACCCGACGTCGGACTGGCTTGGGCGTGCTATCGGCGCCGACACTATTACGACGTCATCCTCACCGACGGAGAGCAGATCGGTCTTCCCCTCGCTTGTCTCGGTCGCTTTTCTAGCGGCTCGCATTCCGCTCGGCACGTCATGATCGTCCACATCATGTCGGTGCGGAAGAAGGCTCTGTTGTTCAGGACCGCCCGGCTGCGCAATCGCATCGATGCCTGGATCGTCTACTCGACCGCGCAGCGGCGATTCGCCACGAACGAACTCCATGTCCAGCCAGAGCGGGTAGTGCTCCAGCCATTCATGGTAGACACCCAGTTCTTCGCGCCGAAAGCACAGAGAGCGGAGCGCAACAGACCGCTGATCTGCACAGCCGGACTCGAATGTCGGGACTACCCCACACTCCTGAAGGCCGTCGATGGTCTCGACGCCGATGTCGTCATCGCCGCGGCAAGCCCGTGGTCCAAGCGCAGCAGCGGCCTCGAAAACGTCGACCTGCCGTCAAACGTGACGGTCGTGCGACTCGATCTCGCCCAACTCAAGGCGCTGTACGACGAATCGACGCTCGTCGTGATGCCGCTTCAGCCGGTTGACTTCCAAGCTGGCATCACGACGATTCTCGAGGCGATGTCGATGGGTCGAGCGGTCGTCTGCACGCGAACGGCCGGTCAAACCGACGCGCTGATCGACGGCGAGACCGGCATCTACGTCCCGGTATCGGACGCTCCCGCCATGAGGACGGCGATCGAAAGGGCGTTAGCCGACCCGATTGCCACGGCCAGCGTCGGCGACGCCGCCCGACGCTGGGTGCAAGCTCACGCTGACGTCGATTTGTACGCCGCCGCTATTGCCCAGATCGTCCTTGAGAGTCGACGGTAGCCTCACGTGGCAATGTTGAGATCGCATCGTCCAGCCAGGGGTTGCGCACTGGCCTGTTTGATGATCGCACTGGTCGCCGGATGCGGGCAGTCGAAGGCGCCAATCGTGTTCGACTCCGGTCCTGCCACATTCCCAGGGACGACACCCGCTCTCAGCGAGACAACAACGCCGGTCACGGCGGCAGCCACATCGCCAGTGGTCGACACGTCTCCGGCGACCGTGGGGGCTCCTGTCGAGGGGCCATGGAACAACGCCACCGACGGACTTGTCGGGCTGTCATCCGAATGTGGAAACCTGTCCTTGCTGTCAGTGCGACCGGACCAAGACACCATGATCGTCAGCGTCGCCCAGCAGGGGCTGTGGGAGAGCGTGGATGGCGCCGTCTGGACGAGATTGGGGACCGGACGGGGATCTGCGAAGATCACCAATCGGGGCACCGTCATCGTGTACGACCCGCTGCATCCAGCAACCTTCTGGGAAAGCGGCATCTACAACGGCGGCGGCGTGTACCGAACCGACGACGCCGGAGTCACCTTCAGACAACTCGGCGACCTGACAAAGACCGAAGCGGTGAGCATCGACCTGACCGATCCGCTCCGTTCGACCCTCATAGTGACAGGGCACGAAGCGGCTACCTTCTATCGCTCGACCGATGGCGGGGCGACGTGGACAGATCTCTCAGGTTCGCTGCCCCCAGGAATCGGCTATGCGACGGGCCCCGTCGTCATCGATGGCAAGACGTACCTACTGGGAACCAACACCGGAGCGAACTCGGGCATCTTCCGCACCGCCGACGCCGGAGCGAGCTGGACGAAGGTGTACCCGGTCGGAGCGGTTGGACGCCCGCTGATCGCCAAATCCGACGGCGCGATGTACTGGCCGCTCGACCTTGGACAGGGCATCATCAAGAGCACCGATGGCGGCTTGACGTGGAAAGTCGTCACTCAACTCGGCATCGTGGCTCCGGCAGCACCGCAGCTCTTCGAGCTGCCCGACGGCCGTCTCGGCGCCGCTGGCGGCAACCTCGTGGTGCTATCGTCGGATCACGGGTCGACGTGGAACTCGGTCGGTCCTGCGATGCCGTTCACGCCGACGGGCCTGGCATTCTCGGCGTTCCGTAAGGCCTTCTACGCCTGGCACGTCGACTGCGACTTCACCACAGCCGACCCGATCCAAGCGAACCAGATCGTGAGACTGGATTTCGATCCTGCCAAACAATGACGGGCGAGCGAACTCACTCGTTCACAAGTGACCCCGATCGGGGTGAACCACGGCACGGCGCGTGTGTCCCGAACTCGCCGCCACGGCTTGATCGTCGTCGAACATGTCCGAGCGCGCTGCCATCGCACCGTCCCCACCATGAACACGGTCACCACATGGTCAGCACCAACGCCGAAACGATCCCCGCTGCCAGACGCCGCGTGTGCGGCGCAGGTCGTCTCGCCCGCTTTCAGGATAACCACTCCTACGCGCCGTGCGATTTGCATCGCTCACGTCGCTTGGCATAAGAGCAAGGGAATGGTTTCCGGGGATGAGGTGCGGCATCGCCTTTTGTATGTGGCGATCCTCGCTCGCAATCGGCTTCGGCGGGTCGCGTGGGCCGTACTGAGCCATGTGCCTACGCCGGCCTCTCGAGCGCTGCGCACCACGCGCCTCGCCGAGTCGGAGAACCCTGCCACTTCACCGTTGGCGTCGCAGCCTGGCGCGCGGGAGACCTACGCACTGCACCTCGCCGGAGCACTGGTCGTCGAGCCACACAACGGATGGATCGTCGCTGGCCATACCCGTCTCATCGAGCGGTCGATCCCGTACCACGTGTGGACCTCCGCCATTCCGCATCTTCTGGCCAAGCCGTCGATCGCCGCCGCCTTCGCTCGCCCGGCTCAGGATGTCGGACCTGTGGCGTCGCTGCGGATCGCCTGGGACGAAAACTACTATCACTTCTACAACGACGTCCTCGGCCGGCTGCGTCTCGTCGAGTCGGTCGTGCCACCGAACGTGCCCTTGCTGATCAGCGAGTCGATGGCTCGGCGACCGTATGTCAAGGTATGCATCGAGCGCGGGGTCTTTGGCAAGCGGGAGATCGTCGTACAGCCGACCCGGACGTATCTTCGATCCCCCGAGGTATACGTGGTCGACAAGCGCGCCGGAGATCGGGGCGACTGGGACTACTTCCTCGATCGCCTCGACGACCGCGGCCCCGGTGCCGGGAACCGCCGGGTGCTCCTCGTCCGTGCGCCTTCTCGGGGTCGTTCACTCACCAACGGCGACGAGGTGCAAGCCGTTTGTCGGGCTCGGGGTTTCGAGGTCGTCGACACCGATGGCTGGACGCTCGACGACCAGATCGAACTCTTCCGCGACGTCAGTCTCGTCGTTGGAGTACACGGTGCGGGGCTGAGCAATGTGGCCTTCCGGCGCGGCGGCGCGCTCCGCCTACTCGAGCTGATCCCGCCGGGCCCGTTCCCGCTGAGCTTCAACGCCGAGCACGAAACCGAGTCGGACTACGAGTCGCTCTGCCGCTACTTCGGATTTGACTATTCATCGCTCATCGGAACCATCAAGGGACGGATCTACAAGCGATCGCAGAACTTCGCCGTCGACCCGCGTGTGCTGGCTGCAGCGCTCGACGACCTCGAAACCTGATCGAGTCAGTGTCTGGCGGACTCCACAGCTGCCAGGTGGCCAAGTGCGACGGGGCGCACTTAGGATCTGAGGGCATGGCGGTCCAACGATCACTCGAAGTCTCCGTTGTTGTCTGCACGCGCGATCGCGGATCGGAGATCGTTGGAACGGTTGAAAGTGTGATCGCCAACGGCTTCGCCGACTTCGAGCTGATCATCATCGATCAGAGCACCTCAGACGACACAAAGGACGCTGTTGAGCCGTTTCTGAGCGACGAGCGGGTTCGATATATACGCACGAACGAAACGGGTGTCAGTCGATCGAGAAACCGATCGCTCACCGAGGCTCGTTGCGAATTCGTCCTGAACACGGACGACGACTGCGTAGTTCCCTCAGACTGGATCGCAGAGAATGTTCGTGCGTTGGCAGCAGCACCCAAGGCGGCAATCGTGTTCGGTGACGTCATTGCCCCTGACGTCGAGGCGGGCAACTTCTACACGCCGCAGAGCCGGGCCCGATCTGACTTCGTCGTCCGCTCGATATGGAGTTGGAAGAGCACGGACGGGGCAAACGTGGGCATCGGTGCGTCCATGGCAATGCGCAAGTCGATGCTCACGGCGATCGGTGGGTTCGACACCTGTCTCGGACCCGGGAGTCAACTCAAGAACGCGGAAGACACCGACATCAGCTTGCGAGCGGTGCTTGCCGGCCACGAACTCGTGCGGACTCGGGCGGTCCATGTCACCCACTTCGGCGCGCGCCATCACGACGACTACCGCCAGTTGATTCGCTTCACGATGCTCGGATTGGGAGCGGTCAACGGAAAAATGTTTCGACGGCATCCCATTGCAGCTTCGTGGTACTTACTCGGTCTTGCGTGGAAAACGATCGTGCGCGTCACGATTGTCGATCTCGCTCATCTGCGGAAACCGCCTGTGCTGGGAAGAACCATCTATCTCGTCAAAGGACTCTCCATCGGACTCCGCAAGCCGCTGCAGCCCGGAGCCGCTTTGATATTCAAGGACACGACGGAGATGCCTCAGGTGTTGCCCGTCCTCACTGGGTAATCCGGGCATAGTCCACGTCGAACGTCTGCGGGAACGAGGCCGGATCTGGATCTCCCCCACCCGCTCCCCCGATCGCGGTGTGGAGGACGAGATACATGGGCACGTCAGGCACATTCCCTTCGCCATTGATGGAATAGAGCCGACGATACCCTTTGCCATCTTCGGCATCCACGGACCATCGGAGTGAATTCCGTTTCCACTCGAGCCGGTAGACCATGAAGCGCGTGGTCGCATCGAATGGCAGTGGCTGAAAGTGGAGCCCGCCGGGGCGATTGAAATGAACGGTCGTGTTGACCTCCTCTCGCTTGCCTTGCCAGAACTCGGCAATGTCGATCTCGCACCATCCAGCATTCGGCCACTGGTGCCCCTGAACGTTCGCCGTGAAGGGCTGGCTCGCCTGCCATTCGAAACCCAACATCCATATCGCCGGCCACGTTCCGACGCCGCCCGGCGCCTTCGCTCGCACATCGACGGTGCCGTAGAGGAACGGTGGCGTCGCTTGCTGGATCTGGCCCGACGTGTACCGCAAGGTACGTGCGGGCTCCAGACTGTCTCCACAGGTTCGTGCTTCGAATTTGGAGACGATCTTGAGCATGCCGTCGGCCACGCTGACGTTGTGTGGAGCGACGCAGTTCACTTCGGCATTGGCCTGGTCACTCAAACGGTCGAAGACTGTCCACCGCGCAGGGTCGACGAACGTGCCGTCGAAGTCGTCGAAGAAGATGGTGCCCGGTGCCTGCGATGCTGCGGAGGTTCCCGAAACGGCTCCCGTAGAGGCGGTCGACCCGACGCCGCCTGCCGGGGCGGTATCGGTACGCGAGACGCTTCCGACCGGGTCGCCTGCGCTCGAAGCGCTTCCTACCGCAGCGGTGGCACTCGAAGCAGTTCCCGCTGCAGCGCTGGTACCCCGGACGGTTCCCGGCGTTGCGGAAACGACCGAGACGTTTTCCACCGACGAGTTCTCGCATCCGGCAACCCATACCGTCGCCGCTACCAGCAGCGAGCGGGTGATCAATGCGCGCCGATCAACTTCTCTCGACGGTCCTGCGGTGTCGAGCCGCTTGTCAGGCTGACCTGTGCTCATCTGCCTCCTGTGTTCGCGACCGCCGGAGTCTCAAGCCCGCTGAAAGACTTCGTTGTGCGCTTTCTTGATCAATGCGCTCGGCGAGCCGAGCAGACTCAGTCCGGCTTTCATGACGCCCTTCGCAAGCAGGGTGGGCCGAATCTCGACGCCGATATCGCCGAGGTGTTTGCGCTGGAACTCCCAGAAACCCTTCTTCTTGCTGAAGCGAATTGCGTCCTTGAGCCACTGCTCTCCGAGACCCCTGTACATATCCGTTGTAACCTCGCCGTAGCGCGCTTCGAATTCCTGGCCGGTGAGAAATTCGCGACCGTACTGCTCCATCATCAGATAGTGCAGCAGTGGCCATGAGTTGAAGTGACTGGCAGTGTCGGTGACAGTTTCTGGCTGATAGCGGCTGAAGGTGAGTACCTGGTGCACGAAGCCGAAATCGGCGTCCTGAAGGATTCGGAAGGCGATGTCCACGTCCATGAAAAAGCGATTCTCCGGGAAGAACGAAGGCGCCCGGTCGCGCACCACTTTGGCGCTGTACATGACCGTCGACTGAGCTCCGAACGGATACGCCGTTCCGAGGAGTTGCCATCTACACGGCTGCGTTCCCGGGAACGAGGACTGTTCCACCGGCACACCGAAGCAGTCTGGCTGATCCCCGATCAATCGATAGGCGCCAACGAGCGCGATGCGCGGATTCGCCTCGGCAACATCGATCATCCGAACGAGGCACTCGGGATACATCCAATCGTCGGAGAGCAACATCTTGCAGTACTTCGACCGACCGGAGATCTCGCGAAGGGCGAAGTTGAAGTTCTTAGCCTGCGGTGAGAACTCGGGCGGGCTGACGACGCGGATGCGAACGTCCTTCGACGCATAATCGGCCGCAATCTCTCCGGAGCGATCGGTGCTGTGATTGTTGCAGATGATGTACTCGAAGTTCTGGTGAGACTGCGACAGGACGCTTCTGATGCACTCCTCGAGGTACGGCTCGTCGTTGTAGACAGGCGTGACCACACTGACGAACGGATCGGTCATCGAATGCTCTGCGGTCCCTTTGGCAAAGGATGTGGTTCCAACCAGATCTCACGCCAGAAGAAGAACTCGTTCTGAGGAGTCAGGACGGTTCCGCCGTTGGCGTTTGCCCCTTCGAGAAGGATGCTCGGCAACGTGAAGTTCAGGAGTTCGCCTGTGCGCTCATCTACGATACGGTTCACGCGCGCTGCAACCCGATAACTGCCGCCACAGCAGAACAGCATGTCGTTGCCGAACTCCATGCCACGATTGCGGAGCTTGCGATTCAGGGTTGATTCGATCTCGCGCTTGGACTTGACGCGAACCAGTTGTCCAGGCTGTACGCCGAGTGCCTGATGTGGCGAGACGTCGCTGTCCGTCGGCTTGATGACCGGCCAGGGCGCGCCCCCGAGCCGCCAGTTGATGCCGTTGAAGAGCCTGACGCCGAGGGTGGCGACGAGCGGGACGAACCGGACATTACCTCGCACCAGATCTCGCCAGTAGTGCAGGGTATCCCGGTGAGACATCTGCGTGGACGAACGGATGATTTCGGTCATCTGGCACACGTAGCGATGCTGGCTATCGACCGAGACCTGGGTGTGGGCAATCAGATCGAGTCGATTCTTGTCGTCAGACGTCGACGTCACGGGCGCGCCGGGCGGGGTCAACCATGCCTCCTTCCAGATCAATTCGCATGCCGACTGGCAACCCCCGTGACCCTGCCCGTCACACCTCAGCGTCTTGAGGAGCACGGCGTCGTGCATTCTGCGTATCCCGGTGCCGTGGGCATACTCCCAGACCTTGTCGACCCGACGATGAACCCTGAAGCGGTGCCCGCAGTACACAGCCATCTCCGGCATGAACGGCATCCCGTCCAGACAGCCTCGTTCGTCGAGCGTTGCGAAGATCTCCGGAAGGCTTCGGACTTCGACAAGCTCGCCGGGACGCAACGGTGCCCGCGGTCTGATGGAATGCCGGATCCCCGCCCTCACCGGACTGATGATCCGTTCGCGCGGTCGGGCGGGAGAGTATGGCACCCCGCGTTCTTCACACGAGTCTCGATACAGGACGGTGATGCCCCCGACTGCGACGAGGGCTACAAATGCGATGAGCGCACCGAGCACAGCGGACATCAACACGATCGCCAGCCAAAAGCCCCAGGCGGGCATGCCAAGGCGCACGCTGTGCCAGTGAAACCCTCCAACGAACATGGCGGTTGAGACAAGGATGACGACCAGGACGCAAACGGCCAGTGCCGTCGTTTTAACGAAACTACGGCGGTGAGCACTACGCGTCGTTCCCATGTGTCCCTGTTTGTTTCATCGGCGATGACTGTGCATATGCATCGAACCGCTCCTCGTAGTGGAGCCTGCCCAGTTCCGATAGATTATCCAAGCTTGGCTTTCAGCAACGATTCCTACGAGTTCGTCCCACCTGCGGATCAATTGGATCGGCATCTCTTTGTCAATTCAATGCCCCTTGCGGGCGGTGAGTATGAGTTCCTCGTGCTTCGTCGGCTGATTGCTGTTTGCGACCGAGCCGATGAGTAATCTCTCTGAGGGCTCAGCGCTGTGGGGATCGACAGCACGCGAACAGAGAAGGACGCCGAAGGATGGGCATTCGAGGCACGGAGGTCGGCGGCACACGATGACGCAGGAAAGAATTCCGGTCGCAGGGCCGTGGGTCACCGAGCTCGAGGCACAGTACGTCGCCGACGCTGCGAGAGACGACTGGTATCAGCGGGCGGGACAGTCGGTCGGTCAGTTCGAGGGCGAATTTGCGGCGTACCTCGGCATGCGCCACGCGGCGGCCGTTCCGCATTGCACGTCTGCGCTCCACCTGGCGATGCTTGCCCTCGGCATCGGGCCAGGCGATGAGGTAATCGTTCCGGAGGCGACGTGGGTGGCGTCGGCCGCGCCGATCGTCTATCTCGACGCGACGCCGGTATTCGCCGATATCGAGACGGACACATGGTGTCTGTCGGCCGAGTCGCTGGCGGCACGCATCACTCCAAAGACCAAAGCCATTGTGACCGTGGATCTTTATGGTGCGACACCGGACATGGATGCCATCGTCTCCATCGCCGAGGACGCAGGTATCCCGATCCTCGAGGACGCCGCTCAGGCGATCGGAACGAAGTGGCGCGGACAGGCCGCCGGCACTTTCGGCGCAGTCGCAACATTCAGCTTCCACGGCACGAAGACGATGACGACCGGGGAGGGTGGCATGCTCGTAACCGACGACGACGACCTCTTCAGCCGGGTGTCGCGTCTGCGTGACCACGGTCGGAAGCCGACAGACTTCAAATTCTTCGTGACGGACGAGATCGGTTACAAGTATCGGATGAGCAGCCTGCAGGCGGCGTTCGGCCGGGCGCAGCTGCTTCGCATCGATGAGCTGCTCGACAAGAAGCGGCAGATCTTCCAGTGGTACGAGGATCGGCTGTCGGGCATGCCCGGCATCGAACTGAACGCCAGGCGCAACAATGTGGACAATACGTTCTGGATGGTCAACATCGTCGTGGACTCGTCCTATGGGCTGGGCACGAGGGACCTGATGCAACGCTTCGACGACGAGCTGATCGACACCCGGCCGTTCTTCCCCCCGCTGAGCGCGCTGCCGGCACTCGCCAGGTTTGGCGACGGCGCTGCAGCGTTGAACCCCGTTGCCTACGACCTGGCTTCACGCTCGATCAACCTGCCGTCTGCGCTCATCCTCAGCGAGAACCAGGTCGACAGGGTCTGCCGTACCCTGGTCTCGATCCTCGACCACGCTCGGGCTGCGACCGTATGAAAGCGGTGATCCTCGCCGGCGGCCGCGGCACCCGCATCAGCGAGGAGTCCCAGAGCCGCCCCAAGCCGATGGTCGAGATCGGTGGGCGCCCGATCCTGTGGCACATCATGAAGATCTATGGCGCTGCGGGCGTCAACGAGTTCATCGTGTTGCTCGGTTACAAGGGGTACATGATCAAGGAGTACTTCGCCAACTACTTCCTGCACACATCCGACGTGACCATCAACCTCACCTCGGGGTCGATGGAGATCCACAAGACGCACTCGGAGCCGTGGACGGTCACCCTGCTCGACACCGGCGAGGAGACGATGACCGGTGGCCGCCTGCTGCGGGCCAAGTCCTACCTTGGCGACGAGACGTTCCTCTTCACATATGGTGACGGCATCACCGACCTCGACGTCCAGAGCGTCATCGATTTCCACGAGCGAGGCAGCACTCTCGCAACCGTAACGGCCGTTCAGCCACCCGGGCGTTACGGCACGCTGGCGATCGCCGACGACTCTCGAGCACAGTTTCAAGAAAAGCCGCAGGGAAGCAATGGCTGGGTGAACGGCGGATACTTCGTCGCCTCCCCGAAGATCCTCGACTACATCGACGGCGACGACACGGTCTTCGAGCGCCAGCCACTGGAACGCCTCGCAACCGATGGCCAACTTGCGGCATTTCAGCATCCAGGCTTTTGGCACGGAATGGACACGCTGTGGGACAAGATCTATCTCGACAGCCTCTGGGAACGCGGAACCGCGCCATGGAAAATCTGGAAGGACGAACACTGATGGAACCGATCACCACGCCGTGCAGGCACTGTGGAACCCTCCTTGTCGATTCGTTCTGCGACCTCGGTATGTCGCCCTTGGCGAACTCGTACATCGAACCAGAGAATCTCGATCGCCGTGAGAGCTTCTATCCGTTGCACGCCTATGTCTGCTCGAACTGCCTGCTCGTACAACTCGCAGAATTCGAGTCGCCAGAGTTCATCTTCAGCGACTATGCCTATTTCTCCTCCTTCTCGACCAGCTGGCTTGAGCACGCGCGCGTCTATGTCGAGGCTATGATTGGCCGTTTTTCCTTCGACGGGTCGAGCAAGGTGTTGGAGATCGCCAGCAACGACGGCTACCTTCTGCAGAACTTCGTCGCCGCCAAGGTGCCGGTGCTCGGCATCGAACCTGCGGCGAACGTCGCCGTTGTCGCCCGAGAACGCGGCATCGATACCCAGGTGGGGTTCTTCGGCGCCGAACTGGCGCAGACGCTCGCGGATTCCGGCAGGACGTTCGATCTGATCATCGGCAACAACGTCCTCGCTCACGTCCCGAACCTTAACGACTTCGTCGCCGGCATGGCGATCGCCCTGGCCGAGGACGGCATCATCACGATGGAGTTCCCACATCTGCTGCAGCTGATGCTCCACAATCAGTTCGACACCATTTACCACGAGCACTTCTCGTACTTCTCGTTCCTGACGGTTTCGGCGGTCTTCGTCCGCCACGGACTGAAAATGTTCGACGTCGACCAACTTCCGACCCATGGCGGCTCGCTCCGAATCTACGCTTGCCACGCCGGCGACACGACCCACGCCGAAACCCCGCGCGTCGCTGCGTTACGGCAGACCGAGACCGAGGCCGGCCTGCACACGCTCGACGGCTACGTCTCCTTCGGCGAACAGGTCCGCGCCACCAAGCGTGCTCTGCTGATGTTCCTGATCGAGGCCAAAGAGGCTGGGCGCTCCATTGCTGCATACGGGGCTCCCGCCAAGGGGAACACGTTGCTCAACTATTGCGGAGTCGGTACCGATTTCATCGACTTCACTGTCGACCGCAGTCCGCACAAACAGAACCGCTCACTGCCGGGGACCCACATCCCGATCCACGAGCCCGACCACATTCGCGCCGCCAAGCCCGACTTTCTGCTGATCCTGCCGTGGAACCTTCGCGACGAAGTCATGTCCGACATGGCGTACATCAGCGAGTGGGGCGGCAAGTTCGTGCTCCCGATTCCGACGGTGTCGGTCGTCCCCTGAAGGCGGACGGCAGCACTCAGTCCCGCAGCAGTCTCAGCCCCGCAGCACTGCGGGATCGAACACCAGCACACCGTCGGCGCTGCCATCCTTGTCGTAGAGAGCGATGATCTCGTCCGGCAACTGATCGTGGGTATCGGCATTGAGGAAGTCGCGCACCGTCGTCCCGGTCGAATGTGAATCGACGTTCGCCGGTCCTGCCATGCTGGCGACGTCGTCGAGGTTGACCGTGCGGAAATCGACGCTGAATCGCGTGTGCCCGGCGGTGTTCGGCACCGTCGCATGCAGCTGCGCGGCCGAGAAGCTGATGATCGACCCGGTCTCTCCGACTATGCGGAATTCCGTGCCTGGTCCGTGCCCGTCGAGGTGCGGATGCGGCCGCGGGTCGCTCTTGATGAACGTCGCGGCGTCGCGGCGGGCCGACTTGTTCCAGTCGTAGGCGTCGAACTCGTGGCTCGTGTTCTGCGTCTCGCGCTGCCAGAACTCCGGATGGAACGACATCGCGCTTTTGGCAGTCACACCGCGGATCGGCGCCCACCAGTTCACTTGGCACTGCGGCGCCGAATACCAGGTGTCGCGGTGCGGAGTGTAGTTGTACCCGAGACCGGCGGACAGGTACTCAGCCGGGGTGACGACCCGCAGCTTCGGAACATCGAAATAGGTTCGCTCGGTGTCAGCGCCGAGGTCGGCGAGAAGATTGCGAAGCAGTTCCTTCGAGCGCCGGTCGTGCGTGAAGCCTGTCTTCAGGGGCCCGAGCAGCGCGACGAAGTCCTCCACGGGCATGTCCTGGTAGGCGGTCAGCGGATCGCGTGCACCGAACGCAGTCGAGATCAGTTCCCATGCGAACTCGACGAATGCGGCTACACCGGGGCTAGGAGGGAGGCAGAACACCTCGCCGTCGTAAATCCGTGCGCGCCGCGTTGCGTCATCGACGCCTCCCTCGGTTGAGATCACCGTTGCCATCTGTTGCTCCTGCTTCCGTCGTGATCCACGCTGATCGAACGGCATCGCCGCTCGATCAGGGTGGTCTGCCCTGTTGCCGTGTGCGAGCTCTGAGCGGTTGCGACCCTTCGTGCTCGTTCGACGACCGTATGTGCGTCGGCGAGAACAGCCGAGAAGTCAGTTCTGCTCAAGGACTGGCTACATTTTATCGCGTTGTGCGCCTGCGGATGTTGTTCACGTCGAGCCGCTCCCAGGGTGGGCCGGTTCATCTCGACGGGCATGGCGAAGTGCTGACCGGAAGACCTTCACGTCACCGAATTCGTCGGCGGCCCCGAGGTAGTACGCCAGCGCGTACAACCCGCTCAAGCAGGCGCGCGAGATGCGAGCCGCCCGCCGTGTCGCGACGCCGAGCCATCGCAACGTTTTCGCTGCACTGGCTCCTAATCGCCGATGGCCGAGGCTTGCGAGCACCAGCCGACGGGTGATCACGTTCCGATGCTGGAACTCGGCAACGAGCGTCGGCAGCAGCCATTCCTGGCCGTGGTCGCGGGCGAACAGGACATCGTTCCGGCCGTAGGCCTGGGCGGCGGCAAGCCAGGAATCGAACGAGCGCTCCGCAAAGTGGTAGGCAACTGCTTCCTCCTCGAACACGAACGATGCTCCGCATCCGTCGAGCCGAAATGCCAACTCGACGTCTTCGGCGCGACGGAACGCAGTGTCAAAGCCGCCAGCCTTCTCGAAGAGGGCCCGGCCCAATGACGCATTGCCGGTGTAGAACTGGCGGAACGTCGCCGGGTAGGCCCCCATGCGCATCGCTCGATACTGCTTGTCCAACATCGCCTGCTCCCACGCGACCCAGGCGCTGTATTCGTACCCGGGAGCGTTGAGCATCGGGCCGACCACGACGGTCGAGTCCGAATCACCGTGACGCTGCACATGGCGTTCCAACAATGTCGGCGAGGCGACCACGTCGTCGTCGATGAACAGCACGAGCCGTGCACGGGCGACTCCGACCCCATGATTTCTCGCTGCCGCCGGGCCGGCGTTGTCCTGCCGGGCGTGAACGAGCGGGACCGGAGTCGGGCCGTCCAGGTATTCGTCGGTGCCGTCGGTGGAGCCATCGGACACGACGATCGTCTCGAACAACTGCGAATCCAGGGTCTGCACCGCGAGCGCACCGAGCACTCGCTTCAGCCGTTCGAGGCGGTTGAACGTCGGTATCACGACGCTGATCTGAGGTCTAACCGCCTTGGTCGTAATCAGCCCTGCTCCTCGATCCGTCTTCCACGTCCACGACATTGTAGGAGGACGCTCGAAACGCACGATGTCGACGTGTCCGAATTCGCCCGAGCGGGTGCTGGGCGGAGACGGTAGGTGGCGCGCCGGCTACGGACCGGGTGTCGTCCTGCGCAGATTCTGGTCGATGAGGCCGCGCTCTTGGAGCCCACGCACGGTCGGTAGCCGGTAGTAACGGGGGCCCTTCCAGTCCTCCTCCGTCAGCCCGGCCGAGCTGTAGGCCTCGTACAGTTCCTCGATCCCGCGCCGCAGCGTCCATTCGGCGTGGAAGCCCGGCAGTTTCGTGGCGATCTTGGTGAAGTCGACGCGGTAGTCGCGGGTGTCCCCTGACGCGCCGGGCGCAAACGCCAGTTCACAGTTGGGAACGACGTCTCTGACCATCTCGGCGACCTCGCGAATGCGATAGTTCTCGCTGTTGTCCTTGCCGACGTTGAACGCCTGGTCCCAGATCGCTTCGACGGGAGCGGTGAGGCAGGCCTGAAAGGCGGCGATGATGTCTCGGATGTGTACGAGCGGACGCCACGGAGTGCCGTCGCTCTGCAGGAGGACCTTGCCGGTTGTCACGGCATGGCCGACGAGGCTGTTCACGACGATGTCGGCGCGCAGGCGGCGAGACACGCCGTACGCCGTAGCGTTGCGGAGATAGACCGGCGTGAACGAACCGTCGGCGAGTTTCGACACTGCCTGCTCGACGCGCACCTTCGATTCACCGTAGGCCGTGACGGGATTGAAGGCGGATTCCTCGTCGAGGAAACCGTGTCCACCGGCACCGTAGAGGCTGCAGGACGACGAGAAGAGGAAGCGGCCGACCCCTGCCGCCTTCGCTGCCTCGGCCAGGCGCACGGAGGCGTGGAGGTTGATGTCGTAGGTCAGGCTCGAGTTGAGGTTGCCGAGCGGATCGTTCGACAGCGCGCCGAGATGAGCAACTGCGTCGAAACCGGCGAGGTCTGTGGGTTTCACGTCCCGAAGATCGATGGACAGCGTTTCGATGTCGTCTGGCGGGCTGACGAAGTCGCACTCGTCGAATAAGCCGGTGTCCAACCCGACGACCTCGAATCCGGCCGCACGGAAGACCGACACCATCTCCACGCCGATATAGCCCAGATGCCCCGTCACCAACACATTCATTGCCCACTCCTTCGACGCCACGACCGCAGACTTCGGTCATTGCCGCATAACGCACATATGCGCACCGGGAAAACTAGTGCACCGTCGAATGCAACTCGATATTGCCTTCCAGAATGCTTGATAGTGTTGCGTCCGCTCCGTGAGACACGAGCACGAGCACGACCAGGTGACGGGCAGGGCGAGGACGTGGGCACTTCGACGACGGCAGCGACAAAAAGGTTTGGCCCGGTGCGAGCCGCGTTCGTGCTCGAGCAGACCCTCGGCCACGTGACACATAGTCAGAATCTTCAGCGCCTCCTCGCCGGCAACGCACGCGTCGAGGTCACTGCGTTGCCGATCGATCCGACTCAACCGACCGGTCTAGTCGGAAGAATTCCAGGCGCGAGGAACTGGACCGTCCTTGCCGGGCTGCGCTCGCGACGCGCTGTCAAGCGCTCCCAGCGTCGCCAACGCTCTGACGTTATGTTTGTACACAGCCAGGTCCCGGCGGTGCTGCTCGGGCGCTGGATGAAGCGGATTCCGACGGTCGTCTCGCTCGACGCGACACCGATGCAGTACGACCAGCTCGGCCCCTTCTACGCCCACGGACTCTCCGCCCCGTGGATCGAACGTCTCAAGAAGATTGCACAGCAGCGCTGCTTCGCGAGAGCCCGCCATCTCGTTGCCTGGTCCGTGTGGACTCGCGACGGGTTGGTCGCCGACTATGGCGTCGCGCCGGAGAAGATCACGGTGATCGCTCCAGGTGTCGACATCGCGTTGTGGCAGCGCAACGAGCCACGGGCCGATGACCGTGCCGCTCCCGTGCGCATTCTGTTCGTCGGCGGCGATCTGCAACGCAAGGGCGGGGACCTGCTACTGCAGGCTGCCGAGCAGCTACGCGGCGAATCGACGACTGCGGTGTTCGAGCTGCACCTCGTCACACGGGCTGATGTAGCGGAGACGCCAGGCGTGTTCGTCCACCGCCTCGGACCCAACAGTCCTGAACTCGTCTCGCTCTACCATTCCTCCGACATCTTCTGCCTGCCGACGCTCGGCGACTGTCTGCCGATGGTTCTCTCCGAGGCGGGTGTCGCCGAACTCGCGCTCGTGTCGACCGACGTTGGCGCAATCCACGAGATCGTCAGGGACGGCGAGACCGGGCTGCTGATTCCGGCCGCCGACCTCCCTGCGCTGGTCAAGGCACTGCGGGAGCTGATCACCGACCCTGCGCTGCGGGCGAGACTCGGGAGGGGGGCCGCGGCACTGGTGCGTCGCGACTATTCGGCCGGCGACAACGCCGAGCGGTTGGTCGACGTGCTGCTCGCTACGCTGATCGCCTGACCGACAGCCGCCCAGCCGCCCAGCTACGTCGTCGAGGACCGTACGTTCGTGCATCTCCGGCGAGCCGCACGTTGCGCTCCGACCCCTGTCCCACTTCGTGACGCCCGGCTGGCGGCCTCGGACCCTTCAAGTTCCTGCCAGTCGATCGGCAGGACGGCGACCTGGGGTGCGCTCTGGCCGAGGAGCAGTTCCAGCGCCTGCAACGCCGCCTGCGGGTCGAGCGAACCGAAGCCGCGGGCGGCGATCCGGCGCTGATCTCCGTCGTCGAGCGCTGCCGCCATGCCGAACTGTGACCATGCGCCCCAGGCGATGGTCAGAGCGGCCAGGCCGTCGTACCGCCGTTCGGCGGCGGGGGCGTCGAGGAAGTGGTTGGCGGCGTTGTAGCTGCTTTGCCCAGGCGTTCCGAGCAACGCTGACGCCGACGAGAACACCACGAAGTGATCGAGATCGATGCAACGGGTGGCCCGGTCGAGCAGCCACGTCGACGCTCGAGTGAGCCACCTGCTGTGAGCCTACCCCACGGTGCGTTGAGTCCACTCTTCGTCTTCTGACCGGGGTGTCACCCTCACGGGCAGCGGCCCAGCGCTATCTTCAACTAACGCCTCGACCACGGCAGGATTGGGCATCCGCTAGTCCGACAACGGAACCACGGCGATAGATGGCATGGCCGATGGCACAGCGTCGGCGCTGGAAGCCGGGTCCGTCTCGGCATGTTCAAACGGGAGCAGCGCAGACCGGCGGGACCAGATGGTGGCGAAGACGCGGCCGAGGAAATGCTCGAAGGTGGCCACGATGATCAGCAGGTCGCTGATCATCGACCAGTTCTCGACGTAGAAGCGGTCGAGGCGTTCGTAGGCGTCGAAGGACGGGTTGTCGCGTGCCTCGACCTGCCACAGGCCGGTGATTCCTGGCAGCACCAGCTCACGCTCACGGAGTTCTGCCGAGAAATTGAGCACCTCGGCCGGCAGGGCGGGGCGCGGGCCGACGAGGCTCATCGAACCACGCAGCACATTGATCAGCTGCGGCAGTTCGTCGAGGCTCGAGTCGCGGAGGAAGCGGCCGACGCGGGTGACGCGTGGATCGTTGACCATTTTGAACAACGGTCCGTGTCGCTCGTTCTCCGCCTTGAGCGCTGCGAGGCGGGCCTCGGCGTCGACGGCCATGCTGCGGAATTTCAACAGGTCGAATTCTTGACCGTTGCGACCGACGCGCTTCTGGCGGAACAGCACGGGACCGCGATCGTCGATCTTGATGGCGACGCAGACCGCCAGCAGCAGCGGGCTCGACAGCACGAGCGCAACGAATGCAAACCCAGCGTCGAACAATCGCTTCACAAACGCTTGCACTTTGCGGAGCGAACGGGCTTCGACATACAGCATCGGCTCGTGGGCAAGTGGCAACGACCGCAGGCGGCTGCCGTCGATGCCGGAGATACCGGTGGCCAGTTGGACGTGGACGCCGCGGCGGTGCAGGGAACGTACGATTGCCGTGATCTGATTGGCCGGCAGGGCATTGGGCGAAACAACGACGCCTGTCGCCTTTGACTCGTCGACGATGCGATCGAGTTGATCGACGTCACCCCTCCACAGGCTGCCAGGACCTTGCACGACGTCGGCGGGTAGCTCGCCGACGACCGCGACCACCGACATGCCGAGTTCCTTGTGCGTCGCGAACAGGTGCATCAGTCGTCTGGCCTCGTGGTCGGTGCCGATGACGACGATCGGGCGCAGATGGAATCCGTGCCAGCGTGCAGCGGCGATCCACGACCGGTACACCGAACGGAAGCACACGACCAGTAGCAGGCTGAGCACCGAGGCGAGCACGGCTTCTCTGGTACGTATGTGAACGTCGAGCTCGCGGATGCGGTCGAGCAGCAGCATGCCGCCCGTCAGCAGCGCAAGCGCACGCACGACGTGGACGATCTCGACGACACGGACCGAACTCACGCGTGCCAGGAAGAGACCCTGCGAACGTATCGAGACCAGGCCGATGAGAACCGCCAGTAAAATCGCTTCCGCTGTGTGCCGGAGGCCGTAGGCGTCACGATGCGACGTGAAGACCATCAGCGTCACGGCGTAGCCGACGAAGATCGCCGTCGCATCGCAGGCAACAAGCAGGAGTTTGAGTCCATATCGGTCGAATAGTTGAGCGAGCCCGGCCTCGCCAAACGACCGCGATAGGCCGTCGCGCCCCGTTGCCGGGCTACCCGCCGGCGACGCATCGACCAGCAACACGGGCGGTGCATCTCCGTGACGTGCAACCTCAGAGGATTCGCGCGCCTCGTCAGCACGAGCGCTCACGATGTTGCCCATCTCAGGGGAATTCGCCGTCGGCTGATATGTCTGCAACGTTCCGCCCGGATCGTCATGTCCTGATCTCCTCGTGGTGCCCACCCGCGATGTCACTTTTGGTGGCTTCGCGAGTCCAATCTCCGTCCGAATAGTACCGCACCGGGGTCATGAGCCTGGTCGGTCTTCTCACGTACAGCGATTGTTTCTTTGACAGTGGGATCACAACGCTGAAAAATGGGCCGATACCAGGCGAAGGCGACACATGATATTGACGCTGCGTGGCAACCGTAGCGCTGGACGCCAGGCAAGTCGGCGTACAGCGTCAACGTGACCGCCCCGAGTGCTCGATTCAAGCTCGGTGGTCGTACGTCACATTCTCAAGCGGGTCGTTCGTGTGACCACGCTCAGCGCTCGTAAGAGTTCAGCAAGCGAGAACTGTGAGCAGACGACGATCGTGCGGTTCGGTGGGGAGTTCACCGAACATCTGCTCATGGAAGCACACGCCGATCGTCGCTGCCGGCGTCGTCGCCAAGAAGTGGTCGTAGTACGCCTTGCCGTGGCCCAACCGGTCACCGGTGGCGGTGAAGGCAACGCCGGGA
>JANXUF010000119.1 GCA_025356335.1 Actinomycetes bacterium
CGTCGATCAGCACCTCGGCTGTCGCGCCGAGTGCATCAGCGATGCCGGCGATGTACACCAGCGGAAGGAAGTGGTCGGGCGTCGGAACGGCGAGTCGTACGTCGGGGTGACTTCCGAGCGTGGCAATCTGCCCGGGAGAGGTGGTCATCAAGCGCCGCGCTTCATCATCGAAACGGTGCGCCCAGTCGAAACCGGTGTCGGGCAGGTTCTGGTCGATCATGCCGAGGTGATGCACCACGTTGCCGCTACCGACGATGAGAACGCCCCGGTCGAGCAGCGGGGCGAGCGCACGCCCGACCTGGAGGTGGTAGTCGAATGGTTTGTCAGCGTTGATCGACAGTTGCACCACCGGGATGTTGGCTTCAGGGAACGCGTGGGCGAGTACCGACCAAGTGCCGTGGTCGAGGCCCCAACTGTCGTGGTCGAGCCCGACCCAGGTTGGCGCGAGCAGATCGACGATCTCGGCTGCGAGCGCGGGATCGCCAGGCGCTGGATACTCGAAATCGAACAGTGCCTGCGGAAAGCCGTAGAAGTCGTGGATCGTGCGTGGTCGCGGCATTGCCGTGACGGCTGTCGCGTTGATGTACCAGTGCGCCGAGATGCACACGATGGCCCGCGGCGTGCTGGTGACCGCACCGAACTCACGCCATGCACGGGTGTAGCGGTTGTCGTCCAAGGTGTTCATCGGGCTGCCGTGGCCGAAGAACACGGCCGGCATCACCGTCGTTGCTGATGAGTCTGCAGAATCCATGAGTCCTTCCTAGCGGCTCGATCGCCGAGACGCGTGGCTCACCGGGACCGGCACCGCCGCCGGGCCAGTCGCAGCGTGCGTGAGATCAGCTTCCTCTGAACACCGGCATGCGTTTTTCGAGGAATGCCTTCGCCCCTTCACGGTGATCGTCGGTCGTGAACAGCTCGGCAAGACTGCTGCTGACCCACGCCCCGAGCTGGTTCCAGTCCGGATCGAGCGCCTCACGCAGGCCTGCCTTGATGCGTTGCACCGCGAGTGGCGGGTTGGAGGCGATCCGCTTGGCGATCGACAATGTCACCGGGATCAACACGTCGTGCGGGACGACCCGTCCGACGAGACCGATCTCCTTGGCCCGCTGCGCGTCGATCACCTCACCCGTGAAGAGCAGCTCTGCCGCAGTCTCACGACCGACGAGTTGACTCAGCCGGCCGAGGCCGGCGACGTCGCTGACCAAACCTCGTAGCACGAACAGTTCGCCGAACTTTGCCCGCTCGCTGGCGACGCGCAGGTCTGCCATCATCGCCAGTTCCATGCCCCAGCCGACAGCAGCGCCATTGACAGCGGCGATGATCGGGATGTCGCACTGCAACAACGCGTCGGCGGCGGGTGTCAGCCTCGGTGCCCGGTCGCCGGAGATCGGTGAGGGAGCAGTTCGTTCACCGCCGCCCATCACCTGGCGGACGTCGTCGCCGCTGCAGAACGCCGGATCCGAACCGGTGACGATCAGGCAGCGGATACCAGCAGCAGGTGCAGCGCGCACGAGGCGTTCGAGTTCGGCGTACATCTCGTGAGTCAGCGCATTGCGGGTCGCCGGACGGTTCAGACTGATGATGCCGGTGTGATCGATCACCGCCCAACGGACGTCGTCGAAGGGTGCAGCTTCGGGCGATGACATACGTCCTCCAGTCGCACACCTCGCCGTCGAGGGTGCGTGCCGATCCTATGTGTGCATCAGCAGCGTCTTCGGGTTGGCCAAACCCTCCACCCTGTCTCATCAGGCTGCGGATAGCGTCAGGGGCATTCGACGAGGAGGTTGTGATGAACGACGAGGAACTGCTGCAACGGATCCATGAACTGGTCGCCGAGGAACACGCCCTCGAATCGGGTGCGGCGCACGCGCTGACGGACGAACAGCGTCGCCGTCAGTCTGCGCTCGAGGTGTCCTTGGACCAGTGTTGGGACCTGCTGCGTCAGCGCCGCGCCCGTCGTCAATACGGGCAGGACCCTGACAAGGCTGCCGTTCGCCCGGAGGAAGTCGTCGAGCACTACCGCCAGTAGATCCGGCGGGCTGCCCGCCGGCGACGAGGCCTGCCGGCGACGAGCCGTTCCGGCGACGAGCCGTTCCGGCTAGGAGACGGCGGTTCCGAACAGCGAACCGATGCCGTAGGTGATCGCCGACGCCAGCACGACGATCGCCAGTTGCCGAGCGCCGCCGCGGACGGCGGAATTCCCGCTCGAGGAGCTGACAGCACCGCCGACGACGAGGCTGGCGCTGGCTGTCAGCATGACGGACCACGCCTCGGCGACACCTCCCTGCATGAAGAACCACGGTGTCAGCGGGATCAGTGCGCCGACGGCGAACAGTGCGAGCGAACTGCCGGCAGCGACGAATGGTGAGCCGAGTTCGTTCGGATTGACGCCGAACATCGTTCGGGCCGTGAAGCTGAGGAAGCGGTCCTCGTCCAATGGCAGTTCCGTGCTCGCCCGCCTGGCCGTCTCGTCGCCGAAACCGTCCTCCACGAGTTGACTGCTCAACTCGTCGAGCACGAGTTTCGGGTTGCGGCCGATCAGGCGTCGCAGTTCGGTGAGCACCCCTCCGGAGAGTTCGGCCTGGCTGCGCACCGAGACCCACTCGCCGGCAGCCATCGAGAATGCTCCGGCGATGAGGCTGGCGAAGCCGGCGAGGCGGACGGCAGCCTGTGTCCCGTTGGCCCCGGCAATCGCCAGGATGAGGCAGAGGTTGGTGACGAGACCGTCATTGATACCGAGGACCGCTGCACGGGCACCGCCCCTGGCGACCTGCTGCGCCTTGTGCCGCAATGCAGCCGTGTCGGCGGATCCGTCGTCGACGCGTGCAGCGATCGGGATCCGCATCGGCCGCCCGCCGTCGTCGTCACTCACGCCTGGAGGACCGCCAGGTCTGCGAGTACGTCTGCGGCGTGGCGGGCGACATCGGTGACTTCGTAGGCTCGTCTGACGATGCCATCCGGGTCGATGAGGAACGAAGCGCGTTCCGGGTAGTCCGAATACTGGTGACCGGACGGCCTGACGACGCCGTACGCCGTGCCGACGGCCCGATCAACGTCGCTGAGCAGCCGATAGGCGAAACCCTGGGCCGTGGCGAATGCGAGGTTCTCGTCCGGCGTGTCGAACGATGCGCCCAGCACGATGCAGTCTGCCGCTGCGAATTCGTCGGAGCTGTCACGCAGCGCCTGTCCCTGAATTGTTCAACCGGGTGTCGAGGCCTTCGGGTACCACCACAGCAGCACCCAGTGCCCGCGCAGGTCGTCGAGGGCGACGAGGTTGCCGTGCTGGTCGGGAAGGGTGAACGTCGGCGCTGTTGTTCCTGCAGTGAGCATCGGCCGATGATAGATCGTTCGAGTGCGGACAGACGTCGACTATGACGGAGTGACGGCTCCGTACGCGGCGACAACCGGTGCCAGTTCCTCCGGAGAGGCTCCGTGCATGATCACGGCGTCAGCGCCGAGTTGGCGTTGGCGGCGGACGCTCGCAGCGCACTGGGCCGCCGTCCCCCGTGCCGCTGGAGCGAGCCACTCGTCCGGGAGCAGCGTGGCGATGTGTTCCAACTGCGCTGTCGTGGCGACTGCATCGATAGCCCCGCCGATCGATCGCACGAGATCGTCGTTCCGGAAATTGCTGAGCACCGCCGGATCCCACTGATTCGTCGCAACCAGCAGATCGCCGTACCCCTGTAGGTAGGTGGCGAGGCGGCCGACCGTCTTCTTCAGGCGTACCGCTTCCGGTAGGTGATCACCGACGACGGCGTAGCACGACCAGACGGTCACGGCCGCAGGGTCCCTCCCGGCCTGCTCCGCCGATCTCTTGACCGTCGCCACGGATCGCTGCAGCGTCTCGTCCGTGAAAAAGGTGTGGAGCACGACCGAGTCGAACACACGCCCTCCGAGCGCAAGCGAATTGGGTCCGAAGGCGACCAGGCCGAGTCGGATCTGCTCGTCGAAACTCGTGTCGAGACGAAGGAACGGGTAGCGGCCAGCGGGGCCGTCATGACCGATCACCGTTTCGCCGTGCCACAAGCGTCGCATCAGCCCGGCGAAGTCCTCGAGTTGAGCGGTCGTGATGTGGGCGAGACCGAGGGCATCGAGCTGCAACGGGATTCCTCTCCCGAGCCCGAGCGTGAAACGACCACCCGTCAGGCGGTGCATCGTCGTTGCGCAGGAGGCTGTCACGATGGGGTGACGGGTGTTGTGGTTCGTCGCTGCCGTTTCGATGAGGAGCGTCTCGGAAGCGACTGCCGCCGCACCGCACAGCGTGGCCGCCTCTTTGATGTTGAAGCGTTCGGAGATGAAGCCGGTACCGAATCCGAGCGCCTCTCCCTGACGTACTTCCGTCACGATGTCGCCAGGTGACTTCGGTGCTCCGGCCAGTGCGTAGAAACCGAGTTCGGGATACAGCGTCGCCATGCTCGGAGTCTCCCCGAATACTCCGTCCAGCGGCGAGATGAGCGTGGTTCGCCGGCGATGCAGCGGTCAGTGGCCCTTTGCCTTGGACTTGGTCGTCGCCCGCGCAGCAGCTTTCGCCCGAGACTGTGCCAGCGCGGCGGCTCTCGCCGCCGCCTTTGCCTGGGCCGCGGCCTGCGCCTTCGCCTGTGCGGCAGCTTTGGCCAGCGCCTTCGCCTGCGCCTTGGCCTGCGCAACCGTCAGAGCGGGTGCTGCGACGTACGGGGCAGCGCTGACCGAGAAGCTGGAGCCGGCAGCATCGACGGGGCTGGGAGTCTCCGTCCAGGAACCCTGGTTGAGGGTGATCGACTGCCAATCGAAGGCGTTGCCGCCGAGGCCGCTGGTGACGCCGTCGGACGTCGTGGCTGACACGTTCGTGAAGGCCGTGTCGACGGGAAGGATTGGCAGGTCTGCCCCGCCAGCGGTGGCCGACGGTGCCTCGACGACCCATTCTGCGCTCGTGAAGGTGGCACCTGGCGAGGCGATCGTCGTCGAATAGTTCCAGAGAGCGGCACCGTTGCGTTGATCGGTCATCGTCACCGAGAACACGCCAGGTCCTGCGCCGATCGTCGTCGTCATGATGTCGCCTGGCTGTACTGGATAGGCGTTCGTGTCGAGGATCGACGAGAGGTTCGGGTAGAACTCTGTCCAGGCGAAGTGACGGGCGGATCCGTCGGCGGCGCAGGAGATTCCGCTGCCGGCCTGCTCGACCGTGCTCGCTCCCGGCGTCGCTCCGTCGAGGCCGACCCACACGAACGTCGTACGCGGATCGGCCTGGCCACACGTCGTCGAGGGAACGGTCCACGAGCCGGTGGCGGAAGCAAACGTCGTGCCGGAGGCGGCGTAGCCGGCCCACTTGACACTGACGATGGCTGCCTTGGCTGAAGCGTCGGCTCGGCCGGCGGCAATGGCCGTAGCGGCGGTCGCCACGAGCGCAGCGGCGGCGATCGAGGCGGCGTATCTGCGCCGCTTCGCCGTCGGTCTGCCAGCGCGGTGCCCGCCCGCGTCGATGAAATTGATGTCGTTCATTTGTTCCGCCTCTTCGCTGTTTTTTTGGCGCTGCATCTGGTGTGCGCAGTCGTCGTCGCCGATGTCCGCCGGGACTCGCCAGCGTGCGGCTCTGCGGCGGGTTGCCGCTCTTCCATCACGATGAGACTAATGATAACGCTGTACGCAGGGTTTTCTGCAGCATTGAGGACAATTATTCGACATTCTGTGGTGTTTGTCCACGAACAGTGCCTATTGGTGCACGTTCCGCACCCATAAGAACGCTGAGCGTGGAGATGCGGCCTTGCCTGTTCGCTCCATCGCTGCGCGGCAGCTTCGGCTAATCTGCGGAAAACGATCGGGGGATCGACGGATGTATGCCGGACACCACGCAATCGAGCGCGCCGACCAGGCGTGTTTCGTCATGGCAGCGACCGGCGAGGTCGTGACCTACGCCGAATTCGAGCGCCGCACGAACCAACTCGCCCACCTGCTCCATGCCAGTGGGTTCGGGCGACTCGACCACTATTCGATTTTCATGGAGAACAACAGTCGGTATCTCGAATGCTGCGGTGCCGGCGAACGCGCCGGGCTGTACTACACCTGCGTCAATTCGCACCTGACCGCCGCAGAGTTGGCCTACATCGTCGACAACAGTGAGTCGAAGGGACTGATCGTGTCCCGGGAGACGCTCGACGTGGCGCTCGAGGCAATCGCGACATGTCCCAAGCTGACGCTGCTGCTGATCGTCGATCAGCCACCGACGTTCGAGGGTGATGAGCGAGGCGACGATGTTCGACATGGCAGCACTCGACATGGCAGCGTTCGACATGGCAGCGAGAGCACCGGCCCGTTCGTCGACTATGTCGAGGCGATCTCGGCATTCCCGGACACACCGATCGACGATGAATGGGCCGGAGCAGCGATGCTCTACTCGTCGGGTACGACCGGTCAGCCGAAGGGCATCATCCGCGAGCTCCCGATGATGCCTCCGGGCGAACGGTTGCCGTTGTTCGAGTTTCTCGGTGATCTGTGGCAGTACCGCCACGGCATGATCTACCTGTCTCCGGCACCGCTCTATCACTCGGCACCGCAGGCAGCCGTCGGCACCACGATCCGCTACGGCGGCACGGTGATCATCATGGAACATTTCGACCCCGAGGAGTACCTGGCGCTCGTCGAGCGGTTCGGAGTCACTCATACACAACTCGTGCCGACGATGTTCAGCCGGATGCTCAAACTGCCGGAAGAGGTTCGGTCACGCTACGACACGTCGTCACTGGAAATAGCCGTGCACGCGGCCGCCCCCTGTCCGATTCCCGTCAAGCAGGCGATGATCGAGTGGTGGGGGCCGATCATCTTCGAGTACTACGGAGCGACAGAGGCGATCGGGTTCACTGCATGCAACTCAGAGGAATGGCTGAGCCATCCCGGCACGGTGGGTCAGGTCAAGCTCGGAGAATTGCACATCCTCGACGACGACATGCAGGAGTGTCCCGTCGGTGCGCCGGGCACGATCTGGTTCCGAACCGCCAACCGGCTGCGGTACTTCCACGACGAAGTCAAGAGTCGTGAAGCATCGTCGGCCGACGGATCGATGGCGACCGTCGGCGATGTCGGCTACACGGACGATGAGGGCTATCTCTACCTCACAGACCGCAAGACCTTCATGATCATCTCCGGTGGCGTCAACATCTATCCGCAGGAGTGCGAGAACCTGTTGATCACCCATCCAAAGGTCGCTGATGCCGCCGTATTCGGTGTGCCGAACGTCGATCTCGGCGAGGAGGTCAAGGCGGTCGTGCAGGTGATGCCCGGCAACGAGCCAGGGCCGGCATTGGCCAGCGAACTCATCGCCTTCTGCCGGATCCACCTTGCCAAACAGAAGTGCCCGCGCTCCATCGACTTCGAGGCCCAACTGCCACGACTGCCAACGGGCAAGCTGTACAAGCGGCTGCTACGTGATCGCTACTGGCCGGAGGGCATGACCCGCATCGTCTAGGTGTACCTCTGGTGCTTTGACGTCCATCGTTCGCTCGTCCCTCGCTCACTCCTGTCGGTCGATGGAATCGGAGCGGCTTCGCCGCGCTCAGCTCACGACGGCGGCCGGCACGCTGTCCCGATGCCGCCGATCGGTGGCGACTGCCCCCTGACCGCCGACGGAGTCGGTGACTGGCAGCGGTTGCCGACCGCAATCACCCGCACAGTGACCACGCAAACATTCGTGGCCACAGCATCGAGCCGTCTCGTCGATGCGTCACCGGATGTCGATGGAGAGCGCAGCCGTCAGCCGACAGCGGCTGCCAGTGCGGTCAGGGCATCGTGCTGGCTCTGGTGATACTGCTGGTACCCCCTGGCCGTCGGATCGTTGGCGAGCGTCCACTCGTCGGGATAGAACTCGAAGATCTGTGCCTTCTGCCCGAGGCCGAAGGTCGCCAACGTCGGGAGATCACCCGTCGCACTCTTGCCGAGCGGGTCCGTCGCTGACGCCGTCTGCAGCAGCAGCGGCACGTGTCCTGCCACCAGGCGGAACAACGCACACCAGTTCGCGGTGCACGGTTGTCCCTTGTCGATGTCAGCCGGTTCTGCCTTCGTCAGCGTCTGGCTGGCGATGCCGATGCCCCGTTGGACCGCTTCGGCGGTGACCGCATTGGCGACCGTCGAGTCGCCGGCATCGAGCTCGTTGATCGAGACGATCACGGGATGCGTCGGGACGAGCGAGGCCTGGAAGTCGACCTGGCTGATGGAGAACGACTGCCATTGGGCCGGGGTGAGGCCGGCTGCCTGCCAGCCGCTCTTGCAGGCCGGGGTACGGTAGCCGAGAGCCGGGAGGTCCTGCGTGCCAGCACCGATACCGAAGCGCAGGTAGCCGACGGTCTTCATCGTGTTGGTGTAGGCAACGGCGTTGAGTTGGAATGCCCGGTACGCGTCCTGGTACACCGGGTCCCAGTAGACGGGATTGCGCGACGGCGTGTTCGGTGCCGAACAGGTGACCATACCGACTTTGGCCTGCACATACGCCGGTGTCGACGCCAACCCCTTGGCGTCGTCGCCGACGCCTTCGAAGGCGAAGTTCACGACCTTGTCTGCAGCGAGCCACGGTGCCGCGGCGGCGTCGACGCTGCGCCAGTCGTATTGCGGCTTCACTGCTGGACCCTTGTCGACATCGGCCCACCGCACGTTGATCGTCACGCCACAATTGCTCGCGTCGGGGATCACGTTCTTGGTAAGCACCGCAGACATCGCAGGTGTCAACGGCATCGAGACAACGGCGAATACGCCATGCGGAGCGGTCGGATCGGCGATCGAGGTTCCACGCCCGCAGGACGCGAACACGGCGGGTGGACTCGTGGTCGGAGGGGGCGCCGTCGTCGGCGGCGCGGTTGTCGACGTCAACGGAGCGAGCGTCGGGGGCTGGGTCGCCGGTGTCGTGGACGTCGCCCGTGCCGTGACGGAGCCGCACGAGGACAGCACCAGCATGCCGACCGCCATCAGCCCCTTTACGCGACGCTCCAAGATCGAAGAACTACCTCGCCTCACGCGTTCAGTCTTGCACGCCATCGCGGTCAGCGGTCAGCAGCCTGCAGACCGTCGGTGCCGAGCGGCGGAGACCGCCGCCGGAGCCTTTCAGGCGATCGAACCAGGACCAGCCTCGACCGGGAAGTCGTGTGCCGGGTCGGCTTCCGGCCTGGCGTCGAGCGTGGCCTTGGCGACGATGGCGGTGAAGATGATCGCACCGCCGACGAGTGCCGTCCTCTGCGGTCGCTCACCGATGAACACGAAGATCCAGATCGGCACGAAGACGTTCTCACTTTGGGCAAAAATCGTCATGGCGACAGCCGGGACAGCGCGAGACGCGGCGTTGAACAGCAGCGTACCGACGACGATGATCACGGCGCCGTGCGCAAGGGCGTAGGCGGTGCTGACCGGACCTGGCAGCAACGGGCGCCCGTTGATCAACGTGACGATGCCACAGAGCAGCACGAGGGCGAACGCGTAGCCAGGAAGCACCGGAGACCAATCGCGCTGCAGGTCCGAACGGACACAGACCGTGTAGCCGGCGAAGCCGAGCGCTGACATCACGGCAGCAATATTGCCGACCATGCCGCCGCTGCCGAGGTCGCCGAGGACCGTGACCGCCAGCCCGATCAACGCCACGACCGTCGCCGCGATCGTGATCGGCGTCAGGCGCTCGCCGAGGAACACTCTGCCGAGAACGATGGCGAAAAGCGGCGTGACCGACGACAAGAAGGCGGCGTTCGCTGCCGTCGTATTCTTCAACGCGTAGACGAACGCGAGCGAGGCGACGAGCAGGCACAGACATGCCAGCCACATCAGCCGGCCGCCGCCGTAGGCGCGGCCGAGGGCGGTCGGTCGCCGCCGAAGTCGGCTCACTGCCTCGATGACGACGATGATGCCGATCGACCGCCAGATGAGGTACTGCCAGACGTCGGCGTGCGTTGCCTCGCGGGCCATCAGTGCGCCGAGGCTGAACACGAGCCCCGCGCCGAGGGCCATCGCCGACGCCCCGAGCGGAACGTGAGCCGCCGCTGTCGGGCGCGCAGCAAGGTCCGTCACGACCGTCACGGTAACGGAGCTGCGTGCATGTTGAACCCGCTGGCAGGCAGCAGTGCTTCCGTCGTAGAGTCAGGTGCCCTCCGCGTCGAGGGACGAAGGTCGTCGAAGTTGTTCAGTCCGGGAGGTGATCGGTGACACGCACAGGTGGATTCGCGCTGCCGTCGATGCGGCGCTTCCGTGGCAGGCTGGTCGATCAGCGGTCCATCCGGGAACAACTCGTCTCCGTTGCCGGTCTCGTCGGCCGACCGGTCGAATTGGCGGGCGGGGTCGAAGTCGGGCGGGTCGTCGATGTCATCGCCAGGCCGGAGGACGCTCGAGTGCCGCATGTCAGTGGGCTCGTCGTGCGGATCGGGCGGCGAAAGGCATTCGTGCCGGTCGAACATGTGGCGACACTCACGGGGCGCACTGTCACATTGTCGACGTCGCACTTCGATGTCCGTGAATTCGAACGACGCGACGGCGAGGTGCTGTTGATGGGCGATGTCGTCGACCACCAGCTCGTCGACATCGATGGCGTGCAGATCGTTCGTGCCTCCGATCTGTACATCGCCCCTGTCGGAGATTCGATTCGTCTCGTCGGGGTGGAAACCGGCCTCGTCACGCTGCTCCGCCGCCTCGGCCCGCGACGCTTCCGCAGCAGAGCGACGCCGGAACGGGTCATCGACTGGACCGATATCCAGATGGTCGGCGGTCTCGGCAACGTTCGCCTGGAACGCGCCAACCGTGAACTTCGTCGGCTGCGACCTGGCGATCTCGCCGACCTTCTCGAACAACTCGGGCAATCGCAGCGGAGAGGTCTCGTCGATTCGATGGACATCGACGTCGCCGCCGACGCCTTGGAAGAGATGGAGACGGACCAGCGCGATCGTCTGTTGCGTGAAATCGCTCCCGAGAAGGCATCGTTGATCATCGCCGAGATGGAGCCTGACGAAGCGGCAGAGGCGATGCGCCAGCTCGACGACGACGCCCAGGTGGCGATCCTCGCAGCGATGCCGGAGGAGTCCCGCGACGCCATCGGCCGCTTGCTGCAGTACGAGGATGAATCGGCAGGCGGCATCATGACCAGCGTCGTCGTTGCCGTTCGTGGGGAGACGACCGTCGACGAGGTCCTCGACATGCTGCGGACGATGGACAGTCACCGTGATGACCTCGACGCGATACTCGTCGTCGACGCCGACGGACGGTTGCTCGACGACGTCTCGCTGTTCGAACTGGCGGTCGCCGACCGCGGCCGGCCGGTCGGCCAACTCGTCGGTCCACCGTGGCCGATCACGGTGACCCCGGATGCCTCGATCGACGAAGTCGTCGATGCCGTGCTCTCGAATCGACGCAGTTCCGTGGTGGTGATCTCTGAAGACGGGCACCCACTCGGGCGCATCCTGCTCGACGACGTGCTCGACGCGCTGACGCCGACCCGCAGTTGGCTACGCGCCAATGTCGGTGACCGATGAGCGCCAATGTCGGTGACCGATGAGCGCCGACCTCGGTGACCGATGAGACTGACGCTGCGCCCATCCACGCTGCGTGCAGGAGTACGGAGACGGTTCCGCCGGATCGTTGCCGCCCTGGCGATCCTCGGTCCCGGCCTGATCGCTGCGAACGCCGGCAACGACGCCGGTGGCATCGTCACCTACGCGTCTGCAGGAGCAGAGTTCGCCTACAAGATGCTCTTCGTGATGCTCCTCGTCACGGTGGCATTGGTCGTCGTGCAGGAGATGTCGGCGCGCCTCGGTGCCACGACCGGCAACGGACTGGTATCGCTCATCCGCGAGCAGTTCTCACTCCGCCTTGCAACGTTCTCCGTCGTCTGCCTACTGGTAGCCAACCTCGGCCTTGTCGTCTCGGAATTCGCCGGCATCGGAGCAGCGCTCGAACTACTCGGCGTCTCCCGCTACATCGCCATTCCGCTTGCGGCCGTCGGGGTGTGGGCAGTCGTCGTACTCGGCTCGTACCGATACGCAGAACGGGTCTTCATCCTCTTGTCGCTCGTGTTCCTCGCCTATCCGATTTCTGCACTGCTCGGCCATCCACACTGGGGGAGCGTTGCCTCCAATACGTTCATCCCGCATCTGTCCGGCAGTAAGGAATTCCTCTTCGTGGCCGTTGCCTTGATCGGTACGACGATCACGCCGTACATGCAGCTGTATCAGGCGGCGGCCGTGGTCGAGCGCGGCGGGACGGCGTCGGATCTGAGGGCAATTCGCATCGATTCGGTGACCGGAGCGATCTTCGCCAACGTCATCAGTATGACGATCATCGTCGCCACCGCTGCGGCGATCGGCGGACGTGGACCGCTCAACTCCGCTGCCGAGGCCGCACAGGCACTCGTCCCCGTCGCCGGACACAGTGCCAAGACGCTGTTCGCCATCGGCCTGCTCGGTGCCTCGTTGCTGGCGGCCGCCGTTGTCCCGCTGGCGACGTCCTACGCGCTGGCCGAAGCCGTCGGTGCCGAACGAAGCGTTTCACGCAAGTTCCGCGACGCCAAACTGTTCATCGGGCTGTTCACGGTGCAGATCTTCATCGGAGCGGCCATCGCCCTCGCTCCCGGCAACCTCATCAAGCTGCTGCTGCAGACGCAGTTCCTGAACGGCCTGATCAGCCCGATCATGTTGACGTTCATCCTCGTGCTCGCCAATCGAACCTCGTTGATGGGTGACAACGCCAATACGCCGAGGTTCCGAGTCGTCGCCACGATCTGCACGATCGGCGTCGGTGCGCTGGCGGCATTCGTCGCCGTCCAGCAGATCTTCTCCTGGTTCGGAGTCGGCTGACCTGCCGCTGACAAACTGACGGCGGGTTCAGCCGAGGTGTACGACGACGATCGCCACGTCGTCGTCGCGCTGGGGGATCGGCAGGATTGCGGCGATGCTGTCGCCGATCCGTTCGGCGATGTCGTCGGCCGAGGCGCCGTCGCCGGCCGCCGCCGACACGAGTCGTCGCAGTTGGTGTTCGTCGAGGTCGTACGGCGGAGCGATGTCGTTCACGCCGTCGGTGTGCAGCAGCAGCGTCGAGCCGGCCCGCAGAATCGTCGAGGTCGGCGTCACCGAGATCCGCGGCAGGATTCCGATGAGCGTGCCGTGGACGCCGATCGTCGCCGTGGGGGCGCCCGGTCCCGTGAGGATCGGCAGCGGGTGCCCTCCGGCGACCGAGGTGAACAGCCAGCTTCCGTCATCGAGGAGTTCCAGCGTCGAGTAGAGCACCGTGCAGAACAGATCGGTGGAACCCTGCAGAATCGCCTCGTTGACCCAGTGCAGCACGTCGACGTGGCCGATGCCATGGGTCGCAGCAGCGCGGATCGTGTGGCGGGCGACAGCGGTGACCGCCGCAGCGTGCGGCCCGGTCCCGCAGACGTCACCGATGACGAGTGCCCAACAGTTGTGGCGGATCTGGAAGACGTCGTAGAAGTCGCCTCCGACCTCGCTGACGACCCCCGCAGCCCAGTACCGAGCGGCGATGGTGATGCCGGGGAGATCCGGGAGCCGGTCTGGCAGGAGTGCCGCCTGCAGCGTCTTGGAGATTTTCTGCTGCTGCTCGACCAGCCAGGCATTGTCGAGTGCCTCGGCGATCCGGCCGGCCGCCGCCTCTGCCAGCGTCACGTCATGCGCGTCGTAGTGCCGCTGCGATTCTGCAGAGACGAACTGGATGACGCCGACGACGCCGCGTTTGGTGATCAGCGGGACACTGATCATGCTCGTCAGGTGCAGGTACTCGATGAATCCGCCGAGCGCCTCCAACTGCGAGTCGGTGACGCCGGCGATCGCCGACCTGACCGTGTCGAGGCGGAGGTCCGGCCAGTATTCCGTCTTGCCGGAACGCATCGTCGCGGCGATTCCCATCACACCGTCCGGATCGTACGGATACCGAACCCGCATCTGCTTGGCCCACGCCACCCGTTCCGGTGCGATGTGCGCATCCTCGGTCTCGTGGACGCCTGGCTCGGGCATGAAATGGACGGTGCACCAGTCCCCGAGCCGGGGGACTGCTGCATCGGCCGCTCTGCGCATCAGTTCGAGGTGGTCGGGGGCGCCGAGCGCAATGTCGTTCAACCCCGCCAAGAATTCCATTCGTTCGCGCTCACGCCGTTCGGTCCTGGCGGCACGTTCTGCTTCCTTGACCCGTCTGACGGCGTTCGCTTCTGCAAGTTTGCGATCGGTGACATCACTGGTGCACCCGATCGTCCCTGTGGCATTGCCGCGTTCGTCGATGACCACCTTGCCGCGGCCTTGCAGCCAGTGGATGCTCCCGTCCGGCCAGAAGACCCGGTGGTCGACGCTGTATGCCGATTTCTCGGCGACCGCCAGCGCCACCACCGCCAGCGTGCGCTCGACATCCTCGGGATGGAGGAGGGCAACATAGTCCTCGTACGTTCCGCCGAACGTGCCGGGTTCGACCCCGAAGAGGCGCTCGGTCGCAGCGTCCCACACGGTCACGCCCGACTGCATATCCCAACTCCACGTCCCCAACTCACCGGCCGCCAGTGCCAGCAGCAGGTGGTCGGTCAGTGCAGATTTTTCTCGTTGCAGGCGGGTGAGTTCGGTCGCCTCGTCGGCGACGCCGACGGCACCGACGATCCGACCGTTTCCGTCGCGGAGCGGCCCGAGGAACGACGACGTGGAGACCTCTGATCCGTCCCGTCTGGTAGCGGTGATCATCCCGTTCCAGTCGTCGCCTGCGTACGCTCGGTCGAGGATCTGCTGCCCGACATCGCCGAATTCGGCTGGACAGATCAGCTCGACGAGCTGCTGGCCAACTGCTTCGAGCCTGCTCCATCCATAGAACCGCTCCGAAACCAGATTCCACCCGACGATGGTGCCCGAGAGGTCGACGAGCACGATCGCGCGCAGCAATGCGTCGAGCGCATGCTGATTATTGGCTGCAACGATCTCGACCGCCGCGCTACTCGGTTCGGTCACTCATCCCCACCTCACTTGTCGGGCACATCGTCTGCAGCCTCGTTCCGGCGCGGCGGCGGGCTCGTGCGACTCTGATGCGATGACGATAGTCGACGCCGCCGACTCGTCCCTGCTCGCCGATGAGTTCGGCCTGACCACGTCGTCAACCGTGTGAAGATCATCCACCATTTCCCGACGGACCGGACTTCCCCGTCGCCTCACCAAGGAGCAACTGCATGCCTCAGCGAATCTCGACCCCTCTCGGAGCACCCTGCTGGATCGATCTGTTCAGCTCGGATACCGACCGCGCAACCGACTTCTACGATGCGTTGTTCGGCTGGACGGCCGAGAACGCCGGGCCGGACTACGGCGGCTACATCAACTTCTCGCTCGACGGGCAGCCGACCGCCGGCTGCATGAAGAACGATGGGAGTGCAGGGACTCCGGACATGTGGTCCGTGTATCTGGCGACCGCCGATGCAGCGGCCACCGTCGAATCGGCGGTGGCCAGCGGTGCGACGGTTCACGTACCGGCGATGCAGGTGATGGAGCTCGGCAGTATGGCGTTACTGGCCGATCCGGGCGGGGCGGCGATCGGAGCGTGGCAGTCTGGGCTGCACACGGGTTTCCACGTCGTGGCAGAGCCCGGCGCGCCGAGTTGGTTCGAGCTGATGACCCGTGACTACGACCTCTGCGTTCGGTTCTACCAGCATGTCTTCGGATTGAAGGCGACGGTCGTCAGCGACACGCCGGAGTTCCGGTACACGACGCTCAGCGACGGCGGAGACCCGCTGGCCGGCATCATGGACGCCTCCGGGTTCCTGGCGTCCGGTGTGGCGTCGTCGTGGAGTGTCTACTTCGGTACCGCAGATACCGATGCCTCACTCGTGAAGATCGTCGAACTCGGCGGCACGATCGTCGAAGCTGCCCAGGACACGCCGTACGGGCGGCTGGCAACAGCCACGGATCCGACTGGCACGACGTTCCGCCTGATCCACGGCAACATCTGACCGACGTTCGACCGACATCTGACCGAGATCTGACCGAGTTCTGACCGATGTTCGACCGAGATCTGACCGAGATCTGACCGATGTTCGACCGACGCAGTTGTTGGAGCGGGTGACGGGGATCGAACCCGCATAATCAGTTTGGAAAACTGAGACTCTAGCCATTGAGCTACACCCGCGAAGGCGAACGACAGGCTAGCGAACGATCGGCCGACGTGCGACCCTGTATCGAACGCAGCACCCGAGTGCCAACGCAGCACCCGAGTGTGGCGACACCCGTAGGCGTCGTGCGGACACTCGGGTGGCGGCTGTTGGAGCGGGGTGTAGGGCTAGCGTCTGGCGGGTGAGTGATCTCGCCATCTCGATGGATCAGGCCGGTGATGTCCTTCGGCAGTCGGCCTTCATCGGGTGGTGGGGGATCGAACTCGTCGAGCTCGGAGCTGGCACGGCGGTGGTCAGATTGCCGTTCCGGCCACAACTCGTGCGTCCGGGGGGCGTGCTCCACGGATCGTCCTACGAGGTCGTCGCTGATGTCGCCTTGTGGTTGGCGATCATGACGCTGACCGGCGAGGAGCAGATGGCGGTGACGATCGAGATGAAGACGAGTTTCCTGCGCGGATCGACGAGCGATATCACCTCGCGCGGGACGGTCACGAAACTCGGTCGGCGTATCGTCTTCGGCACCGCCGACACGTTCGACGCTGCTGGTTCCCTCGTCGCCCAGAGCACACTGTCGTACGTTCGGGCACTTTCGTAGCGCTGCATCAGCGGTGCTGGTGCCCAGATGAATGCCGGTGCGGACGCGCGGAATGCGGTCGTGAATGCCGTCGGCTCGTGGGCCAGCAGGCAGAATGGTCCGCTGTGAATCAGCAGCCGGAGCATCAGGTGGAACAGCAGGTGGAACAGCAGGGCATCGTCGCCCTCGACCTCGAAGGTGTGCTCGTCCCGGAGATCTGGATCGCGGTTGCCGAGCGGACGGGGATCGAGGCGCTCACACGGACCACTCGTGACGAGCCGGACTACGACGTACTGATGCGCGGGAGATTGGCGATCCTCGCAGAGCACGGCCTGACGATGTCGACGATCGCCGATGTCATTTCGACGCTGTCGCCGATCGACGGCGCAGTCGAGTTCCTCGACGAGCTGCGCCGGCGGACCCAGGTCGTCATCCTCTCGGACACGTTCGAGCAGTTCGGCGCGCCGTTGATGGTTCACCTCGGGATGCCGACGCTGCTGTGCCATCGCCTGATCGTTGCCGACGATCGCATCGTCGACTACCGGTTGCGTATGCACGACCAGAAACGCCACGCCGTCCACGCCTTGAAGTCACTGAACTACCGGGTCGTCGCAGCCGGCGACTCGTACAACGATGCAGCCATGCTGGCCACCGCCGACGCCGGCTTCTGGTTCCATTCACCCGCTTCGATCAGGGCACAGTTCCCGCAGTTCCCGGCGACCGATTCCTACGACGAGCTACTGACGATGCTGACGGCAGCGTTGCAAACCGTACGGAATGACGCCGTGAGATGAGCGTCTGATGCGCTCGCTTGCGGAGGCGATGTCCGATGGCATCGTCGTTCTCGACGGGGGCCTTGCCACAGAACTCGAACGGCGCGGCAACGACTTGTCGTCGTCGTTGTGGTCTGCCGGGCTACTCGCCGAGGCGCCGGACGAGATCGTTGCGGCCCACCGTGCATACTTCCGGGCCGGAGCGCAGGTGGCGACGACGGCGACCTATCAGGCATCGTTCGAAGGTTTTGCCACCCTCGGAATCGACGATGACGAGGCGATCGTCCTGATGCGTCGCAGCGTTGCGCTGGCAGCACGAGCACGCGACGAGGTCACCCGGGAAGACGCCGGAGGGGTCGGACCGGAGCGCTGGGTTGCTGCGTCCATCGGGCCGTTCGGGGCGATGCTCGCAGACGGTTCCGAGTACCGCGGTGACTATGGGAGGTCGGTCACCGAGCTCAGGGTGTTTCACCGTCACCGGCTCGAAGTGCTCGCCGCATCCGGCGCCGACGTGCTCGCCATCGAGACGATTCCGTGCGCCGTCGAAGTCGAGGCATTGGTGCTCGAACTCGCCTTGCTCGACATCCCGGCGTGGATCTCGCTCACCTGCAGCGGACTGCGTACTCGGGCGGGTGAGCCGGCCGAGGAAGTCTTCTCGATGGCTGCGAGTGCGCCAACGGTGATCGCCGTCGGCATCAACTGCACCGATCCCGGTGATGCCGAAGCGCTGGTCGGACTGGCATCGCAGACCGGGAAACCAGTGGTGGTCTATCCCAACAGCGGGGAATGGTGGAACGCCGGTGCTCGGGGTTGGGAAGGGGAGGCGGCGTTCTCCGTCGCCGACGTGCGTGGGTGGATCACTGCGGGCGCACGCCTGGTCGGCGGATGCTGCCGGGTCGGGCCGACGGAGATCGCCGCGCTCGCCCGTGCCGCTGTTGTCAGCGGGCAGGACTGAATCTCTGCTGCGGGTCGTATACGACCTCGCCGTCGATGACCGTTGAGACGACGTCGTGTGCCCCGTCGAGCAGCACGAGATCGGCGATGGATCCGACGAGCAGATTGCCGAGGTCCGACCGGCCGAGCAGGATAGCCGGTGTCGTCGAGGCGGCGACCAGTGCGTCCGCCGACGAGCAGCCGGTGAAGGCGATGAGGTTGCGGACGGCCTCGTCCATCCTCAGCACGCTTCCGGCGAGAATTCCCGTCGCCGTCCTCGCCCCCGTCTCGTCGACGATGATTTCCGTGTCCCCGATGCCGAATGCCCCGTAGCCGGCACCGAGGGCGGTGATGGCGTCGGTGACGAGGGCGATGCCTCGCGGTCCACGTGCCCGCCAGGCGACATCGACCATGATCGGGTCGACGTGCAACCCGTCGACGATGAGTCCGGTCACAACGGTGCGGTCGGCGAGCAGTGGTCCGACGGTGCCGGGTTCCCGACCCCCGAACGGACCCATCGCGTTGTACAGGTGCGTCGCGGCGGTGATGCCGGCATCGATGCCGAGCCGTAGTTCCTCGGCATTCGCAGCGGTATGTCCGGCCGACACGACGACGCCGTTCGCCCGCAATACATCGATGAGCTCGAGCGCACCGGCGAGTTCCGGCGCCAGTGTCACCATCGCCACGCCCGCAGCGGCGCTCCATTGAGCGGCCTCCTCGATCGACGGAAGGCGGAGATGGTGCGGCGGGTGGGCGCCTTTGCGGAGCGGGTTGAGGAACGGGCCTTCGAGATGGATGCCGAGCGACCTCGCCTCGCCGTGGTGTCGAGTCGATGCTGCCGACAGCGTTGTCACGGCCCGAGCGGTCGTCGCCGGTGAACTGCTGATCACTGTTGGCAGGAATGAGGTGACACCCGTTGCTGGCAGACGACGGGCGACCTCGCGGATTCGTTGCGGCTGGCTCGTGAAGTCGACACCCCAGCCCCCGTTCAACTGCAGATCGATCCATCCCGGAGCGATGATGCAATCGCTGGCGTCCAGCACTGCCGTACCGGTGCCGGCGGTGTGCCGCCGCCCGGTGACCGTGCCGGCGATTCGCCCCCCGATGATGTCGAGATCGATGTCCTGATCGGACTGCGGATCGTCGATGAGCCGACCGCCGATGACCGTCAAGTCGAACGAGGTCGAACCCGTGGCCACCGACGGAGTGGTGCTCATTCCTCGATGGTGATGGCGAACTCCGGACAATTGGACATCGCCAGTCGAGCCTTGTGCTGCAACGCAGGAGGCACGGTGCCGTCGCCGATCACCGAGGCCATGCCGTAGTCGTCGACATCGAACAATTCCGGGGCGAGGGCAAAGCAGCGGCTGTGACCCTGACACAGTGCCGGGTCGATGGAAACCTTCATCGTGCCACGCCTTTCATGCTTGTTGACTTCGTGCTTGTTGACTTCGAATCTGTTGACTTCGAATCTGTTGACCTCGACATCGGTACCGACCGCGCTGCCGCCGAGTTCACGAGGCCAGCGCTGTCTGTGCTGAGCATCCAGCGTCTGGCGCTGCTGCCGTTCGTGATCCCACGGGGAACATCACGGGGATGCTTCGTGGGCCGCGCACCTGACCGCCCGCCCAGGTGACTTCGGCACCCTCAGCCAGTGCGAAGTCGGGAATCCGCTGTAACCAGGTCTCGACGGCGATGCGCAGTTCCATCCGTGCCAGGTTCGACCCGGCGCAACGGTGGATACCGGCACCGAAGGCGACATGACGGTTGATCTGGCGGTCGATGATGACCTCCTCCGGGCGGTCGAATGCCTCGGGGTCACGGTTCGCTGCAGGGAAGTTGAGCAGCAGCCGGTCGCCGGCCTTCATCGGGCAGCCCTGTACCTCGATGTCCTCGTGGACGATGCGGCCCATCGTGACAGGTGAGTAGGCGCGGAGGAATTCTTCGATGGCCACGGGAAGCAGGTCAGGTTCGTCGACGAGTCGCTGACGATCGGCCGGGTGAGTCGCCAGGTGCCACAGCGACGAACCGATCCCTGACCATGTGGTGTCGACACCGGCGATCAAGGTCAGCGCGGCGATGCCGAGCGTATGCGAATCGGAGACAGGCTGGCCATCGATCTCGGTGTGCAGCAGTTCGCTGATCAGGTCGTCACCCGGGTCGGTTCTGCGTTTTTCGAGTTGCTGCAGCAGATAGGTGATCAGCGCGATCCTCGCCTTGCCGCGCCGGTCGTCGTCGTGGGCGAATTCCAGTAGGTCCCTGACCCATCCGGTGAATGTGTCGGACATCTCGTCCGGTACGCCGAGCGTCATCCCGATGATGCGAACCGGTATCTGCTGGGCGTACTGCGCCGCGGCGTCTGCCGTGCCAGTTTCGATGAACTCGTCGATCAGGCGGTTGCACAGCTCACGTGCCGTTGCCTCGTAGCCATCGACGCGCCGGTGGGAGAACCACGGCAGAAGCAGCCGCCGGGACCAGGTGTGAACAGGCGGGTCCGTGCCGATCGGTGGCAGCACGAAGGTGATGCCGCCGGGATCGGCTTCTCCGGCGGCCGGGGGCGGGATCACGGCGATGCCGCGAGAGCTGAAGTGGGCGATGTCGTGAGCGATCGCTGAGACGTCGGCATACCGTGTGGGCAGCCACGATCCACCCCAACGGTCGGTATGGGCGATGGGGCATGTTTCGCGCAGTTCGGCCCAGATCGGGTAGGGGTCGGTGACGTAGGCCGGATCGAAGACGTCGTAGTCGCTCGCCCACTCGGCTACTGGTTCAGTTGTCACGGTCGTCCCTTCACACTGTTGTCGCTGCAACACTATGACAGCGAACGCTGTAACGACGAGACTGGCGGGGAAAGACTGGCGGGGGAAAGACTGGCGCGAACACGGGCTGTCACACGCCGCCGGCAGGAGTGCTCGATGAGAGCGAGGCGATGATCTCGTCGATGATGCTGTCCGTCGTCAGCGGATGCATGAACACCAGCCGGCCGACCGCCGCTCCGCGGAACGTCGACGGGGCACCGAAGGCGACGCCTTCAGCGAGGAGCCGCGTGGCCCACGACCGCCACTCGTTAGCACCCCACCCGTCCCTGCGAAACAGGACGACACCCAACTGCGGGCGGATCACCAACTCGACGCCAGGCGTTGCAGCCAGGCGATCGGCTGCCCGCCTGGCGAGGTCGATGCCGGCCCGTATCGCTTGGCGATGCGCTTCGATCCCATGCACGGCGAGGGCGAACCACAGCGGAAGCCCCGACGCCCTGCGTGTCAACTGGAAGCCGAAGTCGCACGGGTTCAACGACGCCTCGTCTGCGTCGTGCAACACGTCGACGTAGGGGCCGTGCTGGGTGTGGACTGCGGCGGCGAGCGCTGGGTTCCGGTAGATCAGGGCACACGACCCTGCCGGCGCGAACAGCCATTTGTGCGGGTCGACGATGAACGAGTCGGCGCGTTCGATGCCGTCGAATGCCGATCGCAGTTCGGGAAGCAGGAGTGCCGCTGCACCGTATGCGCCGTCGACGTGGAACCATGCACCGATGTGCGCGGCGACATCGGCGATGCCGGAGAGCTCGTCGATGATCCCTGCGTTGGTCGACCCGCCGGCGGCGACGACGATGCCGACGTCGTCGCGACCGTCGATGACAGCACGCAGCGCGGCAGCCGTCATCCTCGCGTCGGCAGCTGTCGGCACGATCAGCGGTTGCAGACCGAGCAGGTCCAGCGAGTTCTTCACCGAGGCGTGAGCGGTGTCGGCGACGGCGACGAACGGTCGCCCCCCGGCATTGGCTCTGGCGACGGCGAGCGCCGAGAGGTTGCCGATCGACCCGCCACTCATGAAGCAGCCGCCTGCCCGTGGCGGCAAACCGGCGGCCGACGCCAACATCGTCAGCACCTGGTTCTCGGCGGCGACAGCACCACCGCTCTCCATCCAGGATTCGGCCGCGAAGCTGGCAGCGCTGACCGCCGCATCCATCCACACCGAGGCTGCGGACGGCGCCATCGGGATGAATGCCAGGAAGCGTTCGCTGTCGATGGCGATGGTGTTCGGTACCACGGCACGACGGAAGGTCTTCCACGCGGTGGCGACTCCGAGCCCTTCGTCGGTGATGACATCGCCGAGCGCTTCGGCGCGCAACGCCCGATCGACGAATGCGGGGGTCACGGTCCGCCCGAGAGGCGCATGATGCAGTCGCTGTTCGATGAAGTCGGTGACGAGTTGGCCCAATCCAGCGAGATCGATGCCAGCGCCGTGGAGCAGGTCGTCGGCAGGCACCAGCGCGGTCAGCCGAGTTCGGACAACGGGCCGATGACCGTGTTCGCCAGACGTTCGAACGCCGCAGGCAACTTTTCCGCCTTGAATGCCGGCGGCGGCACGATGAAGCGGGTGAAGCCGAGATCGATGAGTCTTTTCGTCACTTCCGGGTCGCCCTGTGCCCCGGTCGTCAGTTCGATCTTCGATCCGTCGCGGCCGGCGGCCGACGCCGAAGAGTGCATCAGCGTGACGAGTTCAGAGAGCTGCTCGACGGTGCCTTTGCCAGGGAAGAAGCCGTCGCCGAGCCTGCCGGCGCGTCGAGCAGAGACCGGCGTATGACCGCCGACGACGATCGGCACGGAGCCTTGCGGCGGTCGGGGAAGGGAGATACAGGCGTCGAAATTGACGTAGTCGCCGTGGAAGCTCGCCTGCCCCTGCGTCCAGAGTGCGCGCATCGCACCGACGTATTCGTCTGTCCGTTTGCCACGATCGCCGAATGGCACCCCGATCGCTGCGAACTCCTCTTCGAGCCAGCCGACGCCGATGCCGAGCTGCACCCTGCCGCTCGAGAGTTGGTCGAGTGTGGCGATCTCCTTGGCCAACACCACAGGATTGCGCTGCGGCAGGATGAGGATGCCGGTACCCAGTTTGACTTTCTTCGTTTTTGCGGCGATGTAGGCCAGCCAGATCAGCGGATCGGGAATGTCGGATTTCTCGGCGCCGGGGGCCTTGCCGCTCGGGTCGTATGGGTACGTCGATTCGTAGTCGGCAGGAATGACGACGTGCTCGACCGTCCAGAGCGACTCGACACCGTGGTGTTCACTGAGTTCGCCGAGCGCCGTAGCCATCTCCGGATCGGCGAACACGCTGGCGTTGGCGAAGGCTATCCCGACGTTGATTCCCATGTTGTAGTTCTAGCGCGGCGCCGCTGCTGGGCCACTGCCGGTCAACGGTGCGGAATCGGGCCGGGCGTTCGGGCGAGGGTGGACTCGACCCGTCCGAAGCGGCCGTCGTCATGACTCCACGATTCGTGGGCTGCTTCGATCTCCGCCTGTGTACGTCCGACGAAATTCCACGACATGTGGATCTGTTCGCCGAACGGCGCGCCTCCGAGCAGCATCAACCGTGCACCAGCAGTGGTGGAGAGCGCCAGTTCGTCGCGTCCCATTCCGAGGTACCCGAGGAATCCGGCAGCGAACGGTGCTCCGTCGACCACGACGTCACCGTCGAGCATCACGATGGCGTGCTCGTAGTCGAGCCGCAGTGGGGCGACAGCGGTTCCTGGGCGCAGCAGTAGTTCGACACCCATCACGTCGGAGTCGCGCCGAGCGGGTGCCACGACGTCGGCAAAGTCACCGACGAGCACTGTGGCAGCGCCGTTCGGCAGCTCGACCTTCGGGGGAGTGGGATGATGCTCGAACGCGCCGACGTCGTTCCTCGTCGCCTCCGGCTGCGCCAGCCACATCTGCACGCCGTGCAGGTCTCCGGAGAACGTGCGCGAAGCCTCTTCGGAATGAGAGATGCCGGAACCGGCCGTCATCAGGTTGAGTTCGCCTGCACGAATCATTTGTTCGGTCCCGAGGCTGTCGCGGTGCACCATTTCCCCGGAGGTCAACCAGGTCAGGGTGTGCACGCCGCAGTGCGGGTGCGGAGCGATGTCGATGCCGTGCTCGGCTGTCACGGCGATGGGTCCCATGTGGTCGGCCAGACACCAAGCGCCGACCATTCGGCGACGGCGCAGCGGCAGGGCTCGGCGAACCGACATCGTTGCGACCATCGCAGCGCTCGTGGCGGATCGTTCGAACAGTCGCGGAAATGCCAGATGGCCCATCTCGAACCAGATGTTCTTGCCTGTCTCGGTGTGTTGGATACCCCAGCGTTTCGCTAGTGACGTGACGATCAACAGTCCGTGCCCACCGATCGATGAAGCGGTCGGAGGGGCCGGCAGATCTGGAATCGTGTGATCGAAGTCGGCGACCTCGATGCGGACCCACGGCTGTTCCGTCGACCATCTGGCCGTGACCTCGCACCCGCCCTCGGTGTAGGTCACGGCGTTGGTGATGAGTTCGCTCGCAGCGAGCAGCACGTCGTCCACGTACTGGTCGAGCGGTCCGCCGATGAGTGCATGGCGCAACGCCGAACGGGCAGACGCGGGGGTCGAGCGTGCCCGCTCGAGGCTGAGGCTCAACGCCGCAAGTTCGCCTTCCATACTCAGCGTGATACCCCGGAGCATTCGCGCTTAGCCATCGGCGACCGCGCCGTTCGTATCGAAACCTGCACTGCCACGAGGCGGTGCACGACCCGCGTCGTCATCGTCGACGAAATACTGCGTCAGGCCGGTCATCTGCAGCAGTGAGAGCACCTGGTTGGAAGCATGCACCATCCTCACGTGAGTGCCGATCTCGGCACATCGTTTGCGGAGGGCGAGCAACGAGTTGAGCCCGCTGGAGTCGATGAAACTCACGTCGGCAACGTCGACATCGACAGTGCATGGTTGGAGCGTGACGACCTCGTCGCACGCTTGGCGAAGCGCGTCGAGCGCGTCGAGATCGATTTCGCCGGACAGCCACACGGTCACTCCGTCACCGGTCGCCTTGACGGTGACCACGAATGCTACGGGTTCCGACACGGTTGCCACAGTAGCGCCGGTGCCCGAGGCACGGCGATCCCCGACCCCGCTGCCGAGGTGACTCAGGCGTCGACTGCGACGGTGGTGGTGCGCGTGACGAATCGGGGCAGGAGCAGTGTCGACAGTACGACGACCACCGCAGCGACCACGACCAACCACGACATGCTCGATTCGAGTGCCAGTGTCGTCCGGAACGACTTCGTCTGGATTGCTCCGACGAAGGCACCGACACCGAGGATCGTTGCGAAGAACAGCGTGCCGCTGCGTGACAGCGTCGCACCGCAGATCAGCAGGATGGCGCCGATCCCGATCTCGATCAGACCGAGGGTCTCGGTGTGGGTGAACCCGAGCACCTTGACGATGGGAGTGTTCATCGGTCCGTCGGTGCCGGCGCGTGTGAGCGCCAGCAGCCCGACGATGAGGATCACGAGTCCGACAATCGCCGTGATCACTGCGTCAGGGGCGAACCTGGCGCGATACGACCTGCGCACCACCGCCGAGGGAGCAGAAGCGACGGGAACCACCGGCTGCGCCTGCACGACCGACTGCGGCTGCACGAAGAGACGGCCGGCCTGGTCCTGGTAGACGTCGCTCGAGGATTGATACTCGGATCCGGATTGCATGGACATGTGAGGCTCCAAAGGGTGGTGGTGTGCGATCCCCGCGCCGCCGTCAACAGGCGACGTTGTGTGAATAGCCCATCGGGCCGAGAACTAAACGCTGGCGGCGCCGGTCGCAGGGTGCTGGCGGTGACATAGTGATCCGAGCTGTTGGAGGTCTCGTTCGGCGTGGCACTGGCGGCGATAGAGGTCGACCTCGCTGAGCACGGTGTGCAGTTCCGGCTGGTGCGCGAGAGGTCCCGGTCCGATGGCTCGTGCCAGCCTGGTGGTGACGTCGGCAACCAACGTGTCGATGATGTGGCGCACGCGCAGTGCGCGGCGGTATCCGGTGGCAGAGTCGGACGGGTCGGCGTCGATCTCAGCGGCTGCCTGGGCGAGCACGGCGCGCATCGTCCAGATGTCGGCGTCGATCGCCCCGAGGTGAGCGAGCGCGTGGGGATCGTCGCGCCACTCGTCGACGACACGGTGCAGGAGACCGGAAGCACAACCGGCCCAACAGGCTGCGACACCGACGGCCCCATGCCAGAATCCCGGCCGCTGCAGGTACCACCCTGCTGCACCGATCACATCCTCCTCCCCGAGTGCGATGTCGAAGCTGACCGTTCGGGTGTCGATATCGGCAAATGCAGGCGACATCCACGAGCTCGGAAGCAGTTCGATGCCGGCAGCAGACATATCGACCAGCACCAGCGACGAGCTGTCACCTTCACCGGCGCTCACGAGCGCATGACTGACGAGTGACGCGCCTGTGCACCAGGCCTTCTCGCCGTGCAGCCGCCAACGGCCGCATACCTGTTCCAACACCAGTGGTCTCGGCCCACCTGCTGCCCAGACACCGAATCGCCAAGCGTCCGGCACGGCAACGGCGGCCTCGGCGAGGATCGACTTGGCGTCGTGATGCGCTTCGAGCAACCTGCAGAGCGAGGGGGATCGCTCGGCGAGCGCCCAGAGCCGGCGAAAGCGCTCGATGGTCTGACCGCTACCGGGAGGCGGCAGATCCGGCAGTTCGTCGAACAGCGCTGACACCGGCCCGGACACCCGCGTCCCCCGCTGCCCCGATTGCGATCCCGTCATCGCATCGCCTCGGCGAGGGTGTCGGCGAACCCGCCGATGGCGCGCCCGTCGAGGCGGGCGCTCGTCAAAACGCGAACGTCGATCGGCGAGGCGCAGGGACGGCCGAGGCGAAGCAGTTCGTTCCACAGCGCGTGGTCCTCGGAGCAGGCGACGTCGGGGAACCCGCCGGCCGCAAGGTAGGCGGTGGCGCGAACTCCGAGGTTCGCCCCGTGAACATGGGAGTGCGAATTGATCTCATCGAACGCGTAGTGGAGCGCGAAGTGGCCGGCGATCGCCGGAGACCGGTCGGCGTCGTCCAGCAGTTCGACGACGCCGGCGACAGCGTCGAATCCGGTGTTCGCATACGACATCTGACGTTGCAACCAGTCGATGGTCACGACCGTGTCGGCGTCGGTCGTTGCGATCCACACCTCGTCGAGCCGGCGGGTGTCGGCTGACGTCATCGCCGCGAGCCCCCGTGCAATGGCTGCGCGTCTCGCACCGCCCGCCGTTCCCCAGCAGCCGGCAACGACATGGACCTGCGAATGGTTCGCGGCGATCGCGGCGATGACATCCTCCGTGCCGTCGCTGCATCGATCGGCGGCGACGGTGAGATGTGCGTCGATCCCCGGTCCGAGTGCGTCGACCGCTTCGAGCATCGAGGTCACCGAAGCTGCGACACGCTCGACCTCGTTGTGAGCGGGGACGCCGATGACGACGGCGCGGATCGGGACGACGTTCAGCCGTGACTTCACCGCCGCCACCTTTCGAGCACGAAGTTCGGCTCTTCGATACGGCTCGTGGCGGGACCGAAGGTCGTGGCGAGCACGTCGTGTACCACCCGCCCGTTCAGTAGGTGATCCGACGAATCGCCGAGCCAGTGCACTGCGACGAGGTCACCACCGACCGCCATCGACGAGGCGAGCTTGGCGGCGAGGACACCGAGGTCGGCGATGTCCCAGTAGTAGCCGAGCTCGGCAAAGACGACGAGGTCGAAGCGACCGTTCGGCCAGGTCTCCGGTATCGCCCCGTGAACGAGTCTGACGTTGTCGAATCTCGCCAGGCGCTTCGATGCCGTCACCAGCGCGGACAGCGACGTGTCACTCGCGATGACGACGTCGGCGCGGGCGGCGAGACGTTCGGTGAGGCTGCCGACGGAGCAGCCTGGTTCGAAGCATCGTTCGTATCGGCGGTCGCCGAGCGACTCCTCGACGATGTCGTAGCGATGCTGTTCGTATGGCGAACTGGCGAAGTTCCACGGGTCCGTCACCGCCCGGTAGCGCTCCTCGAACGGGTCGAGTTCGACCCTCACGGTCTGACCAACACTTCGAACGGCCGGCCGAATCGGCTGACCATGTCTGCAGGAACGACAGGGTTCGAACCCTCGGTCTGGGAGGTGAAACAGCGCATCGCCGCACGCTTGCTGTCCATTGCCGCAGGCGACAATGGCACACGAACGCCGCGTTCCGTGATCGTCGACGTAGCCGGATCGTGCCAATGCCACGCCCAGATCGGATAGAACCACAGCGCGCATCCTGCGCCCTCTGCAGCGCAACGGGCGGCGCGTCCGGCGGCGTCGTGGTCGCCGTGGCCGTCGTTGTCGAATGGAGCGAGCACGATGTCGTCAGCTCGTAGGAGGCAGACGAGACGACCGTGCAGATCGTCGAGGTGATCGGCGACACCGCTGTCCGGCAAGGACCAGCGCTGCAGTTCGACCTGGCGTCCGTCGCCGAGGAACAGCAGTGCCTGTTGCAGTTCGTGTGTTCTGCGGGCAGCGAGCCTCGGCTCGTCTGACGCCGCCTCACCGTCCGTCAGCGACACCACGACGACCTCGCAGCCGGCGTCGACCAGCGTCGAGATGATGCCACCGACACCGAAGGTTTCGTCGTCCGGGTGGGGGCTGAGCACGACCACGCGGTGCCCGGTCGGTACTGTCAGTTCGGCGAGATGCTCGAGGGCTGACAGCCATCGGGCCTCTGGCGTTGCGAGCCTGGCGAGGTCGAGTCCTGGTGCGTCGGCGAACGCCGTGTGGGGAGCGGGGGACAAGCAGGGCACCTCCTGTGCGAATGTGCTGCTCGACTACCCGAGCATTCTGCGCCCTAAACGGCACATGAGGCGATTCACCCGTTGGGGCGATCGAGGAAACCGCGCGCTAGTTGGCGACCGGTTTCGGGAGCTGCCCGCCGAACTTGTAGTACCGCTGGATCACTTGGAAGATCGTCCACAGCGGTGCGACGATCAGCACGATGCGAATCGCCGTGACGGTGCGCTGGGCGATCGCCAGCCAGATCATCGAACCGAGCCAGGCGGTCATGAACGCCAATGAAATCCCCCGTTGTTCACGCACCGACACCGGGTGCGCCCATTGGAACGGCAACATCGTGAGCACGCAGAACAGTGCGCAGAGTGCGAGGTTCACCCACGGGCTGGCGCGCAACAGGAACAGCGTCGGAATGATCATGTTCCACTCAGCTGGAAACCCGCTGAACCAACGGTCCTCTGTCTCCTGATTCGTTCTCGCCATCCACAGCGCCCCGGTCACGAGGATCGCCAGGCCGAGTGGACCGACTGACTTGGAAGGCAGCCGCATGAACTTGTCGAGGAACGCAACCGGCACGATGGTGCACGTGAAGTAGTCGACGATGAGGTCGAGCGAGTTGCCGTTGATCGTCGGGATGCGCTCACGTACGTTGAGCTTGCGAGCGAACGGACCATCGATGCCATCGAGGATCAATGCCGCCACCAGCCACAGGATCGCTGCTCGGGCGTGACCTTCGATGACCGAGTTGAGTCCGAGGAAGCCGACGAAGACCCCGCTGGCCGTGACCACGTGAACGGACCAAGCCGCTTGGATGTGTCGTCGTGAGTACTCGGTCATCGTGGCCTGGATAGTAGACGGCGGAACGGGGCGCCGCCGGAAGTCGACGATGTGATGAGCAAATCAGACCTGGTCGTCACGTCATCTCGCCGCTCGTCGCGCCGAGGTGCGAGATGTCGTTGAAACAACGGAGGCTCGATCCGGTCGGTGCGACGACGATGCTCGAGATCGAAGCATTGTCAGCGCCGAGGAAGGCGAACGGCTTCGATCCGGTGACCTGCCGAAGTAGTTCGGCGATCGTGCCGCCATGGATGACGACGACGACGCGCTGGTCTGGATGGGCAATCGCGATGCGCTCGATGCCCGCTCGAACGCGGGCGCCGAAATCGTCTGACGATTCCGCCCCCGGGATGACGTCCCAACGCTGCTGCTCGAGGAGCTGTACGGCGACCGGGTCGCTGTCGGCGATCTTCTGTCGCATCAGGCCGCCCTCCCATGTGCCGAGGTGGATCTCCCGGAGATCGGCTTCGACATCCGCGCGCAGCCCGAGCCGGTCGACGAGCGGTTGGATCGTCTCCACGGTCCGCCGGAGTGAAGTGACATAGATGGCATCGGTGCGTTCGGTGGCGAGTCGATCGCAGACGAGTACTGCCTGTCGACGTCCGAGTTCGGACAGCGCAGGGTCGCCATGCCCGCCAGCCAACGGGAAATCCTCGCCCTCCACGGCATCGGCGGAGGCTCCGTGGCGAACGAGCACGAGTTCGGTCGCGCCGGGCGGGACCTGGTACGGACGTTGCGGAAAGCTACGGGGTTGTGCCACGGATCGACCGTACCGAACGCCGCTCGATCACGGCGCTGTCGGCGTGTGAGCTGCCAGGAATTCGGTGATCGTCGAATGCGTAGCCGGCAGTGATGCCGCGTCTTTCCACCGTTCGACGAGGGTGGCGTTGGGTGCCAACGCTGCGAATTCCCGTGATACCGCCTGCGGGTGATAGAGGTCGTCACCCATCATCACCAGCATCGGTGCGGTCGATGCGGCGACCTGTTCACGTGTCGCTGCGAAGACGAAGTCGCCGCCCCACATGTTTGCGCAGAACGCCGTCCAGTCAGTAGGCGTTGCCTCTGGATGGTTCGGCTGGTGCCCGGCGGCCCACTGCCAGAACATCTCGAAGTAGGCATCGCCGTTGTCGGCCATGCCTGCCGGCTGCAGGAGTACAGCGGATGGGAATCGTTCCGGTGCCGTCGCCAGCAATCCGGCGATGAACGGCCCACCGATGCACATGCCGAGCAGATGGCATTGTTCGATGCCGAGGTGGTCGAGCAGCGCCAACTGATCGCCGGCATAGCTGGACCAATCGTCGGCCGCCGTGACCGGAGCGGTGGAACGACCGGCATTACGTTGATCCATGCCGATCACCGAATACGAGTCGACGAGGGCTGTACGCGGATTCCATGGGGCCCGGTTCCACAGTTCGTTCGCTGATTGCATACCGCCCGGGGCCAGTACGAGGACCGGGTATCCGTCCCCTTCGACGTCGTAGTGCAACCGGGCGGGTCCATGATCGAAAGCGGGCATGTCCAACTGACTATCGCATTTTCGACGGTGATCGACTACGGCAAGCGCTGCGCCGGCGGCGATCAGCCTGCGAGTCGACCGAGTTCGAGTTCGATCACAGCGCGGTCATCGACGTCGGTGAGGATGCGGACAGGGCGGCGCCGCTGCCACGCTTCCTCGTGATCGCTGACCCGCATCGATGCCAGGGTCTTGCCGCGACTGAAACTGTGTCCGCAATCGACCCTGATCGGATGTTCTACCCAGGTGTAGTGATCCGGCGCAATCAGATAACTGATCGTCGTCGAGTCGTGCACATGGATGCCGTCGAGGCCGAGACGGTCACGGTAGAAGGCCGCATAATGCGGGATGATCGAAGCAACGTGCCGGGCGGTCGGGTTGTCGAACGTCGCCAGCCTGGCAATGTCCGCTGTCGTCATCAACGTCTTCTCGGTGACATCGAGCCCGGCCATCACGATCGGGCAGTTGGCACCGAAGACGATGTCGGCGGCCTCCGGGTCGTTGAGGATATTGGCTTCGCCTGCCGGGGAGGCGTTGCCGCCGACGAATGCCGCCCCGCCCATCAACACGATTTCGGCGACGTGGTCGGTGAGCGACGGTTCGATCGACATCGCCAGCGCGATGTTCGTCAGCGGGCCGAGCGGAACGAGCGTGATCGCCCCGGGATCAGCCATCACCATCTCGATGATGAAGTGCGCAGCGTCGCTGCTCGCCACTGCCGTCGTCGGCGAATCGAGGAAGACGTTGCCTTGGCCGTCGGTGCCATGGACGAACTCGACCGGACCGCGATACGGCATCGTCAGCGGCCTGACGGCACCCTTGGCAACGGGGATGTCGGTCCTGCCGGCGATCTCCAGCAATCTCAGCGCGTTCGTCGTGGTCACATCCGTCGATGCGTTGCCGAAAACTGTCGTCAGTCCGACGACGTCGAGTTCCGGTGATTCGAGGGCGTAGAAGATCGCCATGGCATCGTCGATGCCGGGATCCGTGTCGATGATGACCTTGCGGGCGGTACTCACGGAAACGAACGTACCCGACGGCTCGCTCCACCGTCGGCATCCGCCGGGCGTCGACCGATGCTGGTACTACTGCTCCAGGCCTTCGACCCTGACGCCGTGCTCTGCGCACGCGTCCAGCAACGGTTTCAAAGCGGTATGGCGTCTGCTCCAAGCGCCCATCGCCGCTGCGATGTTCCAGGAGGTGTCGGCTATCACCCTGATGCGGGTCACCTCGTCGCCCTTGACGCGCCTGCTCTCGATCCGAATCGTCGAGATGTCGGCCCACCGGACACGGTGGGTCGAAAACGGATTGAACACGGTCAGTCCGTCAGCGGCGATGACAGCACGAGTCCGCAATAATCGATAGGAGGCGAACAGGCCGAAGACGAAGATGATCGCAAAGATGATCCGCACGTTGTCCGACTGCACTTTGCCCGCCGTCGGCGGGTTGCGCAGGCTGATCTGGATCACCGATAACAGTGGAACGACGAGCGTGAAGGCAAGCCCCATCACCAGCCCGAGCATCCACCGGCCGCACCGCAATCCCTGCAAACTGAACGCCTTCGGTCGTTCGAGCTGCGACATCTCACCCATGTGTGTCCTCGGCTGCTTCGGGCCTGTGCATCCCATTGCAGGGCCTTTGCATTTCTACACGAGCGGCGGGTGCCGTGCGAGACACCTACGTTCAACCGGTTGTCGTCGTCGTCGGCGGTGGCGTGTCGGTCTCACCGCGGAAGTAGGCGAGGATCGGGTCTGCTGCGGTCGTGTCGACATTCAGCACGGCTTTGCCTTGCACGGTCACGCCGATGACAGGGAGCGAGTAGCGCTGCAGGTCGTTGGCCGCCAACGGTTTGAAACGATCTGCGAGGTCGGTGACGGTGAGTCCGCTGTCGAGCGTCAACGACGCTGCGGCGGCGCTGAGCAGCGATGAGAGCAGCAGCGGATTCTGCCCGAGAGCACCTTGGGCTTGGTTCAGCGCAGACAGGATGAACTCCTGCTGGCGTTGAATGCGGTCGAGGTCCGATCGAGGGTCCTCGACCCAGTGACCGTTCCTCAGTTCCTGATAGTGGCGCGAGCGCGTGTACTGCAGCGAGCCGATGCCGTCGAGTTTCGAACATCCGGAGTTGGCGATGTTCAGCCCGGTGTTCGTGTCCCTGGTCGGGTACGGGAAGCAGACGGTGACCCCGCCGATGGCGTCGACCACCTTCTTGAAGCCGGAGAAGTCGACGGCGATGTAGTGGTTGATGTCGATATGGAAGTTGTTCTGGATCGTCTGCACGAGCGTGCCGGCGTTCTTGGTGAACGCGGCGTTGATGCGGTCCTTGCCCGTCGTGCCGGCGATCGTCACCCACAGGTCACGCGGCAGCGACAGCAGCACTGCCTGTCCGGTGCTCCTGTTGTCGCGGAGCAGCATGATCGTGTCGGAGCGTTGACCGCCAGGGGCGCCCGGTCCGAGGATGCCGCCGGCATCGGGGGAGCTGGAGTCGACACCGGCGCGGCTGTCGGAACCGACGAGCAGGAACGTCTCTGTGGGTGCGTTCGGTTTTGCCTTGGTGACGACCTGCGTCGCCGAGGCGTCATGGGTGACGGACCGTTCTGTCTGACGTGCCTCCCACGTCAGGGCCATCGATCCTCCGACGGCCAGGTAGACGAAGAGTCCCATGGCCGTCGCCAGTCGGGCCGGTCGATGGCCCCACAGCGGCACTACTGCTGACCTTCGGCGATCGAGATGCCGAGCAATCGAATCGCCGCGTCGTCTGCAGCGATCGTCTGGGCGATGACGAAGCAGATGATCAGGACGATCAAGCTCAGGCTGACCGATCCCGCGCCGAGGTCCAGTCCACCGCGGCTGCGTGACACGCCCATCCAGTCGGCGAAGGACGCGCCGAGCGGGCGCGTCACGATGTATGCGCACCAGAACGCGGCGATCGGGTCGAGGTGAAACCGCCAGTAGGCAATCGCCGGAACGAGCATCACGACGGCGAACGTGACTCCCGACTGCCAGTAGCCGAGATGCAAAGAGATGGCGGTGAGATCACCGAGCGCTGTGCCGAGGGCGAACGTCGTCACGATCGCCAACCAGTAGAAGACTTCGCGTCGTCGGGTAGTGATGCTGTGGATCGACAACGTCCTTTCCAACCTGAACCAGACGATGAAGACCGCTGCGAGACCGAGCACGAAGACCGCAGTCGAGACGGCATAGGGGATCCCGAGCCCGACGTGCAGCACGTCGGCTGCCATCGTTCCGAACACACCGACCATCGCCACACTCAGCCAATAGATCCACGGCACGTACCGAGGCGCCCTGAACTGCAGCGCAAGGGCTGCACAGAAGGCGGCGAATCCGACAGCGACGGCCGCTGCCGGCGGAAAACGGTGGACCAGATAGTCCGACGCCGATTCGCCCATACCCGTGGTCAATGCCTTGGTGATCCAGAAGACCGCTGTCGCCGCCGGAACTTTCGACGCAGCGCCCAACAGGTGATCCCCGGTGCCGGTGCCGGTGGCGTGGTCGGAGAGAGAGCTGCCCATTCGAATGATCTTCACGATCGAAGGTGAAAGTCGCGTGAGAGCCAGGACAATTGCGCCCCAAAACTTTGGGCGCGCCAGTGGACACCGAACTGCGGCTGGCGGTCACCGCTCACCCGGCGGCTCGAGCGTGTGTTTGAGGCCGACGACGAGGAGGACCACGCCGCTCGCTGTCAGCAGCACGCTCGGCGCGAGCGCCCTGACCATCTGGCTCACACCGACCGCGAAGCCGAATGCGCCGGCGCAGATGCACACATATCGCAGGTGGTACAGCGCAATGGAGGATCGGCTCCACAGTCCGAGGGATTCGGTGAGCCTGCGGCGGCGATAGGCGCGAACGTCGACCGGACGACGCGTCGAGAGGACCAGAAACCCCGACATCGCCACCACGATGGCCGTCGAACTGCAGATGATGATCACGGGGCCCCCGTCATTTCGACCTGGACGTTTCGCCGCACCTGAACGTGTCGTCGCAGGTCGACGGGGGAGGGTTCAAGCCTTCTTCGCCGGGAGCGTGATGACGTCGCCTGGATTGATCCGATGGTTGGCTCCGTCCGCCCAGCCGTTGGCGGCGATGATCGCTTGGATCGTCGTGCCGCTCTTTCTGGCGATGCCGCTCAGCGTGTCGTTGGCGACGACGGTGTATGTCCCAGCGCCTGCCCCGGAGCGAGCGGTCGTCGGCGTTGTCCCGCCCTTCGCTGTCGTCGTGGTCGACGACGCCTTGACCGTCGTTGTCGTCTTGGTGCCCTTGGCAATGGTTGTCGAGGCGGAGGAGGCGGTCTGCTTGCAGGTTGCCGGCAGGGAGATCGTCCGCCCGACGGCGGGGAGAAACTTGTTCGGATCCCCGGTGTAGTTGTTCGCTGCGAGGATGTCGGTGTACCTGCAACCGAACCGTTTGGCGATGCGCACGAGGAGGTCGTTGCTCTGCACGGTGTACGCAGTCGGTGCCCCGGGAGCGGCTGCAGGACCCGCACCGGCGATGGCGGTGGGCGGCTGCCCACCGGCGACCGTGCCACCGCCATCCGCTACTGGAAGCGTCGACGTCATCGAGGTCGTCGAGGTCGGGGTGGCCGTCGTCGGCACCAGCAATTGGTAGACCGTTGTTTTCGGAAACGTCGTACGTGGCGGAGTACCCGTGGTTGAAGGAGTTCCGCAGCCGGCAAGGCCACCGATCGCCAGCACCCCGATCGCCAGTACGGCGCGCGCGTTCCGAGAAGCGGTCCGGGATGACTTCATCGAAGCACTATGCGGCGCCGGACGTCAGCGGATACCCCTCAGTAGGTAAGCGGAGGGCAAAATGTGCCGCGTTTGCGTCAGCCTGGCCTGTTCGGACCAACCGCTCTGTTGCCGTTCACGTCGGGAGGGGTCACCAGATACCGCAGGCAGGTTGTCAGTTGCGCCTTCCAGAGACCCCAGTCATGGCCGCCTGAGCCGACGACGACGGTGTTCGTCTGTCCTCGTGCCGTCATTGCCGCATGGTAACGGTTGGCGTCGGCCATCCCGGTCCGGTCCTGGTCGCCGACGATGAGCATCATCGGCGGAAGCGACGGCCCGGTGTGCTGCGTCGGGGTGTCGGCGTCGAGGGTCACAGTGCTCTGGTTGGCGAACGCGCGTCCCTGGGGTTCGAAGTTGCCGCTCATCGAGCAACCGGCGCGGTAGATGTCAGGGTGCGTCGACGTCAGGTACGCAGCCCCGTAGCCGCCGGCGGAGAGTCCTCCGACGGACCACTGGGTGGTCGTTCGGAGCTGTGTCGTCGCCCAGGAGACGAGGTCGACCGAAACGGCGGTGCCAACGTTCTGCAGCGTGGTATCGGCGTAGAAGCTGTCGGGGACGATCGGTCCGATGCCGTCGGGGGCGAGCAGGATGAATGGCGGTATCCCTGCTGTGCTCATCGATGCCGGCACGTCGAGGCCGGTCATGATGTCGATAGCGCTGCCGGGATGACCGTGGAGCAGTTCGACAACCGGATACCGACGATCGACGTTCTCGTCGTACCCGGCGGGATAGACGACATACACCGTCTGGCTACCACCGATCGAAGGTGTCGGATACGAATGCATCTCGACGCGGATCGGCGACGTCGGTCGCGCCGGAGATTCGGCGTGCGCCCGGGGTCGGCCGGCACCGGGGGTCGTTTCGGTGGCGACCGAGACCCCGGCAAGGACGGAGGCGAATATGAGCGCTGCACGACGGAGGTTCACGACCAGGGTGGCGGGGGTGGCCGTGGATGTCGGGGCCCAACCCTTCGACACGGCGAAACCGAAGGCGAAACTGACGAGATGTTCGGCGTCTGCGAGTTGGTGATGCAGGAGCGAGCCGATCACCAGCCAGGTGACGAGTGCTCGCCGCAAGGTCGGTCCGGCGATCGCCGCCAGCGCCCCGCCGGCCGAAGCCGAGACGGTCGATGCCCCGTAGTCGACCGTCTGCAGTGTTCGCAGTGCGAAGGTATTTCCGGCCAGGCCGACCAACTGAGCGATTCCGACGACGGTCAGCGGAGCAACGATGGCTGCACCGAGCGCAACGGTTGCAGCTCTGCGCCATCCGGCGATTGCTTCATAGATGCCGAGTGTGGCGACGATCGAGGTGGCGAGCGAGATCGCCATGAAGGCATCGCGCGAGAGCAGCGCACTCGTCCAGAGCGACGACCATCGGTGGATCGACCAGACGATCCTTCCGGAGAATCCGTAGCGAAGACCGGTGAGCAATGGCAGTTCACGGGTGAACACCCCCAACCGAATGGCGACGACGAGCAGCAGTGTGCAGATCGAAATGGTGAAACCGGGCAGGAACTGGAACCGTTGCCGCAACGTCGACGCATCGGAACGCAGTGCTCTCCATCCGCTTCGAGTCTCCACCGCCCTCCTCGGGCTACGAGGCACGGGCGTTCGACCGGATCACCCGTCGCACACCACCTTCGCAGAAGGCATTGATGACCGCCCGAACGGCGAATGGCACACTCGTCAGCGACGGCGCCACCAGCCACAGCGGGCTCCATTGCGGGTCGAACTTGTCCTTGTATCGAGAGAGGGACTCGGTCGGATAGACCCGCTCAGCGGCGCGACCGAGTTGCACCGGTACGGCCGACAGACTCGCCTCGATCACCCCGGCTCGGGCGAACTCACTGAGGCAGGCGACGAGCAACATGTCCATCGCCGGGTTCGGTGCATCCGGTCGACGGCGCATCACGTCGAGGACTCGACCCCGGTCACCGTCGTAGGCCCGCCACGTGGCGACTGCGACGGCTCGCCCTGCCCGGTCCACCGCCACGCGGCCTTCTCCGACGGTTTCCGACCAATCGCAGACGCGTCCGAGTGTGAATCCCATCTCCCCACCCCGCTTCGTCGCCAGCCACGAGGTCGACACGGATGCAACCTCGTCGTCGACCTCGGGTTCCCACGGTCGGACCGAGAGGCCCGCCCGCCCAGCCGCTGCAACTGAATGACGCAGACTCGATCGACGCGGGCCGCCAAGACTGAAGCGACGCAGATCGACCAACGCATCGAATGCCGAAAGCACCTTCACGAAACCCTCACCGCAGAGCACCGTCGGGTCCGACACACCGGCGAAGACCGGACGGAGGCCCCGGCAACGTACGACATCGAGCAACTCGAGGGTCGCTTCGACGATGCTCCCGTCGCCAACCACCGGCTCGCAGGGAAACACCGCCCAGCGGCCTCTCCTGGCGAACCCGGCGAAGCCGCCGCCCGCCAGGGTGATGCGTTCGAGACCGGGTGAGTCGTGGAACGGGCTGACGGGTGTCCGGCCGATGGACGCAGCAATCGGAAGCACCGGAGGGTCGCACAAGTCGGTCACCCTCGGACTATGCGGTTCGCTACATCAGCGGAAACCCCGAAGGAGGTAAGCGCTCGGCAAAATCTGACGTCATTTCCGCCGGTGGTCGTTGTTGTCTGCGACAATGCCGATGATGCTCGGCTTCGACGTCTCGCTTCTTCACGGCCGTCTGCCCGTTTCGTTGGCAATCCTGGCGATCGGAAGCCTTGCGATGATGATCATTCGACCTGGTCGCCGGTGGTGGCTGCGGCGGGTCGTGCCTGCCACGCTCGGTTCGGTGGCGGCCAGTGCGGCAATCAATTGGTGGATCGATCTCCGCAGTCGGTTCGGTGAGGGCATTCCGCTCCGGTTCATCATCTACGCAGCGATGCCGATCGCGGCTTGCTCACTTGCTGTGTCGGGCTGGCGGCCGAGCGGTCTCTGGCGACGTGCGATCGCCGTCGCTGCGACTCCGTTGACGTTGCTGTTCGCCGCCAACCTGGTGAATCAGTCCTACGGCTACAAGCCGACCGTCGGCGCGCTTTTCGGAGCACGGTTCGAACATCAGATCCCCGTGTCGCAACTCGAGCTGCGATCCGTGACCACGACGGCCTCGGTGCCTCCGGCGACGGCCTCGGTGCCTCCGGCGACGTCGAGACCGCAGGATATCCCTACGCCCGATTTCCGAACGCACGGATTCATCTCCGAAGTCCACATTCCACCGACGCTGTCCCAATTTTCGGCTCGACCAGCGTGGGTGTGGGTCCCGCCGGCATTCTTCCGGCGACCCCGCCCGCAGCTGCCGGTGGTCGTCTTGCTCGCCGGCACTCCGAGTCAGCCGGACGACATGATTCGTGCTGCACATGGCGACGCCGTCGCCGAGCGCTACGCGGCTGCACACGCCGGTGTCGCTCCGATTCTCGTGTTCGCCGACGGCAACGGTTCGTTCACGGCCGACACCGAATGTGTCGACGGTCGTCGCGGCAACGCCGAGACGTACTTGACGAAGGATGTCCCTGCATTCGTGACCCAGGCCTTCACCACGCTGGTCGGACCTGCACACTGGGGGATCGAGGGCTACAGCGAGGGCGGCACCTGTGCGATGGTGCTGGCGCTTGCACATCCCGACGTCTACGGATCGTTCGTCGATATCGCTGGTGACCGATTCCCGAATGTCGGATCGCGCGGCGACCTGAAGAAGTCGACGATCACTGGGCTGTACGGAGGTAACACGTCACTGTTCGATGCCCACGACCCGGCGGTACTGATCCAGCAGCCCACCGCGAAGGTCGTGTCCGCTTGGTTCGAGGCCGGCAGGAACGACCCTCGACGCCACCACATCGGTTCCGAACTCGATGCCGCCTGCAGAGCCGCAGGTCTGCAGAGCCGCTTCGTACTGGCGCCTGGCGGTCATGACTTCGGCCTAGCATCCCACGCTGTCGCCGACAGTTTCGATTGGCTGGCCGCACGCCTCGGGGCGTGAACATCATCATCTGAACGGAACTCCGAACTGCTGCGCGGCACCTGCCGCATCAGAGTTCCCGGCTCAGAACTGGTCGCGGCGGATGGTCACTTCGAGCACGTCGTCGGAGTCGTTGCCGGTCGTGACGATGACCGTCGCGCCGACGTCTTCCTCGTGCGGCATCGTGTCGACGAACAGATAGGTGCGCACGTCGAAGCGTTCCGGTGACTTCGGGAGATGCTTGACCGCACCGAGGTGCCTTTTCAGATCGGCGAGCCCGATGGCTTGCTTCGGGCGGATCGTGGCGAAAGCGGCGTAGCCGTCCTGCCAGTGGATGTTCGCCGGTTCGGCGAAGGACGTGGCCGCAGCGGCGCGCTGCATGTCGGCGTGGTTGTGCTCCGTTGCCGTCAGCAAGGCGGTGCGCAGGTGTTGGAGATCGTCGAGGAACGCTGTCACGGCAGGTTCTCATCTGGCAGGATCTCGTGCGACGAGGCATCCGCTGCCGGCGGGGCTCCAGCCGGCTCGTCGATCAGCTCGCCGCCACCTGGCGTCGCATCCCGCACGGGGGCCACGTCGTCGGGCTCGGGCGCCGCAGCCGGGGCAGGTGCCGCACCGGCAGCTGGGGCAGGTGCTGGCGTTCCGCCGGAAATTCCCTCTGCCGCTGCGGGTCCCGTTGCCCAGGCGTCGTTTTCCTCAGGGAGTTCCGTGTAGTTGTGATGCGACCGGAGGAATCTCGCTTGGGCAGCGTCGAAGGCGGCCTGGTTGGCCGGCGAGGGATGCTCCTCATTTCGTTTTTCCGCCGCCTTCATCGCCGTGTCGGCGGCCTCGACTTCGGTCAACACGGCCTCCCGGTGAGCACTGCCGGCACCGTAGACGCTGTCCCACCACCCCTGGGCGACGAGCCCTTGAACCGATGCCGGGTCCAACGGGTCGGCGAAGGCGGCTGCGGCGACCGTCGAGGGAATGCCGAGTTCGGTGGTGATCGCTCGTGCCGAAAGGTGCTGACCGGCGCGCAGCTGGGCCATCCGGTACCACTGCTCGGAATGGCGGGCTTCGTGGTACAGCGTGTCGGCGATTTCTTTGGCTTCGTCCGCGCTCAACGTCGGCGGCGTGAGCGCCTCGCGACCGATCCGCATCTCCCATGTCGGGAAATGGAAGCTCCCGGAGTTGTTCGTGTTGGTGTCCCAACCAGGAGTGACGGCGATCGACCCGTGAGCGACGAGCGGCTGATTGACGAGGCCGACGAGGGCATCGCGGCGGGCCTCCGGCGTCGCCAGCGTGGCCCACTGGTCGATGACACCGGTCTGCACCTCTTCGCCGAAGGCCTCGCCCTCACCTTCCTCGTTGAGACCGCTGCGAAACAGGCGCGGTAGCGTCCGCGGCCCGATCTTGCCGTCGACCGTGAGCTCTGGCGCCGACGACGCTGATTGGAACCTCCCGGCCGCCTGGATGAGGGCGTCGTCGAGTCCGCCACCCGGTGGCAGGTCGAGGGCGGCGCGCATCTGCTCGATGATCGATGGCGTGTACCGCCATGGTTGGGCGGTGTAGTAGCGGCGGGCTTCGACGACCTGAGCGGCATCGAGGAGATCGGCAGGGCCGTCACCCGGATCGGTCGCCGGATCGGCAGTGTCGACCGCGCCGACATCGGCCCCGGGCGCTTCCACCGGCTGGCGTTGCACGCCACCGAAGAGATCGGCCATCCCACGATTGCCGACGGCGTGCTGCAACGTGGCGACCCGGGACGACTCGTCGCTCGCCGATCGACCGGCACGCTGTGGCGCAACGGTGCGGAGCTCCGTACCGATCACCTCACCGACGTTCCGCTCCACGTCCTTCGTTGTATCAGCTCGCCGCAAACGACGAAAGAGCGTTGGCGCAGCCCGTACGGGCAACCGGCACTGCCCGGACGTCGGGTGGTTGCACATCGTCATCATGGGAGTGCAATCCGCTATGGCGGGGGGTCGCGAAGAATGACGGCGACCGACCGCCCTCTTCGGCGAAGTGCTGCGAGGCGTTCGAGCGATGGTTGGAGTGCGGCGTCGGGAGCGACGAAGCCGGCGAGGAGCACGACGTCGCCCTCTGCGGTGGCGATCAGTCTGGCAGCGTCCGGGTGGTCTGTGCGTTGGTATGCATCGACGAGCAGGTGGGTGAGTTCGACTTCCTCTTGGCGTTCCACTCCGCTCAGCGGGTCGCTGAGAGCGAGTACCCGGTCGTTGGGCATCGCCGCTTCGATTGGGGAGACGATCTCGATCGCAGCGAAACGAGAGGCGTTGGCGTCGGTCATGTGGCGGCCGAAGAGCACGACTCCTGCCGGGCTGACGACGATGTCGATGTGTCGTTCGCGGAGTTCGTCGATGACGCCCAGTTCGTAGATCGAGTTGAACGAATCGTGACCGTGAAGCAGTTGGTAGCGCCGGTGCGGGTCGAGCTGAAGGATCGTTTCGGAAACGAGCCGCTGAACGATCGCTGCGTCCGCTGGATGCTCACGAGGACTGCGCGGCAAGCCACCGAGGATCACGCTCGCAGTGAGCGTGAATGCAGCGAGCACGGCAACGGCGCGGGCGAGATCGTCAACGTGAGGCGACGACCGGTGGTTTCCCAGTGCCATCACCGGCGTCAACCAGGCGAGCATTCCGACGACACCGACCCAGGCGAACAGATACGGGTAGAGCGGACCTCTGGCAGCGGCCATTTCGACGACGCCGGTGGCCAAGAGCGACGACACGACGGCAACGAACAGGCCGGTGCGCCGGTCATGCCATCGCCACGAGAGCACGCCTCCGCTGACCAATGCGACCAATCCGAGGCCGGGCAACGGGCCGAGCCTGCCGTCGAATACATCGGTGATCACGGAGATGGTCGGCTGACCGCCGAGCCAGTCGCCGTGCGGACCGGTCGCGTGCAGCACGACGCTGATGCCGGCACGGATTCCGGCTGTCGGGCTCGTCGGGGATGGAGTCGTGAAGAACTGGACGACGCGCCACAGGTTGCGCCCGCCCGGCCTGAACATATCGATGATCGCCGGTAACCACGCCACCACGACCACCGTCACGGCCGACGCCCACTGCGATCGTGTCAGTGTCGTGCGCCGCAGCACCACGGCGCCGCAGGACAGGATGACGAGGACAGCCACCGGTGCCAGAAACGTGATGTGCGATTGCACCGACACACTGCCCGCTGCCAACAGCCACGCCAGCCACCCCCCAGCTCCGGACAACACAGCCCAGCAGGCCACTGCCGCCAACAGGAACGGCAACACCGCCACGTACGGGTTCCACGGATCGATCAACCGGGAACCGGGTGCCGTCAGCAACCACACGACCGAGCCGGCGCACACCAACGCTGCGACCCGATCCGTCGCCAACGAACGTATGCAGCGCCCGCACATCACGATGCTCCCGATATTGATGGCCCCGGCGCCGATCAGCAAACCCACGGCCGAGCGGCCAGTCAGACGGTAAGGAATCGCCAACAGGTAGAACAGCCACGGTCCGAGATGGTTCCACCCGAATCGTGAATCACCACCAACCAACGGCGTACGTCGACTCCCGACGGCGTCGGTCCACATCCGCATCAACGCATTGTCACCAAGCGGCACCCACGCCCGGCGAGCAACGATCAACACCGCCACCGTCAGCACGCAGACTGAAACGGTGAGCCACGATTCCAGGACCCTCCGCAGGCCACTGCCGAGCGAAGGCGACGGCGTGCCGGACCGCGGAGACGTTCCGGGATGTCCCGCCGACGGCGACGACCGTTCCGCTGCAGTGTGTGGATTCGCTGCGTCCGCAGTCGGCGGCCGGCGAGAAATTGCCGGCCGCGTCACGAACGCATACCGGCGACAGCGCCAGCGCTCTGCGAGGTTCGCTGACGACACCTGTGACGTGTGCATGTGCGGGGAACCATAGGGATCGCAGTCTTCTCGGTCGGGGCGATTTCGGTTACCGCACGGCAAAATTGTGGTCGGGTGATAAGGCCCATGAGCAAGACCGTCCGTTGCTCATGAGGCGGGACCCCGTAAACGTTGCATCAGGGCGAGGTTAGATCATGGCAAATCTTCGTCTCCGGGTCGAATTGATCGCCGATGTGCCCCCTGGTCCGGTACGTGTGAGGTGCATGATGCACGCTGATGAGCGCCGACACCGACACCGACATCGGGATCTTGGGTATCCCCGGAGAGCCGGTTGCGCCTCAGCGGTCTGAATCGTCGCCGGTCGATGGCACCGAAGAGGATGACGTCGACCCTCCGGATGGCGTCGGACCGCAGGCCCCACGGCCGGCACGTCACCGGAATCGGCGACGTCGCCGGCATCCGCGAGCGCGTCGCTATTGCAAGCGTGCTGTGCTCGTGATCGCCGTGCTGATGATTCCCGTCGCCTATTCCTACGGGCGGGCGCTGACAGGCCCTGGCAGCGACAGTCTGCAGGCGCGTAGCGTCGAATGGGCCCGGGAGAACCATCTCGGGTGGGTCGTGGACCGGGTCGAAACGTATTGGTATGCGCACCATCAGGCACAGGTGGGCGGCGCACCCGATACTCGTGCAGGTCAGTTGGCGATCGAGCCGGCTGCGGCGTCTGCGGGGCAGACAGCGTCGACGGCCGTTGCGGCCGACTCGTCGTTGCCAGGCTCGACTGCACCGGTTTCCGCTTCGCCGGTGGATACCCGTCCCGGCGTCGTCGCCTCACCCGCGCAGCCGTCCTCTCCCGGAGCAGCGACGACGCCAGGCACACAACTTCCTGGCAACCCGCCCACGACGCTTGTCAGCCCGGCAGCGGACAAAGTCGCCCAGGAAGGGGTGTGGACCGGCATCGGCACGGCGTCGAACGGGCGCTACGGTGCATACGCCACGCTGATTCGGCCGGATGCAGTGCACACGTCGGTGCTCGACGCCGTCGTGTGGATTGATCCGACGATGCTCAGTTTGCGTCAGTACCCGGGCCAGAAGATTCCGGGTGCACCGTGGGATCGACCCGATTCCATCGAACCACAACGCCAGCCGCGATTGCTCGCGGCGTTCGAGGGCGGGTTTCGACTCGCGGATTCGAAGGGCGGCATGTTCCTCGGTGGCACGACACTCTCGCCGCTTCGCGCAGGCGGTGCTGCGTTCGTGATCGATCGCAACGGTGTGCCGGCCATCGGCGTGTGGGGACGCGACTTCACGTCGACCGACGGCTTGGATTCGGTCAGGCAGAATCTTGATCTGATCGTCGATGGCGGTGTCGTCTCCTCTCGTCTGGCGACCGACCCGAACCGTTCGTGGGGTTTCACCGGTCCGGCCAACAAGGATGCGGTGTGGCGCTCCGGTGCCGGGATCACCGCAGATGGGGCCCTCGTCTGGGTCGGAGGCAACGGTTTGAGCATCGTTGCGCTGGCGAACACACTGCTCCGCGCCGGTGCAGTACGCGCCATGCAACTCGACATCAATCACGAATGGGTGCAGTTCAACACCTATGCTGGAGACGGAAGTGGTTCAGTCCATGGCAGTCGGCTCCTCACCGACATGCAGCATTCTGGCGACCGATACCTCAGCGAAGACACGAGGGACTTCATCGCTGTCTTCCGCCGCAGCAACTGAGCGCAACCTGGAGATCATGGTTTTTCGATCACACCACCGTTCACTTGTTGCCGCCGTGGCAGCCCTTGGCCTGGTTGCCGCTGCGTGCACGAACTCGACCGCCGTCTCCTCGCCTTCGGTACAGGTCACGGTGTCACAGCTGCCGACCGCCGCTGTGTCGACAACCGTGTCGACAACCGTGTCGACAGCGCCGACCGTCGCTGCACCACGGGGAAACGGCCCGGTGGCGGCGACGTCGACGGTTCCGTCCGTGCCGGTCGCCGTCGGCACGCCATCCACTCCGATGACCACGGCGCCGACGACTGCTCCGCGCCCGACGCAGAACGTCTACAGCCGAACTGGGTCCGGTGACCTCAGTCCGGCAGTGGCCGGCGCAAAACCGTACGTCTACGTCCCGAGCAACGACACCGGCACGGTGACCGTCATCGACCAAACATCGTTGCAGGTCATCGACAACTATCGGGTCGGCAAACTGGTGCAACACGTCGTGCCGTCATGGGATCTGACAACCCTGTATGCACTGGCGAGCGATTCCAACCGGCTGGTGCCGATCGATCCGGCGACCGGGAAGCCAGGCAAGGCGATCAACGTCGAAGCGCCATACAACCTGTATTTCTCACCCGATGGCACACAGGCGATCGTGATGGCCGAGCGACGCAACTCGATCGACATCTACGACCCGCATACGTGGAAAAAAGTGAAGTCCGTCCCGACCAAACCGTGCGTCGGCAACAATCACGCCGATTGGTCCGGTGACTTGTCGTTCTTCCTCGTCACCTGCGAATTCTCCGGTCAGATCGTGAAAGTCGACGCAACGACCGACCAGATCGTTGGACAGATCGACCTCGGACCGCAGGCGATGCCACAGGATCTGCGGCTTGCTCCTGACGGATCGAAGTTCTATGTGGCAGATATGAACAGCGCCGGTGTGTGGGTGATCGATGCGCTCGGCACGAGGGTCATCGGCAAGATCGCCACCGATGTCGGTGCTCACGGCATCTACCCAAGCCGGGATGGTCGCTTGATGTACGTCTCCAATCGCGGACGGGCAGATGCCGACGGCACGGGCCCGTCACATGACGGACAGGGCTCGATCAGCGTGATCGACCCGACGACGGATCAGGTCATGTCGACATGGCATATTCCCGGCGGCGGTTCCCCTGACATGGGCGGTGTGTCCGCCGACGGAACCCAACTGTGGCTGTCCGGTCGCTACGACAGTGTCGTCTACGTCTTCTCGACGGGCGACGGCTCGCTGCTGGCGAAGATCGCCGTTCCCCGCGGACCGCACGGTCTCTGCATCTTCCCCCAACCCGGGCGGTTCTCGCTCGGGCACACTGGTAACTATCGCTAGGAGAACGATGAGCGAAACACCGCATCTGAGCCGACGTCAGGTTGTGTTGGGCGGCATCGTCATTGCCGGTCTCGGGGCGTGCAGCGATTCGGCGACGCGTACCTCGCCCGGCAGCGCAGCGGAGACGACGGTCGAAGTCGGTGCAGCCACTCGACCGGCAGCAGTGCCGGACTCCCAACCCGGAGCAGCGCCGCCATCGGCGGTGTTGACTCCTGCGGCTCCGACGTCGTCGCCGAGCCCATCGGTCGCCGAGTCGATGGGGGACACGTCCGCTGGTCAGTCGACTCCCGCCCCGGCGACGCCGGGCGTGCTTCCCAGTCCACCGGCGCCCGGGCAGCCGGCGCTCTTCGTCGATCACGGGTCGCGGGATGCAAACATGGTGTCACTCACGTATCACGCCTCCGGTGATCCCGCCCTCACGAGTGCGCTGCTCGACGTTCTGCGGGCCGATGCGGTGAAGGTCACGGTCTTCGCAGTCGGGCAGTGGCTCCTCGCCAACCCGGGCCTCGGACAGCGGATCGTCGCCGACGGGCACGAACTCGCCAACCACACGAAAACGCACAAGTCGATGGGCACGTTGGATGCTGCCACTGTCTCCAGCGAGATCGCCGGTGGTGGACAGGCACTCGTCCCGTTCATCGGCACGATCGGCGAATGGTTCCGCCCGTCCGGGATCGTCGTGCCGACCGCACGGATCCTTGCAGCGGCAGGCACGATCGGCTACTCCTACAGCATCGGCTACGACCTCGACACGCTCGACTTCCAGGATCCAGGCGCTGCAGCGGTACTCACCAATTTTCAACGAGGCATCCGACCGGGCTCGATCGTCAGCATGCACTTCGGGCATCAGGGCACTGTCGACGCGACTCCGAAGTTGCTGAAACACCTCGAGTCGATCGGCCTGCGGCACGTGACGCTGTCCGAACTGTTTGCGGTGGCGTGACGGCTCTTGCGGGGCCGTGACGGCTCATGACAGCCGAACCGACCCGTGAATCTCCGTTCCGCGTCAGGTTTGCTGCGTGGACCGGAGACGGGGAGCCGTCTCGTTGACCGACAAGCTCAACGCCATCCAAGTCGCAGTCGTCGCCAGAGCAGTGGCACCGACGATCGCTTCGGTGACAGCCGTCGACGTTCCGGCGATTGCTGCAAAGCCGTCGAATTTCACCCTCGGGAAGGTGTCGACCGTCGATCGCAAGGGCGGCGGTGCGGTGTTGGCGACGTACCAGCTCGATTCGGCACCCAACGCCGTGACGGCAAGTCCTTTCGAGTTGCTGTCGAGCGCGACGAGTTCTGGAAGAACGGCACGTCGGTTGTCACCGTGATCGGAGTGGTCGGTGCCGTCAACGTCGATCCGTGGAAGGTCGTCACCGATTCGTTCGGCTGGGCACGATGACGTCGACGCCGAGGCCGGCAACGATCGCCACGTCCGTTCCAGCGTCGGAGGCAAGCCAACTGTTCCGCTTGGACCACGCCGGCGATGACGAAACACTTGCTCTGAAGGCGTCTCGCTGAGCGTCCGGTCCGGTGAGATGGTGGCGATCACGGGACCCTCGGGTGCCGGTACATCCGACGCTGGCCGCCTGTTCGGCGGGTTTGGACGAACCTGACGGCGGATGGGTTCGCATCGGCGGTGAGACGATGTCGAGGCGTCCAGAGCGCGAGCGGTCGGCGCTGCGAGCCTCGGCGCGCTTTCGACGGTGTATTCGTGTGGAGCGAGGCCGTTTTCGTCGTCGCCGGGGGACTGGCCCTCGGCGCAATCGGTGGATGGGCGATGACACAGATCCTCATCAAGATCCTGACCGGCGTCTTCGATCCTCCACCGACCACTCTCGCTGTCCCGTGGGGGTACCTCGCGCTCGTCGGCGGAGTCGCCATTGTTGCAGTATGCGTCGCCGCCAAAGCGGCGATCCACAGTACGCGACGTCCCGCCATCCAGCTCCTACGCGACATCTGACCCGACGTCCTTCGTGTCATCTGACCTGATGTCGGAGGTCAGATCAGGCTCGATCTCCTGCAGGAGACACGGCGTACCAGTGTGCATTCCTGCCTTCGGCGACGGCTCGCCCGAGCGGATCTCCGGCGTGTTCGTAGAGCGGGTGACCTGCGTAGGTCACCTGGATCAGGCCATCGGCGCGGGTCGCCGTCGCGAGTTTCCAGGACTCGACCCCGTCGCCGGAAGTGGCTGGTGCGAGAAGCGGCTCCCAGATCAGTGAGCAGACGATGCGGCACGTGGACACGTCGGTGGTATCGCTGGTGAACAGATAGACGGCGTGATCAGAACCGTCGAAGAGGATGGTGCCGAGCTCGAGATCCGGCTTCGCTACCAACACACCTGCAGGTGCTCCGATCGTTCGTGTGGTCGCTGCGATCGGAGCAGCAGCAGGAGTCGCCGTCGAGCAGCCCGCAGCAGTGACCGCCATCAACATGACGCCGGCCGTCACGCTTCGTTTGTGAGATTTCATGCGTGACCTCCCGCCCACGATCGGCAACGTATCGAGACGATCGCCGCTGCGGCTTCGCGGAGGGACGATTTGGGCGAGAGATAACCTCACGCGGTGGCGGCCCTTACCTGGACAACCGCTGGGCGCTGCGTCAGTGGATCGTGCAAACCGTCTGCCCGCCCGTCGAGCTGCGATGGGGCTTCCTCGACAGCGTGTCGTGCGCTGCTGCAACGAGGTGCACCCTCACACCGGCTGTACGCCGGATGCTAGTGCGGTGCGCTCCCACCGAGACCGTGCGACAGCGCGTATCGGGCAGCGCCGACGCGGTTGGTGACGCCGATCTTGGCATACACATTGGCCAGATGCCGCTCGACGGTCCCTGCCGACAATGCCAGATGCACGCCGATCTCGCGGTTCGAGAGACCGGCTGCGACGAGTCCGAGCACTTCGGCTTGACGCGCCGTCAGGCCACCGGGAAGGCTACGAACCGACGGCGGCGCCGCCGACTCGGCGAGCGCAGCGCGTGCCTCTGACAGCCGGAGTTCGTCGCCGATCTCGTTGGCGAGCGATTCGCTCTGGCGCAAGAGTGACAGTCCTTCGCTCGTCTCGGCCAACCTGACGAGGGTGCGGCCGAGGCTGCACAGTGTCAGCGCCTCATCGCGGCGATCGCGAACGCGGCGGAACCCGGCGAGAGCGTGGCGATAGTGGACGACCGCCTCATCGACCTCTCCGGCATCGACCGCGACGTCGCCGAGATTGTGATCGACGAAGGCCGCCAGACGGCCGTCGCCGATATCGACGGCGATCGACGCAGCTTCGTCCAGCACGAGCCGAGCGCGGTCTGGATTGTGCTCACGCACGAGCAGGTCGCTGAGGTTGATCAGTCCGTATCCGACGGACCTTCGATCGCCGGCAATCCGCTTGAGCGCCAGGCTTTCCTCCGTCAGTGCTCGTCCTGCATGCAAATCCCCTTGATCGATCATCAAGGCTGCGAGGTTTTGCAGGGCAACGGCGGTCGCCCAGTCGTTGCCGAGCGCTCGTTGGCTGCTGACAGCATCGGTGAGGTGGCGGGTCGCAGCGGGAATATCACCGCGAAACTTGGCGACATTGCCGAGGACGGTATTCGAGCGTGCTGCCCCGGCGTGGTCGCCGATCGCCTCGAACCCGCGACGGGCCGACTGGGCGTGAGACGCCGCAGTGACATAATCGCCGTTCTCCGACGCCAACATCGCGCTGGTGTAGAGAGCCCGGGCGCGCAACACTCCTGGTGCCTGGCGAGCACGACTCAGTGCGCCAGCCGTCCAACGGCGACCCTCGACGATCCTGCCGGTCGTGTACCACCATCGCCACAACGACGCCACCAGGCGGAGGCTCAACGTGGCGTCGCCGGTCTGCCGCGCCCATTCCAGCGCTGCCTCGACATCGCCCGTGGCAAGTTCCATCCGCGCCCGCCATCTGGTTTGCTCCGGTCCTGCCAAGCCGGACTCTGACGCCTCGGCGAGCGTCGCCATCACCGCAGCATGGCGGCCACGGACCAGGTCGGCCTCGCCGGTGCGGTCGAGGAGTTCCCGCCCGTACGTGCGTAGCGTATTCAACAACCCGTAGGTCGTCTCGTCACCGTGCACGGCGACGACCCATGACGAATTGACCAGACGTCGAAGGGCGAACACCATGTCCTGCCCGTCCGTCGAGGCGACCTGTTCGGCATCGTCGACGGTGAACCGTCCGACGAACACGGAGAGCCTTGCCAACACGGCACGGTCCCGCGGCGTGAGCAGTGCATCGCTCCATTCCGCAGTCGCTCTGAGCGTCCGGTGCCGTCCTGGACCGCTGCCGTCGGCGTCGAGCAGGGCAAGCCCGTCACCGAGACGCTTGGCCAGTTCGGTGGTCGACAACACCGCAGACCACCCCGCTGCCAACTCGAGCGCGAGTGGCAGGCCATCGACGAGTTCGCAGATGCGCACCACTGCGGCGGCGTTGGCGGGGTTCAGCGCAAAATCGGCTTGTCGGCTGCGCGCCCGCTCGACGAACAATCGCCCTGCATCCGAACGATCGACGTCAGCGGGCATCGCTCCCATCGCCGGCAATTCCATCGGCGGCACGACCCACACCTGCTCACCATCGGCGCCGAGCAGCATCCTGCTGGTGGCGAGGACCCGGAGTTCGGGAGAGGCGATCATCGCCCTGTGAACGAGGTTTCGTACCGCGCCGATCAGGTGCTCGCAGTTGTCGAGCACCAACAGTTGCGGATGTGCCCCGAGGTACTGGTCGAGCTGTTCATCCTGCGCCAGGTCTGGTGCATCACGGAGACCGAGCGCGGCGCAGACCGCTGTCACGACGACAGCCTGATCGCTGACGCCATCCAAGGCGACAACCGTCACGATGTCGTCCGATGGAGTCGAACGGCGAATCAACTCCATCGCCAGGCGCGTCTTCCCCGAGCCACCCGGTCCGATCATCGTCAGCAGCCGGTTCGACTTCAACAGCCCGGCCAACTCGCTGAGTTCCATTTCCCGTCCGATGAACGGCGTCGGCGGGACGAGCAGCAAGGGTGTCTGGGACTCCCCCCCGATGCCATTCATCAACCTGTTATAGCAATCCGTACATGGTTTCCCTGATTCACCTTTGCACCGCCCTCCGTAATCTCACACTGCATTCGGCTGAAGGTTTCGGCGGGGCAACCAATCGAGGAGACACCATGATCGCCACGTATTCCCACAGGGCTGGTGTCCTGACGGCCATCATCGCCACGATCGGTCTCTCTGCATGTGGTGGTTCGACGACGCTCGCCCAGATTCCCCGGACCACCACGCCGGCTGTCACACCCCCCGGCGACGGTGGCGCCACCGTTGCCGGCGGCGACCCGGCGACCGAGGCTGCCGGTAGCGCAACGGGCTCTGCAGCACCGGGCGCTGCAGCTCCGGGAGGCACGGTCGGCGGTTCCTCCGCTGCCACGTTGACCTGCGAAAAGTTCCCCGCCGCAGATCTACTCGCAGCCGTGCAGACCGTCGCCCCGAAGACGACCGCCGGCTCGGTCAAGACGGAGCGCCTGGCCGACGAATTCGGCAGTCCACTCGTGTGCGACTACGACTTCGCATCGAACATCAAGCCCGGTCTCGACCCGACAACGGTCATTGGGCAGGACATCCATTTCAGTATCAGGATCAGCGACGGAAGTGTCGCCGGAATTCCGACGCCGCAGGTCATCCGCGATGGTTTCGCCAAGGAGCGCGACGTCGCCAAACACGACGCCAAGGGCGACGCCACCTCCGACACGCAATTCGTCTTCCTCGCTGTCGACGGGATTGGCGATGGTGCCTACTTCGGTGACTACATCACGAGAGACAACGGTGTCACCGGAGCCGACGAGAGTGATCTGAGTGTCCTACGAGCAACGGTTCCGATGACGGTGGAAGTGAAGTTCGGGTACACCACACAGCCGGACACAGCCATCGCTGCGCCCGCTCTCGCCGACGACCCGTTTCAGAACGACTCCCGCCACACGATCGTCGAGGCAGTCGCCCGCGCGATCCTCGCCAAACTCTGAGATCGAGCGACCGCAACTCTGCACGAGTCGAGCCGAGAAACGCTTCGGAGGCTCCGCCGCGGTCCTCGCAGCGACGCTCGCAACGGGACACTCGCCGCCCTCACTACGGGCATGACGCCGCAGCGGTGCAGACGAACAGATCGATCACCGATCTGGCGGCGCCGAGTGAGGTTCCCTAGCGGGATGGTGAGGTTGGCGTTACCTCCTCGACATGGACGACTGGTCGGTTGGCCGATTCCCGATTCGACGCCGTCGGCGCACCGTGGGGGAGTGCACAGGCACACCGATCACCTCGTCCACTCTGGAGGACTTCCCATGACCCGTCAACCCCATCGCCCGACGATCGTGTTGCTGCTGATCTCGATCATCTGCAGCGCTTGCCGCGGCGGCCATGGCCCAACAGCATCGACCGTTGATGCTCCCCGATCATCGGCCGGGCCGACGACCTCGACCGTGGCAAGCTCCGCGGCCGCAGCATCCAGCACGGTCTCTCCGCAGTGGAGTGGAACAGCTCTCGAACCGGCCGGGGCGGTTGCCGATGGCACCAGTCACCCTCGTCTGTGGCTGACGGCCTCGGACCTGCCACGGTTCCGTTCGTGGGCGAGCGACAGCAACCCGGCATGGTCGAAGGGGTTGTCCGTCGAGTTGCAGCGGGTCAACGCGCTCGTCGACAGTGGTGCTGACAAGGCAGGCGACAACGGTTCACCGGGCTGGGTCGAGGATCCGGTCGAGGCCGACGCCGAACTGCTGGCGTTCGGGTCGCTTGTCGATCCTTCGCCGCTTAACCGCGCCAAAGACGCGGACAGCGCCCGTCGGCTGCTGATGACGGGCATCACTGCCGCGGCTGCCGGGCCGAGCGATGGAGCAGCGTACCGTTCGCCGAACTTTGCGATCGACGACCGGTCGCGTTGGTGGGGAGAGGGGTGGGCGCTCACCGTCGATTGGATCTACCCTGCGCTGACAGCCCAGGACAAGGCCACGATCCGAACCGTCTTCCTGCGCTGGTGCACCGAGGATGAACAGGGTGGCCAGACGACGTCGGATCATCCAGTGCCCATCGGTGCCCAGAACGACCCGGCGCTGCTCGCTGACCCGATCGCTCTGAAGTGGGCTGGGAACAACTACTTCACGGCGCACGCCCGCAATATCGCCCTGATGGCGCTCGCTCTCGATCCCCGGGACGATCCCGATGGCCGGCTGCACGCCCATCTCGCCAACGTCACCGGCGGCTTCCTGTACATGACCGACGCGTTGTTGCGCGGCGAAGAGCGCGGTGGCGCCCCGGCAGAGGGGTTCGAGTACGGACCGCAGTCATTCGGCTATATCGCCGAGACGTTGCTCGCCCTGCATACCTCCGGAAACGACGACACCGCACGCCTCGGACAGCAGGTGAGCTTCATCGGAAATCAGTTCTGGGATGACGCCGGGCGTTGGTTGCTCAACGCTCTGAGCCCGGCGCCGGTGACCGGCGCCGATGGACAGCAGACGTGGCTTCCTGCTCCGTACGGAGACACCCAACACGTCCACAATCCGGACTGGATCGAATTCTTCGGAGCGCTTGGTATCTATGACGAGTCGGTTGCCTCGAACGCCGGCCGGTTGGCGATGTCACGGTGGATCGAAACTCAAACGCCCGACGGCGGCCTGGAGACGTTGAACGCACGGATCGGCGACCCCGCCAGTCCACGCGACTCGATCCTGTATTTCATGCTGCTCGACCCGTCCGCCGCGCAGCCAGCTGACCCGCGGCCGGCGCTGGCTCCCTCATGGTTCGCAGCCGGAACGGGTCATCTGTCGGCACGCACGACCTGGTCGCCGACGGCGACGTGGTTCAATTTCGCTGTCGGCTGGAATCAGGTCGACCATCAAGACGCTGACGGGCTGAACATCAGTCTGTTCCGCAATGGTGAATGGCTCACCAAAGCACGCTCGGGATATGACGTCTTCACGTCGGATCAGAAGAATACGATGGCAATCCAGAACGATCAGCCCGAACACGACGACGCCGGTGACTATCGACAACTGATCGCCTCGTCCGGCTCTCAATACACCTACGTGCCTTCGAGCCCAGGCCGTGTCACAGCCAACAGCCACGGTGCTGACTACGTCTACGCCAGCGGCGACGCCACCGGGCTGTACAACTCAGCGAGTGAGGGAGCGACGGACGTCGTGCAAGCCACACGCGACGTCGTGTGGCTGCAACCCGACATCGTCGTCGTCTACGACCGGGCAACCACGAAGACCCCCAACCGCTTCAAGCGATTCTTCCTGCAACTCCCTTCCACGCCGACCATCGACGGGCATCAGGCAATCAGCACCACGGCGTCCGGCCAACAGCTCGCAGTCACCACACTGCTGCCGGCGGACGCGACCGAGCATGCCGAGGCGATCACACCGGACAAGGACGGTGCAGTGTCGGGAGAAGGGTCCGGGCAGGTTGCCGATGGCGAGACGATGGGCTACAGGTTGCGGGTCGAAGCCCCCGGCGGTCCGTCGGACGTCCGCTTCCTCGACGTGCTCGAAGGACTCGACCCGAAGGCACCAGCACATCACCCCGTCGCCGTGCACACCGTGAGCGGCAGCCCATTCGATGGTGCGGTCGTGGCCGGCACGCTCGTGCTCTTTCCTGTGGATGCCGCCAACGCCACCGATGTGCAACTCACACTGCCGAGTGGCTTGTCGAAGGTCGTCGTCACCGGCTTGCAGCCCGCGGCCCCCTATGGGGTCACGATCGTCGACGGCGTCCTGCGCGTGAACCACGGTGGCTCGACGACAGCCGATGCCGGTGGTGTGATCGAACTCTCGATGTGAGGACTCAGCCCGGTCTGACCATCAGCGTCGCGGCACCCGTTCCATCGCCGTCGATCGTCGCCACGATCGTGTAATCGCCATCAGTGCCCAGGGTGACCGGCGGAGATTCGCCGGTCACCGTCGCGTTCCACGATGCAAGCACCGTCGCACCGTCCGGTGCGAGCAGCTGCAAGCTCGTCGACAGGGGGCCGGCACCCTCCCAGGTCCAGGCGGCGACGACGCGCTGCGCCGCTTTCCCGGCGAAATGCACGACGGCGCGCTGGCGAGTGTGCAGTAACTGCACATCGACAGCACCCCCGATGACCACCCTCTCGGCGACATCAGGCGGTGTCAGTGCGAGTCGAACGACACCGTCGACGACCGTTCTGACCGGTCCGATCTGCAGGATCCACGTTCCCGTCGAGTCGAGCGTGACCGGATCGATGTCGATGTTGCGATCCGTGATGGTGTTGCTCTCGGCCGGTGAATCATTGAACATCAGGGCGATCGGGATCGGCGTCGCTGGTTTCGCCGAGAGGGTCACGGTGCCGAACACCCGCTCACCGGCCGTAGCGCTGATCGGCATCTGCGCCGACATTCCGGCAGCGATGTGGAGCGGGAGATTCACCGGTTGATCGGTGAGCACCAATGGCGTATCGACGGCCGTCGACGCTGACGTGGTCGACGAGGCCGATGAGCCGGTTCCGGAACTGCGATGGACGAGCACGGCAACGGCGACACCAGCGAGGGCAAGAGCGACGACGACGGTGAGAACGATCGGCGATCGTCGCCGGTCGCTTCGCTGTTGTCCCGATGACCGGCGACGCAGAGTCGATCCCGTCTTCCCTTCGACGGTCGACAACGGCGAGTCCGGGTTCATCGGGTCACCGCCGCCATACGCGGCGCCGGTCGGATGATGCGCTGGAGCGGCAGCTGCGGGCACGGAGTTGTGGACGCGGTCGTCGCCGACGCGTTCCACCGGGGTGCTCAGCACCATTGCCGTCATCGGAACGCCGGCGGCGCGTTGGGCGTTCTGCAGCGCGCGTCCGAAGCGTTCAGCGCTGACCGGGCGAGCCGCAGGGTCCTTCGCCATTGCCGTCGAGATCACCGCTGCGATCGGAGCCGGAACGCCGAACTCGGCGAGATCGGGGACGGGAGCTCGGCTGATCCGTACATAGACGGCAGCAAGCCCTTCATCGTCAGAACCGGCGAACGCCGGCTTCCCGGCGAGCAGATGAAACAGCGAGGCGCCGAGCGAATAGACATCTGCGGCGATCGTCGGCGTTTGGCCGTCCAGCACTTCCGGAGCGGCGTAGACGATCGAAGCAGTGACGCTGCGGCTCACCGTCTCGAACCCGCCGGCCAAACGGGCGATGCCGAAATCGGCGAGCAACGGCTCATCGAAGTCGGAGATCAGCACGTTGTCCGGCTTGACGTCCCGGTGCAGGACGCCTGCCTCGTGTGCGTATTCCAATGCCCCAGCGAGCCGAACGCCGATTCGCGCCACGTCGGCCCAGGGCAGGGGACCGGTCGTCACCTTCGCCCGCAGTGATCCTTTCGACAGATACGGCATGACCAGGAACGGCCGGCCCGCTTCAGTCACCCCTGTCGAGTAGATCGGTACGACGTTGGGATGGCCGGACAACGCACTCATCGCCAAACCCTCGCGTTCGAATCGCTCGAGAGCCGAACCCTCGACCATCGTCGACAACACCTTGACCGCGACCTCACGGCCCAAGGCGACCTCACGCGCCCGATAGACCACACCGAACGCGCCGCGCCCGATCTCCACGGCGCCGGTGAACCGGTCGGACCATCCCCCGACTTCGGACATATCAGCGATCTGCAGGAGGCTGGCGGAGATCTGCAAGATGCACGGCGCCGCGCCGGAGCGCCTCGTTCGCCAGGCGGACTCGCCGGCGATCGCCTTCATAGATCCCGAACTTGTCGTACAGATGAGCGAGATGCTGCTTCACGGCAGCCTCGCTCACGAACAACGCCTCCGCCATCTCCCGAGTAGACGCCGGTTCGGTGAACAGTTCGCCCGACCTCGCTGGTCCGAACAACGCAACCAGCACGTCCCGCTCCCGCCTCGTCAGTTCCGGGGGAGCCTCCGCAGTCGCCGTTGCTTCCAGCCGCGAACCGTGCACAGGCGAGCAGAAAACGATGCGGTAGCGACCGATGCGAATCTCGTCGCGATCCTCCAACGGACGGCTCGATATCAGCCGCTCATTACGAACGATCGTGCCGTTACGCGAACTCAGGTCGGTGATCGACCAGCCAACCGGGAGGCGCTCGATGATCGCATGGCGCCGCGATACCTGCGCATCATCCGGAAAGGAAATATCACATGCCTCGTCCCTGCCGATCACGACCTGCACAGCGTCGCCGAGCGGGTGCACCTCGGCTCCCGAGGCTCGCCACAACTCGAGATATGCCTCCATTCGCCGAACTGTAATCCAGTCCCCCCGCTGCACGGATCGTGGGGCGATGGCGACCCCGTTGAAGGCAAGGGTTGTCTTACCGTGCGGCTATTCCGTGACGATGCTGATCGGCAGACAATTCGTCTTACGCCGAGCGGATAGCCGGCCACGACCAAGGAGACGCTGACATGAACTGTGTCGTTGCCGACAGAAAGCCCCGCTCGCAGGCTGCGAGATCCGCCAGGATCTGGATGAGCAGATACGTGCCGGCGGAGAACATCCTGCGCCGGGTGGCGGTCGGACTCGTCATTGCCGTGTTGGCTGCGTTCAGCAGCGTCAGCTCCGCGCCGGCGGCTGGCGGCTCGTCGACGTTCACCGCGAATGCGGCGTCCGGTGCAGTCGGTTCGTTGGTCTCGGTGAAAGCGGTGGATGGCTGTCCCGCACCGGCCGGTGCGGCGGCGTGGACGACGATCGTCAACTTTTCGCAGGGTTCGAATGCGCAGGTGAGTTTCGTCGATCTGTCTGTGGCTGCGGATGGGAGTTGGTCGGGTTCGATCCGTGTCCCGACGGGTGCCACATTGGGGGCGGCGCAGCTGACGGCAACCTGTTTCGATCCGTCGCACGTCAGCCAGACCCAGGTCGTGTACTCGCCCGTCGCTTTCACCGTCGTGGCGTCGTCGTTCAGTGCGAACGTGGCGTCTGGTGCTGTTGGTTCGTTGGTCTCGGTGAGGTCGGTGGATGGCTGTGCGGCGCCGGCTGGTGCGGCGGCGTGGACGACGATCGTCAACTTTTCGCAGGGTTCGAATGCGCAGGTAAATTTCGTCGATCTGTCTGTGGCTGCGGATGGAAGCTGGTCGGGTTCGATCCGTGTCCCGACGGGTGCCACATCGGGGGCGGCGCAACTGACGGCGACCTGTTTCGATGCGTCGCACGTCAGCCAGACCCAGGTCGTGTACTCGCCCGCGAGTTTCAACGTCACCACTGTGGTCCCGTCGGTGACCTCGGTCTCATCCTCGGCGAACCCGTCTGTCGCCGGTCGTGCCGTCACCTTCACCACGAATGTCACGACCCAGACGCCTGGTGCCGCCGCGCCATCGGGACTCGTCACATTCAGCATCACGCCGACCGGCGGTGGGTCCGTGGGCTGCGTCGCAGGGAACGTCCAGCCGCTCGCCGCCGGATCGGCGTCGTGCACCGTGGCCGGCGGATTGCTGGCCTCGGGCTCGCCGTATTCCGTGCACGTCTCATACAGCGGCGATAGCGCCGACCGCGCGTCGGCGACGACCCCCGATCTCGTCCAGCGGGTTGTCGACCCCGCATATTCTCAAAGCCTGGACCACTTTTCACGCACGGTCGGCACCAACAACTTCGGGAACCCGGAACGATTCTGGATCGATGGCGACGTCGTGATGCATTCGTTTCTGACGAGCGGATCATTCAGCGCTCCGTCGAGCCTCGGCGGTCCCCCCACGGGTATCCGCTCCCTCGAGGTCGGCAATGATCTCAACTACCTCGACAATGCCGAACTCTACGTCGTCGCCAACGACGGTCAGGTCTGGCATGACTATGCCACGCCCGGCCAAGGCTCCGGCTGGTCAGGTTGGTATCCGATGGGCGCACCCGGGCCGATCAGCGGCCAAGTCGTCGTCGGGCGGAACTATCTCGACAACCAGGAGTTGTATGTGCTCAGTAACGGGCAGGCTTTCCACAGCTACTCGACGCCGGGCCAGGGGACCGGGTGGTCCAGGTGGTCGCCGCTCGGTGCGCCATCGCCAGGTGTCGCCGCAGGCAGCGACGTCCACGTCTCGAGGAACTCGTTCGACAATCAGGAGTTGTACCTGAGCGCTGTCGACGGCCAGGTTTGGCATTCCTATTCGACGCCTGGTGTTGGCTCGGGCTGGTCAGCATGGGCACCGCTCGGTGGACCCCCGAGTCCGGCCGGAGACATGGTGGTGTGGAGGAATTGGCTGTCGAATCAGGAACTCTTCCGGATCGCTGGCGGCACCGTTTGGCACGATTGGGCGACACCGGGCGTCGGATCGGGCTGGGCTGGTTGGTTCCCGCTGTCGGCTCCGGCGGGCGTCACGCTGACTGGTTGGATCGGTCTCGACGCTGCCGCACCCCTCGGCACCCTCAGCGTCTGGGTCATGGACACCGCCGGCAGGTTCTGGTCGACCTCGTTGGACCCCAACGATTCCTGGACCGTCTGGTCACAGGTCACGCCGGTCCCGTGACTCGGTGCATTGATCCCCGCACGAAGCCGTGACGTTGAACAACATCGGCCGGGCCTACAACGAGATCGCGGATTCAATCCCCGAGTGGCGAGGTTTTCCTGACCACGCGGACAGCAAAGCCGGGCCGGGCGGGGATCGTCGTCCGACCTCGCCGAGCAGATCATGGAACTCGACTCCGGCAGTCCCGGAACGACCACACAAGGAGCAACACTCATGGACAAGACCCGCAAGTCGGCCCCGCAGTCGCGGCCGTCGCAACTGCCAGCGAGCATTTTCGCCGACCCACCACAGACGAACGACGAACTCGCCCGCAAACAAACGTTCCAACAGGCGCACGCCGACGTCGACGCCGGTCCGCCGCCAGCCGAGACTGGGAACCACATTCGACCGGTCGGCGTCGAACGAGCTATGAGATCCCGCGTCGTCCAGTCACTGGCAGCAGCCGTATCGATCGTGGCAATGTTCGGTTGCAGCACATCCACTACGTTTCAGGGCGTCGGTCGAACAACGTCGACCGCCGTCAAATCTCCTGCTCATACGACAACCTCGTTGGCCGAGAACCCGGGGCGCCCGGTACGAGTCGTCGAGGTTGCGGAATGGACGAACACGGACGTGTTGTCACTGAAGGTGGGCGAGTCGGTCGTACTGCTCACGCCACCCGTCGCGGCCCGGCGGCCAGACGGTTCGGCAATACAGTGGGGAGCGCCGCATCCGCAAACCGAAACCTCATTGCTGCGATTCGGGTCGACGTCCGATTGTGCCGACGGTGCGGCGTGCACCACGGTGGTGGCACTGTCAGCCGGCACAACCACGATCGAGGTGTCAGGCCCGTCGGGAGTACTGTGCCCCAAACCGGCTGCCGGCGGCGGTTGTATCGGCGTCGCCTCCATCCGAAAGGAACTTTCGGTAACGGTCACCGCTGCATCGTGAGCAGAACACATGCCGATTGAGTCGAGCATTTGGAGGTCCTTGTGTCGAGCATTTGGAGGTCTTTGTGTCGAGCATTTGGAGGGCAGTGAATCGAACGATTGGAGGATGTCCGACGGCGATCCAACGTCTGCCGATTCGCCGCTCCACCTGAGCCCCAAGGAGAGGTCGCACACGATCGACCGTCTCGATGGCGATGTGTATCTCACGGAGCGCACCCGTTGTACGTGCTGCTTCGACTCGAAGCTGACGTTGTTCAATCTGTTGCGTCTGCTCGGTCCCACCGACCGCCTCGGTGTCGTCGCCTTTGATGACGAGGTCAAGTTGGTTTTGCAGTTGGCCGCCCATGATGTCGATGCCGCTAGCGCCACGATCCGACAGATCCGCACGGGGTGGTATGACGAATTTGAGCGGTGGCTTGTTGAAGGGTTTCGAGATGCTCTCGACCCACGTACGTTCGGAGGCGATCCGTCGGATTGTCGTCGTTGACAGAGGTCACGCGAACACAGGTGTCACCGATCCCGCCAAACTGTGTCGAATCGCTGCCGGCGCGAAGGAGCAGGGTGTCATGACGACAACGGGTGGTTTCAACGACGGCTATGACAACGTGTCCCACCCCCGGAGTCCTCGCCGCCGAGATCGTCGAAGAACTCGAAGCCGCCCTCGCCCAGTTCGCCCAACTCGCAGCGAGCCTTCCCGTGCTGGAAGCCTGACCTATTGGACGCCTTCGAGGTCTGTTCCGAGTTGGCCGGCAAGGTTGATGATGATCTCGGTGGCGATGAGGCGAAGTCTCGCTGTGTTCCTTCCGTGTCGAGCTCGCGATCACGTAGAAGTGACGGATGGCAATATCAGGCTTCGGGCAGAACGTGTGTGCCTCCAGCTGCCGCCTCTGTCGTCCAGACGCCCTCGACAGCTTCACCTCCGCTCGAGTCGCGTTTACATCCTCTCGGCGAGGGTCCGCAACCAGTCCGTCTGCTCGTCAGGGTTGGTAGCTCTGGCGCAGACACTTGGCGCTCCTCGACCGACACCTACGTCAGACGATCTGTAAGGTTGGCGGGTGCTGGCTCACCATCGTGCCTCCGATGCTCGTCACGGCAGCAGGCCTTCGTTGTAGGCCCAAGCGAAGAGTCCCGCTCCGTCAGTGGGGAGTCGCATGTCCGTCGCAGCGAGTTGGTCGACGATGGATTCTGCCTCCGGGCGTGTGATCAGATTCTCCCGCTGAGCATTCACCACGAGCCAGAGCGTGCCGTGAACTTCGAGACCTTCTCGGAGCGCGATTCGCGTCGCGGCGCTTTCGTCGATGACGGCGATGCCGCCGTGGACTTTCACCCGTGCCAATACGCCGGCCTCGCCGTTGTTCCGGTCGGGACCGCCGGCCAACTCGGTCTTGTATCGAGCGAACGCGATCTCCTCGATCTCCGTCAGCTCGCGGATCTCACCGATGAAGATGAGAGCCCGCAAGGCCGGTTTCGGTTACAGATCTCTGCGATCGCCGTGCACGAGCAGAGGCTCTTGATCGTCAGGCTTCCCGGCGGGAGGCGAGGCGATGGTGCGCGATGTGTGTGAAGAGCGTGCGTCTCACGGATGACTGCCCGGTGCCCACCGACACCTGGATGTCGCGCCGGGGTGGTCGGTCGATGGCTCGAGCGTTTTCTCGACGGGGGACTGGCCGACCGCCGCTCGGACCGTTTAGCAGCGCATCTCCACGACTGCGAGCGGTGCAGACTGGAGGCCGATACGTCGCAGCGGATCAAGGATGCCTTCGCGTCGTGACGGCACAGGCGATCTCGTGGTCGCGGTGGAGTGACGCTGCCGTTCTCATTCTCCGCGGGGTGACGTTCAGGACGGCGAGCAAGATCGCCGTGATCGTCGGGACGCTGTTGACGGCGGTCAAACAGGGTTCTGTCATTCTCGCCACGCTCCGACTGCCGCGTCCGGGATCCGGTCACTGAGCTCAGTCGAGCGATCCGATCAGATCAGAGATCGGAGGGCGGGTGTCGGGTGTTGACGGCAACGACAGGAACCGAACCGTTCCGTCGCGACCAACGACGAGATCGGCCCCGAGTTGATGGATGTCTTCCGTCGGACGCGTCGGACGACGCCCTTGCATGAGGAGGCGGGCGTAGAGGCGGATCGTCCCGAGCGACCAGATCTGCCTGTTCGTTCCCCGCTCCGCTCCGACAAGGCTGTAGAGGGCTCGGTCCACATCGGACAGCACCGCGAACGTCAACGCGAGATGTTTGCGGTAGGCGCCGAGCCGGTCGGGGGTTGCGAACGTCACGATCGCGACGGTTGCGTCACCGAACTGTGCGAGGTGGTCGCGCACGGCGATCACGTGTTCCTGGCACGGCAGTCAAGCGAGGTGTCGGTGAAGGATCAACACCAGTGGCCGGCCGAGCTGATCGACGGATCGCCATATGGCGCCGTCCTGGTCGACGAGTTCGATCTTCGGGAACCGGTCACCGACATGGAGCGACGCTCTGGCTGTCATGGCGCTGATCCGTCGGAGCCCGCAGCTACGCCGGCGTGGACCACGAGCTGTTCGAGTCGGTGCACGCTTGGAAGACCAACGAAACAGTCGATTTAGGTCATCTCCGCAACGGCGGCCGGCCCGAGCAACGGCTCGTCTGCCATCGCCTCTGCAGCGCTGTCCGGTTGTGCGGGTCTGCGGAACGGTTCATGAACGATCGTCGCTCCCGTGGCCCGCCGTCGTCTTCGATCACGACGCCTTGCCAGAACGCGACGTGGTGTTCGATGCCGCGGGCGGCGATCGTCGGCTTCGGGTTAGTACCAGGCAGCGTCTCGGTTCTCGCGGTCACCAACGAGGATCATATGGTACGAAGTGCTTCCTTCCACTGGCGCACCGTCCTCGTGGAACCCGGCTGCAGAACCCGGAACGAACCGACTCGGATCGGGAGGTAGTGGTTCCCCTCGAGCTTGATCCTTCTGCATCGACGTCATCAGATTCGTCGGCGCGACGAAGATCGAGGGCGATGTGGTACAGCGGCGTGAAGAACCCGTTGTGCTGGTACGTGGCGACGCGATCATTGCGTACCCGGCCAGCGTCACTGCGCCGATCACTCCGACGATGACCCCTGTCCGGGTGGATCTGGTCAACCGGCTTCGGCCCCTCGTCGATTGTTCAGCAATGATTGAGGTGGCGTTCGTCATGGTCTGCTCCGATGATTTCTTGAGCGTGATGCGTTGAGCCGGGATCTCGCTGACCCGTCCGTTTCATTCCGCGAGACCGACCTCGCGGGGATCGTCGCCGTGCGACACGCAGGTCATCACTCCGTTCGATCATTCCGAGTCCGCAAGCCGACACCGAGGCCGTCAGCGTCGAGACGAGGCGAAGCGCGTGCTGCAGCTGCGGTGACGCGATAGCGGACGATCTCGTCGAGGTTCTGGTAACGGAACCGGTTGTTCGTCAGAGTCGGTGCGCTGGGGTCATGTAGAACCACACGGGCGCTTTCGCGCCGCTATCGCGGATCGCCGCCCGGGCTTGGAGGACGATCTTGCCTGCCTCGGTCTGGTCGAAGAACCAGTCCTCGAGCGCGCGTGCGCCGGGCCGCGGTCCGTTGACGAGTTCGAGCGCCGCTTCCTCGTAGTAGGTGCGGATGTCGTGGCACAGCGCGGTCGTGTTCCCGCCAGGAATACCGGCCGACTTCCACTCCGCACCGCCGGCGATCGCGACGAGCACGGCGACGGCGTCAGGCACGCCGTCGGCGTCGACGACACGCCCGACGGAGGTGACGCCGCGACGGGCCCGAGCCCGGTCGTAGGCGCGGCGGAGACCGTTGGCCTCGTCGACCGCTGCCGGCAGCGACGGGTCGTAGCGAGGTGGCAGCGCACAGGCGACTTGTTCTTTGTCGGCTTCGATGACGTCTGGATAGTCGACGAGAACTGGTCCTGACGGTGCGTCGAGGAGCGCGAATGCTTGTCGCAGGACGTCGTGTTGGAACACCGCGTCACCAGGTTTGCCCAGCGGGCGACCGAGCGGGAACTCGCAATGCAACGCCCTCGGCGGCGCGACCTTGACGGCCATCTCACGCACCGATGACAACACGACAGTGGCGATGCCTGCTGCTTCGAAGACGTGGGCGAGCACACTCACGGTGCGCGTGCACAGCGGTCAAACCGGCGTCAACAAGACGACATCGACGCCGTCGGCGCGCAACACGGCGGCCGCAGCAGGTCCCGTGTCGAGACGGATCGTCGCGACGTCGTCGGGTTGGTTACCGGCGAACGACACGTGTCGCGGCGCGACCGCGCCGATGACACCCCGCGCAGCGAGCTCTTCGAGGCGGTCGATCGGATACACGACGTTGAGATCCATCGCGATCGCTGCCCGATCGAAGTTCGGGCTCCAGTGACCGAGAATCAGATCGCGGCGATCCCGATCGATCAACCGGAACCCGGTGTCACCACCGACGAAGGCAGGGTGCTGAGGGGTGTGCAGCGCTGCCGATGTCACGATCGCGACGGTCGCTGTCGCCAGCGGCGGCGGTATGACGAAGGCCGGGTCCGAGAAGCGCGGCGTCGGCAGCGTCGCCGAGTGTGCCCGCATTGCCTGATCACCGTTCATCGCGGTCCTCTCTGTCAGTTGTCATGGCGATGGTTGTCGCATCGCAGATACATCGTTGCCGTCGCCATGTCACCGCGACGACTCGGCCGGTGACGTGTTCGGTGATCACACCATTCCGTGGCGTTCGGGCCGACCACAGTGTTGGACCGGCGAGACCGTCCACGGACTGTCCAATCGGTTGTGCGGTTGGGCCGACGACGACAATCAGCGGCACGTGGTCGGTCCGACCGTCGCCCCCCACGTACGGCCGGCACTTTGCTATCACCAGCGACTGAGTCGGTCGTGACCGAGTCGGGTTCGGTTCAGGCCGGTTGGATTTGTGTTGGATGGATGGATTGGGGTGGAGTGACGAGGTTGACGAGGCCGCTGTGGACGTCGTAGACGACTCCGGTGACGGTGAATTGTGGAGGGAAGTATGGGTTGGCGCGAAGTACGTCGACGTCGTGGCGGACGGATACGTACGGGTCGTTCGGGTGGACCTAGTCGAGGTCGCCAGGAACGACACCGAAGTAGCCAGCGAGCAAGTCGGGATAGTGACTGAGGCGGGTGATTCCGCAGTCGGTGTGGTGGAGCACCACCAGGTTCCAGTCGCTCCCGGGCTCGTTACCGTCGGCTTGTGCGACGAGTCGCAGCATGAGCATCTCCTGAAAAAAGTGTGGGGTGACGCGTCCTGCGACGTTGCGGATGACGACCGCTTCTCCGGTGTCGAGACCGAGGACGTGGGCGGGGTCCACGCGCGGGTCGACGCAGCCGACCACGATCGTCCGCAACGACGGGGCGATCGGACGAAAGCCGCTGAAGTTGGCCGCGGCGTGGTTGCGATTGCGTTGCAGCAGCTCGGCGATCGTACGGGCGGCATTCGGATCGACGTTGGTGGGCGGGTGATCGGTCATCTGGCGCTCGTCTGTTCGGGGTGCGTGCTGATCGCGGCTGCGGGCGTCACCGTGGACTCTCGTGCGGGGAGGTAGCGGAGCGCGAAGAGTGATCCTGTGGCGGCGACACCGGCGACGACGAGGCATGACACGGCCAGCCCGGAGAGGAAGGCATTGCTGACCTCGGTCACGTATGCCGCGGCGCGAGTCCCGAGTTGGGGAGCGACGCGGCCGGCTGCGGCGACGGAGTCCTTGGTGAGCGATTGCGCCCCGGCGGGCAGCGAGTCGAAGACGGTGCCGCGAGCGAGATTGGAGACGTAGATGGAGGTGAAAACGGAGCCGACGACGGCGACGCCGAGGGTCCCGCCGAGCTCGCGGGTGGTGTCGTTGACGGCTGAGCCGACACCGGCCTTGTCGAGCGACAGTGATCCCATGATCGACTCGGTCGCCGGCGCGGTGGTCGAACCGAGTCCCGCGCCGAGGAGGATCATCTGGCCGACGATCTCCAGGTACGGGGTCGCGGCCGACGCTGTCGAGACCCACAGGAATCCGATCGACATCGACGCGAGGCCGCCGGCGACGACACGCTTGGTCCCGACGCGGTGGACCAGCAACGGTGATAACACCGAGGCCAGCGCGATCGAGAATGCGACGGGCAGCGTGCGAACGCCGGCCTGCAACGGCGTGTAGCGGCGAATCAACTGGAAGTACTGCGTGATCAGGAACACGAACCCGAACAGCGCAAAGAACGCCGACGTGACCGACACGCTCGCGGCGCTGAAGCGCAGGTTTTCGAAGATGCGGACTGGGAGCAGTGGATGCTCGACGCGGAGCTCCCAGGTCACGAACGCCGCGACGAGGCCGAGCGCCACCGCGAACCCGGCGAGGGTGAACGCACTCAGCCACCCGTGTTCGGGTGCCTCGATGATGGTGAACACGAGGGCACTGATGGAGGTGATCGACAGGGCCAACCCGACTCGGTCGAGACGGGGGATGTCTGTGTCCTTGGATTCCGGGACGAAACCGATCGCCGCGCCGATGGCGAGGACGACGATAGGAATGTTGACGTAGAAGATCGATCCCCACCAGAAGTGCTCGAGCAACCATCCGCCGGTTATCGGACCAGCGGCGACGCCGACGCCGCTGACGGCGCTCCAGATGCCGATCGCCTTGGCGCGCTCACGACTGTCAGTGAACACGTTGGTGATGATCGCCAGCGTGGCCGGGAAGATCGCCGCGGCGCCGACACCCATCAGCGCCCGCGCCCCGATCAGCGCCGCGGGTGAGCTCACCGACCCGGCATACGCCGAGGTCGCTCCGAATAGCGCGAGGCCGATGACCAGTATCCGTCGACGCCCGAATCGGTCGCCGAGCCCTCCGGCAGCGAGGAGCGAACCGGTGAACACGAGCAGGTACGCGTCGACAATCCACTGCAGCTGACGCGTCGTCGCTCCCAGCTCGGTGGCGAGGCTCGGCAGGGCGATGTTGACGATCAGGCCGTCCAACGTCGTGACGAACACAGCGGTACACGCAACGGCCAGCACCAGCCATCGACGAGCGTTCGGGGTGTTCGAGCCAGGATTGATCTTGACAGTGTCAGTCTCCATGCTTGACACTGTAAGGATTGATCGTGACGGTGTCAAGATGTGCGCGATACTGGTGCGGTGCGATCCCCCGAACCTCCCGAAGCGCCGACCTCGGGGGCATACCACCACGGTGACCTGCCGAACGCGCTGCGCGCCTCCGCTGTCGAGGTGATCCTCAGCAAGGGTCTCCACGGATTCAGCCTGCGAGAGGTCGCCCGCCGAGCTGGTGTGTCGCACGCGGCGCCGGGCTACCACTTCGGCGATGTCCGCGGGTTGCTGACCGCCGTGGCGATCGAAGGCTTCGAGACGCTGCGCGACGAACTCGTCCGGTCCGGTGCCGGAATCGACGATCCGATCGAGCGACTGAAGGCGATCGGCGGCGGCTACGTTCGCGTCGCGATCGAGCACCCGGCGCACTGCGAGGTGATGTTCCGAGACGACGTGCTGTCCGCCGACGACCCTGCCCTCGCCGAGGCCGGCCTCGGCGCATACTCGGTGCTCGAGGCCACGGTCGCGGCGATCGCCGATCGTTACAACGCCGAGTTGCCCGTCCACGACGTGGCACGCCTGTGCTGGAGCACGATGCAAGGCCTTGTCGAGCTGCAACCCAAATTCGTCGCGTTGGACGCGATGCTCACCCGCACACCGACATCGCTCGACGAACACGTCGATCGTTTCACCGACCTCATCATCACCGGCCTCGTACAACAGCGAGGCCAGACACGACCACGCCGATGACACACGAAGACAGCCGAGGACCAAGGCGCCATCCGCATGTGGCACATGATGAAATGACGGGCTACCCCGAGGGTGTGCTTGCAGCTGAGCTGTAAATTCCTCACACGGCCATTGCGTTGGGCGACCGACCATGCGCACGTGTCGGTGGCCACGAGACGGTGACGTTGATGCACTGTTCGCGGGGGCAGTCCACTGTGTCGACAACAGACCCACCGTCGTCAACGAATATGCTGCTCTACGATGGGATCGAGCGACAGTTGCGCCAAATCACGTTCAAGGCCCGCCGCCGCTTCGTGCAGCACTACGCCTTCGCCTGCACGGTGATGCTGCCGGCTGCCGGTTGGCCGACGACACCAGGGACCTGCTGCAGATGACTATGAGATGGCCGTTGATGTCGTCGAGGACACATTCGTGCGGTATCCGGTCCCGTTGCTGCAGGTCGTCGGTACGCGGTTGATGCCGTTCCTGTATGCGACGGAGTGGTTGCAGGGAACGTCAGTGGCGTCGTTGCGGCGAGCGGGGCGTGACCGTGTGCGTCTGCTCCCTGGTGTGATCGATCGGCTCGTGGTACTCGGTCCGATGCCCCGACCGTCGATTGAACTCACTGGGCAACGACGTCGCCCGCTGGACCGGTGTTCGTCTGGAGGATGTGTCGCTGCGCGCCGACCTCTTCGGGGCCGAGCGTGTGTCGTTTCCGGGGATACTGGTTGGTGAGCTTCGTGATCTGCAGCAGGGATGCTGTTTCTATTGTGGTGATCGTCTTGAGGGGGCAGTCAGGGAGATCATCTCCTCGCGTGGCCTCGTTGGCCGAATGACGCCATCGAGAAGCTGGTGCTCGCTGATCGATGCAATGGTGCGAAAAGTGATCATCTCGTGGTCAGGGCCCATCTCGAGCGTTGGCAGCATCACGTCGATGCTCGGTGGGCGGAGTTGATCTCCATTGCCTCGTCAAGCCGATAGCGATCCGACTCGTCCCGCACGCGTGCCTTGGTGACCACTCTGGCGACCGACAGACTGAGGATGTCTCAGCCGCGGCCGACGAAGATCGGTTCGTTTGAGCGTGGGAACCCGGTGAATCAAAGGCGTCGAGTCCGGTCGCTGATCGAGGGCCGGTGAAGTTCTTCGACTGACCAGGCGGCTCGGCAACGATGTCATCGGACCAGTTCGTCCGCAATAGACCGCCGACGTTCGCAAATGTTCCTCGCTGCGAAGCTCCCCTCGATACTCCCCGCCGGAATTATTGGGAGCCATTCTCACTTCAAGGCGCGGCTTGTATGTTCTGAGCTGACCATTCTTGGTCGGGAAAGGGGGACTCGAACCCCCGACCTCCTGCTCCCAAAAGAGGAGGACGCAACCATCAGTGACCATCGCACCCCTTCGCACAGCGTCGATGAGCTGGAGTTATATACGCGTTTGACCATCAGGAGCCATCAGAATTCGGCTAGACTAATCCGTGACCAAATCCGTGACCTTGCGTGTTGCTGACGGTCAGGAGGTTGATCATGGCCAGGACCGAACGAGACAAGCCAGAGCGTCCGTACGGGCAGGGGTCGCTCCGGTTCAACAAGCAGAAGCAGCGCTGGTGTGGCACCCTCACGTTCGACGGCAAGACTCAGCGCGTGTTCTCGTCACTGCCGGGTGACACCAAGGACGCCAGGATCGACGCCAAGAAGCGCCTCGACGCCCTGCTGTTCGAACGCCAGTCCGGCATCGAGACGCCGGCGAAGGACGTCACGGTCGCCTACATGCTCGACGAGTGGCGCACCAAGGCGCTCGCCAACCGCATGGTCAACGGCCGGCCGCTGAGCCCCAAGACGCTCGAGCTCTACGACTGGGCCCTGCCGATCCTGAAGAAGGAACTCGGCCACGTCAAGCTGCGCAACCTCGATGAGGACATGATCGAAGCAGCGTTCGCCCGGCGGGTCGCCCCGAAGGTCACAGGCATGGCCAAGCGGAAGACGGGGCCGACAGGCCAGGCGACGAGACCTCTCGGCACCACCAGCCTGAAGAAGCTCAAGAGCACGCTGAGCCAGGCACTCACGTGGGCCATGGGCCGTAAGCAGAAGCTTGTCACCGAGAACGTCGCCCGGAACGCGATCCTCCCGGCCACCGCCGCCGCTCCAAAGCAGACACGCTCGCTCACCCTGGATCAGGCCAAGGCACTGCTCGCCGCAGCCGAGGGCGACCGACTGAGCGCGCTCTGGATGACGATGCTCATGTGCGGTCTGCGCCCGGGCGAGGCGGCCGGCTTGTACTGGGAGGACGTCGATCAGCTCGCCGGCGTCATCCACGTGCGCCGCTCACTCAAGGTCATCGCCGGCCAGTCGGTCGTCACCGAGTCCGTCAAGTCGAAGGCGTCACGCCGCAGCCTCGACGCACCGAAGCCCGTGCTCGATGCCCTGGCATCCCAGTTCACCAAGCAGACCGACGAGCGCGAACTCCTCGGCAGCATTTGGGTCGGTACGCAGCCGCTCGTCTTCACAACGTCCATCGGCACGCCGCTCGACCCGTCCAAGATCCGGCGAGCGTTCAAAGCGTTGACGGAGCGCGCCGGCCTCGGTGCCGACTGGCACCCGCATGAGCTGCGACACAGCAACGCCAGCCTTTTGTCGGCCGCCGGCGTGCCGATCGAGAAGATCAGCGACCTACTCGGTCACTCCGAGACACGGACGACCGAGCGCACGTACCGACACGAACTCGCATCGTCGATCTCGCACGGCAAGGCAGCGATGGAGCAGCTGTTCACGTAGTGTGACGTCCGTCATATTCGGGCGATTTGGCAGGATGAAACCCACCACGTACCGCGGGACCTGTTCGAAAAAAGATAGGCCAATTTGCACTCGGAAAAATTGATGAAACATGACTGACGTGATCGACCGACCAGGCGGACGCCGAGGCAACTAATCGGCGAGAAGTTCTCCCGTCAAAAGGAGGGGCAGGCATCCCAGTGCCATGCTCCATCCTCGAAGCGCCAGGGCTGCTCCGTATACGGCCCAACGCCTTCACCGGTAGTCCGGTAACTTGCCCGGCCTTGCGTCCCGTCAACTTCGACGACCACATCCGTCGCCTCCATACCGGGCGCCAAAGCCGGGCCGCCCAGCACGGCCGCACGAAACTGGCGCTCAGGCTCCGTTTTCTTGCAACGTTTTGAAACGGTGACCCAAGCCGCATCGGCGTCACCCGTCCCGAACTCCTTAGTGTACGCAGCCACCGCTGCAGCGAGGCCGGCGGTGGAGGGCTCTGATCCACCAACGGCGCCCGGAGGCGCAGGCTGTGAAGCTGCTGTGGTCGCTGGTTCCGTCGATGCTGACGATGAGTTGGTTGCTGGTGACGGGGGTGCCGCGGCGGCCGGAGCCACTGTGTCAGTGGCCGTGGTTGCCGCAACGGTCGGCGGCGACTCGGTGATTGCGGCCGTCGTCTCCACCGGAGCGCTCGACGGGACCGGCAACGTCGATACGGCTGCAGATGATGAGGTCGTGCTCGCTGCGCCGCATGCGCTGAGCAGCACGATTCCAAGTGTCAGCACCTTGCGATTCATGTTCTCTCCCCGCTCGTTGAGCCTCAGTATCTCACGCCGAGCGATGGGCGCGAACTATGACTCTCGGCTCGAAGAGGTGGCGTGTGGTGGTTTGTGATGCATGCCATCAGCATCTTCCAAAACGGTGAACCCCCGACCGAGCCGTCCTCGCGCACAGGACATTCCGGCCGAGGTCGTGTACATGTCGATTCGTCAGCTGGTGATGCGGTCGGGGCTGGGTTCGGCCACGATCGAGCGGGCGATCGCCTCTGGCAAACTGCGGTCCTCGCGGGTTGGTCGACGGCGACTGATCCGTGTCGAGGACTTCGACGCGTGGGTGAGCCCTGACGACGAAGGAATCGGGCCCGGCCTCGGCGGCGACACGGCATGACTCGGAACGGCGATTACAGGCTGACGCTCGGGACGATGCGACGTCGGGTGCTCCTGTGAAACCCATGGATATACAAGTCATCTCAGCACGAACGGACATGCCCGCCTCTCGTGCGCGGGTCGCCGATGCCCCCATAGCTCCGGCGTACGTGTCGATCGGCCAGGGCATCGTCTATTCGGGGCTCAGCCGGGCGACGCTCTATCGCGCCATCGAGAGCGGTGCGCTGCCGTCGTTCAAGGTGACCGCTGGGCGACGCCTCATCCGCATCAGCGACCTCGACCGCTTCATCACTGGCGGCGACGCCGCATGAGGCGGAAGCGACAACAGCCGGCCCCCGAAGGGACCGGCTGTCGTAGAACGGGCTTCGCGGGCCGCCGTCAGAATACCGCAACTCGCGGTCGACGTCGGGCCTTCCAGTGAGCGCGTCTCGGCGGCTGCGTCGGGCTACGGCCCGTCACATGACGGCACAGGCGATTCGCCAGCAGACAAACTGCACGTGCCGTCAGCCGACGATCATGATCGTTGCGATCACCAGCTACGGCGATGTGCATTCGAAGGTGCGACACGACCCGTCCTGCCCGATGCGTGCCGGCGCCACGACACTGCATTTCATCGATCCGCCGGCATCGAGGTGTGGCCGGTGAGCGCCGCTTACGAGCGCGTCGTTCAACGACTCGAGAGCCGAGGTAGCCAGGTCCGTAATCACGTGGCGAAATGTCCCGCCCACGACGATCGCAACCCAAGCTTGAGCGTGAATGAAGGCGACGACGGCAAGGCGCTGATCACGTGTCATGCGGGTTGCTCTCGGGCCGCCGTCCTCAGCGCTCTCAACCTGTCCGACAACGATCTGTTCCCGCCGGCCGATGTGAGCTCGCGAGATCGCGTCGTGGCCGAATACCGCTACGTAGACGAGGCCGGCCGGCTTCTGTACGAGGTGCTGCGCAAGAAGCCCAAGGGTTTCTCGCAACGCAAGCCTCGCCCAGGCGGCGGGTGGGAATACAAGACCGCCGACGTCCGCAAGGTGCTCTACCGGCTGCCCGATGTCATCGCTGCCGTCGCGGCCGGACGGCCCGTCTACGTCGTCGAAGGCGAGAAGGATGCCGACCGACTCGCCCATCTCGGCATCTGTGCCACGACCAGCCCAGGAGGCGCAGGCAAATGGTTGAAAGTGATGGACGCACCCAAGGTGCTCACTGATGGCCACGTCGTCATCGTCGCTGATGACGACGCACCAGGTTTCGCTCACGCCGGAGACGTCGCCAGGTCCTTGCGTGATGTTGCGCGCTCCGTTCAGGTCGTCAAGGCGGCCGTCGGCAAAGACATCAGCGATCACCTCGCATCCGGCCGATCGGTGGACGAAGTCGTGTTCCTCGCCGATCACCCTTTTCCGGAGTGCGCCAACAGCCTCGACGACTGGCTCAACTTGGACGTCCTTGGGTCGGGCGTTCTCGACGATGACGACGCAGTATCGGCACCCACAAACACCGAGTCATCCGACGCCGACGAGTCCGACCTCGACGAATCATGGCTACCTGTCGACCTTCGCCCGGTGCTCGCCGGCAACTACGTCCAACCGTTACCCGACTGGTTGGTTCGCCGTGACGGCATGGCGCTGCTCTACCCCGGATCGATCAACGGACTCCACGGCGACAGCGGATCCGGCAAGGGCTGGGTCGTCTGCTTTGCCATCGCCGAGGCTGCCCGTCGCAACCGAGCGACCCTGCTCGTCGACTACGAAGACACCGCCGTATCGATCACGGCACGCCTGCTGCTGCTCAGCATGACACCCGAGGAGATTCTGCGATGGTTCGTCTACGTCCGCCCGCAAGTATCGCCGGGCCCGAGAGCCGTCGCTCATCTCTGCGAGCTCGTCGCGCAGCACGACGTGGCCCTGGTCGTCATCGACTCGATCGGTGAAGCGTTCGCCACTGAAGGACTCGACGAGAATAAGGACGTCGAGGTCGGGCCGTGGTACCGACGAGTTGCTCGGCCGCTTGCTGATACCGGCGCAGCCGTACTGCTCGTCGACCACTCGACGAAGGCAGCGGACAACCAACTCCATCCGTCCGGATCGAAGCGCAAGCGAGCAGCGATCACCGGCGCCAGCTACTTCGCCGAGGCCATCGCCCCGTTCGTCAAAGGCGAAGGCGGGCGACTGCAGCTCACCTGCGCCAAGGACCGCCACGGCAACTACCGCCGCGGTGAAGCGGTCGGCAGCCTCGTCATGACCTACAGCGCGGGCGGGACCTGCCACCTCGACCTCTACGAACCCGACCTATCAACAAGCAATGTCGATGGCGACGACATCAAGATGTTGATGGCCGCAAGACATGCCGTCGCGGCCGTCAGGGCGGAATTCGAGAGGGCGGGGGCCGCAGACGACGGATCGAGCGGCACACTGTCTGGGAACAGCCTTCTGGCCGCCATGAAGTTCAAGGCCAAGACGGATTTGAAACGTGCGGGCATCGAACTTGCCATCAGCCGCGGATGTCTGTCGATCACGAATGGCCCGAGGGGCGCAAAGTTGCACACGTTTGTCAAAGACTTCGACGGCACGCAATGAACCTCAAATTACGACTTCGCCCCACCTCGCCCGACTTCGCCCGAGGCGAAGTGCCCCAACCCTCAACTGACCTCGCCTCCTCGCCCCCTCTCTTTACAAGGGCGAGGTGGAGGTCGAAGTGGGTGCCCAAATCCGCAACGCCTCCGAGACGTCGGGCGAGGCGAGGTCGAACACCACGAAATCACCGAACAAGTTCGCTCGCCGTAGGCGTGAGGCGCGACCGAGGGACGACCGTCACGCACGGCACCACCCCGTCGACCGTGGAACCTTTGAACCATGACAACGATCGAGGAAGGACTGCAAGCGGCCGTCGACACACTGAACCAGTCCACGGAAGCTACGTACAGGACGTTCGAACGACTGGCAGGACTGAAGACTGCGCCGAGGTGCAGCGCCAAGACGACGAAGGGCCAGCCGTGCCGTGCGCCGGCGATCCGTGGCCTGACGGTCTGTCGTGTGCATGGCGGAGCGACGAAGCGAGCGAGGGCAGCCGGCGCAGCCCGTGTCGCCGCCGGGATAGACGTTCACGCGCCGAAGGTGAGGGACATTCCGTTGCGTCGGTCGCTCGACGTCGAGTCGGCGGCACTCGAGCAGCTCGCCGAGTTGCTGCGCTTGACGACGTTCGTCTGCAATCTGATCGAGGGATACACCGCCGGCGATTTCACGGTGAATGACAGCGAGGTCGGAATCCGTGTCGCTCCGATGGTCGAGCTCATGCGAGGACTGCTCGGCGACTCGAGCCGGTGGACGCAGTCGGCGATGAAGCTGCGCCTCGAGGATCGCCGGATCCGTGTCGACGAGGAACGGGTGCGTTGGATCGTCGATGTGCTCGTCGCCGCGATCGAGCAGACGCCGATCAGCACCGACGTGCGTGCCGGGCTCGTCGAACGGGTCGCTGTCGGTCTGACCGCCGGCCGGGCACCGTCGACGAATCCTGCCGGGCTCGACGTGTGCGGGACGGAGGCGGGCCGTGCTCGCCACCGGGCCCGTGGTGAAACGGTGTGCGCCGATTGCGCTGCCGGGTACAGCCTGGCGCAGTCGGCGCGGGCCCAAGCGAAACGAGACGCATTCGGTGGCTGAACTACGCGGCTTCATCGCGGTCGATCACTGAGGCGTTGCCAGGGTGGCCGAGCTCGAGCGGCACGTCGGAGAAAGCTAGGACGGCCCAGTCTCAGCCTGACGGATACACGCTGTGACGGCCGGCGATGCCTAGCTGGTCGAACTCCAAGGCGGGGAGTGCGTCGACAATCTCAACTGTTCGCAGTGAGACGGTCACGACCCGCTTGATCAGATCGATGATGTAGCGAGGCTCGCCACGTTCGAGACCCCACTGATTCGGATCGTTGACGATGCCGGACGCCTTGTCAGTCGAGACGTAGTAGCGGTCCATTAGCCAGCCGATCGCCGAGCGGGTACCGACCTCGTAGCGATATGCAGACTCTGGGATTCCAGACAGCTTGAGATGGTCGTTGTAGATGAGCTGCGATGTGTCGTCGACCTTCTCGCCTGTCGCCACGTCGATCGTCTTCGGGTGCTTCATCTTGCTCGTCCCGACCAGCAGCGATTTCGGATCTGTCTCCGGGTCCACGCCCTTGACCCAGTGCTCAACGAGCGGGAAGGGAGTGACTGACTCATAGCCGATGTGCAGATCGAGCAACTCGACGCCCGCCTCGACGAAGACGTCGAACATCCCTCGATCAGCTACCAGCGGGACCCGTGTGGGCTCCTTCTTCAAACTCTCAGCGAACGTCGACAGGAAGTCCGGAGCGTTCAGTATCCCGTAGACATAGGCGAAGATCGCGTCCTCGTCTACATCGGGTCCATACCTCCCACGAAACTGGGCAAGAGCGCTGACGTTGATGTTTGACTGGGCGACGGCGCTGTCGTCAAAGAGCCCTCCGTCGGACAACTCGTATCGCCACCGTCCAAAAAAGTTGGTCGAGTCCGGACCGATGAGGTGCAGGGATGTGAGTTGGTCGACAGCGAACGCGCAGAACTCGGACCGAGCACCACGACCGAGCGGAGTGATCCCCCTGTTCGAGGTGAACGGCTTTGGGAACATGGCGGGCATCTGACTTGTCGATCGAGCGAGCGTCCGGTCGAAGGCCAAGTTCTGTTTGAAGAATGGACGGTACGTCGACGAACGCAACATGTCTGGGGTGAGCTCGTATCGCTCGCCGCGGGCGGCCCGCTCGTAGTCGCCGTAGTTCCAGCTGAACTCCCTGTCGTCGTATTTCGCAGCCTCCCGGAACCTGTCAGATCGCGTCGAGGTCGTCTCGCCGTTGGCAGCAGGCAGCGCGTTCAATCGCTCCACCTCTGCGTTAAAGAAACGGATCGTCCGTTCCATGTTCTCCTGAAGTGATGACTTTGACGAGTTGAACGCCCACGCATCACGACTCGTTTTCACGCCAGTCGACTGCGTGATGAAAATCGAACCGGGCTCGCCGGCGAGCGGAACGAGCCGCGTGAAGTCAGCCTGGCGTTGATTGATCCAGTCGGCCGCCTCGTTCGGTGTGACGGTGTCCCATTCGTCATCGCTCAGCGACGAATCTGCGACGATGGATAACTTCGTCGAGCGATCGTGGTAATCGCCCACATCTCGATAGTGAACGACACTGCTCGTCACGGGTTCCGGCCTTCTGAGCAGGAATGTCACAGCGACAGTGTTTCGACTGCCTTGGTCAAACACATTGTCACCCTCTCTGCGGCGCTGTTCGCCACTAGTCCGGGCATTACCGCGGAGGTTGAACACCCAGACCTCATGGAACTCGTTGACGACTGTCCTCCGGATGCCAGATGCCGCTCGACCGTCGATCCAGCCGCCGTTGGTGACGAAGCCGACGACTCCGCCATTCGGCGACGAAATGAGTCGGTTCGATGCCCAGCGCATGGCGCGCACGTAGGAGTCGTAGAGCGACGTCGGGTTGCCCTCTGCCTGGGCGATGTATGTTTGGCTGATCGACCGATCGAGGTCGCGGTACTCCACCTTTGCGTTGTTGTCGCTCTGGTTCGTCTGTCCCACCTGGTAAGGCGGGTTGCCGATGATCACCCGAATGTCGAGTGCCTTCTGCCGTTCGGCGCGGTCGTTGTTGACCGGAAAGAGAACGGTGTCGAAGGTGTCGTCGCCCTCAGACATCTGAAACGTGTCGGTCAGGACGATCCCGTCGAACGGTACGTACTCAGGTGCCTTGACGATCGACTGGTACGTCGCCTCGATGTTGATCGCAGCGATGTAATATGCGAGAAGCATGTACTCGTTGGCGTGCAGCTCGGATGCGTACTTGCGGGGAAGCGCTTCGGGTGTGATGAGGCCGGTCTGCATCAAGCGGGTGATGAAAGTGCCGGTGCCACTGAACGGATCGAGGATGTGGACGCCCTCGTCGGAGAGTGTGGCGCCGAAGTGTTCCTGAAGCAGGTCGTTGACGGACCGGTTGATGAAGTCGACGACCTCGACTGGCGTGTAGACGATGCCGAGCGCCTCGGCGGTCTTGGGAAGGGCCCTCTTGAAGAACTTCTCGTACAGCTCGTTGATGACGTGCTGGCGACCTTCGGCGGAATCGATGCCACCGAGGAGCATCCGGATGTGCGTGTAGAAACCTTCGAGCGTCGCCACCTCCGTCGTCAGGTTGTGCTCGTCGAGGACGTCGAGCATGCCCTGCATCACCTTCGACACCGGGTTGCGGTGGGTGAAGTCGCCGTCGCCGAAGAGCGCCTCGAACACCGGCCGGGTGATCAGATGCTGCGACAGCATCGAGATCGAATCTTCTCGGCTGATCGAGTCGTTCAGGTTGTGCTTCAACGCCGTGTGGAACGCGGCAAACTGGCTAGCGGCTTCAGGGTTGATGTCGGGGTTGGCGAGCAGGGCTCGGATCCGTGATTCCTGCGAGGAGGCGATCTGCTGGATGTCGGCAGCCCAGTGCTCCATGTATCGGCGGTCGCCGACCTTCTCGACGATCTTGGCGTACATCGCATCGCGCCATGCACTGAGGTCCGGGATCTCCAGCTGGCCGGGCTCTGATGGCCGTTGCGTCGTCGTTCGTCCTGGTTCATCAGGGTCGGAGCCGCCGCCCATACCGATGCCGATGATGTTCACCTTCGACGACGCCTTGTTGATGTCGATCTTGTTGATCTCGGCAGCGAGACGGTCGTCGTGGGAGCGCAGCGCCTGGAGGACCTGCCAAACGACGGCGTAGCGCTTGTTGTCGCGTAGCGCCTCTTCGGGTGCCATGCCGGACGGCACGCCGATAGGGAGGATGACGTAGCCGAAGTCTTTGCCGGGTGCGAGGCGCATTACCCGGCCCACGGCCTGTACGACGTCGACGATGCTCTTGCGTGGGTTGAGGAAGATGACCGAGTCGAGGGCTGGAACATCGACTCCCTCGGTGAGGCACTTGGCGTTCGACAGCACACGGCAGACACGTTGGCCTGGCGGCTCCTCCAACCATGCAATCGCTTCGGAGCGGACCTTGACGTTGGTGGTGCCGTCGACGTGATCTGTCTCGATCTTTACGGCGTTCGGATCGGCCCGATCTGCCAGCACCTGATTGACCACCGCAGGGAACGCCACCGTGAAGCGCTTCGACTGCTTGATCGTCGACGAGAACGCAACAGCACGCCGCATCGGGTCCGTGTCCTCGGTGAACTGCGGGCCCCGCTTCGACAGCCCATGCCAACAGCCGACGATCTTGGCGTAGTCGTCGAGTGCCAGTTCGCCATCACGGCTCAGCTGACGCTGGAATGCCGACGAAACGGCATCCTCGTCAACGGCCAGTACAAGCACCTTGTAGTCGGTCAGCAGATGCTGTGCGACGGCGTCGCCGAAAGTGAGCTCGTGCAAGACGGGCCCGAACTTCGACTCATCATCCATAGACGCAATGACGACATCAGCATGCGCCGCAGCAGCCTTCGCCTGATCGCCGTAGATCCTCGGCGTCGCCGTCATATACAGCCGCCGGTCACCGGCGACGAGCGCATTCGAGTGCACCTTCGTGAACGACGACTGGTCCCCGTCGTCCTTGAACGCCCCGGTCGTGCGGTGAGCTTCGTCGCAGATGATCAGACCGAACTCGCCGAGTCCCGCCTGCTGGCATTCCGTGATCACGTCGATCGACTGATACGTCGAAAAGACGACCGTCATCGAATCAGACGAGCGTCGAGCACTAATCGCTTCCATCAACGCCGTTGCGTTCGTCGATGCCGGGAACGACAGGTCGTTGACGCTGAGGTCTTCGTCGTTACGGCGTTGGCCGGCGCGGATATCGGAACAGACAGCGAAGGTTGCCAGGCGGATCTCTGCGTCGGCGGCCCACGACTTCACCGACTGCGACAGCAGGTTGATCGACGGCACGAGGAAGAGGACGGTCCCGCCGGCGCCGACGGTCTGCTCCGCCAGGCGCAGCGACGTGAAGGTCTTACCGGTGCCGCAGGCGAGAATCAGTTGACCCCGCTCATGGTGAGCGAATCCTTCGATCACATCAGCGATTGCCGACTCCTGATACGGGCGGAGCTTCTTCGTGTCGAAGACGTTTAGCTGTGTCGGAGCCTCGATATTGAACTGGTCCCAGTCGACCGAGGAGTCCTCGAAATCCTGCACCCGCCACATCAGAATTGGCTTGTGGTGGAGTTCGAGGTTGGCCGTCAGGTTCGCCGACTCGGAGCCAGCCGTCGAAACGATCATCCCGGACGTGAACTCGTCTCGACTCGCAAGGGCAACGAAGGTCGAGATGTGCGTCCACGAGAGCGTTGCATCCGGTGAGTAGAACTTGCATTGGATGGCGACGAGGTTGCCGGTGCCGATCTCACGTGCGACAAGATCGATTCCGGAGTCAGCGCGGCCTCCACGGCCGGGCCAGTCCATCCACTGCCAGACCGCATCGAACCGTTCAGTCCACAATGGGTCAGTCTTAAAGAACGTCTCGCAGAACTCCTCGAACCGTCGTCCCTTGGCTGCGCGTGTCTTCGCTGCACCCTCGAACACATCGAGAAGTTGTCGAAACGTAGTCATGACGCCTTTCCATCGAGCCGTTGCCCATTGTCCAACATCGTCAGGTCGAACTGCCCGTATCGCATCGCGTCAACGTAATCGTGTCGGATTCATCGAGGTGCTGCCCAGGAGAGGATTGGGATCAGAACGTCGAGCGGTGGTCTCAGTGCCGCAAGCCGGCGGTTCGAGCGCCAACACTTCCTCTCGCTGGTTACCCGTGTCGTCACCGGCGGTCGATCTTCGACGGTTCCCCACAACGTGCCCACGGGATGCTTACCCCTGCTATGTGCTGGAATGAAGCCGAACAAGTGCAGCCAAATGTGAAACCGCCCGTCAAAGGAGACCTCGTATGACCGAGCAGTCGCTACATCATGAATACTGCATCTTGATATGCCTCCGCTGCCATGGGTGCGACACCGTGATGTCGATCTGCTGTTGACCGACACGTTCGCCGCTTGTCCGACGTTCTACCGGCGAACAGCGCTTCACCACGTCCTGCGAACGTCTGCGAGGTCCGGCGCACGCCGTCATCAGTCACGATCGCCCGGTACTTCGACGACGGGGAGTTGTTCGACAAAGATGCCCACGACCGGGCCCGTCAGCCTGCAGGTCGGGGACGGCGACCAGCTCGGCCGTTCACGGTGGCATGTACCTGCTGTGCCGTCCAGCGGCCGCCGCGCTTCGTCGTGATGCCGCTGGCGTTCAACGCGTCCGCGACGGCGCCATATGAACCGCCAGCGGCTCGCAGCCCGCCGATTCGGGTCAACACGGCCTGCTCGGCGTCGTCGGCGACCAGCGCGCCGTCACGGGCCACGTAGCCGTACGGGGATGCGCCCGCACGCCGGCGCCCTGCCGGCTTCGAATTGCCGGTGCGATGCACGCGGTCGAACTTCACTACGGCTTCGACAGTTGCGCGTGCGATCTGCAGGGCAGGGTCGTCGTTTCGATCGATCAGGCCGCCCTGTGTCGCCGAGTGGACCTCGGCGCCTCCCTCCCACAGCACGATCATCGCAGCCTGTTGAATGTGAATCATGCGGCCGAACTGGCCGACCCACGACACAACCACACCGCTCGCCCTGCCGGCTTCGATCACGTCCACGGCCTGCCGATATCCCGGACGGTCGAGGTTGTCGTCCGCCGCGCTCGCCTCGTCCTGGCACCACGTGGCGACCTCGTGGCCGTTTGCGCCTGCCCACCGTTGAATCGCCTTGCGCTGACCCGCCAAGCCGAGCAGCGTCGACGCTTTCGCCGGTTTGCGCAGGTACCCGACCAGGTTGCTCATGCGTTCACTCTGCCGTACGACGACGACCGTCTCAACCATTCTGTTGCCGCAAAATGGTTGAGACGTTTCGCCATGTCGCCTACAGGTCCTTCGCTGCGCAGTTCGCCGACGGCATGACGTTCGTGTCCTCGTACGCCGAGTAGCCGACGATCTTGCCGTGCCGGTTCGTCCACACGCTGACGTTGCCGAATTTCGTAGAGACGGGTGCGTGCTCGGCGAACTGCCAGCCCCACGAGGATGGAACGTCGGCGATGCCCTTGCCGCAATGGCTCGAGCCGGTGAGAGCACTGCTCGCCGTGGCGCCGGCCGTAATGCTGACGGCAGCCATGGCGATGGAGACGATGACCTTTCTCACGATCCGGCGCTGATCTGATCGGACTCGGCAGCGTTCTCGACGGTGAACGACGCGAGCGCCGTCTCGCCGTCGACGTGCATCGTGGCCGTGACCGTCGGATCGCCGGGCCCGTCCGACAGATCCGAACCGATCTGCACCTCGGCGCTGCCCGGGTTCGCCGGGATCGACACGAACGAGCCGACTGCGGTGCCGTTGTGTGCGTGTTCGATATGGATGCTGCCGGCGTCGATCCGAGTCGACATCAGTCCGGCGTCGTCGCGCACGACGATCGATCCGGTGACGATCTCGGTCGACATCGCAGCGACACGCTCGACCAGGTCGTCGTACTTGCGGTGCAGCGCGAGCACCTCGACGACCAGGCTGGCGACGAGATCGTCACGCAACTGCGGCGACTCGATGACGGGTGATGCAGGCGGGATGTTTCCGCTCGCCTGCGTGGACGTTGACGTAGCGTTGCTCGTCATGGTGCAGTACCTCCAGATGGTGCTGTTGCCAAGGTCCTCGTCTGGCCTGCCAGCCGGACGGGGACCGCTTTATGTTGTCGAGTCGTCACCATACGCCACGGTTTCTGATCCGTCAACCAATTCGATTCACCAAATGGTTGACGATGCCGCCGGCGTGATGTCAATCGTCCACGTGCTGCGCAGTTAGTGTTCCGCCGTGTCACGCAGCCGACGAGCGATAGTTCTCCTGGGGGCAGGAGCATCCGTAGACGCCGGACTGCCCACGTCCGCGCAACTGACGCAGCGGATGCTCGACCACTTCGGATCATCGCCAGGCCTTCGGCCAGAGAGTGCAGCTCTACGCTTCGTACACCACACGGTCGAGGCCGACCTTGCAGCCCGCAGGGAGCCCGGCGGTGCCGACATCGAGCGGCTCTTCGCCGCGATGCACATGCTGGCCGGACTCAGTACCAACGTGCTGTCGCCGTTCGTCCAGCGCTGGCACGGCGGAATGGAGGCTCTTGTTGCCGAGCACCCCGACGTCGCTGCATCGTTTGGTCCGACCAACGACGCAGCTCAACTGATTCGAGGTATCAAGAATCCTCCAGGGACATTTGCCGACGACGAGAATCAACTTGCACGGAGGCTCGTCGAAATCGTCCGTGCGATTGCGCCGAGTAGCATGGCCCCTCAGGATCTATTCGCTCGGGTCGAGCTCCAAATGTTGAGTTGCGTTCCCGGGTTGGTATGGCTTCCCGAGTCAAGTGACGTGACGTACCTTCGGCCCATTTTCGATCTCGCAGACGAGCATCCGTTGACCGTGGCGACATTGAACTATGACGAAACTGTCGAATGCAGCGCGGCCGGTGCCGACGTCGGATTGTCAACGGGCATGGCCGAATGGATCGAACGCGGCCGACTGACTTGGGCCCCCGACGATCGGATTCACCTTCTCAAGCTGCACGGCTCTCGGAACTGGATCAGAGATGACGTCGGCACAAACCAGGTTTGGAGTGAAGGCGAATGGCACGTCCGCGCTCCTCAGGGTGCAAACATACGACTGCAGCCTGGGATCGTGTTCGGCGAAGGCAACAAGCTGCGCGCCGACGGGCCGTTCCTTGATCTATTCGCCGAGTTCAACTCGCAACTTGCGGACGCAGACGATCTCCTCGTTGTCGGCTACTCGTTTCGCGACGACCACATCAACGCCTCGATCCTCCGCTGGGTCAACCGCTATCCGGCTGGCCGGCGAGTAGTGATCGTGTCGCCATCGGTGAGTCGAGAAGGCGGATACTCCTACCTCGAGCCGGTACTCCATCGGCTGCGTCGCCAAACGCCACAAGCGAAGGTCTCCGAGTACTTCCAGGTGGTCACGGCCGGCGCCGCAGCCGGATTGCCGGACGCAATCGAAATCTTGGCGACCGACCCGTTGGCGATCTGATGGCCTCAACGCCCGACGACGACATGCGGCTATTCCGAGAGGAGCAACGCCGGATTGAGGAAGCGAGCGACGCGTACGCCTCGGCCCTCGGACCGTTTCTTGTCGAGGCAGTGACTCTCGACAACGCCATCGGGAACTGGCTCGTCTTGCTCTTCGCCGATCCTGACAGTCCAGAGGCCGATCAGATGATCGACGTCTTTCTGGACCGTGTTGCGGCGGGCACAAAGCTCGACATGCTGCGGCACGCCGTGCGGCTCCTCGAGGTTGAGACGGCGGAGATGAAAGCTGTATTCGTTGGCGCACAACGGGTCATCGAGTTCCGCAACCTTGTAGCCCACCAGCACCCGACCTTCGATTCTTCGACGCCAGCCAACGTCATCTACAGATCGGGCAGCAAGACTCCACGGTTCTCGTTCGACGAGGTAACGGAACTCACCATCCTGGCGTACAACCTGAAGGTCCGACTCGCGGGAATCTTCGGCGCCATCACGATCGCCCGCCGTTCGGCGCGGAGGGGGCAATAGTGAAAAACGATTGGAAGACGGCCGGCATCGTCGGCGGAGTGCTGCTGGTCGTAATGATCCCGCTCATCGTCGTGGCGGAGCACAACAACACTCCGACACCGGATCCGACTCCGTCGCAATTGGTGTGTTCCGGGATCGACGGCGTCTACCTCCGAACCAAGACGCAGGTTGTGCAGGCAGCAATCGACCTGAATGCATCAATCTCGGCGATCGAAGTGTTGTGTCCTGACAAGATGGCCAGCTTGCTCGATCGGTGAAATCCGACGTGGTGGCTCGCGCCCTTTCGCCCAGGTTTGAACACGAAATGCGACCTGATCAGTGACTGCATCCGTGACCGCTGGCTAGTTACTGAGAGCTATTCTCAGTGACCAGCGCCACTCGTATGCTCTGAACTGGTCTTTCTTGGTCGGGAAAGGGGGACTCGAACCCCCGACCTCCTGCTCCCAAAGCAGGTGCGCTACCAACTGCGCTACTTCCCGGACTGGCGGGTTAAGGCTAGCGGCTCTGGCGATCGGTCGTCACTCGCTGATGGCGACCAGATCGTCGGGATGGTGGTCACGTGGATTCCGTGGTGACGGAATCGGGGTGACCGCGCGTCGGAGAATCGGCGAACGGGAACGCAACGGACAAGATGCGGGTGCGTCCGGACCGCCGCAGTCATCACGGGATTCCAACGGTCGAGCGGTCGGGGCGGCTCAGCGGGCGAGGCGTTCGACGCTCGTCAGCAGGCGTTGCACGTCGTCGTCTTCGATGTAGCGGACGACGCCTGCTCGCACGACACCGCCGTTGTCGGCCAATCCGAGCTGGCCCACGGCCTCGACGGCATAGGAATGCCCTGCCCACGTCGCGATTTTGTCGGCGGCAAGTGCTGACGAGACCTCATCGGTCGTCCGTCCATCGATCGTGAATCCGACGGTGGGCACACGGCCGTCGAGTGTCGGCGGGCCCCACACCTTGACACCCTCGATCGACTGCAGGCCACTGAGCAACGGCGCGAACACCTCACGCTCGTCTGCGGTGATGCGCTCCATTCCCTCCTCCAACAGGAAACGTGCTGCGGCATCGATGGCGGCGATCCCTTCGAGATTCGGGGTGCCGGACTCGAAACGGCGGGGTCCGGTATCTGCGGCCGGGCGGACCTTGGCGATCGGCAGCGAGTTCATCAGTTCGGGGTCGACGTACAGCACCCCGGCGTGAGGCCCGTACCACTTGTACGGCGACGTGACCAGTGCGTCCGGTGCCAGTGCCGAGATGTCGATCGTGCGGTGCGGCGCGAGGTGGACAGCGTCGACGTAGACGCGTGCGCCGGCGGCGTGGGCGGCAGCGATGATCGCCGCCAGATCCGTCGCCGTGCCGAGCAGGTTGGAGGCACCTGTCACCGCGACCCACTTCGTCCGCTCGTCGATCAGCTCGATCACCGATTGCGGATCCAATGCGCCCGTCTCGGAGTCGAACGGGGCAAGGACGTGTTCTGCTCCAGAGCGCTCGCAGGCGATGCGCCACGGCGAGACGTTGGCGTCGTGGTCGAGCCGGGTTCCGACGACGCGGTCACCGGGCTGCAAGGTCACTCCGACCGCCCTGGTGAAGGCCAGCGTCATCGTCGTCATATTGGCACCGAAACTGAGCCCCTGTGGGTTCGCTCCGAGCAGTTGCCCAACCGTCTGTCGAGTCCGTTCCAGCAGCGCGTCGGAGGCGTCGGCGGCTGCGAACGAGCCGCCGCAGTTGGCATTGTCGCCACCGGATGCCCATTCGCTCATCGCCTGGATGGCGACATCGACCATCTGCGTTCCAGCGGGGCCGTCGAATCGCGCCCATCCGTCTCGAACGCCTGGGAAACGATGTCGCAATGAACGAACGGTCATCTCCCGAGTGTGCCACGATGACTGCGTGCGAGGACACACCGACATCGGACCCGGCCACATTGGCACCGCCGGCGGATGATACCGAGTCAGCACGCGCCGAACCGGCGGATGGAGGAGCGACTCGTCGGCGAACGGATCGTGCTACGGCGCAGCCACGTCGGCGACGCCGAATCGTGGGGGGAAGCGATCACTGCCAGCATCGAACACCTCCGGCCGCACATGCCGTGGATCGTCGAGGAACCGAAGTCGGTCGAGGATCGACGAGCGCTGCTGGCGGAATGGGAACAGGCGTGGGAACCCGGCCGAGGCTACAACTTCATGATCTTCCTCATCGGCGACGAGCAGACGGTGATCGGAGGCTGCGGGCTGTATCCCCGTGGCGCGCCGTCATCGTTGGAGATCGGCTATTGGGTGCATGCCGATCACGCCGGCAAGGGCATCGCCACCGAAGCGGCGCGCATGCTGACGACTGCGGCCTTCACGCTCGAGCGCATCTCGTCGGTCACGCTGCATCACGACCGGGCGAACCTCAAGAGTGGTCGCGTTCCGGAGAAGCTCGGTTTCCGCAAGGGCCGCGGCAGGCGTGACCACGTCAGCGCACCTGGCGACGAAGGCGTCGACGTCGCCTGGTACGTCAAGCGCAATCAGTGGCCGGCGGCAAGACCGGCGTAGGCGGCGAACACGAGCGAAGCACCACGGATGTCACCCGTCGTTCCCTCTCCCATCTTGTTCATCGCATAGGAGACGACCATCTTCTGGTCGACGTCGACGACATGGATCGATCCGCCCCATCCGCCCCAGAAACATGCCCGAGCTGACGGGCTCAACGGCGCGGTGTCGGAGACCAACCCGTAGCCGATCCCGAAGCGGATCGGCTGTCCGAGCACCAGATCAGTGGTGTGGGACTGCTCTTCGAAGATGCGGTCGACCATCTTTTCGGACAGCAGTCTGACGCCGCGGGTCTCGCCGCCACCGGCGACGACGGACTGCACCATGGCAACCGATCGGGCGTTGCCCGTTCCGCCGGCTGCGGGGATTTCGGCTCGTCGCCACGGCTCGGTCCACGAGGCGGCAGCGTCGAGTAGCGGGTTCGTGAGTGTACGCATGGCGATGCTGTTCGGGTCCATCGCCGCCATCTGCGCAGCGAGCGGCGGGGGAGGGATGACGAGGGCGACGCGGCCATCGTGCTCCGGACCGGTCCCGATGTGGAAGTCGGCATCGAGCGGCTTGGCGACCTCACGGGCGAAGAACGAGCCGAGCGTCTCGCCGGTCACGCGCCGCACGATCTCGCCGAGCAGATATCCCTGGGTGACGGCGTGGTAGCCGGAAGCGGTTCCGGGTTCCCACCACGGTGCCTGCGCGGCGAGCCTCGACGTGGCCAGGTCCCAGTCGTACAGGTCTTCAGGTGCCATCGGCTCCTGCCAGCCTGAAAGCCCGGCGTTGTGGCTCATCACGTGTCGCACGAGCACGCCCGCTTTGCCGTTGGCGGCGAATTCCGGCCAGTAGGTCGCGACGGGGGCATCGAGGTCGAGCTCCCCGCGGTCGGCGAGCATCAGCACACACAGTGCCGTCTGCGTCTTCGTCGTCGAGTAGACGTTGATGATCGTGTCGCGTTCCCACGGCACGTCCTTGGCACCAGAGGCCATGTCCGTCGTGCCACCCCACAGGTCGACGACGAGTTCGCCGCCGATCGTGACGGCGACGCTTGCACCGACGTCGAGTCCGCTCGTCAGACTGGATTCGAAGGTCGATCGCAACTGCTCGAATCGATCGTCGCAGGTTCCTTGGATCTCGGTCATTGCACGCACCCCTATGGCGTTGAGAACTGATGGAGCGGACCGTAGACGACGGAGTGATCCGGCGACAACGCAGCGGAGCGGGTCGTGTCGTTGTAGCCGGGTCAGGCGCGACCGGCGAGGTAGCCGGGGACGTCGACGAGCGGCGGACGCTCTTCGACGAAGACATCGACCACCGTTCCATCGGCGGTGATCAGCGGCGGAACACTGACGTCATTCGAATCCTCGAGGCCGATGCGCCGCAGCACGACGGCGAGGATCTCCGCAGCCTGCTCCGACAGTTCAGCGAGCGATCGGTGGCGGTGGGCGCGGATGCCGAGGTCGACCTGGGCGATGCGCTCGGTGCCGACGAGACGCAGCGTGTCGATGAGCAAGCCGGTCTCGACGCCATACCCCTGGACGAAGGGCAGACGCTCGAGCAGGGACCGTCTGGCGGCGCACTCTCCGCCGAGCGGCTGGCGGATCGTCGCCAAACTCGGGAAGAACCGTGACAGCAGTGGTCGAGCCGCCAATTCGGTCGTCCGCCCACCTCCGTCTCCGCGGGTGTCGAGCGGCCGTTCGTAGAAGCCTTTGACGAGGTCGATCGAATCGTCCAGCAGCAGCGGGGTGACCATTCGGATGATGTAGTTCGGTGTGAAGCTCGTGAGATCGGTGTCGCACCAGACGATGATGTCGCCGCTGCTCTCGGCGACGGACTTCCACAGCACGTTCCCCTTGCCGCGACCCGGTCCGGTCGCCGGCAAAACGTCGCCGACGCGCACGACACGCGCACCGTTTCGGCGGGCGGCGGTGGCGGTGGTGTCCGTCGAACCGTCGTCGAAGACGATCAGTTCGTCGACGAGACAACCGGTGCCGCTGTTCATCAGGCGGGTGACGATCTGCGCGCAGATCGGGCCGACCGTCGCCACCTCGTTGCGTGCCGGCAGGCAGACGGAAATGGTCCGTCCGCGCTTGTATCCGACGAGTTCGGCGACACCGAGCTGGGTCGGGGGGAGCACGCGTACGGGCGTGGGGCGGGCAGTCACGACGGAATCCTCGGGCCGCACGCTATGGGGGTTTGGGCGTCGATACGCTCCCACACTCGTGAAACTGTTCGGCGTACTCAACGCATCATTGGACTCGCTGAACGACGACTCGATCGTCCGCAACGCCGGCGATGCGCACCGGCGGGCGACGCAGATGATGGTCGAAGGCGTCTACGGTTTCGACCTCGGTGGTCAGGGCTCGACGTTCCAGGCCAGGGAGAAGGACGCAGACGACGAGTGGTCGACACTCGCACCGATCATTCCCGTGCTTGTCGATTCGGGCCTGCCGTTCAGCGTCGACACGTGGCGGCCGAGCGTCGCCAGACGAGCGCTCGAAGCCGGTGCCACCTGGATGAACGCGGCAGATGGTCTGCAGGAACCCGGCATGTTCGAAGTCGCCGCCGAGTTCGGATGTCCGGTCGTGCTGCCGTTCCTGTCGGGCCCAAACCCGCTGCAGATGTCGAAGGTCACAGCGACCGATCCGGTCGAGGTGCTGGTCGAATTCTTCACCGAGATGCTGGCTCGCGCAGACGGTTTCGGAGTCCGCCAGAACATGGTGCTCGACCCTGGCACCGGCTTTGCGCCGCACGACTGGCCGTGGGCACAGCGCTACGAGTACCAGAAGCTCGTCTACACGCAACTCGACCGGCTCCGAGTCTTCGGCCTGCCGCTGTACATCGCCCTGCCGTGGAAGGAAACGGTGCAGCACGACGAGTTGCTGGACATCGTCATCCGCGCCGAACCGGAATACGGCAGAGCCCACTACCCAGCCAAGGTCAACGCCATGGCGACAGCGATCGCCAGAACGCTGTAGATCGCCTCGATTCGCCGAACAGGCCGGCCGATTGCCGAGCGGAGCACGCCGGCCGATCGACTCGCCGGCATCGATGTCGCTACAGTTCGAGGTCCTCGACACGCTGTACGCCGCCGGCCGGTAGCCGCTGATCCCAGTCGGTCGGCACGCGGTTCGGGGCGATGTCGGCGAGCGGGGCGAGCACGAAGCGGCGCTCCCACATGCGTGGGTGGGGGATCGTCAGTTCCTCGCTGTCGATACTGACATCGCCGTACAGCAGTACGTCGACATCCAACGTCCGTGGGCCCCATCGCACGAGGCGCTCGCGGCCGGCAGCCAGCTCCGTACCACGGCAGACGGCAAGCAGTTGATAGGGGTCGAGCCGGGTCTCCAGCTCTGCGACCATGTTGAGGTAACGGCCCTGCTCGCCGGGACCACCGACGGGATCCGTCTCGTAGACGCCCGAAATCGCCCGCACTCCCGGCAGCGCGAGGATCGCCGAACGCAGCGTCGCCCGCCGGTCGCCGAGGTTGGAACCAAGGGCGACATACGACGTCGTCAGTGGACGCTCGAAGCGCAGGAGGTCAGGTTTGCGGCGGTATGCACGGACCGCCGAGGAGGCGATGTCATACGGGACGGGTGGGCGCAACTTGCGGACATGTACCTCGACTGCGTCCACCCGGCTGATCGCCAACACCTCCTCGGCGATGCGCGTGGCGACACGTTCGAGCAGTTGATGATTCTCGCGCTCGACGATGCGTACTGCCGTGGCGATCGGCACGCCGTAGTCGATCGTGTCGCTGAGATCGTCCGATGCGCCAGCAGCGCGGCCGTCGAATTCGATGACGAGGTCGATCTCGAACGGTTGCGGTCGGATCTTCTCCTCTGGTAGGACGCCGATCAAACCGACGGCGCGGATCGCCTTCAGTTCGATGCGGTCAACATGTGGAGCAATCGACATGTCATCATCGTGTCATGCCGGTGACCCAATCCTCCTACAAATCGCGATCGTTGTGGCTGGACACCGTGCTCGACGACACCGAAAGCGTCCGCCCGTCACTACCTGGCCCGACGAGCGTCGACGTCGCCATCGTCGGTGCAGGTTTCACCGGTTTGTGGACGGCCTACTACCTGCTGACGAAGGATCCGTCGCTGCGGATCGCCCTGCTCGAAGCGGAGATCGCCGGGTACGGCGCAAGCGGACGCAACGGTGGCTGGTGCTCGGCGATCATGCCGGTCAGCCTCGCCGACTTCGCTGCCGGTCCCGGTGGTCGCCAGGGTGCGGTCGGGATGCAGGACGAGATGAACAAGACGGTCGACGAAGTCGGCAGGGCTGCTGCTGCGGAAGGCATCGACTGCGACTTTGCCAAAGGCGGTTACCTCCACGTCGCCAGGCATCAGGCACACGTCCAGCGGTTGCAGGCCGACATCGCCGAGGCGCGGCATTTCGGGTTCGAGGAACCTGTTTGGCTCGGACAGTCCGAGGCCCAGGAACGGATCGATGTCACGTCGATCCTCGGGGCGACGTACAACTCGAACTGTGCAGTGATCCATCCGGCCAAACTCGTGCGTGGTCTCGCCGACGTCGTCGAAGCCAAGGGCGCGACGATCTACGAACGGACCCGGGTCCGTTCGATCGCCAAGGGTGCAGTGCACACGGAACACGGCACCGTGCGTGCCGATGTCGTCGTTCGGGCGACGGAGGGGTACACGCCGACGCTCGGCGGGGAGAAGCGGGCGATCGTGCCGATCTATTCGCTGATGATCGCCACCGAACCGCTGCCGGACGACTTCTGGGCTGACGCCGGTCTTGCACGACGTGAGACCTTCAACGACGCCCGCAACATGATCATCTATGGTCAGCGGACCGCAGACGGCCGCTTCGCCTTCGGTGGACGCGGAGCGCTCTATCACTTCGGCTCGAAGATCGACGATGCCTACGACCGTGTGCCCAAGGTGCACGAAGCACTGCACAGGGAACTCGTCGGACTGTTCCCCAGACTCGCCGACGCCAGGATCACCCATCGTTGGGGCGGGCCGCTCGGCATCCCCCGCGACTGGCATTCGTCTGTCGGCTTCGACCGCACCGAGGGTCTCGCCTGGGCCGGTGGCTATGTCGGCGACGGCGTCTCGACCACCAATCTCGCCGGTCGTACGCTGACCGATCTGATCACCGGCACGACCAGCCGGCTGACGCAGTTGCCGTGGGTCGACCATCATTCCCGGCGGTGGGAGGTCGAACCGCTGCGGTTCATCGGTGCCAACGCCGGGCTGTTCATCGCCCATCGTGCCGACGCCGCAGAGAGTCGAACGGGACATCCGTCACGCGGGTGGGCGTGGGCGATGGACAAACTGAAAGGATGAGGGCAATGGATTCGACGAACGAGCGTCTGTACTTCCGTCAACTCCTGTCGGGTGAGGATTTCGCCACGAAGGACCCATTTGCCCATCAGATGGTCAACTTCGTCTACGTCATCGGTGATCGCTCGACGGGGGAGGCCGTGCTGGTCGACCCGGCATACGACATCGCCACCATTCTCGACGTCGTCGCCGGCGACGGGATGAACGTCGTCGGAACGCTCGCAACGCACTACCACCAGGATCATGTCGGGGGGGCGATCTTCGGGCAGCGCATCGAGGGCCTCCGCGAACTCTTGGAGACGGTCGACGTCCCCGTGCACGTGCAGGCGGACGAGGCGGAATGGGTGACCAAGGCAACGGCGGTCGGCGGAGATCACCTCGTCAGCCATCGGAGTGGCGACGTGCTGAGCGTCGGCGGTATCGAGATCACGATGGTGCACACTCCCGGCCACACGCCCGGCAGCCAGTGCTTTCTGGTGGACGGACGGTTGGTCGCCGGGGACACGCTGTTCCTCGACGGGTGCGGACGCACCGACCTCCCTGGCAGCGATGTCGAGCAGATGTACGACAGCTTGCAGACGCTCGCTGCGCTGCCAGGCGAAACGATCCTCTACCCGGGCCATCGCTATTCGCCGGCACCGAGCGCGCAGATGGCCGATGTCCGCCAGTCGAACTACGTCTTCCGGCCGAGAAGCAAAGAGCAGTTCCTGACCATGTTCGGGCACTGACCGCCATGTCTTCGGTCTCACCCCGAGTCGTTCCCCGCTCGGCACGTCGCGCCGGATGGATTGCAGCGTTGGGCTTCGTCGGCCTGCTGATGTTCACCGGGTGCACGTCGTCGACGAAGGGCGCATCGAGCACGCCGGAGAACACATCAGCGTCGGTGACGACGGCGGCGTCGGTGACCACGGCAGCGCCGGGTTCCGGCACGCCGAGTGCGACATCGAATGCCGACATCATGACCACCGTCGTCACCTTCGGCAAGCTCTCGCAGCAGCACACCACCAGCCCGGTGTCGTACCCACAGACTCCTCCGGTGGGCGGTCCGCACAGTCTGGTGTGGCAGACATGCGGCTTCTACGACAAGCAGGTCGCCAATGAGCATGCCGTGCATTCGATGGAGCACGGCTCGGTGTGGATCGCCTATGACCCGTCGCTCCCTGTCGATCAGATCGCCTTCCTCAAGACGCTGGTCCCCGGTCAGGATCACCTGCTGATCACGCCGTACGCCGGCCTGCCGGCTCCGATGGTCGCATCGGCATGGAGCACGCAGTTGCGGATACCCGTGTTCGATCCGGCGGCGTTGAAGGCGTTCATCGCCAAGTACGAGCAGGGTCCGCAGACACCAGAGCCCGGGGCGACCTGCGCCGGAGGCATCGGCACACCGGTCATCGCGCCTTGATCAGCGAAGCGCCGGTTGCGAAGTACCGGTTGCGAAGTGCCCGTTCCGAAGCGCCGGTCAGCGAAGGGCCGGCGGCGGAGGCACTCGTGTGTGGGTCAGTTCTGCAGCGAGAGCAGTACCGGCGCAGCTTCGCGCAGGTGTGCGTCCCACGCTCGGGCATCGAGCGGTTCGACGATCGGGATGACGACGAATTTCGAAGCACCGGCTCGGACGAAGGCGTCGACCTGCTTGGCGAGCGCTTCGAACCCGACTGGGACGACGATCGCCGGGTCGGCGAGATCCGGTCGCCGCTTGGCGAATCCGGCGAGCAGTTTCTCCGGAACCGGCTGCATCGAATAGGGGATCAGCACGCCGTAGTGCTCGTCGTCGATCGCTCGGTCGTGCTGCGCGGCGACCTGTTCGATGACCTCACGGCCGCGGCTGATGTCGTCCGGTACCACGAATGACGGCAGCCAACCGTCTGCGAGTCGTCCGACCCGACGAAGTTCAGAGGGGGCGATACCCCCGAGCCAGACGTCGGGTGGCGACTGCTTCGGTTTCGGGAAGACCCGCAATCCTTCGTACTGGAAGTAGGCGCCCTCGTGGTCGATGACGTCGTCGGTCCAGCAGGCCCGTACCACCTTCAGTGCCTCGTCGAACCTGGCAGCGCGTTGCGTCCGTTCGACGCCGAATGCCTGCTGCTCCATCGGGTCGGCGACACCGAGTCCGAACGCAGGGAGCAGCCGTCCGTTCGACAGCCGATCGAGGGTCGCCAGTTCTTTGGCGAGCACGACAGGGTTGCGACCGGGCAGCACGAGCACGCTCATCCCGAACTTCAGCTTCTTCGTCCGCCCTGCGGCATAGGCCATCGCCACGATCGGGTCGGGAGACTCCCCGCTGATCCGCTCGGAGAACCACAGGCTGTCGAAGTGCAGTTCCTCGAGCGTGTCGACGACCGCTCCGAGCGACTCGTCGTTCAGCGAACTGCGGACACCGAACCCATAGCCGACGCGTACCTTCATCGTTCCATGGTCGCACGGTACGGCAGCGCCGGCATCAGTGTGGGAACGGTGATCTGCGGATAGACAATCGGGATGGTCGTCACGATATGAGCAAGCAACTGATCGTCTTCGATCTCGACGGCACGCTTGCCGAGAGCAAGTCGTCACTCGACAACGAGATGGCTCGACTGCTCGACGCCTTGCTCGGCGTTGCCAGGGTGGCAGTGATCTCCGGTGGTGACTGGCCACAATTCCAGAAGCAGTTGCTCAGCAATCTGTCGACCGACGCCGACCTCACCCGCTTGACGTTGTTGCCGACCTGCGGAACCAAGTTCTACCGGTATGTACCGGCCGATGTCTCCTGGCAGAAGGTCTACTCCGAGGACTTGACCGAGGCGGAGGCGACGAAGACGATCGAGTCGTTGAGCGCGGCGATCGAGGCGTCCGGTTTCAAGCCGGACCGAACGTGGGGTGAGCTGATCGAGAACCGAGGCACGCAGATCACCTATTCGGCACTTGGTCAGCAGGCGCCCGTCGATGCCAAGAAAGTGTGGGATCCGGACTTCTCCAAGCGCCAGCGGTTCAAGGCGCTGCTCGAGGCGATGATCCCCGAACTGTCGGTGCACCTCGGTGGGGCGACGTCCGTCGACATCACCAAGCACGGCATCGACAAGGCCTACGGCATCGCCAAACTCACCGAGATCGTCGGGGTGAGCGTGGAGGGGATGCTGTTCATGGGCGATGCACTGTTTCCCGGTGGCAACGATGCGCCGGTGAGAGACGCCGGTGTCGATTCGATCCAGGTCAGGGACCCGGACGAAACGAAGCGGGTCATCGAGTCGGTGATCGCCTGCCTTCGTTAGCAGGATGAGGTCGAGCGAGGTTCAGCGGACGATCGTGCGACGCGAGCGGATGTCGGTGACACGCTGAAGCGCAAGCACGCGAGGTGCCGGCTGCACCCAACCGGCGATCGAGGCGCCGACGGCGCAGACCACGACGATGAAGCTGGCGCCGACGCCGACCTGCCACAGTACGGCGGCAAGGATGGCTGCAAGCATGCTGACGACGATGGCGCGTTCCGCGACGCTCACCCAAGGGGACTGCACTTCGGTGGCGCTATGAGGAATCCGCGTTTCGTTCACGTGTATGTAGACGTAGCTCCGTCGGATTTAGATCGCAGAAAAGCGCTTTCGTTTTCAAGTTGCAACATCTCCTGTGCCGACCCGGTGCCGTCACTGAGATTCGGCCGGTCCGCAGCCTGTTTCAGACGGCTGGGTGCCGATCGGCCCACGGCTGGGCGCCCTCCAACTGGGCAGCAACGCGGATCAGTACGTCCTCGCGTCCGTAGCCGGCGACGAGATGGATGCCGACGGGAAGTCCTTCAGCGGTCCAGTGCAACGGCAGGCTGATGGCCGGCTGGCCGGTCGTGTTCGCCGGCGGAGTGAATGGCACGAGTTGGCCGGCGAGCGCAACCGGTCTCAGTGGGTTCTCGCCGGGGTGATTGACCATCGTGCCGAGGATCGGCGGGAGGTCCCCGAGCGTCGGTGTCAGCAGCAGGTCGAATCCTTCTCCGCCGTCCGCTACCGGCGTCCACCACTGATGCATGCGCCTGCGGAACTGTGACACGGCGGCGAGCGCCATCGCATAGTCAACGGCAGACGATCGCTCAGCCATCTGTGCCTGCGCCCAGTTCATCGGCTCGAAATCGTCCTCGGTGACGGGTCTGCCGATTGCCTCGGCGATCCGTTGGCAGCCGATCGCCATGTTCGCCGCCCACATCGCCATGAACCGGGGGGTCAGGTCGGTGTCTTCCAGCGCTCTCGGGTACGCCTCCTCGACGTGATGTCCGAGCGATGCCAGCAGCGTCGCTGCATTCTGTGCGGCGAGCGCGCAGTGCGGATGGATTGCCGCGTCGCCTTGGGGACGGTGGTCCAACACGCCGATACGCAGGCGGCCCGGATCTGCGCCGACCTCGATGAGATAGGGGCGGAGCGGAGCAGCGGCGATGACGGTGTCGCCGATGCCGGGCCCGCACGTCGCATCGAGCAACGCAGCGGTGTCACGGACACTGCGTGAAACACAGTGCTGCACACCGAGGCCGCTCTCGTCGACCAGCGGACCCATGGTGATTCGGCCCTGACTCGGTTTGAGCCCGACGAGCCCGCATGCCGAGGCGGGGATACGGATCGAGCCGCCACCATCGCTGGCATGGGCGATGGGGACCAGTCCCGCAGCGACTGCTGCTCCGGATCCGCCGCTCGAACCACCCGGCGAACGATCGAGCGCCCACGGGTTGTGCGTCGGGCCGAAGTGCACGGGTTCGGTCGTCGGAACGCTCCCCATTTCCGGGCTGTTCGTCCGCCCGAGTGTCACCAGACCGGCGCGCCGATAGCGGGAGACGAGTGTCGAATCCGATGGGGCAACCCAGCCGGAATCGAGGAGGGCGCGGTTGCCGTTCGTCATCGGCGTGCCGGCCATCGGCGCGTACAGATCCTTGAGCAGGAAGGGGACACCACGGAACGGACCGTCCGGCAGCTCGCCGGCCGCCCACTCGCGTGAGCGCTCGAACCAGCGCAGCACGACTGCGTTCAACGCAGGGTCGATGGCTTCGATCCGTTCGATGGCCGCTTCGGTGAGTTCGCTCGCCGTCACCTCGCCGGAACGGACGAGATCGGCCTGCGAGGTGGCGTCGAGCCAGCGGGTGTCATCAGCGAGTGAGCTCATCTCCGTATCTGTAGCACTCCCAGGGTGAGCCAGACGAGCGGCGATAGCGTTGCCCAACGCATGTCCGATATCGAAGCAGAGCTCGACGCCGTCGATGCCGGTCGACACGCCGTCGAATCGGATCGCACCCCGGCACCGGTGACAGCAGCGATCCCCGTACCGTCGTTGCGCCAGATCTGGTCGATTCCGAGTGTCAGGGCGTTGATGCTCGTGCAGCTCTTCTGGAGCATCGGGGCGATGGCGCAGTTCACCGCGCTCGGCAAGTTCGTCATCGACGTGACCAACCGCAACCTCAACCTGGCGTTCCTCGGGCTCGCCGAATTCGTACCGACAGCGGTGCTCGTGCTCGTCTCCGGCACCGTTGTCGACCGCTTCGACCGCCGCAAGGTCGCCGGCATCGGCATGGTCGGTGAAGTGCTCTGCGCGATGGCACTGTTCCTCTATATCCGCACGGGACCGACGGCGATGTGGCCGATCTTCGTGATCGTCGCCGGTGTCGGGACCACCCGTGCATTCGTGTCGCCGGCAACGCGGTCGATGAAGCCGCTCGTCGCCAAGCCGAACGAGTTCAGCAGGGTGGCGGCATTGTTCTCGATCTCGTGGCAGTCGGCAGCGATCTTCGGGCCTGCCGCCGCCGGGTTCCTCTACGCAGCCCACCGAGCCCTGCCGTTCGCCGTCACGATGAGCCTGTATTCGTTGTCGATCGTTTCACTGTTCTTCGTCCGCTTCCGGATACCTCAGCGGCGCAGCACCGATGAGAACCAGAAGGTGTCGGTCAGTCACGCCCTCCAAGGGCTCAAATTCATCCGTCGCAGCCCCGTGCTGCTCGGGGCGATCAGCCTCGATCTGATGGCGGTGCTGTTCGGCGGTGCTGTCGCTCTGCTGCCGTCGATCGCCAAGAACCAACTGCATGTCGGTGACATCGCCTACGGATGGCTGCGCGCCGCGCCAGGGGTCGGCGCAGTGATCATCGGCTTGATCCTCGTCGTCAAGCCGTTCCGCCGTCACGTCGGACGCAACCTGCTGCTGGCTGTCGGCGTCTTCGGCGTGGCGACGGTCGCGCTCGGCCTCACCCACAGTTATGTCGTCGCCTTCGCAGCGCTGATCGTGTTGTCCGGTGCCGACATGATCAGCGTGTACGTGCGGTCGACGGTCGTCCCGCTGTCGACGCCGAACGAGATGCAGGGCAGGGTTTCTTCAGTCGAGAACGTCTTCATCGGTGCGTCCAACGAACTCGGTGCGTTCGAGTCCGGCGTCGCCTCCAGTATTTTCGGTCTGACGCCCGCCGTCGCCGGCGGAGGCGTGATCACCGTCGCCGTCGCCGTGATGTGGGCGGTTTTCTTCCCGTCCTTGCGTTCAGCGGACCGTTTCGAGGACGTCGCCGCCGAGGCAAATCCCCAGCCCCACTGACCGCTGCGAGCAACTCCCGGCGAATCGGCTTCGGCGGTGGCGTTCGATGCGTCAGACTGACGGCATGCCGACCGAGTTCCTGACCGCCTGCCCACTCGATTGTCCGGACACATGCACCCTGATCGCCACCGTCGAACACGGCACGCTGGTCTCCGTCGGAGCCGCACCCGTGGGCCACGGCAACACCCTGACGCAGGGGTTCATCTGTCAAAAGGTCAAGCATCACGCCAAGCGCGTCTACGCGCCGGAGCGGATCATGACGCCGCTGGTCCGTTCGGGGCCGAAGGGTTCCGGGGAGTTCCGCCACGCTTCGTGGGATGAGGCCATCGGCATCGTCTCAGAACGAATCCGTTCGGCGATCAACGAATCGGGGCCCGACTCCATTATTCCGTATCTCTACAACTCGTCTGCCGGTTCGCTCGCCGCCAATGGCTTGACACCGATCGTCTTCCAGCAACTGGGGGCACCCGATGTCGCCCATACGATCTGTGCGGCAACCGCCGGTGCCGCCTGGCAGCAGGTCTTCGGTTCGATGTTGAGCGCCGATCCGCTCGACATCGTCGATGCCGAGCTGATCGTGATGTGGGGAGCCAACCCGACCATTTCCAACACCCATCTGCTCCCGCTGATCAATCAGGCACGCAAGCGCGGCGCGACCCTCGTCGTCATCGACCCGCGCAGGACCGGCATCGCCGCTCGTGCCGACCTGCACCTCGCTCTGCTTCCTGGCACCGACGTGCTGCTCGCCTATGCGGCGACGCGGCGGCTTGCAGAACTGGACCGTCTCGACACGTCGTTCATCGACGAGCACGTCAGCGGCGCCGGCGAGTTCATCGCCGCCTCGCAGCAATTCGACATCGACGCCTCGATCGAAACCTGCGGTTTGAGCACCGGTGACTTCGAGCGGTTCGTCGAACTGGTGGCAACGATTCGTCCGGCGATGCTGCGTATCGGCTGGGGTCTCGAACGAAATCGCAACGGCGGCTCCGGCATCATCGGCGCCTTCGGACTGTGGGCGCTGGCGGGCCACTTCGGGGTCAGGGGCAGTGGGGTCATCGGATCGACCTCCGACGCTGCGCCGTACGATGCCGCCCAGCTCCGCGGACCTGCAGCGCAGTCGCCAGAACGTCGGACGCTGAGTATGAACGATGTCGGTGCCGTGCTCTGCGGATCGTCGCCGAGCTGGACGACCCAGGCGCGGGTCCTGTTCGTCCAGGGTGCCAACCCTGCCGTCACCGCCGTCGACCAGCGTTCGATGGTGCGTGGGCTCGGACGCGACGAGGTTTTCACGGTCGTCCACGAGCAGGTGATGACCGACACGGCGCAGCTCGCCGACGTCGTACTGCCGGCGACGACGCATTTCGAGGCAGACGATGTCGCCTCGTCATACGGATCGTTCACCGCCCAGGCGGTGAGTGCGGTCATCGCCCCGGTCGGTGAGTCGAAGTCGAACAACGACGTCGCCCGCCTGCTCGCCGGCGAACTCGGCCTCGGCCCGCAGATCTTCGCGTCAGACGTCGAGTTCCAGGCCGTGCTCGCCGCTTCCGTGCCCACCGAGCGCGGCGATGCGGGCGGCGTGGCGGTGCGCGAGAGCGGCGGTACCGTCCAGTTCGTCGACACCTTTCCGCACGAGCATCGCCGCATCTGCCTGTTCGACCCGGAGAGTGAGCTGCCGTTGCCGACGTTCCGGGCGGCGGCGGAGGATTTTCCGCTGGTTCTCCTCAGCCCGTCGACGAATCGAACGATCAACTCGATGTTCGCAGAGTTCGATCCGCCCGCGGCTGTCGTTTCGATGAGTCCATCGGACTCTGACGCCCGTGGATTGCATGACGGCGATGACGTGATGGTGCACAACTCCTTGGCGAGCGCCGTCTGGCCGATGCGCGTCGACCCTGCGCTGCGTCCCGGCGTTTGCCATATCCCGAAAGGGTTGTGGCGTCGCCACACGAGCCACGGGTTCACCTCGAACCAGTTCGTGGCGGCGACAGTCACGGATCTGGCAGGCGGGGCGTGCTTCAATGATGCACGGGTCGAAATCAGTGCCATTCGAAAAGGCCCAACACCGTCATGAAGAAGTACATCAAGGAGTTCAAGGACTTCATCGCCACCGGCGATCTGGTGACGATCGCTGTCGGCTTGGTCATCGCCTTGAAGGTCAAGGATGTCATCGACCAGTTCATGGCAGGCGTCGTCAATCCGCTGATCGCCGGCATCTTCGGAAAGGCGAACTTCGACGACGTCGGCTCGTTCCGCATCGGCAGCGCCACCAACACGATCCCCGATCCGAAGTTCCCCAAAGATCCGACGAAGACGATCACCCAGCACGGCGCGCTGGTGCAGCCTGGCGTGGTCATCACCGCACTGATCAACCTGATCATCGTCGGCCTCGTCCTCTTCCTGATCATCAAGGCCTACAACAAGATGAAGAAGAAGTCCGAAGCCATCGCCGGTCCGAGCGAACTCGACGTGCTCACCGAAATCCGCGACGAACTGCGTCGACGACAGAGCTGAATCCCGAGAAATCACCGGTTCTGTGGCCGCTGATTCGACCACGCAACGTGACAAGTATCGCTTCCATCGGGTGAATTCGAAGGGTTGACTTGATTCTCCTGCTCAAACTCGATGGACTAGGAGGGTCATGACATACCCCCGGCGGAGACTTGCCCTGATCTTTACTGTCGGTCTGGCGTTGCTCGCAGCGTGCGGGACCTCGACGGCCGCGTTGCAATCAGCGGACACCATCGGTCCGATCGGTGTCGCTCCGGTCCAGCCGGCGAGCGGTGCCGAAGGCGTCATCGATCCGAATGCAACCGCAGATCCGAATGCCGCTCCCACCGAGGCTGCGACGCCGAGCGCCCCGGTGCAGGCGCCAGGTGTGGCGATGGCCAGGGACGACACCGGCCAAGTCTTCGCGGTGACAGAATCCGTTCCTTCGCAATCCGCAGCACCGATCGAGATCACCGATCCGCGCATCCTCTTCGTCGGTGACTCCGTATCGCTGGGAATGGCGATCGGCAGCCCGGACCCGCTCGACGCCTACGTCCAGTCGATGGGCTGGAAAATCACCCTGGACGGTCGTGTCGGTCGTTTCACCGACGAAGGAATCAGAGTCCTGCAGAAGCGCTCCTCGGAGATCCATCAGGTGCTCGTGCTGATGCTCGGCAACAATTACGGTGGCGACCAGGAGCAATTCCGTCAGCAAGTGGCGCAGATCCTGCAGTTGGCCTCGGGTGCAAAACGCATCATCATGTTCACCGTTCCGTTGTATGCCGCCAAGCAACAGGAAGTGAACGACGTACTGCTACAGGCTGCGGCGACCGACCCCCGCCTGACGGTGATCGACTGGGAGACGGCCTCACGATCGTTCAAGGGAGCGCTCAGCGGTGACGGCATCCATCCGACGACCTACGGGGCGATGATCCTCGACCAGATGCTGGCGGTCACCCTCGGACCTGCGCCCGGCGGACCGGCGGATGCCACGCTCCCGACGGTCGGCGACAGGTCCACGCCGGGGACACCGAGTTGGGTCAAGACCAACAAGGGCGAAGGGAATCCGAGCATCGGTGACCCGAACGTGACGATCCCCCCGTACAAGCCGCCGACCTCGAAGACGACCACCACCGCTGCACGGCCCGCCGGAACGACGTCGAAAACATCGGCGACCACGACCACGACGACCACCGCAAAGGGCAGTGGTGCAACGACGACAACGTCTGGAGGTGGCATCGCCGCGACGACCACGACGACGAAGGCGTCCAGCGGTTCCACGACCACCACGACGGCTGACTCGCCAACAACGACCACCAGGGCGGCGACGACGACCTCCCGAGCGCCAGCCCCGACGTCCCCTGCGCCAGCCCTGACGCCCGGTCCGCCGGCCCCGACGCCTTCGCTGACCCCCTGACTCTCCAGGCCGCCTGCCCCTCTGAACAACTGAACAACTGAACGGCGGGTCACGTTGTGGACATGGGCTCCAGTTTCTGCTCCATCGCTCGCGCCGGAGCGCTGTGAACGCGGCCTGCTCAGGGGGCGAGGGCGCGGAACGGCGCCAATGGGATGTTTCTGATGACGCCGAAGACGACGATGCCGAAGGCGGCTGCCGTCCACCAGCGTGGTGAGATGCGGTCGAAGACGTGCATCGGACGGCGTCCGATCGTCGGCATCAGCCACGTCAGCCAACCCACGACGATCAGCCCGAGGAAGATCGGGGTCAGTGCATTGAAGCTCAGTGCTCCAAGGATGTCGCCGTGCAGCAGGCGCGCCATCGCCCTCGTCAGGCCGCAACCGGGGCACCACAGACCTGTGGCCTGGTGAAATGGGCAGGCGGGGAACCAGTTCGCTCCTGACGACGGATTGTGTGTCGCTGCGTAGGCGGCAGCGGCGCAACAGCCCAATCCGACCGAAATCGGGCCGATCGCCGCGACGCTGATCCGATGTCGCCGAGGGGGAGTCAGCACTTCCATTCACCCGTAGCGTAGACGGACGTGTTACAGGTGTCTGCTCTCTCGGTCGAAGTCGGTGGTCGACTCGTCGTCGAGGACGCCTCGTTTACGATCATGCCCCGCGACAAAGTCGGCCTCGTCGGCCGCAACGGTGCCGGAAAGACGAGTCTCTTCCGTGTGCTCGGCGGTGAGAACGAGCCTGCTGCCGGCAAGATCCAGCGCAAGGGCGGCTTCGGCTACCTGCCGCAGGACCCGCGCATCGACGGCGTCTTGGAGACCCGTACGGCGATCGTCCATGTGCTCAGCGGCCGAGGAATCGACGAGGCTCAGACGCGTATCGAGAAACTGCGCATCGCTATGGAGGAAGACGCCAACGAGCGCAACATCCGCCGCTACGCCAAGGCCGAGGAAGAATTCGCGATGGCAGGCGGATACAGCGCCGATAGCGAGGCGCGGTCGATGGCGGCTGGCCTCGGCCTCGCAGCTGACCGCCTCGACCTGCCGATCGGTGTGCTCAGCGGTGGCGAGCGCCGCCGTGTCGAGTTGTCACGCATCCTCTTCGCCGGTTCCGAGGCGCTGCTGCTCGACGAACCGACGAACCACCTCGATGTCGATGCCAAGACCTGGCTGCTGCAGTACATGCGCGCCTATCGAGGCGCGCTGCTGGTCATCAGCCATGACCTCGAACTGCTCGACGAGGCGATTACCCGCGTGCTGCACCTCGACCGCCCGACCGAGGACGCCAGCGGTGAGATCGTCGAGTACAAGGGCACCTACAGCCAGTACGTGCGGTCACGGAAGGCCGACGAAGAGCGGATGATCAAACGGGCGGCGCAGCAGTCCAAGGAGATCAACCGCCTACAGAACGTCGTCGACCGCTTCGGTGCCAAAGCGACCAAAGCGGCGATGGCCCACAGCATGGAGAAGCGCATCGCCCGTCTCGAAGACGAACGGGTCACCGTCAAGACCGGCGGTAAACAGCTCGCCGTCCGTTTCCCGGACCCTCCTGCTGCCGGTGTCACCGTCGTCACGGCGGACCACCTGTCGAAGGGCTACGGCGGGCCGCCCGTTTTCGAAGACGTGTCGTTCGACCTCGGCCGTGGCGACCGCCTGCTGGTTCTCGGGCTCAACGGGGCAGGCAAGACGAGTTTGCTGCGGATCCTCGCAGGCGAGACGCAGGCGAACATCGGCGACTTCTCCTTCGGTCACAACGTCAACGTCGGGTACTACGCCCAGGAGCACGACAATCTGGCGAGCGACCAGTCGCTGCTCGACAACCTGCGTTCGTCGATTCCTCCCGGCGTACTGCTGACCGAGACGCAGCTGCGCGGGCTGCTCGGCATGATGGGCTTGACCGGTGCCAAGGTTTTCCAGGATGCCGGGACGCTCTCCGGTGGCGAGAAGACAAAACTGGCGTTGGCGATGTTGATGACCGGCCGCAACAACCTGTTACTGCTGGACGAACCGACGAACAACCTCGACCCCGCCAGCCGCCAGGCGGTTGCCGATGCGCTGAGCACGTGGAAGGGTTCGGTGCTGTTCGTCAGCCACGACAGCGAATTCGTCGAGCAGCTGAAGCCGACGAAGGTCTTGCTGATGCCGGACGGCCAAGTCGACTATTTCAACGCTGACTGGCTCGAGCTCGTCTCCCTCGCCTGATCGGACTGCGGATTCACGGTTAGATTCAGGTTCGTGCGTGCTCGGTGGGCGAACAATCTGGCGGCGGTCTGCGCCGCGGGTCTGCTGCTCGCCGCCTGCGCCGAAACCGGCTCCGATGTCCGGTCGAGCGGCGCATCGCCGGTGCAACTCAAGTTCCACGTCGGTGACCCGTTTCCGGACCAGGCGGGGCTGGCGTTACCGGTCGTCGCTCCGATCTCCTGGCATACGTGTGCCGACAAACCGGCGCCGTGGCAGTGCGGCGAACTGGCGGTTCCCCTCGACTACCACCGACCGCTGCTCGACACCGTCACGCTGGCGCTGACACGACTTCCGGCGACCGAGCAGACGCGTCGTATCGGGTCATTGGTGGTCAATCCTGGAGGACCTGGCGGGACGGGAATCAGTCTCGCCCGATCGATTGCACCGACGATGCCGGTCGAGATCCTCAGTCGGTTCGATCTCGTCGGTTTCGATCCGCGTGGCGTCGGCCAATCAGATCCGCTGCAGTGCGACCTCCGGTCCGATCCCAACAACGGCTACGACCCGAGCATCGTCAGGAAATGCATTCGCGACAACGCCATGTTGCTGCCGCAACTCGGGACCGTCAACGTGGCGCGCGATCTCGAACAGATCCGTCAGGCGGTCGGCGACAGGCAACTCACCTATCTCGGTTACAGCTATGGCACTGCCCTCGGGGCGGTGTATGCGACGCTGTTCCCCGGCAAGGTCAGGGCGATCGTGCTCGACGGCTCGGTCAATCCGACCGCCGGGCAGGCGAATCTCGAGCATCGGAGCGACTTGCCGGATTTCTACGGCGTGCAGTACTTCGACCGGAGCCGGAGACGGTTCCTTGCGGAGTGTTCCTTGGCGACGACCTGCCCGCTCGGCGCACACGCCGCAACGGCCCTCGACACGCTCGAAAACAGTCTCGGCGGCGAGGCAGTGCCGGCGACGAGCCTGCCAGGTGCCGATTCGCTGACATCGGACATCTTGCAGCAGGATTTCTTCGCCGGGTACTACAACAGTGACTATTGGCCGTACCTCGCCCAAGGTATCGCAGAGGCCAACGCCGGTGACGGCAGCGTGCTCGTTGCCATCGCCGGCAAACTCGCCGGGCAGGAGAGCGCGGCAGCGAAATCACAGGAGTCGTTCGCCAACTTCGCCATCACCTGCGCCGACTTCGCCGATCGCTCGGGTGGTTGCAACGGTTGGCCGTTGACCGCAGAACCGATGCCGGCACTCAAACCGGTCCAGCGTCAGGCACCGATCCTCGTGCTCGGAACCGATGGAGATCCGGCCACCCCGGTCGAACAGGCAAAGGTCATGGCCAAGACAATGGGCAATGCCGTCACCGTCTACTGGACGGGTGACGGCCATACGGCGTTCCTGCGAGGCAGCACCTGTATCGACAACATCGTCAGCGAGTACCTCGTCGGCCTGGCCATTCCGCAGAACGCCTTGCGTTGCCCCGAATCGGATTCAGCCCACGGCGGGCGCGACGCAGCGGATCAGTTGTTCTCGATGGGGAGCCGACGTCGGCTGGATGCCTACGTCCGCCGTGCTGTCGTCGACGGCGACAGCAGTGAACACGCCACCTGCATGGCGGGGTTGTACGCAGGCATCCTCACCCAGAGCCAGCTTGCGCACGTCTTTCTCGGCGTGCCGGACCGTACCGTCAGCCTCGAGATCAGGCTGCAACTCTCGACCTGTAGCTGAGGTCGAGACTGGGTTCGGAGATGCAGTGGCATCGATCGTTGCAGTATCTGCAATATCTCGGACCTGCGTGCCGTGGCGAATCGATCTCCGGCTGCTCAGACCGACAGGGCCACCGGGGTGCCATACGGCTTGCTGACGAGTTCGAAGAAGTCGTTGCCCTTGTCGTCGACGACGATGAATGCCGGGAACTCCTTGACCTCGATCTTCCAGACCGCCTCCATGCCGAGTTCTGCGTATTCGAGCACGTCGACCTGGGTGATGCAGTCCTGTGCCAACCGGGCGGCCGGACCGCCGATCGATCCGAGGTAGAAGCCGCCATAACTTTTGCAGGCGTCGGTCACCTGCTTCGAGCGGTTGCCCTTGGCGAGCATCACGAAGCTGCCCCCAGCGGCCTGGAACTCCTTGACGTAGCTGTCCATCCTGCCGGCGGTGGTCGGGCCGAAGGAACCCGACGCCATTCCTACAGGGGTTTTGGCGGGCCCGGCGTAATATACGCAGTAGTCCTTGAGGTACTGCGGCAGCCCGAGGCCGGCGTCGAGACGTTCTTTGAGCTTGGCGTGGGCGATGTCGCGTGCGACGACCATCGGTCCGGTCAACATCACGCGGGTCTTGACCGGATACTGCGAGAGTGTTGCCCGGATCTCGTCCATCGGACGGGTGAGATCGATGTGAACGACGTCGCCATCTTCGAGCTCGTCGTGCGTGATCTCCGGCAGGAATCGTGCCGGGTCGGTCTCCAACTGCTCGAGGAAGAGGCCCTCGCTGGTGATCTTGCCGACCGCCTGACGGTCTGCCGAACAGCTGACGGCCATCGCCACGGGGCAACTCGCGCCGTGACGGGGGAGGCGCACGATGCGCACGTCGTGGCAGAAGTACTTGCCGCCGAACTGTGCGCCGATACCAGTTTCCTGTGACAGCGTGAGCACCTGCTTCTCGAGGTCCGTGTCGCGGAACGCATGCCCGTCCGCACCGCCCTCGGTCGGGAGGCCGTCGAGATAGTGGGTGCTGGCGAGCTTTGCCGTCTCGACGGCGAACTCAGCTGAGGTGCCGCCGATGACAACAGCAAGGTGGTATGGCGGACACGCAGCGGTGCCGAGCGTCTTCATCTTCTCGAAGAGCCACGGCAAGAGCGTCTTTTCGTTGAGCAGCGCCTTCGTCTCCTGGAACAGGTAGCTCTTGTTCGCCGAACCGCCTCCCTTGGCGATGAACAGGAACTTGTACTCGTCGCCGTCGATCGCTGCGACCTTGATTTCCGCAGGGAGGTTGTTGCCGGTGTTCTTTTCCTCGTACATCGTGATCGGGGCCATCTGGCTGTAGCGCAGATTGCTCGTCTGATAGGTGTTGAAGATGCCACGGGCGATGGCCTGCTCGTCGCCGCCGCCGGTGAAGACGTACTGCCCCTTTTTGGCTTTGACGATCGCCGTGCCGGTGTCCTGGCACATCGGCAGCACACCGCCAGCGGCGATATTTGCATTCTGCAGCAGGTCCATCGCCACGAAACGGTCGTTCGCCGATGCCTCGGGGTCGTCGAGAATATTGCGCAGTTGCTGCAGGTGCGTCGGTCGCAGCAGATGGGCGATGTCGCGCATCGCCTCCTGGGTCAACCGGGTGAGCGCCTCCGGTTCCACCTTGAGAAAGCGACCCTCCGACGTCTCGAAGGTGGACACGCCCTCGGTGGTGACCAGGCGGTACGTGGTGTCGTGCGGCCCGCCGGGATTGGCGTCGAGTAGCAGTACTTCGGTGAAGTCGAACTCCGGCATGAAGCTCACGGTAACCGCTACGGGAGCGAGTCGATCGCCGTTCCGGCAAAGGCCAGCGGATCGGTGGCCGTCGGGATGACCGGCTTCGTCCAGGCGGTGACCTCGGCGATCGATTCGGCGACGGCGCGCCACTCGATCGGATTCCAACCCTCTGCCGCTGCGTGGACCGTGCCGTCGAGACGGACGAAGACGAATGCCGGCAGCATCGTCAGACCGAGTCCCTTGACGACTGTTCTGTCGGGATCGACGAAGACCAGGAACTCGTCGGCGAGCGGTCCGAGGAAACTCCGGGCCCCTTCGGCGTCCGCCGTGACCAGGAAGTTCACGCGCACGTCGGCACCGCGGAAATCGTCGAGGATCCGTTTCGCCGTCCCCAGGATCCACGAGCTCTCGTTCGTGTAGGGATCGAGCGCTACGGTCGCCAGGTGGAACGTCGTCAGCCAGTCGCCGAGCGGACGCGGGTCACCATCGAGCGGTGCGAGTACAAGTTCGAGCAGCGCAGATACAACCACGGCATGCGAAGCTAGCCCATCGGCAGTAACTTGCTCTAAATGCACCCGATCGAGCGACTGCGATATGTGGCACGCTCGTCCGGCTACGACGATCGTTCGATGGTCGCCGAGACGGCTGGAGCGTTGCGGGGACTGGGTCTGGATGCCGCCGGGATGGTCGGGGCCTGCCGTCGGATCATCGAACGGCATCCGACGTCCGGTCCGCTGTGGTGGCTGTGCGCCAGGGTGCTGACGGCTCCGGAGCCGTATGCCGCAGCGCGTCAAGCGGTGAACGAAATGGATGCAGACCAGACGTCGGAGCACCTGATCGATCTGCTTCCGGCTGACGCCACCGTCGCCGTGCTCGGCTGGCCCGATGTCGCAGGGGATGCGCTGCTGCGACGTGGGGACCTGTCCGTGCTGGCGATCGAGTCCGGCGGACGCTCTGCAGGATTCGTCAGGCGGCTGCAACGCGCCGACGTCGAGGTCGAGGAAATCGGAGCCGATCAGTTGGGCAGCGCCGTCGCGTTTGCCGATCTGCTGATCGTCGAAGCAGCGGCGGTCGGTGCCGACAGCGGGCTGATGTCGTCGGGCCATCTCGCCGCTGCGTCTGTCGCCTATTGCGCCGAGGTGCCCGTGTGGGCTGTCGTCGGGGTGGGAAAGCGCCTACCGGCACCGATGTGGACGGCGATGCTCGGGCAACTGGCCGAAGCAGGGGAGACGTACCAACTCGACCACGAAGTCGTGCCGTTGACGTTGATCTCGCATCTCGTCGGTCCGACAGGTCTCGTCGAGCACCCCGGCGATTTCGGTGTGCCGGAATGTCCGGTCGCCTATGAGTTGATGCCGAGGCGAAGCAGCCGATAGCGGACAGCCGATAGCGATCGCTCCGCCCGCCGCTCGCTGCCCGGCGTCGTTATCGTCGAGCCGATGACAGCGGTGAAGCCCACAGGAGCGATGAAGGAAGTCGGCGGCTACGGATCGTGGCCGTCACCAGTGGACGCATCGATGTTGACGAGTGGTGCCGTCGGGCTCATCGACGTCTGGGTGGACGGCGCAGACACGTACTGGCTCGAGAGCAGGCCGTCGGAGGCCGGGCGTCTGCAGATCGTCCGCCTCTCCGCAGACGGGTCGTTTTCTGACGTCTTGCCGGACGGGTTCAGCGCCAGGACGTCGGTCCATGAGTACGGCGGCGGGGCGGCGCTCGTCGCCGATCGCACCGTCTGGTTCGCCAACTGGAGCGACCAGCGGGTCTACCGGCTCCGCATCGAGATTCCGGGCGATCAGCTGCCGTCGGCCCAGGCGGTCTCGACGCCAGTGGCGTTGTCGAGCGAACCTGACGTACCGAGATCTGTTCGATTCGCCGACTTCCGACTCTCGCCGGACGGCCGTTGGCTCGTCGCTGTCCGTGAAACCCACAGCGCCGGCGATGGAGGGCCGACGGTGGTGAACGAGATCGTCGTGATGTCGGCCGACGAGCCTGGAGAACCGATCGCCATCGTCAGCGGCGCAGATTTCGTGTCCTCGCCTCGATTCGTCGGCGACGGCCGCCTCCGCTGGGTCCAGTGGGACAACCCGAACATGCCGTGGGACTCGACGTCGCTCTTCGAAGCAGAGTTCTCCGACGGAGCGCTGAGCACTGTTCACCGTCTGGCGGCCGGGTGCTCGTTCATGCAGCCCATCGGCGAGACGGTGATGTCCGACGCCGGCGGCTATTGGAATCCGTGGCTGATCACCAGCAAAGAACGGCGCAACCTGCTGGCGGTCGACGACGATCTCGCCGGCCCCTCGTGGACGTTCGGGGATCGTGACTACGTCGTGACCGATGGCGGCACGATCGTCACCACCGCCGGGGCGACGCTGTACATCACCAACGGGCGAGATCATCTGTCGCGTCACGAACTCGCCATCGTCGGGCTCACGCAGATGGTGTGCAACGGACACGACATCACAGCGATCGCTTCGTACGCCGACCGCGAAGACGAGATCGTCCGCCTGACGATCGACAGGCCGGAGCGACTGACCATTTTGCGCCCGGGACGCGACCTGCAGGCGACGTTCGGGCTGACGCCACCGGCGATCTCCGTCGCCGAGCACATCGAGTTCCCGACGACCGGCCGGCAGCGGGCCTACGGCTGGTACTACCCGCCGGCGAGCGCAACGCATGCCGCGCTCTCCACCGAACGGCCACCGCTCGTCGTCATGATCCACGGTGGGCCGACGTCTGCCGCTCGCCCGGGTTTCACGCTGGCCAAGCAGTTTTGGACGAGCAGGGGATTCGCCGTCGTCGATGTCGACTACCGCGGTTCGACCGGCTATGGCCGTACGTTCCGCCGCCTGCTCAACGGGCAATGGGGCATCGTCGATGTCGACGACTGCTGTGCGGCTGCGTCGTATCTGGCGATCGACCGTGTCGACCCAGAACGGCTGGTGATCCGCGGAGGCAGCGCAGGCGGATTCACCGTGCTCGCGGTGCTGAGTGAGCGCAACGTCTTCAAGACCGGCGCGAGCTACTTCGGTGTCGCCGATCTCGCAGCACTCGCTGCGGACACCCACAAGTTCGAAGCCCGCTACCTCGACAGCATGATCGGCCCGTGGCCTGGCGATGCTGCGGTGTACGCCGCCCGCTCGCCGATCAACCACGTGGACGGCATCGACGTCCCGCTGATCGTCTTCCAGGGCGAAGACGACATGGTCGTTCCACAGAACCAGAGCGAGATGATCGTGCAGGCCGTCAGGAAGAACGGCGTCCGTTGCGACTACCACCTGTATGCCGGAGAAGGTCATGGCTTCCGCCGTGCGGACACGATCATCGATTCGATCGAGGCCGAGTTGAGCTTTTACCGAGCGGTCTTCGGGATCAACGGTTGACCGTCCGGTCTGCGCGTGCTGGATGTAGGTTCGAGTGATGGGTGAAATGATCAACCTCATCACGAAGACCGGACCGACAGACGCCTATTTGGCTGGTGGTGACAGCGGCGGTCCCGGTGTCGTCGTCATCCAGGAGTGGTGGGGTCTCGTCCCGCACATCAAGGACGTCGCCGATCGTTTCGCCGCCGCCGGATTCACGGCGATCGCACCGGACCTCTATCACGGTGCCTCGACCACCGAACCGGACGGTGCCGGCAAGTTGATGATGGCGATGAACGTCGGTGTCGCCGCCGACGACATGAGCGCAGCGATCGCCGTCGTGCAGGAACGCAGTGGCAAGACCGACGTCGGGGTCGTCGGCTACTGCATGGGCGGCGGTTTGGCACTCGTGCTCGCCTGCGCCAGGCCTGATGTCGTCAAGGCATGTGCGCCCTACTACGGTCTGATCCCGTGGGAGAGCGCTGCGCCGGACTGGTCCGCCTTGTCGGCGAAGGTCGTCGGTGAGTACGCAGAGTTCGACGAGTATTTCGGCCCTGGTCCCGCAGGTGAGTTGCAGGAGACGCTTCGCAGCCTCGGGAAGGACGCGACCCTGCACATCCACCCTGGCGCTCACCACGCGTTCTTCAACGACGCCCGCCCGGAAGTCTACGACGAAGCCGAGTCGAAGATCGCCTTCGCCCGCACGACCGAACTCCTCCACGAGGTCCTCGGCAAGTAGGCGCCTCGGCGGGTGTCGCGACTGGCGCGATGCGATCGCGCTCGTAGGCTGTGACGTCGATGAGTGCCTCCCGTTTCGCCGCCATCCTCTTCGACGCCGGAGGAGTACTGGTGCTGCCGGACCCGACGGTGCTCAGCCCGTTGCTCGTCTACCACGGCGGCGATCCGGCGCTGTCGGCGCACGTCAGGGCGCACTACAGCGGCATGGCGGCGAAGAGTGCAGCGGGCTCGCACGAGGGTTTCTGGCACGACTACAACCTCGCCTATGTCCGTTCGATCGGCGTGCCGGAGGACGAGGTCGACGATGCCGCGCATCTGCTCGACCGCACACGTGGTGCAGCGATCTGGCGCTGGCCGATCCCGGAGAGCTTGACCGGATTGCGTGCGCTGGAGGCTGCCGGCGTGCCGATGGGTGTCGTCAGCAACGCGTCAGGTCAGATCGAGTCGGTCCTCGCCCGTAGCGGCGTCTGTCAGGTCGGTGACGGTCCGGGTATTTCGATGCGGGTGATCATCGACAGCCACGTCGTCGGTGTCGCCAAGCCCGACCCGAAGATCTTCGGTTTCGCCTTCGATCATTTCGACGGGATCGAGCCGTCACAGATCGCTTACGTCGGCGATTCGGTGACGATGGACATCGGCGGTGCCCGAGCTGCGGGCATGCACCCGATTCTCATCGACCCGTACGGCGACCACCCGGGCGCCGATTTCGAGACGATTCGCACCCTCCACGAGCTCGCGTAGCTTCTCACTCGTTCGCCCAGCTACTGGATGGCTGCAATGGCGTCTGCGACGGCGATTGCCCGCTGGGCGTTGACGACGTGGAGGTTCTCGATCATCCTGCCATCGACAGTGACGACACCCTTGCCGGCGGCGAGGCCCTCGTCGAAGGCGGCGATGACCCGACGGGCGTGGGCAACTTCGTCCTCGGTCGGCGCCCACACCAGGTTGGCGATGTCGACCTGGCCGGGGTGGATCAGTGTTTTGCCGTCGAAGCCCATCTCCGCGCCCTGGACGCACTCGTCGCGAAAACCTTCGAGGTTCTTGACGTCGTTGTAGACCCCGTCGAGGATGACCTTGCCGGCTTCGCGTGCGGCGGCAAGCGCAGTCGCCAGATGAGGCACGAGCGGATGGCGTCCGGGAACGAGCGCTGCGCGTAACTCTCGCGCCAGGTCGTTCGTGCCCATCACCAGCACGCTGACGCGCGGGTGGGCAGCAATTGTCCTCGTGTCGAAGATCGCCGTCGGTGTCTCGATCATCGCCCAGATCGTCATCGTCGACGGCGCCCCTGCGGCGTCGAGCAGTGAGCAGATCCGGTCGACGTAGGCGACCGAACCGACCTTCGGGATGACGACGGCCGCTGCGCCGGACGTCGCTGCTGCAGCGAGGTCGTCGGCACCCCACGGCGTATCGAGGCCGTTGCAACGGATCGTCAGTTCCCGGTTTCCGTACTCGGTCGAACCGGCTGCTGCGACGGCGTTGGTACGGGCGCTCAGCTTGGCATCAGGGGCCACGGCATCTTCGAGATCGAAGATGATTGCATCGGCGGCGATCGTCTTGGCCTTCTCCAGCGCGCGTTCGTTGGCGGCGGGCATGTAGAGCACCGAGCGCCGCGGGCGGAGTGCGTCGTGAGTCGTCGAGGTCGTTGTCATCGTCGTCCGCAGTCAGAATCCGTATGCTGCGGCGAGTTGCGGATCGCGCGCCGCCAACTGATGGGCGAGTTCGACGACGACCTTGCACTGCTTGACCGAGGCGTCGTCCTCCATCTTGCCGTCGAGCAGCACCGCACCCGTGCCGTCGCCCATCGCATCGATGACCCGCTGCGCCTGCAAGACGTCGGACGGGCGCGGACTGAAGACCCGTTTGGCGATCTCGATCTGCACCGGGTGCAGGCTCCATGCGCCGACGCAGCCGAGCAGGTAGGCGTTGCGGAACTGGTCCTCGCAGGCGACGACGTCCTTGATGTCGCCGAACGGCCCGTAGAACGGCAGAATCCCGAACGTCGCACATGCATCGACCATGCGGGCAATCGTGTAGTGCCACAGATCCTGCTGATAGGTGGTCCGCGGCGCGTCGGGATTGGCGGGGTCAGGGTCTGCGCGGACGAGGTAGTCGGGGTGGCCGCCACCGACGCGCGTCGTCTTCATACGACGGTTGGCAGCAAGGTCGGCCGGTCCGAGGCAGACGCCCTGCATCCGCGGGCTGGCACCGCAGATCTCCTCGATATTGGCGACGCCACGGGCGGTTTCGAGAATCGCGTGGATCAGCAGCGGCTGCTTCAACCCGGCCTTGGCCTCCAACTGGGCGAGCAGGCGGTCGACATAGTGGATGTCCTCCGGGCCCTCGACCTTGGGGATCATGATGACGTCGAGTTTGTCACCGATCTCGCTGACGAGGGTGACGATGTCGTCGAGACCCCATGGTGAGTCGAGACTGTTGACGCGCGTCCACAACTGCGTCGAGCCCATGTCGACGGTGTTGGCGACGTTGATCAGCCCGGCGCGTGCCGCCTCCTTGTCGACCATCGGAATCGCATCTTCGAGGTTGCCGAGCAGGATGTCGACCGTCGGGATGACCTCCGGCAGTTTGGCGACGACCTTGGCGATCTGTGGTGGGAAGAAGTGCACCACCCTGCTCGGACGGAACGGTATGTCGCGGAGGGGCTCTGGAGCACCGACGGCAAGCGGCTTGAAGAAGTCTCTGGGGCTACGCACGCGATCGAAGCTAACCGACCGGCCTGGCACCTGACACGTTTTCCTCGGCGTCCTACCTGGCCGATTCTGGTTCGCCGCTCTCCGCCGGTCGGCGGCGTACTTCGTGCGCTTGCGCAGCCCGATCCACCGGCTGCCAGACGATTGCGTCGCTCGATTCAGTTGGTGTCGACGAGGCGGCGGGCGATGACCTTGAGGCAGAGCGTCTCGTCCGCACCTTCGAAGATGCTCAAGACGCGGGCGTCGACGTACAGGCGCGAGACCGTGTACTCCTCGGCATAGCCGAAGCCGCCGTGGATCTGCAATGCCTCGCGGGTCACCCATTCCGCTGCCCGGCAGACGTAGGCCTTGACCATCGAAGCCTCGACCTTGCCTTCACCCTTGCCCATCAACGTGGCGACGTTGTAGGAGAACTGCCGGCATGCCTGGATCACGAACGCCATCCTTCCCAGCTTGACCCGGGTCAGTTCGTAGTCGGCGATATTGGTGCCGAACACCCTGCGGTTGTTGGCGTAGTCGAGTGCGGCTTCGTACGCAGCCTGCATCACGCCGACAGCACGGGCGGCGGTCTGCAGACGGCCGTTCTCGAAACCCTCCATCTGGTAGTAGAAGCCTTTGCCGAGTCCGTCCGCCTCGCCGATGATGTTGCCGGCGGGCACCCACCAGTTGTCGAGGGCGATCTCGTAGGAATGCATCCCGCGGTAGCCGATGGTGTCGATCGGGCGGCCTTCCATCTTGCCGACAGAGCCGTCTGCCTGGGTGATGTCCTGGGTGAATTCGAAGCCGTGACCCTCGCCGCGAGGCTTCGGGACGATGAACAGGCTCAGACCCCGATGCGTCTTGGAGCGATCGGGGTCGGTACGGGCGAGCAGCAGCAGCACGTCGGCGCGGGCACCGAACGTGCACCATGTCTTGACGCCGTTGATGACGTAGCCGGCGGCGTCGTCTGGACCGGCCTTCGGTGTCGCCGTGACCTTCAAACCAGCGACATCGGAACCGAAGTCCGGCTCGGTGACGGCGACGGCTGCCATGACTTCGGCGGTCGCCAACTTCGGCAGCCAGTACTGCTTCTGCTCCTCGGTGCCACCCTTGACGAGCGCACGCGTCATGATCTCCGGCCTCGTGATCAGCGACCCGCCGATCCCCAGGGAGGCTCGCGACAATTCCTCGGTGGCGATGACCATGCCGATGTACTCGCCGTCGCCGCCCTCCGAATAGCCGCCGTATTCGGCAGGGACGCTCAGCCCGAAGGCGCCGATTTCGGCGAGTCCGCTGATGATTGCCTCCGGTACGTCGCTGTTGGTGCGATGAACATGTTCGGCGACCGGCTTGATCTCCTTTTCGGCGAACGAGCGGAAGACGTCCTGAACCATCTCGAACTCGCCGTCGAGGTGCCGGCCGCCCGCGCTTGCGGACAATGAAGCGACAAACGACGGATCGCGGTATGTCGACAGGAAAGCGTGGGCGTCGCGCAACGGGGCGACATCGAGGCCCCACAAATGCTCCCGTCCGGCGATGCGCGTGATCAGATCGTGGATCGCGTCGGCGGCGAAGGCACAGGTGATATTCGCCTCGATCTCTCCCTTTACGCCGTAGTCGAGCAGCGCACCGGCAGTCGCGACAGCGGATGCCGCGTGGGCGAGGTCGTAGGCCAACGTCTGATTGGCGTCCGCGCCGCCCCGCGCCTTGAGGGTGGCGATGCCGGTGTTGACGACCGACCGAGCCAACTGGATGACCTCGGCCGCAGCCTTCAGGTCAGCGGTTGACACAGAGGGTTTCGTCGCGTCGATCGTGGTCATCCCTGAATGTTACCGAGCAGTAGTCAGCAGACCTGAATCGGGTCGGTGTGGCAGTCTGGCGGGCATGCCCGTGCGCCTGTGCGTCTATCTCGGTTCCAATTTCGGTTCGTCGCCTGCCTACGCCGCCGCCGCCCGAGAACTCGGTGCGGCACTGGCGGCCAAGGATGTCGCGCTCGTCTACGGCGGCGGAAACGTCGGGCTGATGGGAGCGCTTGCCGACGCCGTGCTTGCCTCCGGCGGTGAGGTCATCGGTGTGATCCCGCAAGATCTCGTCGACTCCGAAGTCAGCCACTCCGGCGTCACGTCGTTGGAAGTGACGTCATCGATGCACGACCGCAAGGCGCGCATGGCCGAGCTCGCAGACGGCTTCATCGTGCTACCTGGCGGTTTCGGCACGCTCGAGGAGGTTGCCGAGATCCTCACGTGGACGCAACTCGGGCTGATCGCCAAACCGGTCGTGTTCCTCGACGTCGAGGGGTTCTGGACGCCGCTGCTCACCGCACTGGACGCGATGGTGACCGGAGGTTTCGTCCGCGCAGACCATCGCCGGTTGGCGCAACGCACAACGTCTGCAGCCGAAGCGATCGCCCTGGCGCTGGCGCCGATGCCGACCATCGCCCACAAATGGCTCCACCGAAACTGAGTCCACCTGCCCGCCACTTCTGTCGGGTAACGGGCCGAAGAACCTCGAACCCCGAAACTGAGTCCACCTGCCCGCCATATCTGGCGGCATATGGGCCGAAGTACTCCGCAGTGTGGGGCACGTCTACACCCCGAGAGCGTCTGCGAGGATCAGGCCCATCGCAGCAGCTGCGTCAACGGCGTCGGCCCTGCTCACCGTCGCGATCGCGCCGTCGCGACACGCCAACGCCAGCTCGACACCGTGGCGTTGCTCGCCGTCGAGTCGGTCGAGCAACCGTTCGCCTGCAGCAGACTTCGAGACGATCTCGCCGCTCTCGAGGGTGACGTGGATGCGAGCCACCCCGAGCACGGACCATTCGATCACCTCTGCCGGGAGACTGGCGTCAGGAGCCGTCATCTCGCCGATCGCGCCGACGAGTTCACGACGGACATCACTCCAATAGCCGGTGAGGTTGCCGAGGAGGAACTCGCGCAGATCGTTGTCGTCGTCGTAGATACCGATCGTCGCCGGATCAGGTCCCCTGGCGGTGATCGCGCAGCGACGGACCGAGCGCCACGTCACGGGATTTAACTGGAAGCAGTCACCATCGACATGCCAAACGCCGTCGAGGGTCCACGGCCGTGAGACCGCCATCGACGGGACCACCAGGTCGCCCCAGCTGACGTACGGCCCGTCGAGACGCAGCGGCAGGATCTGCTCGGCGGTCATCGCCATTGCCGTCGCCAGTTGGCCCGTGACCTCGCTGTCCGGCGGCTCTGCGAGCACGGCGACGACATCGATATCGCTGCGGCCGGACTGCCAGTCCCCAAGCGCCAGTGAGCCGGTGACGTACAGCCCCTCGATCGCCCCCGCGGCCTGGCGATCGTGAATCTCGAGGAAGGTCATCAGTGCAGCGCTGGGATCGAGTTCAGCGCTCATCTCGGTCAGGGTACCGAACTTCTGCGGACCGTTACCCGTCAGAACTGGCGGGCAGGTGGACTCAGTTTGCGGAGGCGGACTGCTGGGGGCCGCGGACGAGGTGGCCGGGGAGGACGCCGGTGTGCTCCCCGTCGGCGAATGTCTCGACGCCGGCCTTGAACGTGTGCCGGTAGCCACTCGCCGTCTGCATCAGGCGGCGACCGCCGGCCGGGAGGTCGCGGACGATGCTCGGGGGATGGGCGGCGAGCGTGTTCATGTCGATGACGTTGATGTCGGCGAGTTTGCCGGGGGCGATCACGCCGCGGTCGAACCAGCCGACGTGCTGTGCGGTTCGTTGCGTGAAGTGGTGGACCATCAACTCGATCGGGAGACGCCCGGAAGCGGCCCGATCGCGGGTCCAGAGGGCCAATCCGGTCGTCGGGAAACTGGCGTCGCAGATACCGCCGCAGTGCGCTCCGGCGTCCGACAAGCCGATCAACGAGTTCGGCGACAGCAGCATCTCGCGGACGTCGTCGAGGTTGCCGCCCGCATAGTTGAACAGCGGCATGTACAGCAACTGGTTGCCGTCGAGTTGCACCAGGTAGTCGAGAACGACGTCGACGGGATGACGGTGCTGGGCAGCGGCAATTGCGGCGATCGATGTGCCGGCGGACGGTTCGTAGTCGACGGGATCGGTCATCGGGAACAGCTTGTGGAATCCGGATACGAGTTCCGACAGCATGCCGGTCGCCTTCAGCGCGCCGTGCTCGTCGATGATCGACTGACGCCGCAGCGGATCGTTCAACGCCGCAACGAGCGCCGGCAGCGGCAGCTTGGCGACGGCGGCGTAGCTGGTGCACAGCACCAGCGGGTTCATCGTCGCCGTCAGACCCTGCAGCACGCCGATCGGGCGCGGGGCGATCTGCGTCTTCATCGAGAGGCCTGCTGCGACGCAACCGTCGACCCATGCGGACATCGCCCGCCAGCGATCGGGGAGTGGCTCCGGCTGCTGCACCGTCATACTCAAGGGCCTTCGCGTCGCCTGCGCCAACGAGCTCATCAGCGCCATCTCTTCAGCGACGTAGTCGGTGTCGGCCGACTGGTAGGCGTCGGAGATCAACTGGATCACGCCGTGCCCGGCCTCCGCCATCGCCCCGGCGAGTGCCGTCAATTCATCGATCGACGAAAAGCGCGTTCCCAACGGGGCACCGGCACGTGTGCGGTGGATGTAGGTCCGACTGGTGGTGAAACCGAGAGCACCTGCCTCCATACCGGCACGTACGTGACGCGCCATCGTCGCCAGTTCGTCGGCGTCCGGAAGTTCGAGCGGATCGGCCCCGCGTTCACCCATCACATAGGCACGGAGCGGAGCGTGGGTCACCTGCGTGCCGACGTCGACGGCAAAGTCTCGTCGCCCGAGAGCGTCGAGATACTGCGGGAAACTCTCCCAGTCCCACGTCAGGCCTTCCGCAAGTGCCGTTCCGGGAATGTCCTCGACCCCTTCCAGCAGGCTGATCAGCCAGTCGTGCTGGTCAGCGGTCGGATGTGCCGGAGCGAAACCGACACCGCAGTTGCCGATCACCACCGACGTGACGCCGTGGATGCTCGACGGCGCCAATACGGAATCCCAGGTTGCCTGCCCGTCGAAGTGCGTGTGGATATCGACGAAGCCCGGCGTGACGATCAACCCGTCGGCGTCGATCTCGCGTCTGCCGGTTCCCGAGACCGTCGGTTCGACTTCGATGATGACACCGTCGCGGACGGCGACGTCCGCATGCCGTCCCGGTGCTCCGGTGCCGTCGATCACGGTGGCGTTGCGTACGACGAGGTCGAATTCGCTCATCTCCCCATTGTTGCCGGTCGCCCGTCGCCATGCGTTGGCGGAGCCCAGGGACGATCAGGGTTCGTGATAGGAGCGGATGCTGGCTTGCGCTGAACGGAGCACCGCCGCGATGTCGATCGAGTCTGCCACCAGTGGTCCGAGGTGCAACGGTCGTGCGGCGATCGACCGGGTGATCGCCGTGAGGTCGACGGCTGGAAGGCCGATTCCGTCGAACGCCCGCCAGGCGTCGGAGTCGAACGGATTGACGGGCCGATCGGCAGTGGGCACTGAATGGAGGTGACGCACGCCGCTGGCGCGTGAGCCGATCGTCGCGCGCTGCGCGCTGCTTGCCGGGTCGCAGCGCCATTCGACGAGCAACATCGGGCTGATGGCGATTTCGTTGGCCAATGCCAGCAACGTGGCGACGACGTGCTTACACGGGTCTTCCCAATCGGGACAGGTGCAGGTCGAGACCAATTCGCCGGCATGAGGGATCAGACTCTTGACGTGATCACGTTCCGGCCTCGTCACCAGCCCCGGGGGCCGCGGCATGATGTCGACGCTGATCGTTGCCGTGTACGGCTCGGCCCGGCTGCCGAGCACCGACCCGATCAGCGTGCCCTTGCGGATTTCCAGGCGGGTGACCGATCCGTTGGTGACATACGCCTTGCCGCGCCGGAACCGTTGCGTGTCGGCCATTCCGGCGACGGTGACCGACATCATCGTGCCGGCGAGGCGACCGACAGGATCACCATCTTCGCGGTGGCGCAACTGCGGGGTGATGACGGTGGTCATACCGGCCGCACGGTCCGTTGATCGAGGACGACGAGGTCGCGCAGATCGTCCGTCGACAGCTCGCTGAGCCACGTCTCTCCGGTGGTGCCGATAACGGCGTCGGCGAGCGCACGTTTGTCGTTGATCAATCCGTCGACACGTTCTTCGATCGTGCCCTGGCAGACCAGCTTGTGGACGAAGACCGACCGCTGCTGGCCGATGCGCCAGGCGCGGTCGGTCGCCTGATCTTCCACCGCCGGGTTCCACCAACGGTCGTAGTGCACGACGCGTGACGCTGCGGTGAGATTGAGCCCGGTGCCACCGGCCTTCAACGAGACGATGAGCAACGGCGACGGTGCATCGCCCGATTGGAACGCCTGCACCATCTTCTGCCGCCCGGTCTTCGAAACGCCACCGTGCAGGAACGGGACCTGTTCACCGAAGCGTTGGCCGAGGTGTTCCTGGAGCAGGAGGCCCATCTGGCGGAACTGGGTGAAGATCAGCGCCTGTTCACCGGCGTCGTGCAGATCGGCGAGCAACTCGTCGAGCCGTGCGAGTTTGCCGGAGCGCCCGCTGAGGCGTGAACCGTCGCCGAGGGCGTGCGCCGGATGGTTGCAGATCTGTTTGAGGCGCGTGATCGCCGCCAGCACGAGGCCGCGTCGACGCATGCCGGTCTCCTGTTCGGCGTCACGGAGCAGTTGATCGACGACGCCCTGGTACATGCTCGCCTGTTCCCTGGTGAGCGTCGCCCAGGCGACCTGCTCGACCTTGTCAGGCAGGTCTGGCACGAGCGAGCGGTCCGCCTTCGTCCTACGCAGGAGGAATGGCGACGTCATCTGCCGCAGGGCAGCGGCGGCGACGAGATCGTGGTCGCGTTCGATCGGTGCGCCGTACTGTTTGCGGAACTGCGTCTGGTTGCCGAGCAGTCCGGGAGTCACGACGGACATGATCGACCACAGTTCGCTGAGGCGGTTCTCGACGGGGGTGCCGGTCAGCGCGAGGTGCTGTTCGGCCGGCAGCCGGCGAATCGCCTTGGCCATCGCCGTCTCCGGGTTCTTGATCGCCTGTGCCTCGTCGAGCACGACGGTCGACCAACGGACCTGTTCGAGCACGTCGATGTCTCTGGTGGCGATGTGGTAGGTCGTGAGGACGATGTCGTTGGCGGCGACGGCATGGGTGAACATCTCGGCATCCGAGCGGGTCGAGCCGTGATGGACCATCACCCGCATCAGCGGCGTGAAGCGTGCAGCCTCCGATTCCCAGTTGTGGACGACCGACAACGGACAGATCACCAGGTGCGGTCCGTCGAGTCCGGCGAGGTGGGCAAGCGTCGTCGGCGTCTTACCGAGTCCCATGTCGTCGGCGAGGCAACCGCCGAGTCCGACAGTGCGCAGGAACTGGAGCCAGCCGAGACCGCGGAGCTGATAGGGCCGCAGGATTGCCGTGAAGCCAGGAGGTGGAACACCATCGTGCAGCGTCGCGTCCGGCAAGCCACCGAGCAGTTCTCCGAGCCAGCCATCGGCATGGATGACCGATTCGCTCGCCGAGCCGTCGACATCGAACATCGCGTCGACGGCCGCGGCAGTTTCGGCGGCATCCAATTCGCTCGCCAACCTGACGAGTTCCAGTGTCGACATCTCGCCGTGCTGTTGGCGATGTTCGGCAAGGTTGGCGAGCGCACGCCTGGCCTCCGCCCGATCGATCTGGATCCAGCGCCCGCCGATCTCGATCAGGTTGGCCCCGGATTCTGCGGCTCGCTGCAGACTCTTCTCGTCGATCGGGGTGTCGTCGACGACCATCTGCCAGCTGACGATCGCCTTGGCGTTGAACTTGCCGGAGCCTGCACCCTGCGGCTGGGCGACGCCCTTGGCACTCGGCCTGCGGCGCGCCAGGCTGTCAGGGGCGATGACTTCGATACCGAGGTCTGTCAGCGTGTCGAGTGCCTCGAGCGTCGCTGCTGCGGCGTCCAGGTCGATACCGCGATCGGGGTCTTCGAGCCAATCCGCGAGCCAGATTGCGTTGCGGCGCAGGTTGGCGATCGCCAGATCGATGCACGTCGTCAGTACACGGATATGGCGATCGTCGGCAACGAGTTCGTACGCCAGCGGTGTCAGCAGTTCGGCATCGGCTCTGGCGCACCAGCGCTGGCGGTTGTCGGTGTCGAACACTTCGAGCCTCAGCGGCCAGGCGCCGTCCGGCTCCTCCGGTAACGCAAGCCGGAGTCTGGCGCGAAGGATCGGCTCGCCGCTCGCCCGGCGATGAGCTTCGTCCAACAGCACCGCCAGACGCTGAGCGGCCTCGTGCAATTCGCCTTCGAGGCGAAATGTCGAGTCGGGCGTACTGAGCGCTTTGGCGACATGTCGCAGCGCGCGTGCCATCGGTCTGCGGGTATCGGCGACGTCGATACGCCATCCGCTGTATTGCAGATCAGAGCGTGCAAGCGAGTCGACGAAGGTGTTGACGACCTCGACACTGACATCGGGCTGTTCAGGGTTGCCGGCAACGACCGCAGGCGGCATCGCTGCGCCGAGCAGATCGTCGATCTCGGCGGCGTCGGAGCGCAGCATCTGCCACGAAGCCCGCCACAGTCCACCGTCATCCGTGAGCGTCGGCAGCATGCGGCCGGCCCGTACGAGTTGCGCAGCGACGATATAGGCAGCGCCGAACCAGGCGATCGACGGCGAGACGCCGTCCGTCAACGTGCCGAGTTCGCCGAGTGCGGCGATCGAAGCGGAATCGAGGTATTGGCACATGACCTGCTGGGGACCATCCGGCAGCGTCAGACGCACGACGCGGGTCGCTCCCATCTGCATCTGGGCGCGGCGGGGGAGTGTCGCTGCGAGGGTGCCATAGAGGTTGGATCCGTAGACCCCTCTGCCCGGCTGCCACGCAGCGACCGCGCCGTCGAGCCACGACATCTGCAAACCGGGCAGAGGATCGCCGGACGGCGGACGGCGACTTACCACAGTCCCAAGTGTAAGGAACGGGTGTGGCAGAGTCGTTCCACTCGCCTTCGAGAGGGGATTCCGATGTTCGAATTCGTACCGCTGCCAGCACAGCCGGCAGGAATCGCCTGGCCGACAACGCAGTGGCCGACGGGCCATCTCGCCGACGATGTCGACAGTGACGCCGTGAACGCGTCGATCGATCGCTTGATGACGCAATCACCCGACCTCGGGCTGACGCTCGCCGTCGCCGTTGTTCATCGAGGGCGCCTCGTCGCCGAAGCATATGGCCCCGACACGGATGCGGACACCACGTTGATCTCGTGGTCGATGGCCAAGAGCGTGACGCATGCGCTCGTCGGGATCCTCGTCGGTGACGGCCTGATCGACGTCAGCGCGCCGGTTGCGGTGCCGGAATGGGCGGACGATGCACGGGCGCGGATCACGCTGCAGCACCTACTGAACATGCGCGACGGGCTCGATTTCAAGGAGGACTATGTCGACGCCGGCGTCTCCGACGTCATCGAGATGCTCTTCGGTTCCGGCGTCCACGACCACGCCGCCTACGCCGCTGCACGACAGCCGGCACATGAGCCCGGCGAGGTCTGGAACTACTCGTCAGGCACGACGAACATCATCAGCAGACTCGTCGGCGATGTCGTCGGTGGCGGCCGAACGGCGATGGAGTCGTTCATGCGCGAACGACTGCTCGATCCGATCGGGATGTCGTCGGCGAGCCCGAGATTCGACGACGCAGGAACATTCGTCGGGTCCAGCTATCTGTATGCAACGGCTCGCGACTTCGCCAGGTTCGGCTACCTGTATCTGCGCGACGGTGTGTGGGACGGACGGCGGATCGTGCCGGCTGGATGGGTCGATCACGCGCGAACGTGGACGGCCACCGACCCGGAGGACGGGGTCGGTTACGGAGCGCACTGGTGGCTGTGGGCCGATCAACCGGGCTCGCTCGCCTGTCATGGCTACGAGGGGCAGTACATCGTCGTCTGCCCGCAGAAGGATCTCGTCGTCGTGCGTCTCGGCAAGTCGCCGTCTGACCTCGGCGACGGGGTGTTCCAACAGCTCCGAACGATCGTCGACGCCTTTCCGTCAGGCTGAGCAACGGTTCGACAACCGCTGAGCAACGGACGATTCGGTCGCGCGTCGGCCCGTCCGAGCGCATGTGCGAAGACGACAATATTGGTCGATTGCTGCAATTCGTGCCGCGGATCGGCTATCAAGGGAGGCGTGACCGAAGAGACGGAGCCGGCCTCGGCGGACGAGGAGCCCGTCAAACGGCGCGTCCCCTGGCCGGTCATCCGCGGCACCGTCAAGGTGATGATCGTCATCCTGGTGCTGTACTTCGTGGCGCCAGGGGCGATTTCCGGCTTCCGCAATGCGCTGCACAAACTGACGACGTTGAACCCGGCGTTTCTCGGTGCCGGCTTTGCCCTCGAACTCTCGGCACTCCTCTGCTACTCGCTGTTGACGCTCGCGGCGCTGCCCCCCGGATCGATCACGACGACTCGTCTGTTCAGGATCCAGTTGTCGACCAAGGCGCTCAGCAACGTGATGCCAGGCGGCAGCGCAGCGAGTTCGGCGCTCGGCTACCGTCTGATCACGTTGTCGGGTGTGCAGGGTGCCGATACCGGTTTCGCGCTGGCAACCGTCGGTCTCGGTTCGGCGGTCGTACTCAACCTGATTCTGCTGGCGACACTCGCCGTCTCGATCCCGATCCACGGTGTCAATGCCGGCTACGGAAAGGCTGCGCTGATCGGCGTCATCTTGATCGGGCTCTTTGCGCTGCTCGTCGTCGGGCTCGTCAAAGGTCAGGCGCGCTCGGAGAAGATCGTCAGGGCGTTGGCCAGCCGGCTCCGTTTCCAGCCGGACAAAGCGGTGACGACGATCCGCCACATGGTCGTGCGGATGCGCGAGTTCTTCGACGACCGTCAACTGCTCCGGAGGGTGCTGGTGTGGGCGGTCGCCAACTGGGTGCTCGACGCAGCGGCGATGTGGGTGTTCCTCAGGGCGTTCGGCGCGTCGTTGTCGATCGACGGTCTGCTCGTCGCCTTCTGCCTCGGCAACGTTGCCGGTGTCATCCCGTTGACCCCAGGCGGTATCGGCATCGTCGACGCCGTGCTGGTCTCGACCTCGATCGGTTTCGGTGCGACGCCCGTGCAGGCGGCGCTCGGAGTGGCGAGCTACCGGTTGGCGCAGTACTGGTTGCCGATCATGCTCGGTGCCGGTTGCTATCTGAGTTTGCGCGTCGGGCCATGGTCGATCGAGAACCGTCTGGCATTGCTGAAGCTCAGGGACGAGGCCAAGACCATGGCGGAGGACGACACGAGTGGTCTCGAGTGGGCCTCGAAATACGGTGCCAAGCCGGTCGCGCCGATGCAGCAGACGGTGCCAGGAGATGTGCTGATCGCCCCCAAGCCAGTGGTGCGCGAGGAGTTGCACGAAGCGTCTCGTCAAGAGTCGCCTGAAGAGTCGCGTGAGGAAACGCATCACGACTCTCGCGAGTAGCGTCACGATGCATGAGCGACACTTCTCCTGCTGCCCCGACCGCCGCTGCTGCCCCGACCGCCGCTGCTGCTGCGCCGACCGCTGCGGCTGGGTTCGTCGGCGCCAACGGCGATCTCGCCGCCCACAGTTACGAGCGACCGTTCGGACGTTGTCTCGAGGACTTCGTCGTCGGGGACATCTACAAGCACTGGCCCGGCAAGACGATCACCGAATACGACGACCATCTGTTCTGCATGATCACGATGAATCATCATCCGCTGCACACCAACGACTACTTCGCCGCCCAGAGCGTGCAGGGTCGCAACGTCGTCGTCGGCAACCTCGTGTATTCGCTCGTGCTCGGCATGAGCGTGCCGGATGTCAGCGGTGCAGCGATCGCCAACCTCGAGGTCGAGACGTTGCAGCACAAGTTCCCGACCTTCCACGGCGACACGATCCACGCCGAGACTCGGGTGCTCGATGTCCAGCCTTCGAAGTCGCGGACCGACCGTGGCATCGTCACCGTCGAGTCGAAGGGCTTCAACCAGGACGGCAAAGAGGTCTGCTACTTCCGTCGCAAGGTGATGGTGTGGAAGCGCGAGTTCGCCCCCTCCCGGGTTCGTCCGTACGACGGCCTCGACGTGTGGAGCTGACCGACTTCCTTGGTCGAACCGCACGATGCGATGGTCGACGCTGTGCTCTCGTGGGGGCTGCCGCAGCTGCGCGATCTGCCGTGGCGGCGGACCCGCGATCCGTGGGCAATCCTCGTTGCCGAGGTGATGCTGCAGCAGACGCAGGTGTCGCGCGTGCTGGCGAAATATGCAGCATTCCTGCAAGCGTTTCCGGCACCCGCTGACTGTTCGACTGCTGCGCTCGGCGAGGTACTGCAACGGTGGAGCGGGCTCGGTTACCCGCGCCGTGCACGCAACCTGCATCTCGCGGCGCGCATCATCACCCAACGATTCGACGGCGTGTTCCCCCGATCGGTCGACGAGTTGCTTCAACTTCCCGGCGTCGGGTCGTATACCGCCAGGGCGATCGCTGTCTTCGCCTTCGAGTTGCCGGAAGCGGTCGTCGACACCAACATCGCGCGCCTCCTTGCGCGGGTCAGTGGCCGGCGTCTGACACCGAAGTCCGCTCAGGCCGTTGCCGACGAACTGGTTCCGGCGGAAGAATCGTGGGCGTGGAACCAGGTGCTGATGGATCTCGGTGCCGCACGCTGTCGACCCAAGCCGCTGTGCGACGACTGCCCTGCTGCGCCGTGGTGCACGTGGTCGTTGAACGGTCGGCCATCACCCGATCCGGCGATCGGCAGTGCCGGTGTCAGTACTGCCCAATCCGCCTTCGAGGGCTCTGACCGCCAGGCACGGGGCAAGCTGATCGCCAGGCTCGTCGGTGGACAACTCGCCGTCACCGGTGCGGCGGCGGTGATGGATGTCGAGGAACGACGTGCAGCCGTCCTCGTCGATGCGCTGATCGCCGAAGGTCTGATCGCCAGGTCCACGGCAGATCGCGGTGACTACCTGCACCTGCCATAGGACTTCGTCGGGTGGGGGACGGGTCGACGCACACAGGGGTGGCGCCGTCGGTTCAGCCGGGCGGCGAGGTGAGGAACCCGACAATGCGGTCGTTCACGAAGTCAGGTCGTTCGAGCTGGAGGAAATGGCCGGCGCCGGCCACGATCTCGACGGTGACGTTCGCCGGGGCGGTCGCTCTTGCCGCTTCTGCAACCTCGGAGCCGACGCATCCGTCGTCGGCGCCGTGGAGGTACAGCGTCGGCTGCGACGGCATCTCGCCTACGCCCGCCTGGATCGTCGCCAGTTCCGGGTCCTGGTATCCGTCGCCGAGCGTCGCCCGGTAGTAGCCGAGCGCAGCCGCCAGATTCGCCGGGTCGTGCAGCGCAGCGCGCACCAGGGCGACGTCGTCAGCCGCCGCATAACCCGGAGACCATTGCGCCCAGAGCATCGAGATGAAGGCGAAGTCGTTCGCCGGCACGACGAGATCGGCGAGGAAGTGCTGGAAGAAGAACATGTACCAGGAGCGCTGCACTTGTTCGAGGTTGGTGACGAATGCCGTTCCCATCGCGCTGCCGGGAGGCACAGCCAGGCCGACGACCTTTGACCATCGCTGCGGCTCGGCATTCGCCGCTCCCCACGTCGCCATCGCACCCCAGTCGTGGCCGATGATGACGGCACCGGGGTCGCCGCCGAGGACGTCGTGCAGGGCGTTGGCATCAGTGCTCAGAGCGGCTGTCTGATAACGACCGTCCGGTGGCACGGACGTCGGGGCGTAGCCACGCATGAATGGTGCAACGGCGTGGAACCCAGCGTCGGCGAGACGGGGCAGCAGGTGCCGCCATGTCTGCGCGGTGTCCGGAAAGCCGTGGAGGCACAGAGCGAGCGGGCCCGTCCCGGCTTCGAGCAGACCGAAGTCGACGCCGTTGGCGGTGACGGTGCTGGTGGTGATCGACGCGACTGGCATCGGGGGACGGTACATCGGTGCGACGAACATCACAGTACGGAGGTGTGGACAACATCGGACGCGGTCCGTAGCGTTAGCTCCCTTGGGGGGTTCAACTGCTACCAGTCTCGCCTTTTACGGGGTCCGCGGATCGACGCCCTGTGACAGCGAAGAGGTTCGTCGCTACGGCGGCAACACGTCCTGTGTGGTGTTGCAGATCGGCGAGGAGCCACCGATCATCTTCGACCTCGGCACCGGTCTGCGGTACTTCGGCAGGACCCAACCGAGGGACGGTTCCTTCAGGGGAACGTGTCTGCTCAGCCATCTGCACTGGGATCACACCCAGGGTCTCCCGTTCTTCACGCCGATCCTCGAAGCCGGTTCACGGCTCGACGTCTACGCCCCGATCCAGGAGGACGGCAGGCCGGTCGTCGAGGCGCTCGGCGCCTTCATCCAGCCTCCGCACTTTCCTATCTCGATCGAACACCTGCCAGGAACGTTGCGCTTCCACGACATCAGCGATTGTGACTTTCCGGTGGGTTCGGCGATCGTCCGCTCCCGCCTGATCCCGCACGTCGGCAACACCCTCGGGTACCGCGTCGACGTCGGGGACGCAAGCGTCGCATACCTGTCCGACCATCAGCAACCGTACGACGGATCGTTCTCGATCACCAACAGCGCCAGAGAACTCGTCGAGGGTGTCGATGTGCTCGTTCACGATGCGCAGTTCACCGCCGACGAATTCGAGCGCAAATGCACGTGGGGCCACTGCACCGTCGACTACGCGGTCTGGCTGGCCGTCGAGTGCGGAGTCAAGAAGCTGGTGCTGTTCCATCACGACCCGACGCGCACCGACGACGCCATCGACAAACTCGCGGCACGCGCCAGCGAGTTGGCCAAAGACAGTGACGTCAGCATCGTCGCCGCCCGCGAAGGCCTCGTTATCTCCCTCGCCAGCACGATCTGACGAACGGGCTGCAGGCATCCAGTGGGTCACTGCCCGTAATAGTGTCGGTTGCGATGAGCATCGACAGCGCGAACTATCGACAAGTACTCGGCCACTTCCCGACGGGCGTGACCGTGATCACCGGGATGGACACCGAGGGCCAGCCCAGCGGCCTGACGATCGGCTCGTTCACCTCGGTCTCGCTCGATCCTCCGCTCGTCGGCTTCCTCCCGGCGCTGACATCGAGGAGTTGGCCGGCGATACAGCCGAGCGGTGCCTTCTGCGTCAACGTTCTCGGCCACGACCAGGCGGATCTCTGCTGGCGTTTCGCCAAGGAGTCCGAGGGCCGCTACGCCGACCTCGATTGGACCCCAGGACCGACCGGTTCGCCGGTGCTCGCCGGCGTCGCCGCGTGGATCGATTGTACGATCGAACAGGTCTACGAGATGGGTGACCATCTGTTCGTCCTCGGAAGGGTGCAGGAGATGGCCCATGCCGACGAGGTCGCCAACGCCATGGTCTTCTTCCGGGGCAAGGTCGGCGGGTTCGGCATCCTCGGCTGACGCAACCATCGACTGCCGCCCGAAACGTCTCGCTCTGTCGTGGCGAACGAGACTCTATGTCGTGGCGATCAGGAACGACAGCGTCTGCGCCTCGTCCTTCCAGGCGTCGTAGCGTCCGGACGGTCCGCCGTGTCCGGCCCCCATCTCGGTCTTGAGGATCAACGGCAGCGAGCCTGTCGCCGTCGCCCGCAGCTTGGCGACCCACTTCGCCGGCTCGTGGAAAGCGACGCGGGGATCGTTCAGTCCGGCTGTCACGTAGACCGCCGGATAGTCCGTTGCGACAACGTTGTCGTATGGCGAATAGCTGAGCATGTACGAGGCGTACGGCTCCGTTCGCGGGTCGCCCCATTCCTCCCATTCGGTGACCGTCAGGGGCAGTGTCGGATCGCTCATCGTCGTCACGACGTCGACGAACGGGACTTCGGCGACGACGGACCGGAAGAGATCGGGTCGCAGCGTCATGCATGCGCCGACGAGTAATCCGCCGGCGGAACCGCCGCGGATCGCCAGCCTGCCGGCAGCCGAATAGCCGTTGGCGAGGAGATGCTCGCCGCAGGCGATGAAGTCCTCGAAGGTATGGCGTTTGTTGAGCAGTTTGCCGTCCTCGTACCAGTGCCTGCCCATCTCGCCACCGCCACGCGGGTGGCCGAGGGCGAATATCCAGCCGCGGTCGAGCAGCGAGAGTCTGGCGACGGAGAACCACGGTGGCGAGGACGCCTCGTAGGAGCCGTACCCGTAGAGCACGGCGGGGGCTGATCCGTCGATCGGCGTGCCGGTGCGCCAGACGATGTCGACAGGTACCTGCGTGCCGTCGGTCGACGTCGCCCATTCACGCCGGGAGGAGTAGGCGCCGAGATCGACGCCGGGCACCGGCGTCTGTTTCAGCAGCGACCGCTCGCCGGTGGCGACGTCGTAGTCGTAGATCGAACGCGGCGTCGTCAACGACTGGTAGCTGAACCGCACCACTGATTGCTGATAGTCGGGGTTCGAGTCCAACTCGACGTCGGATGGTTCGTCGCCGTTGTCGATGACGCGGGCAGTTCCGGCGCGGTCGATGATCCGCAGTCGTGGCTGGCCTGCCGCCCATTCGTGCAGCACGACGAAGTCGGCGAACGGTTCGACGGAGACGATTCTGGTGCCCGGCGTGTGCGTGACCCAGGACGACCATTCGTCAGGGGATTCGATCGGTGCCGTGTGGACGGCAAAATCGAGTGCACCGTCGGCGTTGGTGAGTATCACGAATCGATCGCCCCAGTGGTCGACGCTGTAGTCGACCCCTTCGGTTCGCGCACGCACGATCCTCGGCGCCGAGGTCGGTTCGTTCGCCGGTATCAACGAGATCTCGGTGGTGATCCGCGATTCGGATGTCAGCACGATCCATTCGCCGCTGCGGGTCAGTTCGACGCCGAGGTTGTAGCGCTCGTCGGTCTCTTCGAGCACGAGGACATCGTCGCTCTGTGGGGTGCCGAGACGGTGCCGCCAGATCTGGTACGGCCTGACCTGTTCGTCCGGTCGTGTGTAGAACATCCACGTCCCATCTGCCGACCAGGCAGTGCCGTAGTAGGTGTCCTCGAGTATGTCGTCACGGTCGCGGCCGGTGGACAGATCGCGGATACGCATGTCGTATCGTTCACCGCCGTCGACGTCCTGGGACCAGATCAGCAGGTCCTGCGATGGGCTGACGTCGAAGGCACCGAGTTCGAAATAGTCGTGGCCGGAGGCGGCGATGTTCTCGTCGAAGACGATGTTCGATTCCGCCGTCTCGACGCTGTCGCCGCGGCAGTGAATCGGATAGCTCGACCCCTCGGTCGTCTTCGATGTGTACCACCACGTGCCTTTGCGGGCAGGCACGGTGGTGTCGTCTTCCTGCACCCTGCTCTTGATCTCGGAGAAGATCGTCGCCCGGAGTTCGTCGAGCGGAGCGAACCAGGCGGCGGCGTAGGCGTTTTCGCCCTCGAGGTAGTCGATCGTCGCAGGATCGTCGCGGTCACGCAGCCACGCCCACGGATCAGCGAAGTCACCGGTCGGTCGATGCCAGATCTCCGGTCGTTGGGCCGCTGTCGGAGGCGGTGGTGGAACAGGTGTCGATGTTTCGGAAGGAGCCGTCTGGTCAGCCATTGCGCATGACGGTACCTCGGTCGGATCGACGTCAGCACCGCCAGTTCGTCGGTCAGCGCGCCGCTGTCGTTGCCTGGAGGTGCCGGCAGGTGTGACACATGATGCATCGGTAGCCGCCAAGCTTCTGCCGATAACCTCGAATGATCATGCGGGTCTGGATCGATCAAGATTTGTGCACCGGTGACGGGCTGTGCATCGACCACTGCCCGGACGTGTTCGTCCAGCTCGAAGACGGCATTGCCTACGTCGTCGAAAGCGGCGTCGTGCTCAACGACCCCGGCAGTTCGTCCAGCCTGGCGATCATCCCTGAACGTTCGGTCGACGCCGTGCTCGAAGCCGCTGACCGTTGCCCCGGAGAATGCATCTTCGTCGAAATCGACTGACGCCCGTCAGCCGGCGATCGGCTAGACAGGACGGGTGAGCGACATCGATCCATCCGCCGTTGCCTGGCTCGGCAGGTACGCCGAACTGCTCGGTGTCCAAGCCCCTTCCCCGTCCGACGTCGACATCGTGCTGGCACTCGCCGGCGAAGCTGCGCACCGCTCGCATCGCCAGGCTGCACCGGTTGCGTGTTGGCTCGCCGCCACCGCCGGCCTCAGTCCGCAGCAGGCATGCGACCTGGCCCGGGACGTGACGTTGTAGACGGTGCGGATTGCCACGGTGCGGACGGCGCGGACGGTGCAGACGGTACCGGTTCCCAGGGGGAGCGGCCGGCCAGCTCGCCGTCGCCGTGTGTTTGGTGCGTTTCGTGCGTTTCGATCTCGTCGTCGACATCTGCAGTCGCTCGCCGATGCCGCCGACGGATGACGACGGTCAGTCCGAGCATCGCACCGATCGACGCCACGAATCCGCCCCCGGCGAGGCCTGCACGTCGTTGACCGATTCCCTCAGCATCACTGACCCGTTCGGACGCTGCGGTGGCCTCGGCTGTCACCACTTCGAACTGACCGGCATCCATCGCCCGTTGCGCCGCTTCGATGTGCACATCGACGTCCGCGCCCCACATGCCGACCCGCGTGAACAGCCCGTCAGCGTGGCGGCGCTTGTCGAGCGCCGCAGCGAGTGCCGACTTTGCAGCAGTGGTGTCAGCCGCGAGCTTCGCCGCTGCGGCGACCTTGTCGGCGGCGACCTTGGCGGCAATCGCCGCAGCCGTCGCCGCGCGGCCGTCGAGTTGGTGTTGTGCTGCGGTGACGACCGCCGCGAGTTGTGACCGGGAACTCGCTGACCCGTACGCCTGGCGAATCGACGAGAAGTCGGGTGAATCTCCCTCGATCGGGATGTTGGCGATCTCGGCGACGAGACCGAGAACGCTGTTCGACTGGGCGATTGTCGATATAGCGTCGTCGAACGACCACGATTCCATCGATGTCTGCACGATCGGCGGTGTCGTCCACCGTTGGGCCGTGGGCGTCGGTGCGGCTTCGTCGGTGATCAGCGCTGCGTACGCAGTCCGCGCTGCTGCCCGGGCGGTCAGCAGGCGCTGCTGATCAGCGTCGGCAACGTAATCGCTGAACTGCGCGTCGGCGGTGGTGGCACCACCGATGACATCGACGAGGTCGAGGAATCGCTTCCAGTCCGTGCTCGCACTGGTGGCAGTGGCGTCGGCCTGGCCCTCGGAGTAGACGGGCGTGTGCTGCGCGGCTGCGGCGATCACGAGTCGCATTTTGGCGAGCCCGATCTCGTCGGTGATCGAACGGATCACCTTCCACGAAGCGTTGTAGCCGAATGCTTCTGCAGCATCGGCATGGTCCGACGCCGGAGTGGACCATCTCTCGAGACTGATCGCCCCCGCTGCGGTGAGATCGATCGGGTTCGGCGCTGCCAGTGTGCCGCCGAGTGCAGCAACGGTTCTGCTGGCGTACTCCTGTGCCATCCCCTCGTTGATCCACCGCTCGGCGAACAGCGAATCGTTGAACCAGGCATGTGAGAGCTCGTGGTACACGACGTGCTCGTCGAGGTTCTCGCCGATCTCGATGGTGTCGTTCCGCGCGCCGAACCCGCCCCCGTAGCCGTAGACGTACGGGGTGTAGGCCTCGTGGACGTCGACTGTCCTGTCGGGTTCCGGCCACGTTTGGCCGACGAGTTGCTCCAGTTGCGGAACACCGCTCGAGACATGCTGCTGCACGAAGGTGCTCCAGTCGCCGTCTCCCGGCCACGAGCGGATCTGGAAGTGATTGCTGCCGACGGTCAGATCCGCGGTCGTCAGATTTGCGTCGTTTCGCGCCGATACGAGCGCGTAGAAGTCGTCCGTGTCGGCGATCGCCGCTGCCACCGCCACCTGGTTCGCACCGTCGGTCGATTGCCTGAACTGTGCCCCTCGGATGTCGAGTGTGAACGTTCCCGGAACGACGACGCTGACAGAACTGGCGCCTGGTGAACCGAACGAGAAGACAGGGAACGATGCGTATGCAGCGTTGACCCTCGATGTGTCGTCTGCGGTTCGCGGCGCGCGTGCCGCCAGGTCATAGCTGATGACGACGGTTTGCGGCTTCGCGTAGCGCAGCGAACGGGCCAAGGTGATGTCGAGGCGTTGGAACTTCCCGGTTCCGGTAGCGGCGAAGGCCAACGGCTTGCCGCTCTCCGTCACCGTGAGATTGGTCACCGCGCCTTCGGTGACGACGTTGAAACTCCGAAAGTAGAAATAGCGGGTCCCCTCGTCCGGCTTCAGTTCGCTGAGTACATAGGTCGAGGTGACGTGCACGGCGGCTGCCGTCGCGTCGACGGTGTAGACGACGTCGGAAACCCGTCCGAGATCTGCGTCGGCACTGGCCGGACCGACCGAGGTCGACTCGACGGCGACGAGTGACAGCGCCGACACCGAGATGGCGACGAGCAGATGTCGGAGCCGGAGCATCAGTTCACCGGCGACCCGATATTCGCCCGCCCGGGCAGCAACGCCATCGGTCGAGGGTACCCCCGAACCCTCACGCTGCGAAACATACATGTCAAAGCGGCGATGGACGAGCGGGCGAGGAGTGTCTTCGATGCGGCGAATTGTTACTATGGCCGTAGTGGAAATGTCCGCACCCCTCTCCGCTGGAAGGAACTCGTCGTCATGACAGCGTTCGATCTCGATCTCAGCAAGTACAGCCTCGGCTGGAGCGATGAAGCCGAGTACGCCTTCAAGCCCGAGAAGGGCCTCAACGAAGGCGTCGTCGACCAGATCTCCTGGTGGAAGGGCGAGCCGGAATGGATGCGCACGTTCCGCCATCGCAGCCTGCGGACGTTCAACAAGAAGCCGATGGCCCCGTGGTTCGCGGTCAACATGCCGCAACTCGATTTCCAGGACATCTACTACTACCTGCGTCCGAAGGCCGAGCAGGTCAGCGAGTGGGAAGACCTCCCGGAGCAGATGCGCAACACCTACGAGAAGCTCGGCATCCCGGAAGCTGAACGCAAATACCTCGCAGGTGTCACCAGCCAGTACGACAGCGAGGTCGTGTTCCACCGCAACCGCATCGAACTCGAGCAGCAGGGCATTCTCTTCTGCGACATGGACACCGCCTTGCGCGAATATCCGGACCTCGTCCGCAAGTACTTCGGCACCGTCATCCCGCCAGGTGACAACAAGTTCGCCGCCCTCAACTCCAGCGTCTGGTCCGGCGGGTCGTTCATCTACGTCCCGCCCGGCGTCGAGTGCGAGATGCCGCTGCAGGCGTACTTCCGGATCAACTCGGAAAACGCCGGGCAGTTCGAGCGCACGCTGATCATCGCCGACGAGGGCTCACAGGTGCATTACATCGAGGGCTGCTCCGCTCCGGTGTACACCAACGACGCGCTGCACTCGGCTGTCGTCGAGATCATCGTCAAGCCGTCCGCCCGCGTCACCTATACGACGATCCAGAACTGGTCACCCAACGTCTACAACCTCGTCACCAAGCGTGCGCGGGTCGAGGCCGAAGGCCACATGGAGTGGATCGACGGCAACATCGGCTCGAAGCTGACGATGAAATACCCGAGCGTCTACCTCGTCGGCCCGAAAGCTACCGGTGAGGTCCTGTCGGTTGCCTATGCCGGTGCCGGACAGCATCAGGATGCGGGCGCCAAGATGATCCACGCGGCGCCGGAAACGACGTCGAAGATCGTCTCCAAGTCGATCAGCAAGGATGGCGGCATCACCGCCTATCGCGGTCTGGTCCGGGTCGACGAAGGTGCATACGGCTGCAAGTCGCACGTCCAGTGCGACGCGCTGATCCTCGACGAGCAGTCCGAGAGCCGCACGTTCCCGTATATGGAAGTCGGCGAGCGCGACGCCCAGATCGGTCACGAAGCGACGGTCTCGAAGATCGCCGACGAGCAGTTGTTCTACCTGATGAGTCGTGGCCTTTCCCAGGAGCAGGCGATGGGGATGGTCGTCAACGGTTTCATCGAGCCGATCGTGCGCACGCTGCCGATGGAGTACGCCGTCGAGTGGAGCCGCCTGATCGAACTGCAGATGGAAGGCAGCGTGGGGTAGCCCACACTCGTAACTCCATTTTCGTTGCCTCCGGTCCTGCGTAGCGGTCACCGAATGTCATCGAATCGGTAGACATTCGGTGACCACGGAACCGGATCTGCGCGATCATCGCCGCCATCACGCTCGTTCGGATAGTTTCTGGCGATGGCGACTTACAAGCTGAAGAACTTCAAGAAGATCCTGCCGGAACTCGTTCAGGGTGAGGTCATCCAAGCCGGCGCGTTCGCGATGCCGCCAGGCGGTATGAAGCGTCAGATGATGGGTGGTGCGTTCGGCGTGATCGGGCAGGTCGTCGCCGCCAAGGGGAAGGGGACGGCCGGCTCGTTCGAACTGCCTCGGAGGTTCATCCTCGGGTTGACCAACCAGCGCCTGCTGTTCGTCAAGCCCGATGCGTTGCTTGGCCGGCCGAAGTCGATCCTCTACGCGATCCCCGTCAACCAGATCGCCTCTGGCGGTTTGGGGGACAAGGGGGCGATGTCGCAGCAGGCGGTGTTCGCCCTGAAGTCCGGCGAGCAGGTCATCGTCGAAGTCGGCAAGGTGCGTGTGAAGGCGTGGATGGTCGATCTGCTGGAGAAGCTCCAGCCGATGCTCACCGCCTGATCGATCACACTTCGCTCATGACTCGGTGATCTTTCGCTCATCCGCCTCGCTGATGGTGTCTCTACCTGTTGTTCACAAGGAGACTCACCATGAAAACCACCGTACCAACCGCCGTACCAACCACCCGCTCGTCGCACCGCCTGCTGAAAGGCCTCTGCGGGCTCGCTGTCGCCGGCACCGTGCTGATATCGGCGTCGGCAGCGTTCGCTGACGGCGCAAGTGACAACTCCGTACCCGGGGCGACATCGAAGACCGTTTCCGGTATCCAGGCGAAGTGTGACGCAGCCATTGCCGTGAGGATGACGAAGCTCGTCCAACTCGATGCCGAGCTCGGCGCGGCTGGGAACGTCACGGCCGACCATCGAGCCGCCCTCGAATCGACGATCTCGGTGACGGAAACCAACCTTGCCTCTCTGAAGACACAGATCGACGCGGCCACGACGGTTGCCGCGCTGCGACCGCTGTGCACGTCGATCGTCGTCGACAACCGCGTCTACGTACTGCGTGCTCCACAGGTCGATGTCACCATCCGTCTCGACAACAGCGCCGCGCGCACTGCCGACCGCCAGCACCAGGCAGCTGAGCTGCAGACGAAGATCGACGCCTTGAAGGTCGCTGGCAAGAACACGGTCGTCGCCGAAGCAGACCTGGCGAAGATGAACACCTACATCGACGCCTCCCAGGCCGACATCGCCGGCCGCGCCGACAGCTTGATCGCTCTCACCCCGGCGAGCTACGACGCCGATCACAACGTCGTCAACCCGTTCCGCAGCTCCGCTTCCAAGGCGGAGATCGCCGACGGACACGCGGTCTACTGGGGAGCGCGGACAGCAGCGGCGATCATCCGCCTGCATTGACCGACTCGGCCGGGCTGAACGGCCCGGTTCGGACCCGGACCGCCAGGCCTGGCACTCACCTCTATTGGCGTCGATGGATCTCCGCTCCGCGGGGGTCCATCGGCGCATTCGGCGATGCTGTGAAGACGCCGAGATCCGAGTGGGAATGTCGCAGCGATGGCACAATGAGTCACATGCCGATGCGACAGGAGTGCAAGAACTTCGAGAGCCGGACGTACGCCAACGGCGAGACAGTCAGGAAGTGCAATCTCGATCTCGCGCCCGATGCCCCTTGGAGGTGTCCGGACCACTGTCCCAAGTTCCAGCCGAGACTCGCCGATGTCGCCTGGGCCCACGGCTCACTGATCACGCCGCCAACGCCACCTGACCCGCCGGGTCTCGAAGACGGATCTGCTGCCGCAGTATTGGACGAGGCCGAGGACATCATCAACGCCGTCGGGCCGGCGGTCCTTGCCGAGGTGGAGGCAGATCAGCTCGCAGCCCGACGCCCACGCGGACTGAAGCGGCTCTTCGGCCGCAAACGCTGACGCCTTCACCGAGAGCTTCCGCGAACGACGTCCTTGTCGGGCATCGTGCTGTGGTCGGGTGTGGTGTCGGCAGGAGGTGTGGTGCTGTCCGATTCGGATCTTCGTGACCGGGACGGCGAGCATCGCTGAGCCGTTTTGGATCCGGTGAATCTGCACGGATCGGTTGGGGTGGCCGAGCGAAATTTGGCCGTTCCGCTACTGTGCGGCACATGATCGACGGGGTAGCCGATGATTTCACGGTGATCCTCGCCGCAGCCCAAGCCGGTGACGAGCGCGCCGTCGCCCAGCTGTTCACCGGTATCCATCCGCGTCTACGTCGGTTCATGTGGTCGGCGGAACCGCGCTTCGCCGACGATCTCACCGGCGAGGTGTGGGAGGCGGTGGCCAGAGGATTGCGTTCGTTCGATGGTGGCGAGTCCGACCTGCGTGCGTGGATTTTCACGATCGCCCGGCGACGGATCGTCGAGCATCGACGTCGGGCAGCGCGCCGCAAAACCGAACCGGTGGATGACGGGTTCTTCGTGCAGATGGTCAGCAACGAAGAACCTGAACGCGTCGTCGTCGAGACGATGGCGGCGACAGACATCGTCGAGCTGGTCAGAACGTTGCTGTCGGCGGATCAGGCCGAAGTCGTACTGCTGCGGGTTCTCGGCGATCTCGATGCCGCCCAAGTGGCGGCGATCGTCGGGCGCAGCGAGAATTGGGTGAGGGTGACACAGCATCGGGCGTTGCGAAAACTGGCCGATCGGGTGACGGCGAAGATGGGTGTAACGCGGTGAGCGAGGAACGCGATCTTGATGATGTGCATCACTACCTCGTCCCGGAATCGCAGGTCGACGACCTGCTCGCCGGCCGCGAGGTCGCCGGTGAGGTCAGCGAGGGAGTCACGAACATCTCCGAATTGTTCGCCGTTCTTCGCCAGCCACCGGATGTCGACGAGCAGATGTCTGCGGCAGCCCTGCAGTGTTTGGTCTCGATGGTGGGTGCACATCCCGATGTCGATGTGAGTCCGAGGAGAGCCGAGATGCAACCGAGAATCCGCAAGACCAAGGTGACGGCGCTCGCCGTCGCACTGACGCTCTGTACGGCCGGCGCTGCGGCAGCTGCGACCGGGAACCTGCCCGGTCCGCTCAACTGGGCGAATTCGTCCGGTACGACGCATGTTGTCGCGAATGCTGCTGACGCGAAGGCCGATGGTTCGCCGAGTGTCACCGGGCTGGACAACGCCCTCGACAGGATCACGGACGCCAAGACCGTGCCGGCGACGACCAGTCGATCGACGATCGCATCGACCACCAACCCAGCGACCACCAAGCCGTCGGCGACAACCAAGCCGTCGGCGACGACTGAGCCGTCGACAAGCACGCTGGCGTCTGCCACCGGGCACCCTCCGACCACAGCAGATGCATCGGCCACGCAGACTGCGCAGCCCGTTGGTCCTGATGCGACTGGACCGGCCAAGCACGGACTGTGCAACGCTTACCTCGAGTCGCTCGCCAAAGTTCATCCGAAAAACCCCGACGCGATCGCCTTCCGCAACCTGATCGCTGCGGCAACCGCCGCCGGTCAGACCGTGGAGCAATTCTGCGCGACGACGACCCCGCCGACGACGACAACGACCACGACGCTGCAGGCAACGACCCTGCCGGCGACGTCGCAGCCAAGAGCCAATGGCAATGGCAATGGCGGGGCCGGTAGCGGCGGCGGGGCGTCGAACGGCGCCCACGACAACGGCGGTAGCGCCAGCGCCACTGGCAGCTCGAACGGTCAAGGGCACGGCAAGCCGTGAGCCGAGACGCTTCGAATTCCATGAGATACCGGTCGCCTCGTCGGCGCTACCGTACGCGCGTGGTCTCGGCAGTGGCTGCCGGCGTGGCGATGGTGTGCATCGCTTCGGCAGCCGCTGCGTCGACGCCGACTGGCGAGTCGCAAGCGAACCAGCCCCAAGTCGCCGGTCAGCCTGCGCCGGGATCGAGCGTTGTGTTCCCGACGAACAAACAGAACGAACCGACGATCGCTCTCAATCCGGTCAATTCGAGGTTCGCCATTGCCGGTTCCAACGACGAACAGCGTCAGCCGGCATGTGGACCAGGGGTTGTGCGTGGCACGGTGCCCCCATCGGACTGCTCGTTTTTTC